>NZ_JBGKAC010000001.1:0-747847 GCF_041361465.1 Halobaculum sp. MBLA0143
ATGGAGATTCGGTTCCTCGGCGGCGCCCGCGAGGTCGGGCGGAGTGCGTTGTTGATCGACGACAGTCTCCTGCTCGACTACGGGTCGACGACGGACACGCCGCCGCGGCTCCCCGTCGGCGGCGCCCGCGGGCTCGACCCGGACGCGGTCGTCGTCTCGCACGGCCACCTCGACCACGTCGGCGCCGTACCGGCATTGTTGACCGGCCGGGACCGGCCGCCGATCCACTGGACGCCGCCGACCCGGGACCTGACGCGACGACTCGCCCGCGACACGCTGAAGCTCCACGGCCAGAGCCCGCAGTGTCCGTTCGACACGGAGGCGGTCAAGCGGCTCGGCGAGGTGTCGGTGACACACGGCTACCGGGAGTCGTTCGAGGCGGCCGGCTACGAGGTGACGCTGTTCGACGCCGGCCACATTCCCGGCTCGGCGCACGTCCTCGTCGACGACGGCGACACCCGACTGCTGTACACCGGCGACTTCCACACGGACGATCAACGGATCGTCGCCGGGACGACCGCCCGCCCGGACGCCGACGTGGTCGTGACGGAGAGCACCTACGCCGGCGTCAGTCACGACCCCCGGGCGTCCGTCGAACGGGCGTTCACCGAGGCGGTGCGCGAGACGCTCCAACGCGGCGGGACGACCGTCGTCCCGGCGTTCGCCATCGGTCGGACACAGGAGATGTTGTTGCTCTGTGCGGACGCCGACCTCCCGTGTTACGTCGACGGCATGGGGACGGAGGTGACGCGCACGTTCCGGCAGTACCCCGACTACGTCCGGGACTCGGACGCGTTGGACCGGGCGGCCGGCCACGCCCGCGAGGTGACCGGGCGCGACGGCCAGCGTCGCCGGATCGCCGACCAACCGACGACGATCGTCACCACCAGCGGGATGCTGTCTGGTGGCCCGGCGATGACGTACGTCCCGGCGATTCGGGGGACGCCGACGAACTTCGTCGCGCTCACGGGCTACCAGGTGGAGGGTACCCCCGGTCGGCGGCTGCTGGAGACCGGCAGTGCCGAACTCGACGGCCGACCGATGCGGGTGTCCGCCCGGGTCCGACAGTTCGACTTCTCCGCGCACGCCGACCACGACGGGCTCCGGTCGTTCCTGGCCGACTACCCCGACAGCGAACTGCTCGTGATCCACGGCGACGACTGCCAGGAGTTCGCGGCGGAACTGCGCGACGACGGCTACACGGCCAGCGCACCGGCGGTCGGCGACACCGTCTCCGTGTAGCTACGTCGTCAGGGCGGTCACGACGTCGTCGTCACAGTCGTCGAGCCACCTCTTAGAACGTCGCTGCCGACTGAACGTCTTCAGTCTAGTCGCGTTCAGACTGATCGTGTTCAGACTGAAGACGTTCAGTTTGTTCGCCTCCAGTCGACACGCGATCAGACTGGTCGCGTTCCGTCACGGTGTCGTCACTCGGGCAACGGTCGCTCCCCGAGACACAGTTCGACGGCGCGCTCGACGTGGTGTGCGGTGGTGTCGAACACCGGGGGCGACACGTCGTCGGGACCGATCAGCATCTCGATCTCCGTACAGCTGAGGACGACGGCCTGGGCTCCCTCCGCCCGGAGGTCGGCGACGACCTCGCGGTACAGCTCTCGGGAGTCGTCCCGAACCTCGCCGTGGACGAGTTCGTCGAAGATCACGCGGTCGACGGCTGCGCGGTCGTCGGCGCCCGGGACGACGGTGTCGAGCCCGTGGTCGGCGAAGCGGTCGCGGTAGAAGTCCGCTTCCATCGTCGTCTCCGTGCCGAGGACGCCGACGGTCTCGACGCCACGCTCCCGGATCGCCTCGGCCGTCGGGTCGACGATGTGGACGAACGGGACGGGCGCGGCGGCGACCCGGTCGGCGACCCGGTGCATCGTATTAGTCGCCAGGAACAACGCGTCCGCGCCGGCGTCGGCGATCGCCGTCGCCCGCTCGGCGAGGTACTCGCCCGCCTCGTCCCAGCGGTCGTCGTCGATCGCCGGGGCGACGGTGCCGAAGTCGACGCTGTAGACGACGAGCGGCGCGCTCGTGTGGCCGCCGCGTGCCTCGTTCACCCCCGCGACGATCCGTTCGTAGTAGTGGGTCGTCGAGGCGGGGCTCATGCCGCCGAGCACGCCGATCGTCCGGAGATCGGTCTGTGGGGCGTCGGTCACGCTCGCCGACTCGGCGCCCGGGCACCTGAGTCTGCCGACGGCGTCGGGGCGGTTCGCAAGATACAAGACGACGCCCCCGCTTCGTGCGAGTGTAGGCAGTCCCGTGGGGTAGTGGCCAATCCTGTTGCCTTCTGGGGGCAACGACGAAGGTTCGAATCCTTCCGGGACTACTCTCGGGGAACTGTTATACCGACTCGGAGTGTCGACTCTGGCAATGAGAGTCGGGCTCGTTGGCGTCGGCCGCGCCGGCGGCGCGGTCGTCGACGCGCTCGCGGCGACGGCCGAGCGGAGTCGCGTCGCGCCGGTCGACGCCGCGGTGGCAATCGACACGGACGAACAACACCTGGCAGCGCTGTCGGCGGTGCCGGAGGGGAACCGGGCCCTGGTCGGCCAGGTCGAGACGGCCGGTCGCGGGACGAACGGCGACCAGGAACGGGCCGTCGAGGTCGCCGGCGGTGCGACGGCGGAACTCCGCGCCGCGTTGGACGCGGTTCCGGCGTCGACGGACGCGGTGTTCCTGGTCGTCGGGCTCGCCGGCGGGACCGGCGGCGGGATCGGTCCGTGTGTCGCGGAACTGCTGTCGGAGACGCTCACACAGCCGTTGTACGGCGTCGGAGTGTTGCCGAGCGACGCCGAAGACGAGGCGGGTGAACACGCTGCCCGTGCGATGCGGGCGCTCCGGGCGCTGCGTGAGCCGGCGACGGACGTGTTGCTCGCGGATCTCGACCGGTGGCGGCGGACGGACGCCGACGTCGAGACGGCGTACGGTCCGGCCGACGGCGACCTCGCGGCCGCGCTGTGGTCGCTCGTCGCGGCCAGCGAGACGAGTGGGTCGGCGCCGACGCCGGAACGGACGCTGGACGCGAGCGAGGTGGTCAACACCCTCCAGGGTGGTGGAGTGGCGACGCTGGCGCGGGCGGAGAACGATCTCCCGACGGACGAGAGCGGGGGCGGCGGACTCGTGGACACGGTCAAGAACGTGTTCGGCGACGCCACCCCGGAGGTGGACGACGTGACGGCCGAACGGCTGGTCACGACGACCACGCGGGAGGCGCTCCACGCCGAGGCGTTCGTCGACGACGGCGTCGCCGGCGCGGCGCGCGCAGCCGTCGTCGTCGACGCTCCCGCTCACTACATCCTCCGAGAGGGAATCGAGCGCGCCACCGGGATCGTCGAAGACGAGACCGGCTCCGTCGCCGTCCGGGCCGGCGACCGCCCCCGCCCGAACAGCGACGTGCTCGGCGTCACCGTCTTACTGTCGGGCGTCACCGGGCTCCCACGACTGGACGAACTCGAAGCCCGCACCCGCGAGTACCTCGACGGCACCCCGGACGACCACGGCTCTGACCTCTCGGTCGACTGATCGATCCGGCGTCACGACCCCGGAGTGAAAGTGGTCGTGTGACACGCGCTCGCGCTCGGCACCACCAGAACCGCAAGACTGCACCGGGGGACGCACACCGTAGCCGTCGTGTCCAGTGGAAACCCGGGGGTCGCGTGACGGCGTCTCACTCCCGTGTCACTTCTCCACGTCGAGCAGGGCGACCCGTTCGTGGACCACCGCCGCGAGCGTTCCGTCCGTCGCGGCGAGTTCGCGGTCGGAGACGTCGAAGAACGACCGGAGTCGGTCGCTGTCCGGCGTCACCTCGCCGGGGGTGAACGACGACCGCTCGCGGAGTCGACGGACGGCCTCGTGCTCGCGTTCGGCGGTGCCGTCGTCTTCGTCGGCGGTGCCGTCGTCTCGGTCGGTCGAACCGTCGGCGTCTTCGTCGGTGCCGCGGGCGGCGACGAGGTAGACGACCGGTGTCTCGCCCTCGGAGAGCCCCATCTCCAGCGCGCGGTCGATCTGTCGGCGGCCGGCGGCGTACAGCAACACCTCGACCCCACGGTCGCGGGCGACGTTCTCCCCGCGGTCGAACGCGCGGTCCGCGAGCGTCAGTGCGCGCCGGAGGTGTGTCTCGTCGGCGACGTAGCGGGCGTCGAACCCCTGGACGGTGCAGTCCGTCGTGTCCGCGACCCTGTCGACGGCCGCGAGCGTGTCGTCCAAATCCTCGATCCGTTCGGTTCCGGTCAGTCGCTCCACGTCGATCACCCGAAGTCCCCGAACGTCGCCTGCGATCCGTCCTCGGACGCCTCCGGCTCGTCGCCGAACACCTCCGTGTCCGGCGCGCCGTCGTCCCCGGCCGTCTCGAACGTCGTCGGCTCCCCGCCGCCCGACTCTTCGGACACACCCTCCATCGACGGGTCGCGTCGACCGGCGTTCTCCAGGATCGACTCCGCCGTCCGTCGTCTGCCGTCCAGCGCCGCGAGCACGGCGGACTTGTCCGCCTCCCGGAGCTCCGCTCGGGTCTCCAGGCCCGCCTCGTACAGCTTCCTGGCGCGGACGCGACCGACGCCACGGATCCCAGTCAGCTCCAACAGTTCCTCTCGGACGCCGTCGGCCACCCGGCGTTTCGCCTCCCGGACGGACAGCGACACGCCCAGGTCCAACTCCGTCGCCAACTCCTCTGCGGCACCCAGCAGCCACTCTGCGGTGTCCACCTTCCCGCGGATGTCCCCCGGGCCGACGCCGTACCGCTCCGTGATCCGATCTTCGTCCAGTTCCGACGCCCAGTCTTCCAACAGCTTCGCCGTCTTCAGCGCCGACAGCCAGTCCTCGAAGGCCACGTCCTCGAACTCCGAGGGTGTCGAGCCCAGTAGCTCCGCCTCTCGCTCGTAGCAGATCTCCGAGAACGTCTCCCGGTCGCCGGACTTCAGGTACAGTTCGTACATGTCCGGGGTCCGGGAGACGAGGTGGTACAGCCCCAGCGCCGCCGGCTCCTCGTCGTCGTCCAGCCGACGGAGCCCGTCGATCATCTCCGCGGCCGACATCGGATCGAGGTAGAGCCGCGACACGGTGTGGCCGATCCCGGTCGCGGTCAGGGTGCCGTCGGACTCCTCCAAGAAGTCGTTGGCGAGGAGGTAGTCCACGACCGTGTCCGTCACCGCGCCGAGTCGGTCGTCGTCGTCCGTCTGGCTGGCGTACAGCGTCCGGTCCAAGAACTCCACGAGTCCCGCACGAGAGCCGGCGAAGCCGGACGCGACCGTCGACAGGACGTGTGTCCGGAGCGCCGGCTCCGCGGCCAGCTTCGACTCCACCGGCTCCGGATCCGCCCAGAGGTAGCGCTCGAACAGCTCGTCCATCGTGTCGCGGTCCTTCGCCAGCAGGACGGCCTCGCCGTACGGGTCCAGCCCCGGCCGACCGGCACGCCCCATCATCTGGTGGACCTCCAGCGTGTCCAACGGCTGCATCCCGCCGAACTCGCCGTCGTAGCGCCGCCAGTCCCGGACGATCACGCGGCGTGCGGGGGTGTTGACCCCGGCCGCGAGCGTCGGCGTCGCACAGATACACTTGACGAGTCGGTCGCGGAACGCCTCCTCCACGAGCGAGCGGTGGTCGCTCGCCAACCCGGCGTGGTGGAAGGCAGCGCCGTTCGCAACACAGTCCGCGAGGTCGTCGGAGGTGTCCGTGTCGGACACGTCCCGGATCTCGGCGGCGAGCTCTCTGAGGTCGTTGCGCTCGCCGGTCGTGAGCCGGCGGGCCGTCACCTCCGACAGCCGGCTCGCGGCCGTCTCCGCGTTTCGCCGGGAGTTGACGAACACCAGCGAGGATCCGCGATTGTCCGCCTCGTCCGTCTCGTCCAAGGCGTCGCCGACGAGCGCCGCCGTCGGCTTCTCACCGCTCCCGACCGGCACCTCCCGTTGGTCCCCGTCGGCGAAGTTGACGGCGTTGCCGTAGTGGACGCCCGTCCGGAGGTCGATCGGCCGCCAGTCCGACTCCACGAGCTCGGCGTCCAGCCACTCGGCCACCTCGCCGGCGTTGCCGACGGTCGCCGACAGCGCCACCACCTGGAGCCCGGGGTTGATCTTCCGGAGCTTCGCCAGCGTCACCTCCAGGGTCGGCCCCCTGCCGGGGTCGTCCACGAGGTGGACCTCGTCGGAGACGACACACGTCAGGTCGTCCAGCCACGGCGCGCCGTTCCGGATCAGCGAGTCCACCTTCTCCGAGGTGGCGACGATCACGTCACGCGAGCCCAGCCACTCCTCGTCGGAGTCGAAGTTGCCCGTCGACACCCCGACCTGCACGTCCAGGTCGTTCCAGCGCTCGAACTCCGCCTTCTTCTCCGCGGCCAGCGCCCGCAGCGGGACGACGTACAGCGCCGTCCCGCCGCGCCGGATCGCCGACAACATGGCGAGTTCGGCGATCAGCGTCTTCCCCGAGGCCGTCGGCACCGCGGCGACGACCGACTTCCCGTCTGCCACGCCCGCCTCGACGGCGGCAGCCTGCGGCGGGTAGAACTCCGTGACCCCCGCCGTCTCCAGCTTCTCGGCTGCCCCCTCCGGGAGCGTCGTTACGTCGGCTGGCTCCATCTACGTAGCGTTGGGCGGGTTCGTGGTTCAAATTGTCGGAGCGGATCGTGCCCTGGCGGGCGTCGTCGAACGGTGTGAAGTGACTTATGTACGGGTGGACACAGCGGGCGAGTGTGAGACTTCTCGTCGACAGGAACGCGTTCGTTCGGCACGCAGCAGACGAGACGCCGTCCGAACAGGTGCTCGAGTGGAACGACAGATGATCGCTCTCCTCGCAATCGAGCCCGAGTTTGCAGACCAGATCCTATCGGGCGAGAAGCGGTACGAGTTCAGACGGACCACGTTCGCCGATCACGATACTGTCGACTTCGTCTGTCTGTACGCCTCCAGCCCCGAGCAGCGAATCGTCGGCGGATTCACGACCGACAGAGCCGTCGAGGAGCGTCCCGGGGAACTGTGGGAACGCTTCGGCGCAGCGTCGGGAATCGCCGACAGAGCGCGGTTCCTCGACTACTTCGACGGCGCCGACACGGGGTACGCGATGCGCGTGACAGAGAGCTTCGAGTTCCCCGAGCCGATCGACCCGAACAGCCTGTTCGACGACTTCCACCCGCCGGTCTCGTTCAGGTATCTGGACGCCAACGAGGTGAGGGCGCTCAGTAACGAGATCTCGTCTGCCAGAGGAAACGGCGAGGAGATTCCGCTCCCCCGGTTCGCAGACGACTGACCTCACCCGACAACCCGCTTCACGTCCAGCCCACCGGCCCGCCGGACGACCGCCGAGACGGGTGAGTCCGTGCCGGCGAGGTTGTCGGAGTCGCCGTCCAAGACGAGCAACTGCGCCGGCCGGCCGGACTCGATCACGCCGGCGTCGGAGCCGATCGCGGCCGCGCCGTTGTGAGTCGCCATCCGCAACACCTCGCGGTCGGTCACGTCGAACCGGCGGGCGGTGTACGCCATCTCGCGGAACATCGACGGGTCGTTCACCATCACGTTGTCCGTGCCGAGCGCGACGGTCGTCGCGTCGACCAACTCCCGCAGCGACGGGGTGCCGACGCCCAACGCGAGGTTCGCCCGTGGACAGGCGACGATCGGTACGGACTGCTCGGACACGCGCTGGAGGTGCTCTCGTTCGGCGTGGACCATGTGGACGAGCAGGTCCGGCTCCAGATCCAGGGCGGGGTGGATGTCGGAGGCGTCCGGCTCGCCGGCGTGGATGGCGAACGGTCGGCCACGCTCCCGGACGGCCGCACGTCGCTCCCGGAAGTCCTCGTCCGTCGCGCCGCTGGCGCCGAAGCCGTCGGCCACGTCCAGCACCGCGGGGTCGTCACTCCCGAACACGAACGCCGACACTGCCTCCGTCGCGGCGGCCTCGTTCAGGATCTCTGCACCCGTCCGTCCGAACTCCCGGAAGTCGGCGAACGTCGCCGTCCCGGTCCGAGTCATCTGCCGACAGGTCCGGCGGATCGCCGCGACCTGTTCCTCCCGAGGGGTGTCGCGGAGCCGGCGGTGTTTCAGGCTGTCCGGGGGGACGACCGCCTCCTCCAACGACAGACCGACGGCGGCGTCTTTCGCCACCGAGTCGCCGACGTGGGTGTGGGCGTTGACGAACGCCGGCAGTATCAGGTCGGTCGAGTCGGTGGCCGTCTCCTCGACCGCGGTGATCTCTCCGTCCGCGACGACCACCCGTCCCGCCACCGGCTCGAACGACTCGCCGACGAGAATCGTCCCCTCTAGTGTCTCCATCGGGTCGTGACTCGTCGCCCGGGGCGGTAAGTGGTTTCGTCACCGGACGCCGGTGACGGCACGCTTTTGAGCGCGACCGCCCTCGTGACTGGCGTGCCACTGGAGACGCCGGTCCGTGTCGCTCGGGAACTGGCGGACCGCGGCTACGTCGCCGACCGCGGCGCCGTCACGCTGATCGCGGAGGCGGACGACCCCGCCGCGGCGCTGGAGACGGCCGTCGACGCCGCGCCCCCGGACGCCCTGAAGCTGACCGCCGACCACGTCCAACGAGCCCGCACGGACCAGCCGGCCCCGGATCCCGCCGCAGTCGACGACACACCCGCCGCTCCGACTAGATCCGACAGTGACGACCAGACGGACTCGAGTGACGCTCCACCCGAATCGGAGGGCGACTCGGAATCCCCCGACACGGAGTCGTCCGGGACGGGGTTGGAGGCGACGACCGCCGAGACGGTCGGCGACCGCGATCCGACGCCGCCGACGATCGACAACGACGTGACCGGCGACAGCACCGGCACGGGCGCGTACGAGGAGTTCGTCACGGTGTTCCGCGACCGCTACGAGCGACTCTCCGGCCAGCTCCGCGGGCGCGTCAACCACCGGCCGGCCGACACTATCGGCGACATGAGCCCCGGCAGCGAGGTGGCGATGGTCGGACTCGTCAACGACATCCGGTCGACTGCCTCCGGCCACTGGCTCGTCGAACTGGAAGACACCACCGGAACCTTCCCGGCGCTCGTGATGAAGGACCGCGAACTCGCGGACACCGTCGACGAACTCCTGTTGGACGAGTGTGTCGCCGTCGAGGGGTCGCTGTCGGACGACGCCGGCCTGATCTTCGCCGACGACATCCACTTCCCGGACGTGCCACGGACACACCGCCCGTCGACGGCCGACCGCGAGGTACAGGCGGCGTTGATCTCCGACGTCCACGTCGGCAGCCAGGAGTTCGTCGCCGACGCCTGGGAGCGGTTCGCCGACTGGCTCCACAGCCCCGCCGCCGAGAAGGTGGAGTACCTCCTGATCGCCGGCGACATGGTCGAGGGCGTCGGGGTCTACCCCGGCCAGGACGAGGAACTGGACATCGTCGACATCTACGACCAGTACCGGGAGTTCTCCGAACGGCTGAAGTCCGTCCCCGGCGACATCGAGATCGTCATGATCCCGGGCAACCACGACGCCGTCCGGCTGGCGGAGCCACAGCCCGCCTTCGACGAGGAACTACGCGACATCATGTCCGCCCACGACGCTCGGATCACCGGCAACCCCTCCACCGTGACGATCGAGGGTGTCTCCGTCCTGATGTACCACGGCGTCTCTCTGGACGAGCTGATCGCCGAACTCCCGGACGACGAGGCCAGCTACGACGACCCCCACCACGCGATGTATCAGCTTCTCAAGAAACGCCACGTCGCCCCGCAGTACGGCGGGAAGATGCGATTGGCCCCGGAGAACCACGACTACCTCGTCATCGACGACGTACCGGACGTGTTCCACACCGGTCACGTCCACAAGGTCGGCTGGGGGAAGTACCACAACGTCCTCTCGGTCAACACCGGCTGCTGGCAGGCACAGACCGACTTCCAGAAGTCCGTCAACATCGACCCCGACGTGGCTCACGCGCCGATTCTGGATCTCGACACGCTCGACATGACCGTCCGGAAGTTCGTGTAAACGGGCGCTCGGCGATTCACTCCTCTTCGTCGTCGCGGGCGTACCGCAGCGCCCACACCACGAGCGCGGCCTGCAACGGGAGCCGCCCCCACAGCGCCGCGTCCGACGGCTCTCCCACTGTGCCGGGGAGACCCAGATCCGGATCGCCGGCCGCCATGTAGACGTTGGCCGGGAACACTGCCGCCAGCAGGAGCGCGAGCCCGACCGCCGAGGCGCGTCTGGTCCGTGGGTGGAGCACGCCCAATCCGACCGCGACCTCTGCGGCCCCCGAGACGTACACCAGCGCCCGCGGCCGCGGCAGCCACGGCGGGACGATCCGCTCGAACGGCTCCGGGGCCAGGAAGTGCGCGACGCCGGCGACGAGGTAGAGGCTCGCCATCGCAACGAGCGACAACCGGTCGACGGTGTCGAGCTCGTCTGTGTCGAGTGGGAGTTGCATCCGTGTGCGAGTCGCAAGCCAATCTAAAGAGTATGCCTAACTCTACCGAGACTTGGCTTGGAGGAGGTAGCCAAATTATGAAGAGTTCACTTCGTATATGTCGGCATCTACCTCCTCAAACGCATCGTCGATCATAGGCTCAGTCGGTCCGTGTCCGATGACAGTACCCGTGTTATATATCACTAGAGTAATGTCCTCGTCGTACTTCCAGACTACCCCACCGAAGTCGTCTGGACTGTACACTTCTTGAAACTCTGAATTCACGACGTTGACGTTGACATCGTAGTCAATCTGATACACCTGCTGTATGTTGACGACATCTCCTCCGTCGGCGTTCTCATCTTCAGACATCAGTGTATCTGTTCTCGCTTGAACTACAAATATCACTAGCACTATGTAGTTGATCTACTGACACGAAAGCACGGCTTCGCTCACGCGCCTTGATACAACGGCACCCGCTCCAAGCCTGACAGGTCACATCAGAGAGTGGAAACTTGGCGATACAGTCAACCGATGTTAAATTGAGGGATGATATACCGTCTCCCCGATTCGAATTTTACCACTCTGCTCCCCGGTCCGCGGTTACACCGCGAACCCAGCGAAGGCGAAGCCCTCGCTCCGTTCGCAACCGAGACCTCCCTGCGGTCAGCCTCACGTCGCTCCCGATTCAAATCGGCTCGGCGTCTCCTCCGAAACTGCTCGCTGCGCTCGCGGTCTCGGAGTATGCCGCCTCCCCGATTTGAACGGGGGACAGCTCGATCTTCAGTCGAGTGCTCTCCCAGTCTGAGCTAAGGCGGCGCACCTGAGAGATGGCCACCTCACCTAAAGAGGGTTACGAAACCGACCGCCGTCCCTCACTCCAACACCTTCCGGCGCTCCTCCGTCCGCACTGTCTCGCCACCGCCCGTCACCACCGTGACGATCGTCACCCACCCGCCGGCGTTCTGCACCGCGACCGCCTCCGAGGCGGACAGCTCCACCTCCGTGTTCGTGACGACACTCTCGCCCGGCTGAAGCGTCCCGAGATCCCGCGTCTCCTGGAACACCTGTGCGCCGCTCGCGGTCGTGTTGCCGGCGTACAGCCGCGTCTCCGCCGTCGTCGCCGCCGCCGCCGACTGCCGGTTCTCCACCGTCGCCGTCACCGTCCGGCACGTCAGCCCACACTCGGTCACCTCGTCGATCCGGAAGGTGAACGCCGGCTGGGTCGCAGTCCCGGTCGTCGTCCGCGTCGTTGCTCCGGTCGCGGTCTCGCTCGCGGTCGCGGTCCGCGTCGACTCGTCGTCGGGCGTGTCACTGCTCGCAGCCGCCGTGGGCGTCGGTGTCGCGGTCCGCGTCGACCGTGCCGTCGGTGTCGCCTCGGTGGCCGTCTCCGTCGTGCCGACGAGCGACTCCCCCGCTCGTGGACCGTCGGCGACCCCGGCGAGCTCGTCGTCACCGACCGCGTCGTCGATAGTCTCGATCGGCTGTACGTCCGCGATCACGACCCCCGCGCCCAGAATCGCGCCGATCAGAATCCCGAGCGACACGGCGACTGCGTACTCTCGCGGACTCACACCTCTTCGCCTCCGTCTATCCCCCGTCCCATGCGTCCCTCTTCACCACACCTCGGTATAGATCTGGTGGAGAAACCGACCGCAAGCGTCGGCTCGTCCGTTCAGTCGGTGGTCACGTCGGCCGCCGACGGCACGACCGTCACCCGATCTGCCGGCGTCCCGCCGTCCGCGACGGCCCCGACCGCGTCCGCCACCGTCTCGACCAGATCCGTCTGCGCCTCCGCCGAGTACCACCCCGCGTGCGGCGTGACGAGCACGTCGTCGCGGCCGACCAGCGGAGAGTCCACCGGCGGCTCCGTCGGGAGCACGTCCAACCCCGCGGCCGTCACTGGACCGTCCGCCAGCGCCGCCGCCAGCGCGTCGCTGTCGACCACCGGCCCGCGACCGACGTTGACGACGACCGCGTCCTCTGGCAGTCGAGCGAGCGCCGCCTCGTCGACGAGTCCGCGAGTCTCCGGCGTCAACGGCGCGAAGACGACGAGTAGATCCGCCGACCGGGTCAGCGTCTCGAACCCGACCGTCTCGGCGCCGTGCGCCGCCGCCGTCTCCCGGTCGACGTACGGGTCGTACGCCAGAGTCTCGCCGACGAGCCCCTCCGCCATCGTCGCCGCCTCGCGAGCGATGGCACCGAAGCCGACACACCCCAGCGTCGTCTCGCTCAGTCGCCGTGGCGCCGCCGGTTCGGCCCAGTCCCAGTCACCGTCACGCGTCTGCCGGTCGTACGCTCCCAGCCGCCGGGTGCACGCGACCGCCAGCGAGACGGCGTGACTCGCCACCTCCTCGGTACAGTAGTCGGGCGCGTTCGTCACGAGCGTCCCCGTCTCCCGGGCCGTCTCCAGGTCGACGTTGTCGTAGCCGACTCCACCCCGCGCGACCAGCTCCAGCCCAGTCTCCAGCACCTCTGCCGTCACCGGAGTCAACCCTCCGGCGACGAGCGCGTCTGCCTCCACCTCCCGCAGCCGGGCCGCCAGTCGACCTACCTCCTCGATCGGTTCTCTCGTGACCTCTAGAGGGGTGTCCGTCGCCGCCTCCAGCGCCGACTCTACCCCACTCAACATCCCCATGTCGTCACTGACGAACACTCGGTACACGGACACGAGTAAGCGTTGGAACAACCTACTGGTTGTGGTGGTTCCCGGCGCGTGAGAGGGCTGTCGTTCGCTCCCCGTTCGAACGAGGGAGCGAATCGACCGAGTTCGAGTAGGGAACGGAGTGACCGTAGTTCGAACCCTTCGACGCCAGTCACTGCTGGCTCGCTGCGCTCGCCAGCAGGACTGGGCTCGGGCGGGTTCGAACCGCCGGCCTCTTCCTTGTAAGGGAAGCGTCATGACCACTAGACCACGAGCCCGTACCCGAAGAACCGACACCGCGACTCAAAAACGCACGGATTCTGGGCGACACGCTTTCCACCCGCCGTCTCCGAGTGTCCGCCGTGCCACCCAGCCGATCCGTGACCGTCGTCGCGCTCGCGCTCGTGTTGGCGCTCGTCGGCGGCGGCCTGCTGGCAGTCGACGCCGGCGTGTTCACCCCCAGCTCGTACGACGACGCGACCGTCACCGTCACCGACGAGGACGGCAGCCGCCTGGCGACCGTCGACGTGCGCGTCGCCGACACGTTCCAGAAGCGTTACACCGGACTCTCCGACACCGCCTCGCTGGCCGACGGCGAGGGGATGCTGTTCGTCCACGACCGCCCCGGCACTCACGCCTACGTCATGCGCGACATGGCGTTCCCGTTAGACATCCTGTTCGTCGACGAGAACGGCACCGTCACGACCGTCCACCACGCCGAACTCCCGTCGTCGGACACTGCCGACAGTGACCTGCGGCGCTACCGCGGCTACGGCGTCTACGTCTTGGAGGTTCCGCACGGCTACACGAACCGCACCGGAATCGACGCCGGCGACACCGTCACCGTCGACGGGCTCGACTGACTACGCCGTGTCGGCGTCGCCGCTGTTGCCGTCCTCGCCGTCGTCCCCGTCGACACGCTCCCCGCCCTCGTAGGCGTACGCGTCCAGCGTCTCGCGGTCGATCTCGTCCAACACGTCCTCGTTCGTCGCCGCCAACACCACCGGCGGCGCCACGCCGGCCTCGCGAGCCTCGACCCACCGCGGCACGCAGAGACACCACCGGTCCCCGTCGGACAGTCCGGGAAAGTCCAGGTGCTCGCGGGGCGTGATCAGGTCGTTCCCGCGCCGCTGGGAGAACTCCAGGAACTCCTCGGTGACGACGGCACACACCTCGTGCCGCCCGGGGTCGCGTTCGAGCGCTCGACAGTGCCCGTCGCGCAGAGCACCCGTCGCGGGGTCGGTACAGCAGGGCTCCAGCGGCTCGCCGAACACGTTGCGGTCGGCGGGGGCCGCGTCGTCGGTGTCGGTCGACACGGCCGCCGTTGTGGCTCCGTGTGTAAGTCCGTGTCGCGGCGCCGTCGTCGCTCTGTCAACTCCCGCCCCTGCTGGCCGCTCACCCTCCGGGCACTGGAGGAATCCTTTTGCCCGATGCGGAGGTAGTCTCGGGCATGGACGTCGACAGTCACGCCGAGGAACTCGCCTCCGACCTCGGTGTGGACAAACAGGAGGTCCGTGACGATCTGGAGAATCTACTGGAGTACAGCGTCCCGATCGACGAGGCGAAACAGTCCGTCCGGCGGAAACACGGCGACGGCGGTGGCGGCGACGCCAGCCCCTCGGCCGTCGACGTGAGCGAGGTGACGACGGACGCGGGCAACGTCACCGTCACCGGGCGTGTCCTGACGGTCGGCACCCGGACGATCCGCTACCAAGGTGAAGAGTCCACCATCCGCGAAGGGCAGATCGCCGACGACACCGGGCGGATCAGCTACACCGCCTGGCAGAACTTCGGCTTCGACCCCGGCGACACCGTCACCGTCGGCAACGCTGGGGTCCGCGAGTGGGAGGGTGAGCCGGAACTCAACCTCGGCGAGTCCACGACGGTCGCCCTGGAGTCCGAGCCGATGGAGGTGCCGTACCCCGTCGGCGGCGACCGGGATCTGATCGAGCTGGAGCCGGGCGACCGCGGCCGTGTCGTCGAGGCGGAGGTGCTCGAACTAGAGGAACGCACCATCGACGGCCGCGACGGCGAGACGGAGATCCTCTCGGGGGTCCTCGCGGACGACACCGCCCGGCTCCCGTTCACCGACTGGAAGCCCCGTCCGGAGGTGGCCGAGGGGGCCGAGATCCGGCTGGAGGACGTGTACGTCCGGGAGTTCCGTGGCGTCCCCTCTGTCAACCTCACGGAGTTCACGACGGTCGCGCCCGCGTCCGTCTCCGTCTCCGACGACGCCCCGCGCGTGTCGGTCCGAGAGGCGGTCGACACCGGCGGAATGTACGACGTCGAGGTCGTCGGCAACGTTCTGGAAGTCCGCGACGGGTCGGGGCTGATCCAACGCTGCCCGGAGTGTGGCCGACTCGTCCAGAACGACCAGTGTCGTAGCCACGGCCAGGTGGATCCGGAAGACGACCTCCGCGTGAAGGCCATCGTCGACGACGGGACGGACACGGTGACGGCCATCCTCGGGACGGACCTGACGAAGGAGGTGTACGGCGGCACACTCGACGACGCGCTGTCGGCCGCCAGGGACGCGATGAACCGCGAGGTCGTCGCCGACGACATCGCCCGGAAGCTGGAGGGGCGACGGTTCCGCGTCCGCGGCCACCTCTCCGTCGACGACTACGGCGCGAACTTGGACGCCAGCGAGTTCACCGAGGCGGACGACGACCCGGCGGACCGTGCCCGGTCGTTGCTCGCGGCCGTCGGCGACGACGTCGCGGCCGACGGGGGTGACCGCCGGTGAGCGCCGACGACGACGGCGGCGACGGCGGACCGGGGGAACGCGAGGTCGCCTACCGTCTGTTCGCGGCGGAGTTCGAGGACGCCAGCCTGGAGTACTCCGAGAGCGACGAGGACCGCGCACCCAACTACGTGGTGACGCCCACCGGCGCCCGTGTGAACCGGTTGTTCGTCGCCGGCGTCCTCACCGAGGTGGAGACGGTCAACGAGAACACCCTCCGTGGTCGTGTCGTCGACCCGACCGGAGCGTTCGTCACCTACGCCGGTCAGTACCAGCCCGACGAGGTGGCGTTCTTGGACCGGGCGAGTCCGCCGGCGTTCGTCTCTCTCACGGGGAAGGCCCGGACGTTCCAGCCGGACGACAGCGACGTGGTGTACACCTCCGTCCGACCGGAGCGACTGAGCGAGGTGACGGCCGACACCCGCGACGACTGGGCCGTGGACGCCGCGGAGGCGACGCTCCGACGCGTCGCCGTCGTCGCCGCCGCTCTGGAGATGGACGAGCGGGGTGACGCGCTCCACGACCGGCTGGTCGCGGCCGGCGTCGACGACAGCCTCGCCACGGGCGTCCCGTTGGCGTTGGACCACTACGGCACCACGGAGACGTACCTGGAGGGGCTCCGTGCCGTCGCCCGCGAGGCGCTGGCGGTCGTCGCGGACGAACGCCAGGAGGTGTCGGCGACGACACCCGCTCCGGACGCCGACGACGGAGCGACCCTCGGCCCGCTCCCGGACGAGTTCGGTCTCGGAGACACGGTGACCTCGCTGTCGACGCCCGAGACGGACGCCGTGACCGAGCCGGGAGACGACGTAGACACGGCGACGGACACGGCGGACGCGACTGAGACGACCGAGGCGACCGACGCGACTGAGACGACTGAGACGACCGACGCGACTGAAGCGACCGAGGTGACGGACGCGACCGAAGCTACCCCGACGGCAGAGACGACGAACCGGACGGAGACGGCTACCGAGTCGTCGTCGGGCGGGACCTCCGACGAACCGGCGACGAGCACGGACGACACGGCCGTCACCGACACTGGTGGATCGACGACGACGGAGCTGGGCGACGAGTCGAGTGGGTTCGACGACACCGACGAGCCGACGGCGGAGTCGGACGACGGTCTCGGCAGCCCGACGGAGACGGACGACGAGTTGGGCGGGTTCGACGACAGCGGTAGCCCGACGGAGACGGACGACGAGTTGGGCGGGTTCGACGACAGCGGCAGCCCGACGGAGACGGACGACGAGTTGGGCGGGTTCGACGACAGCGGTGAATCGGAGGCGACAGATCCGGAGGACTTCGACGAGGACGACTTAGACGACGCCCTGACCGACGAGGAACGCGAGGAGGTGCTGTCGGAACACGACGTCGGGTTCTCCTCGGGGACGGAGGTGCCGGACCCGGAGGAGTCGGACCTGGACGCGCCGGACCCGGAGGAGATCACCCCGACGGACTCCGCCGACGCAGACGCCGCGACCGACGACACGGCGTCGACCGACGGCGACGTGGAAGCGTCGACGCCGTCGTCGAGCGCACCGACGGGCGAGTCCGGCCAGCCGGCGTCGGAGCCGTCTGCGTCGTCGGAGTCGTCGGGCGACCCGGCCGACGTGGACTTAGAGTCGACCGTCGTCGAGATCATGGACGAACTGGACGGCGGTGGCGGCGCGGACAGAGAGGAGGTGATGGCCGTCGCGGTCGACCGTCACGGAGTCACTCCCGACGCCGCGGAGGAGGCGATCCAAGAGGCACTGATGAGCGGCCAGTGCTACGAGGCCGGCGACGGGCTCAAGTCGATCTGATGGCCCGCCGTGGGACACGCGACGCGCCGCTCGTCGAGCCCGTTCCGGACGCGCCGGCGGCGACGGCGCGACTCGGCACGGAACGGGCACTCGTCGTCGCCGACTACCACGCCGGTATCGAGGTCGGCCTCCGCTACGAGCGCGGGGTGGAGCTGGACAGCGCCGCGCCGCGCCGGCGCGACCGCCTGATCGAACTCGTCTCCCGGACGGACGCCGACCGGGTCGTCGTGGTGGGCGACCTCGGACACCAGGTGTCCGGGGCGGGCGACACGGAACGCGAGGAGGTGACGGCGTTGTTGGACGCGCTCTCGGTGCCGGTGACGCTCGTCGTGGGGAACCACGACCCCGGGCTGGCGGACGCCGTCGACGACCTCCAGACCGAGCCGGCCGGAGGGGTCCGGTTCGGTCCTGTCGGGTTCGTCCACGGCCACACCTGGCCGGATCCGGACGTGCTCGCGGCCGACGTGGTCTGTGTCGGCCACGAACACCCGGCGGTGAAGCTCGCCGACGAGGTGGGCCGTGCCCGGGCAGAACGGGCGTGGCTCCGCGGCCCGCTCGTCCGCGAGCCGTTCGCGGACGCGGGCGTCGACGACGACTGGAACGCGCCGGAACTGGTCGTCGTGCCTGCGTTCAACGACCGGTCCAGCGGGACGTGGGTGAACGTGGACGGGCAGGGGTTCCTCGCGCCGTTCCTCCCCGAGGCGCTGCCGTCGGCACAGGCGTACCTCACCGACGGGACGCGGCTGGGCGACTACCCGTCCGTGTAGCCGCCGTGTCGTGTGGAGGTGTGTCACCTCTTTTCACCCGAACGACCACCGAAGTCTTTATATACGATACCGCAGTAGGTAGGAGTACCAGAGCGCCTTCGGGCGTGGTGTACCGTGCGCGGAACGAAACAGCGTTCTCGACCCAGTACGACCGGACGCGACTCTTCCGTAGCAACTGCCACGCCCGGAGCGGTGATGGTGTCGAGGTACTAACTATGGCAACGGAATCGGAAGTACTCGAGAGTCACGATCTCGACCCGATGGACGAATCGCGGAACGTACAGCTCGAAGACGACAAGCTGGAGAACGGCTCCAAGGGCGAACTCATCAAGCTCGCCGGTCAGCTTCGAGATCGACGAAACGAACTCAACCAGATGGCCTCCGAGCGCGCCTCCACACGCGACGACCTGAACGCCGAGACACGCGAGAAGGTCGACGAGGCGCAGGAGCACCGAGAGCAGCGCGACGAGCTCAACGAGCAGGTGCAGGAGCACAAGGAGAACCGCAACGAGCTCAACGCCGAGGCCAACGAGCTGTTCGACCAGGTCGAGGACATGAAACAGGACCTCGAACTGGACGACGGCAAGTCGATCGAGGAGCTGGAAGAGGAGATCGAGGAGCTGGAGTTCAAACAACAGACGGAGGTACTCGACGCCGAAGACGAGCGCGAACTGATCGAGAAGATCGAGAACAAGCGCGAACAGCTCCAGGAACGCGAGGAGAAGGTGGAGCAGAGCGACGAGCTGGAGGACCTGATCGAGGAGGCAGAGGAGGTCCGCAGCGAGGCGTCCCAGCACCACCAGAAGGTGACGGAGCTGGCCGACGAGGCCCAGGAGCACCACAACGAGATGATCGAGGCCTACCGCGAGGCGGACGAGATCCGCGACGAGGCCGACATCGTCCACGAGAAGTTCGTGGAGGCCCAGGAGGCCGCCGACCAGCACCACGAGGACTTCGTCCGCGTCCAGAAGCGCCTGCGCGAACTGGACAAGAAGGAGGAAGAAGAGAAGAAGGAGGAACGCGAGAAGAAGGCCGAAGAGGAGCGCGAGGAGGCCGAGGAGATCTACCAGAAGTTCAAGGACGGCGAGACCCTCGACACCGAGGACCTGATGAAGCTCCAGAAGACGGGGCTGCTGTAGTCGCCGCCACCTCCCCGGCGTGACGCCGGGACTTCTCTCGTGAGACGGTCGCGGAGTGGCGACACTGGCGCCAGGTCGACAGTGAGACGACGCAGACGGGGACAGTACTGATCACCGTCGGCTGTCAACACTGTCAACGTGTCACAACAGATCCGTCTCGAAGAGGAACAACAGCAGTTAGAGGCTATCCTCAACTCGTACCCACTGGTCGAGATGACACCGACCATCGCGCGGCGTGGGTCGGATACTCGGGGAGCGGATGGCGGAGACACCGCCCGGAGACGGTCCTGGCATCGGTAAAGGGGACGCAGCAATCGCAGCGACCGCGCTGGAGCGTGACGAGCCCGTTCTCACCGCAGACGAACAGTTCGAGGCGGTTCCAGGTCTCGTCGTCGAGACGTATCGGTAAGAGGAAGACGCGACTCCCGCCGTCAGGCCAGCGACTCGCCGTCGAACGCGCCGCCCTCGTAGTCGACCTCCATCAGGTCGAGAATCGTCGGCGCGATGTCGTACAGGTCCGTCCCCTCGGGCACGGACACGTCCGGGTCGTCGACGAGCAGCGTCGCGTTCTCGAAGCTGTGCATCCCGTTGCGGGGGCCGTGGTAGAACACCCCGTCGTCGTGGGGCTTGAACTTCGCCTTCAGGTCGAACCCCTCGTTGGGGATGACGACCAGGTCCGGGGCGATGTCGTCGTGGGCGCCGTCGAACACGTCGTCGCCGACGACGACGCGCTTGGCCACCGGCTCACCGTCGGGACCGGTCATCGACTCTAGGTCGGACTTCAGTTCCGCCCGGGTGGCCTCGAACTCCGACTCCGGAACGGACCCGCGGGGCTCGCGGCCCTCCAAGTTGACGTAGAATCGACCGGGGATCAGCGAGTATGCCCGGCTGTCGTCGGCGATGTCCGCCAGTTCCTCGTGGTCGTCCTCGAAGGAGAGCCACCCTTCGTTCGCCAGCCACCGGTTGCAGTCCACCTCGTACTCCTCGGTCATGAAGCCGTGGTCGGAGGCGACGACGAGCGTCACGTCCTCGGGCAGGGCGTCTCGGATCTGGCCGAGGTAGTCGTCCACCTTCCGGTAGAACTCCAGGAACTCCTCGGCGTTCTCGCCGTCTTCGGCGTAGTCTTCGAACAGGAAGTGGTTGACCCGGTCGGTGGTCATGAACACGCCGAAGAAGAGGTCCCAGTCGTCTTCTGCGATGTAGTTCTCGAACGCGTCGAACCGCCGGTCGAGCGTCTCGTGGGCGTTCTCCATGAACTCCGACTTGTCGTCCTGGTGACCGAGCTTGGCGTTGGCGTCGATTCGGTAGCCCATCCCGTCGAGGTAGTTGGCGAGCTCGTCCGGGTACGCCGCCTTCTCGATGGACGGGGAGAGGAAGCCGGAGACCATCCGTTGGACGTTGCGCTGTGGGGGGAACGTGACGGGAACGTTGAACACGGTGGCGTCACGGCCGTCCTCGGCGACCCGGTCCCACAGCCGGGTGGCCTGCACGTCGCGCCCCATCGGGACGTACGTGTCGTACGAGCCGGTCTCGCGGTCCTGGAAGCCGTAGACGCCGGTCTCGCCGGGGTTGACGCCCGTCGTGAGTGCCGGCCAGCAGGCCGACGACTCCGGCGGGACGATGCTGTCGATGGCGCCGCCGTCGCCGTTCTCGACGATCTCCGTGACGTTCGGGAACTCCTCGGGGTTGTCTGCGAGCAGACTGAACGGAACGCCGTCGATACCGACGAAAGCGACGCGCGGGTCGTCGTCGCCTCTGATCCGGTCGAACAGACCCATACACCCCCTTCTCCCGGTCGGACTAAAGCCCTTTACAACTGTCTCCACTCGCCTCTACGTCTCACGTCCGCGAGCGACGGCTCCGTCCGACGTGTGACCGGACCCACAGATTCGGCGGTGGTGGGGCGGCGGCGGTGCGGTGGCAGTGCGGTTCGGCACTAGCACACTGAACTGCGGACCGAGGGCCGGCGGCCCGAACGGAGCGGCCGCTCCGATCGAGCTCTCTTCGTTGGCTGGGGGCGCACAGTCCGCTCGGCCGAGGAGTGAGAACGGTCGTAGCGTCGGTCCCTAGTCGTCGTCGCCGGCCTCCGCACTCGTCCGGGAGGCGCGTTTGCTCGCGCGTTCGACGAACTCCTCGGGCAGTTCGTCGATCTCTCCGGCCTGGACGCCCCAGAGGTGAGCGTACAGGCCGTCGTGTGTCAACAGTTCGTCGTGGGTGCCCCGCTCGACGATCTTCCCGTCCTCCAAGACGACGATCTGGTCGGCGTCCTTGATCGTGGACAGCCGGTGGGCGATGGCGAACGTCGTGCGGTCGGCGGTGAGCTCGTCCAGCGAGCGCTGGATCAGCATCTCCGTCTCCGTGTCCACGTCGGAGGTGGCCTCGTCTAAGACGAGGATCTCAGGGTCCTTCAGGACGGCCCGAGCGATGGAGAGGCGTTGCCGTTGGCCGCCGGACAGCTTCACGCCGCGTTCACCGATCTCCGTGTCGTACCCGTCCGGAAGGTTGGTGATGAAGTCGTGTGCCTCGGCGGCCTTCGCGGCCTCGACCACGTCCTCGTGGTCGGCGTCGAAGGTGCCGTACTCGATGTTCTCCTCGACGGTGCCGTAGAACATGAAGCTCTCCTGGGAGACGTACCCCAGCGACTGACGGAGACTCGGGATCGTCACGTTCCGGAGGTCCTCACCGTCGATCCGGATCCCTCCCTCGTCGACGTCGTACATCCGGAGCAACAGCTTGAGCACGGTCGACTTCCCGGCGCCGGTGGGACCGACGAGCGCGACCGTCTCGCCGCCGTCGACGTCGAAGCTCACGTCCTCGACGATCACCTCCTCGTCGTCGTAGCCGAACGTCACGTCGTCGTACTCGATCCGGCCGTCAGTCACCGACAGCGGCTGGGCGTCCGGGTCCTCGACGATCCGGGAGGGCTCGTCCATGAGGCCGAAGATCCGCGCCGACGACGCCCGAGCGCGCTGGTACATGTTGATGATCTGGCCGAACTGCGCCATCGGCCAGATGAACCGTTGGGTGAACAGGATGAACGTCGTGAACTCGCCGACACGCAGCGACCCGGTGAAGGGGCCGGGGGCGCCCTGGAACACCCAGAAGCCGCCGACGCCGAAGGTGGCGACGAAGCCGACGCCTGCGATGACTCGGAGGGCGGGGAAGAACTTGATCCGCGTCGAGATGGCGTCCCAGTTGGCGTCGAAGTACTCCATCGACACGTCGTCCACGCGGTCGGACTCGAACCGCTCCGTGTTGGAGGTCTTGATGACCTGGACGCCGCCGAGGTTGTTCTCCAACCGGGAGTTGAGCTGGCCGACCGACGACCGCACGTCGGCGTACTTCGGTTGGATCGTCGAGATGAACTTCCAGGTGAACAGGGCGATGACCGGCACCGGCAACAACGCGACCAAGGCGAGCTGTGCGTTCAGCGAGAACATGATCGCCGCGATGGCGATCACCATCACCGACAGCCGGAAGAAGGCGTTCATCCCGTCGTTGAGGAACCGCTCCAAGCGGTTCACGTCGTTCGACAGGATCGACATCATCTCGCCGGTCTGTTTGTCGGCGAAGAAGTCCATGTTCAGCCGCTGCATCTTGTCGTAGGTGTCCGTCCGGATGGAGTGTTGGATGTTCTGCGCGAAGGAGTTCCACCCCCAGTTGCGCGACCAGTGGAACCCGGCGCCACCGAAGAAGCCGACGCCGATCAGGCCGATGGACAGCCAGAACTGTCCGGCTCTGGCCTCGGGTATCACGCTCGTCAGCGCCGCCTCCGGCAGGAACCACAGCAGCTCGCCGACCGCCTGGGCGTAGCTCACTTCCTCTACGATCACTGCGTCGATGGCGATTCCGAGGATCAACGGCGGGAGGAGGTCCAGGATCCGGGCGATCACGCTCGCGGCGAGCCCGACCAGGAACTGTGGCGTGTTCTCGGTGCCGTACTCCGTGAACAACCGCCACATAGGGTTGTCCGTCTTCTCGCGGACGTCCTCGAACGGATCGTCCTCTTCTGCGGGGTGACTCATTCGGGTGTGGGCAAGACGTGTTCCACCGTCTAAACGGTTCGCTTCGTCTCGAAATAGGCGGGTTCTCGGGGATACCACCGGCCGAGTGGCGTGCGCGCGATCACGTCACCTCGTTGCGGAGCGGCTCGCCACGGGCGAGTCGGTCGACGTTGTCGGCCAGAATCTCTGCCGTCCGCTCGTAGTAGTCGGGTGTGTGACCGGCGTTGTGTGGAGTGATTCGCACGTCGTCGAACGACCACAACGGGTGGTCCGGCGGCAACGGCTCCGGCTCCGTCACGTCGAGGAACGCGCCGTCGATCCGCCCCCGTCGGACGGCACGGACGAGCGCGTCCGTGTCGACGACGGCGCCGCGTGCGACGTTGACGAGACTCGCGTGCGGCGGGAGCGTCTGGAACGCGTCCCCGTCGATCAGTTCCTCCGTCTCGTCCGTGAGCGGGCAGGCCAACACGAGGTGGTCGGCGCCCGCGAGCGCCTCGTGGATCTCGTCGAAGCCGTAGACGGCCTCGACCGGCCCACCCTTCGAGGGGGTGTGGCGAACCCCGACCCGTTCGACGCCGAACGGCGCGAGTCGTTCGGCGACGGCCGTTCCGATAGCACCGAGGCCGACGACACAGACCGTGCTGTCGTGGAGCTCGCGGCAGGAGTAGCTGACCCACTCCCGACGGTCCTGTTGGCGTGTGGCTCGCCGGAAGTCACGCGCCAGCGACACGAGCGCACCGACGACGTACTCCGAGACGTTCGGGGCGTGGACGCCGCTGGCGTTCGTCACCGCGACGCCGGCCTCCCGGAACGGGTCCAGGTCCAGGTGGCTCGTCCCGGCGTACACACACGCGAGCAGTTCCAGGTCCGTCGCCGACTCCAGGTGAGCCGCCGTCCGGCGGCCGGGTCCGCTCACGACCTCGGCGCGGGCCAGCGCCGTCGCCTCCGCGGCCGGCGTGTCCGCGAGTGTCACCTCGTGGTCCGGCAGTCGGCGACGCAGCGCGTCGGCGTACTCGCTCGCGGGAATCCCGTGGATCGACTGGCGCGTGACGACGATCTCCATGCGCCCGGCTTCGGCAGGGGGTCACTCGAAGCTGCCGCCCTCGGTCCGCGTTGCCGCTCCGCACACCGGCACCTTCGGCCGGCTCCGCCCGGCTTTACCGCGTCCCGCCGCTACCGACGGCAGTGAGTCGAGACCGGTTCGTCGTCGCCGTCGCCGCCGCCAGTCGCTTCGCCGCCGGGATTCTGATGGGCACCGGGCTCGCGTTCTACGTCGGGGAGGCTGGTGGCTCCGCGTCGCTCGTCGGGGCGGTGACGACGGCGTACTTCCTCGGGATGATGCTGCTGTCCCCGTTCTGGGGCGCCGTCGCGGACGTGACCGGTCGACGCCGGGCGGTGCTCGTCGTCACCGGACTCGCAGCTACTCTCGCCGTGTTGCCGCTCCTGATCGTCCCCGGCGTCGAGACGACAGTGAGCGTCGGCCCGGTGACGATCCCCGGGGTGTACCTCCCGATCGGCGTCAGAGGGGTGTACGCCCTCTTCGCCGTCGGCTTCTCCCCGGTGATGCTGACAGTCGCCAGCGCTCGCGGCGGCGACGAGGGGCGCGGCCGGGCGCTGGGTTTCTTCAACTCTGCGCGCGCGGCCGGCTTCACCGGCGGGCAGTTGGCGGTCGGGTTCCTGTTGGGCGTGTTGGCGCCCGACGGGCTGTACGTCGTGATCGCGGCCGCGTCGCTCCTGTCGACGGTCGCCGTCGTGTTCGTCACGGACCCGACGCCGACGCCGGAGACGGCGCCGACTGCGGGCGAGGTGGCCGCGGAGGTGCGGCGACGGCTGTTGCCGGCGGCGGCAGACCGACGACACTTCTCTCGTAACGGGCTCGGGTGGCTGTACGTGGCGCTGGCGCTGCGGAACACGACGGTGATCGGCGTGATGGGGCTGATGCCGGTGTACCTCCCCGGCCGGCTCGGGCTGACGGAGTTCCAGATGGGGGCGTTGCTGGCGCTCAACCCGGCCGGCCAGGCGGCGTTCATGCTGTTGTTCGGCCGGCTCTCCGACCGGGTGGGCCGCAAGCCGTTGGTCGTGGGCGGGATGGCCGGCTCCGGGCTGTTCGCGTTGCTGGCGGCCGCAGCGGCGCTCGTCCCCGGCACGACCGCGCGCTTGCTCGTCGCCGGGCTCGCGTTCGTCGTGATCGCGGCCGCCTTCTCCGCGATGACGACCGGCGCGCTCGCGTTCATCGGCGACGTGGCACCCGACGACCGGGAGTCGGAGCTGATGGGACTGCGGTCGACCGCCAAGGGTGTCGGCGGCGTCGTCGGCCCGTTGTTGCTGGGCGGGCTGGCGACGCTCGCCAGCTACGAGGCCGCGTTCGCCCTCGGCAGTGGGTTGGCGTTGGTCGCGGCCGGACTCGCGTACGTCGCCCTGACGGAGAGCCGGCCGGCGGGCGCCCGGTCGCCGACGGTCGTCGTCGACGACTGACCGGTCCGTCGCGGTCGGCTTTTCGGTGCCCGGCACGAACGGACGTGTGATGCGTCTGGGCTTCCTCACGAACCCCATCGCCGGGATGGGTGGTCGGGTCGGACTGAAGGGGACGGACGGCAAACTCGCGGCGGCCCGCGAGCGGGGAGCACAGCCGCGGGCCCCCGACCGAGCCCGCCGGGCGCTGACGGCGCTGGCGGACGCAGACGCGGATCCCGACCTCCTCGTCTGGGGCGGTCCGATGGGTGGTGACGCCGCGCGGGCCGTCGGCTTCGACCCGAGAGTCCTCGGTGAGCCCGAAGCGGACGATCTCGGCGACACCACGGCCGAGGACACCCGTCGGGCCGCCCGGGCGTTCCACGACGCGGGCGTCGACCTGGTCCTGTTCGTCGGCGGCGACGGCACCGCCGCCGACGTTGCGGAGACGCTGTCGGGCACGGAGACGCCGATGCTGGGCGTGCCGGCCGGGGTGAAGGTGTACTCGTCGGTGTTCGCCGTCTCCCCGGAGGACGCCGCCGCGGTGGTGACGAGCTTCGACCGGACGGAGCGGCGCGAGGTGACGGACATCGACGAGGACAGCTACCGCGAGGGGGAGGTCCAGCCGGAGCTTCGCGCCGTCGCGTTCGTCCCCGTCACCGACCGACTCCAGTCGTCGAAACAGACGGGCGGCGGCACGGTAGAGTCACTGGCCGCCGGCGTAGCCGACGAGGCGCGCGCTCACCCGGAGCGGACGTACGTCCTCGGGCCCGGGTCGACGCTGGCGGCGGTGAAGACGGAACTCGGCTTCGACGGCTCCCCCATCGGGGTCGACGTCTGGCGGGACGGCGAACTGCTGGCCCGCGACGCCGACGAGGCGACGCTGCTGGAGCTGTTGGACCCGGACGGCGACAACGAGATCGTCGTCACCCCGATCGGCGGCCAGGGGTTCGTGTTCGGCCGCGGCAACCCACAGCTGTCGCCGGCGGTGATCCGACGGTGCTCCGTGTCCGTCGTCGCCTCCCGCGACAAGCTGGATGACCTCCACGTCCTCCGGGCGGACACGGACGACCCGGCGCTAGACGAGGAGCTGGCCGGCTGGCTGAAGGTCCGAGTCGGCCGCTTCGAGACCCGGATGACGAAGATCGTCTGACTGCTTGTACCTCTGTGAAACTAATACCACCCGACCGTATCGCGCGCATCTAACCTATAACGTCTTGGAACTGTATAATCATGCGGAGCCAAGTTTAAGGACGGTGCCGGCATCCAGACAGCCATGGAGACGAGGAAAGTCCAACGGCTGGGCCCGTCGACGCTGGCGATGACGCTCCCGGCCGAGTGGACTCACGAACACGACGTGGAGAAGGGGCAGGAAGTCTCGCTGCGGATGGGCGGCAAGGGGACGCTCACGGTGTTGCCGGAGTCGGCCACGACCGAGGACACGGAGGCGACGCTGTGGGCGGACAACCTGGACGCCGACGCGCTGGAGCGGGCAGTGTTGGCCCAGTACGTCCTCGGGCGGCGCGTCATCAACGTCGAGACGGACGACGGCCCGCTGAGCTCGGAACACATCAACGCCGTCTACCGAGCGGAAGGCCAGCTGATGGGGCTGGGTGTGATCGAGGAGACGCCGGAGAGCATCGCCATCCGGTGTTCCGTCGACCCGGAGGACTTCACCCTGGACAACCTCCTCCGCCGGCTGGAGTCCACCGGCTCCACGATGCGGGGTGAGGCCGCGAAGGCGCTGGCCCACGGCAACCACGACCTCGCACAGCGGGCGCTCAACCGGGAACGACAGGCGAACAAGATCTTCGTCCTCCTCCTCCGGCTGATCTTCACCGCGTTCCAGAACCCGAACCTCGCGCGGGCCGTCGGGCTCCAGTCCGGCTTCCCGTTGATCGGCTACCGCTCCGTCGCCAAGAACCTGGAGCTGATCGCGGACAACGCCGAGGACATCGCCGAGACCGTGCTGGAGGCAGAGGGTGAACACCTCGGTGTCGACTCCGCCATCGTCCGGCGCATCCGGGAGTTCACCGACCAGGTGGACGAACTCACCGCGCTGGCGGTCGACGCCGTCGTCCAACGCGACTACGCTTGCACGATCGAGGTGCGTGAACGGTTCGCCGAGCTGAAAGACCGCGAGGCGGACATCCTCTCGGATCTCCCGGAGATGGACAACGAGTCGTTGCTCCGGATCCGGGAGCTGCTCGTCAGTCTCCAGGAGACCGCCCAGTACGCCATGCGGATCGGCGAGGTGGCCGCCAACCTCGCGCTCAACCAGGACAACGAGTACGTCACCATCTCGTCGGGCGACGACGAGACCGGGCTGTAACGGCTCGTCACCCGTCTTTCGACGGCTAGTGGACTTGGCGAGCTGGTGTAAGGATAAAAAAGAAGGTGCTTTGTGAGTTGTTTGCCAACCGGAGGACGAGACCCCGAGACGGTAGCAACGAGAAGTTGCGCGGATGGATCAAGACGCGGGTTGGTCGCTTTGAGACGCGGATACTCGACCGTCTACTGCGAGAACACCGGTCATGTGGGGAGAAAAGAACCGAACCTGAGTCTATGCTCAATGCTGCCAGCGGCGAGTGCGACGGCGAGGTACACCGGTGACGTGAGCACCACGAACACGACATCGGGTGCGTCTCCCTGCGGCGTCAACACTGTCCAAAACAGGATGGCAACCGCCACGACGATCACCGGAGCGACAAGCCGGTATCCGACAAACAACGCGGCTGGAAGACCCGTGACGAGGAGCGATCCGACGACCACAGTCCCGAGAAACAACACGAACACAGACGGCGATCGTAAGACCGAGAACGGGTCCTCGTAACTAGCCAACACTACAAGCAACATCGGCAGCCCGGCGAGTACGCCGACAACCAGTAGCGTCTGTCCGTTCATATCGGGTAGTCGATTATCACTCATCTTCGTTTCACCCCGTCGAGTGCTCTTTTTATGATTAGAACTTTTGATAGAAATAAGAACGAAGTAGTGTCAGTTGTCGAAGAATGCCCACGTACCGCTGTGGGAGGGGTAGTCGTTGGTAGTGTTTCCGACGTACGGCTTGTCGGTGTGGTGTCCGTGTCCGTCCTCCCAGAAGTTGGTCACTGCACCCCTCGCCTGGTCGATTTTCCAGTTGGTGGCCGCGTCGGGGTTGATGATCGGAATTTCTGGAGCCTTTCCGTGGTAACAGGGGTCCCGATGAGCCTGTCCAACTGCTTTGACTCCAGATGCCGGAACGTCGTACAGTCTGATGTGATACTGCTTCGTCTGCAGTGGACACAGATCCGGTATTATCTTCATTACGTGCTTGTCTGTACTTCGTGTGCCTCCGTCAGGAAGATTCACATGGAGATTTATCTGTGGGAAGGGGCTCGTACCGTTGAGCCACACTGGACCGTTCTGTCCGGTCTCCATCTTCCCTTGGATCTTCTTCGAGTCTCTCGACTCCCACGCAACGTTCAGAGGTGACGTGCGGTCCTGTTTACTCCCGCCGGCAGCGTCCGACTCGGATTCGTAGCTGTACAACGGAACCTCGTTACTGAGGGCCGGAACGTCCTGCGTCTTCGCTTCCTGCGCCCAGACCTGTTTTTCCGCTTGTCGTTGTTCGGACTGGGTCCCGATCACTCGTTGAGCCCGCTTACGGTACCGAGACCGTTCACCGCTTCGAACTGCGTCCGGAACAAGTCTCTCGGAGACAGTGAGCGAATCGTAATTGAATCTCCTGTCGCCGTACCGCTCAAACAGGTCGTCGCTCTCGAACGTCCGGTCGATGACGTACTGATCCTCCGAACCCCCTCGTTCGTCGGCTGAGACCGTCTTCTTGGAGTACTCTATTACGAGAACCCCGTCTGCGAAAACGGGTAGTCCGCGGTCGTTCCCTGCTGTTCCAGCACCAACAGGTGGGTCGCCGTCACTCTGCTGTGCACTGCTAATTCCGGCTGCGCCGACGACGGCGGCGCTAACCGCTGCCGACTTCAGAACCTCTCTCCTTCCTGGGGTCTTCTCATTTCCCATCCCGTCTCTACAGAGCGCATAACTTATAAAAACCGGTAACGATTATCTGCTGCTGAAATCATCTAGTGGTATTGGGGCTGCATTATCAGGGTGCGCGAACGGTTCGCGGAGCTGAAGGACCGCGAGGCGGAGATCCTCGCCGACCTCCCGGAGACGGACAGCGAGTCGTTGCTCCGGATTCGGGAACTGCTCGTCACCGACCGTCAGGCCGCGACGCTCTCGTTGCCGGCCGCCAGCCGCGCGTCGATTCGGACGCCCGGCTCCGTCGCCCGCGGGACGTAGCCCGCCTCCTCCCCACACTCCGTCGGTCGTGTACACGCCGACAGCGCCGGCGTCACCGCCCGCACCCGGTCGTCGGCGACGGCGACCGGGAGCCGGAGTCGGTAGCTGACCCCGGAGCCGGTGCCGTAGTCTACGAAGACGGTGAGCGTCACCGTCTCGCGGCCGTCGACGGCGACGACGCCCTCGCCGACACGCTCTACCGGACCGGCGAGGCCGACGGTCGCGTCGTCGCCTTCGCCGTCGGCGGTCACGGTCACGGTGAGGTTCAGTGCCCCGTCGGCGGGCGTCGCCGCGTAGTACGCCTGGCCGTCGGCACCCGCGAGCCGGACGGAGACGGACGACGGCGCCCGTGGGACGCCCAGTTCGGCGGTCAGGTTCACCCGTTCGCCGGTCCGTTCGTGGACACGCTGGAGCCGCGCCGCGACCCGGTCGCCGATCTGTGGCTCCCACGCCCCGCGGGAGACGTAGCGGTACAGCGTCCGGCCCGGGAACGCGTCCGCGACCGCGAACGGCTCGTCGTCCAACGCGTACAGTGTCGGCGCGTCGAACCCGGGATCGTTGCGTAGCGGCTGGTACGGGTGCGCGAGCCAGTCGCCGAACGGCCGCGGGACGAGGACGACCGCGTCCGCAGGCGTCGTCAGCGCCGGGCGGCCGACGCGGTCGAACGGCGCGACGCCGTCCGTGTTCGCCGTCTCGACACCGGTGGCCCAGTCGCCGACGGCGTCACCGTCGCCGGCGTCCGTGAACGGCACGTACGCCGACCGGTACGTCTGGGTCGCGTCGGCGTTCCGGGCGACCGGCGGCGCGGCCGCGGCGGCGCCGGCGACGACGACCGCGACGGCCAACAGCCCCGCGACCGCCTGCCGTCCCCGAGGGCCGGCGTCGGCGACGGCGGCCGCCCGGTTCCGCAGTCCGACGAGCCCGACGGCCGCGAACACGGCCGTCGGGACGATCAGGTCGTAGTGGTAGTACGGCCCCAGCGACGCGATCAGCCCGTCGGCCGGCAAGGCGAGGTCACCCAGGAGGTTGAGGTTGCCCCAGAAGGCGACGTTCGCGGCGACGACACTCGGGACGGTGGCGGCCAACAGCCGTCTGTGGGTGCCGACGCGGTCGCGGTCCCCTCGGAGCTGCCAGAGCCCGGCGACGGCCGCGAGCGTGCCGACGGCGCCCGCCGGCACCCACCGGGTGAACAACCGCCACACAACCTCCGCGTTCGCCCGGAGGGCCAACGCCGGCGTGTACGTCCGGTCGTACCCCAGGATCTCGCGGTGGCCGAAGCCGATCCCGTCTGCGGGCGCGAACGCCTGGTACGGGAACACGAGCGGCGACCCCGTCGCGGCGGCGTTGTAGCCGAGCGCGGCCGCGACGCCGAGGAGTCCGCCGACGGCCGTCAGCGTCTGTCTCCCGACGGTCGGACGGTGGAGTGGGGCGCCGTCGGCCCGCGCCCGGAGACTCCAGACGGCGTGGACGACGAACGGCGCGGCGAACGCCACCGCGGTGTACGGCCGCGAGAAGAACGCGACGCCGACGGCGACGCCGGCGACTGCCGCCAGCCGCGGGCTCCGGTCCCGGTCCGCCCGGACGTAGGCGTACGCGAACAGGAGGTTCCAGACGGTCGTCGGCGCGTACGGCAGGAACACCCCGGAGTGGAGGAGGAACAACGGGGACGCGAACAGGAGGAGCGCGGCGACGACGCCCCGCCGGCGGTCGAACAACGTCGCCGCCAGCGCGTACGTCCCGACCGCGACGGCGACCGTGACGCCGACCAGCCCCAGTCGTGGGGAGCCGGCGAGCCAGCCGAGCGCGAACGTCGCCGCCGGCACTGGCGCGTACTTCGGGTAGAGGAGTCCGTCCGGACGTTCGACGAAGAACCACGGTCGGAACAGGTCCGGGAGCGGGGGGTCGAGGAACAACTGCCCTTCCAACAGCATCGCGGCTTGGGCGAGGTACACCCCTTCGTCGTGGTTGACGGAGTGGAACGGGAACAGCCAGACGCCGACGGCAGTCGCGGTGACGCCGGCGGCGACGGCGACGCCCCCGGCGAACAGCCACCCACGACGCCGGTCCATCAGTCCGCGGGGTACCACGCCAGCGTGTGGTCGGCGACCAGATCCACCCGGACGCGCCGGTCGAGACCGAACTCGCTGGCGTGGTTGTGTTCACACCGGACCAGGTCGCCGCTGTCCAGTTCCACGTCGTAGACGAACGACGGACCGGTGTACTCCCGACCGACGACCGTCCCGTCGCCGCCGTTCGACTCCTCGACCGGACTCGCCCGGAGGTCGTCCGGCCGGACCAGCACGTCGACCTCCGCGCCGTCGTAGTCGTCCGTGAGCCCCTGGAGCATGTCCGCGCGGAACGTCCCGAGGCCGGTCGCCACGCGTCCCTCGGAGAAGGTGCCGGTGAGGAAGCTGGCCTGGCCGATGAACTCCGCGACGAACCGGGACTCCGGGTGCTCGAACACCGTCTCCGGCCGGCCCACCTGTTCGATCTGGCCGCCGTCGACGACCGCGACCCGGTCGGAGATCGACAACGCCTCCTCCTGATCGTGGGTGACGGAGACGGCCGTCACGCCCGCCGACTTCAGGATGCGTCGGACCTCCTCGCGCATCCGGGTGCGGAGCCGCACGTCCAGGTTGGAGAACGGCTCGTCCAGGAGGAGCACGTCCGGCTCGGGTGCCAGCGACCGTGCCAACGCCACCCGTTGGCGCTGGCCGCCCGAGAGATCGGTCGGGCTCCGGTCGCCGTACTCCTCCAGCCCGACGAGCTCCAGCAGCTCCTCCACTCGTCGCTCGCGGTCCTCGGCCGGCCAGTCGTCGATCCCGAACGCGACGTTCTCGGCGACGGTGAGGTGGGGGAACAACGCGAACTCCTGGAACACCATCCCGACGTCGCGTTCCTCCGGCGGGACCGGCTCGCCGGCGCCGGCGACGGTCTCGCCTGCCACCTGGACGGTGCCGTCCGTCGGCACGTCCAGCCCGGCGATCAGCCGCAGCGTCGTCGTCTTCCCGCAGCCGGAGGGACCGAGCAGCGTGAGCAGCTCCCCCTCCCGGACGACCAAGTCCACGCCGTCGACGGCGGTCTCGGGGCCGTACTCCTGACGGACACCCGACAGCTCCAACACCGGCTCCGCGTCGGCGTACGCCGACACTGCCGTTCCCTCCCGGTGGTCGTGGCCGTCGTACCGGAGGCCGAGGGTGTCGTCGTCGGTCGTCTCGTCGCGTCCGTCGTCCGTTGGGTCGATCGTGGTCATGGTCTGGTCTGATCTGGTCGGTGTCACAGGTCCGTGTCTTCGCCGCGGAGGATCACGAGCATCGAGACGCTGGAGATCACCACCAACACGAGCGCGGGCAGAGCGGCCTGGCCGTAGTAGCCGGCCTCCTGGACGCGCCAGATGTAGGTGACGAGGGTGTTGAACCCGGCGGGTTGGAGGATCAGCGTCGCCGGCAGCTCCTTCATCGTCGTGAGGAACACGAGCGCGGCGCCGGCGACGAGCCCGGGGGCGATCAACGGCAGCGTCACCCGCCGGAACGCCCGCCGTGGCGACTCGCCGAGCGTCCGGGCGGCGCCGACGAGCGCCCGGTCGACCCCCAGGACGGACGACCGTGTCGCCCCGATGGCCTGCGGGAGGAACCGGACGACGTACGCGAAGATCAACAACGGCAGCGTCTGGTACAGCCCGGGAACGTACCGGGTGCCGAAGAAGACGAGCGCCAGCCCGAGCACGACCCCCGGCATCGCGTAGCCGACGTACGTCGGTCGCTCGATCAGCGACCCCAGCCAGGAGCTCGTCCGGCCGGAGTAGTACGCCACCGGCACCGCAGCCAGGGTCGTGACGACGGCCGCGGCGGCGGCGACGACGGCGGAGTTGAGCCCGAACTGCCACTCGAACCCGAGCCCACCGGCGGCGTACCCCGGGCCCGAACGGACGAGCCACAGCCCGAGGATGCCGACCGGCAGCCCCAGCGTGACGATCACGACGGCCGCGAGCAACAGCGTCGCCGGAATCGCCCAGTAGCCGAGTTCGACGACGGTGTCCGTCGAGCTGCTCGCTCCGTAGCCGTCCGCCTCCCCCGGCCCGACTCGAGACTCCAACGCCAGGATCACGGCCGTCACGCCGAGCAGCTGCAGCGACAGGAGCGTCGCGTTGCTCCGGGCGAACGTGTTCAGCTCCACGAAGATCGTCCGGGTGAACGTGTCGAAGTGCATGATCGCGGGCGTCCCGAAGTCCGAGAGGGTGTACAACGCGACGAGGAGCGCCCCGGCGGTGACCCCGGGCGCGATCTGCGGGAGCACGACACGCTCGAACGCCGCCCAGTACCCCGTGTCGAGGGTGCGGGCAGCCTCCAACTGCGTGGTGTCGAACGACAGCAGCGACGCCCGGGTCGTCAGGAACACGTACGGGTAGACGAACGACGTGAGCACGAGCGCGGCACCGCCGAAGCCGTACACCGTCGGCACGCTCACCCCCAGCGGGGCGAGCACGCCCGAGAGCACGCCCCGCGGGCCGAACGCCGACACGAACGCGAACGCGCCGACGTAGCTGGGGACGACGAGCGGCAGAGCGACCGCGACGGTCCAGAACCGCCGGAACGGGAGGTCCGTCTGGACGGTCAACACTGCGAGCGGCACGCCCAACGCCACGCTCGCACCCGTGACGACGGCCACCAGCGCGACACTGTTCGTCAGGACGGTGAACGTGTTGCCGGCGGTGACCAGCGAGACGGCCTCTGCGAGCCCCACCTCGGCGGCGCGCAAGAAGAGCCAGACGACCGGCGACAACACGGCGGCAGAGACGGCGGCGGCCAACAGGCCGACGGCGACCGACGGCTCACCCTCCTCCCCCTCGCGGAGGAGACTGCGGAGCCGAGCGAGTCTGCCGGGGCCCGACGCGGGCTCGCCGCCGTCGCCTGCCATCAGAGCACACCCACGTCGCGCATCAGTTCCAGGGTCGGTTCGAGGTCCGACAGCCGCGAGAGGTTCAGCGACGGCGGGTCCAGCTCCCCGATCCCCGGCAGTCCGCCGACCGGCGGCACACCCTCCACGGTGGGGTAGCCGAACGTTCGGGTGGCGAAGAACTCCTGTGCCTCCGCCGACAGGAGGTGTCGGACGAACGTCTCCGCCAGCTCCGTCTGGTCACTCGGCTCCAGCAGTGCCGCGCCGGCGACGTTGATCAGCGCGCCGGCGCCACCGCGGGTGAAGGCGAGATCCAACGGTGCGTCCGGACGGGCGTCCCGCACCCGCAGCGCGTAGTAGTGGTTGGCGAAGCCGGCCGCGATCTCGCCGTCCGCGACGGCGTTTGAGGTGAGGAACTCGTCCGGGTACTCCGTGGCGGTCGACTGCATCTGGCCGAGCCACTCTCGGGTGGCCGAGTCACCCTCCAACAGCCGCATCGCGGTGACGAACGCCTGGAAGGCGCCGTACGTCGGCGCCCAGCCGAACCCGCTCGCGACCGCCGGCGAGTCGGGGAAGTCCATCACGGAGTCGGGAATCTCGTCGGCCGACACCTGGTCGGTGTTGTACGGCACCGCCCGGGCGCGACCGGCCGTCCCGACCCACTGGTTGTCCGGGCGGAACTCCGAGGGCACGTCCGCGACGGCCTCGCTCGACAGCGCCGTCGTCAGCCCCTCGTCGGCGACGACGGACAGCGAGCCGGCGTCCACCGACCAGAACACGTCCGCCGGGGTGTTCTCCTGCTCGGTGAGCAGCTTGTTCGCCTGTTCGGCGGTGCCGCCGGCACTGGGGACGGCGGTGAAGTCGTCGTAGATCCGCTCGAACAGCTCCATCAGGCTGCGGTAGAGCCCACCTTCACCCCCGCCGAGGTAGACGGTCAGCTCCCCGGACAGGTCCGGGAGATCGGCGATCCGCGGGGCGTCGATCTCCGGGCGCGACCGGACGAGCCGACCGGAGCCACGGAAGTCGGAGAAGGCGACCTGCCCGCTCGCCCCGCTCTCCTGCGTCCCGAGTCCAGCACAGCCCGCCAGTCCGACTGTCGCGGCGCTGCCGGCCGCAGCGAGGAACCGCCGGCGGCTCCGCGACGTCTCGTCTCGGTTCACACCCGATTTAGGCGAACCTAAGAGATTTAACCCCTGTGGTCTCGTCTGATCTCCGTCCGTCGTCTCGCCGTCTGTGTCGCGTGTCTCCTCGGCCGTGTCGTCGTGTGCGTCGTGTGTGTCGTGCATATTAGGTGTCTCCTCGGTGGTCTCGTCGTGCGCGCCGTCTACGGTCCCGTCCGTCGTGTGGTCGTGTGCCACGGTCAGTCGTCGGTCGCGGCGGCCGTCGCGTCGCGCGCGGTCACGGGTCGGCCGTCCGCCCCGTCCAACGCGGCCAGACAGTCCAGCCAGTCACGGAGGTACTCCCCGCAGTAGTTGAGGAACTCCCCGTTCTCCCAGTCGTCGAAGGAGCCGTCCGCCAGCGCGTCGGCGACGGCGCCGGCGACGGCGCGGTACGCCGCCGTCGTGTCCGTGGGGATCGTCTCCGGCTCGGCGTCGTCGATCACCTCCCAGACGTGTTCGTTCAGCTCCAGCCCCGGCACCTCGTTCGTGAGGTCGCCGAACGTCGACCGGGGGGCCTTGTCGTGGCGGCACAACGGGTCGCCGTTGTAGATCCGGCGGTCGAGCAGGTCCGCGGCCCGCTTGAGCAGGAGCCCCGACCAGATGTCGTCGAACCGCCCCACGTCCCAGGGGTTGTCGTCCATCGGGAACTGGTAGAACGCGGGGACGATCTCCCGGCGGAAGGCGAGGTTCATCGAACAGACGGTGAGGTAGTTCCCCCGGGCCGCCAGGAAGTCCTCGCCGTAGTCGTCGGCGGTCGTCCTGGTCTCGGCCTGGCCCTGGAGGTCACCGTCCATCAGGATGCGGACGGCGTCCAGGTCCGGGACGTTCGTCCACAGCCCCTGTGAGGCGACGACGGAGCCTCGCTCCACGTCGACAGTCGTCTCCGTGCGTTCCTCGTCCATCGCGCTGTACGGGTACCCGCGGGGGTACAGGCCGTGGTCGTCGACCTCCTGACCGAGGACGTTCACCCACTGCTCGTCGGAGGCGTACGCCGGCAGCTCCCCGCCAGCGGCGAGATTCCGGGCGTGGGTGCCGAAGAAGTCCGTCTCCTCGTGGGGCCGAGTGTCGTCGTCGAGGAACACCCCGAACTCGTACCCCTCCGCCCAGAGGTACAGGAGTCCGAAGGAGGTCTGTGCGTGGCTCGCGGCCGGCACGAGGTGGTCGTACGCCCCCAGGCCGCGGTCCGCGAACCACGCCTCGCGGGCCTCGCCGTCGAACACCCGGCCGGACACGCCCAACTCTGCCAGCATCTCCCGCATCGCCGCCGTGTCACAGAAGTCCTCCGTCACGAGGACGAAGTGGAGACGGTCGGTGTCGAAGTCGTGCTCCCGCGCGTTGGCCACGTACTCCCGAACACACTCCCACTCGCGGATCGTCGGCACGATCACGCAGTACTCGGCGTCCGGGTCGGTCGGTCTGGTCTCCGTCCGCTGACTCATCACCTCTCCGTTGTTTAGGTAGACCTAAAGCCACTTTCGATATTAGGCGAGCCTAAGACGCCGCACCGGGAGGGCGGAAGGGGTAGTGGGCGCGGGAACGGCCGCGTGTGCGGACAGTCGACCGTCACCGTCCCGCGCTCGCGGCTCTCACGACAGGGTGTTACAGCCTGTTACACTCCGTAACGCACAAGTGGGCGGCGGCCGTCGTCGTCGGTGTGTCCGAGACAGTTCGCGTACGTGACGAGGACTACGAGGCGTTGGCGGCCGCACAGGACGTGTTGGGGCTGCCGTTCCCGGAGGTGGTCCACCTCGCGCTCAACACGACCCTCCTGGACGGGAGCCCGGCCCAGAACGCCCGGCGGGCGATCCAGAACTACTACACGTTCGTCCTCCGGGAGTACGACGACCCGTTCGAGGTGCCCGTCGACGAACTCGGCTTCGACAGCGCCGACCAGGCGAAGACGGCGACCACCATCGGCGCGGAGAAGCGTGCGAACTGGGCCGACGAGCAGTAGCTACCACTCCGACTCCGGCCGGACGGTGCCGGCAGTGAGTCGGTAGAAGCCGAGCGCCCCGCGGTCGGCGACGGTCGCGGTCGACAGCCGGCGGAGTTGGCCGTGGGCGGCCCGGACGCGCCGCTCCAGCCGCTCGACCGCCGGCTCGTCGCTCCGGGCACCCGGCGGCGACCCCAGCCGCACGGCCAGCCGGAAGAGGGGGTTCAGCGGCGCGGCGACGCGCGCCGGGCTCCGTTCTAGGTTCAGCAACGCGAGCCGACCGCCAGGGCCGACGAGTCGCGCCCACGCCCGGACGGCTCCGGCGGGGTCGGCCAACATTCCGACGAGGAACGTCGCACACGCGGCGTCGGCGCGACAGACCGGCGGCCGGGTCGCGTCCCCGCGGAGGAACGCCGTCCGCGGGCCGGCGGCACGGTCGCGGGCGATCCGCAGGACACCGGACGCGTAGTCCACCCCGAGGTACGTCCCCTCGGGGCCGACCTGCTCGCGGACGGCGTCGTGGTTGCCGCCGGTGCCGCAGCCGAAGTCGACGACCGTGTCCCCCGGCGCCGGCGCGAGTGCTCGAGCGACCCGCCGTCGGACGCGGCTGACGCCCGGGAGACGGGCGACTCGGTCGTACAGTCGGGCGAAGGCGGTGTAGAACTGCTGCCCGTTCACAGCGTCTCGCGGGCGGTCTCGACGACCGAGGGGGCGTCCGGCCCGAGCACGTACACGATTGGCTCGATCCCGTAGCCGCCGGCCTGGTAGACGACGACCGTCTCGGCCGTCGGCTCGTGGTCGTCCAGCGCCTCCCGGACCGCGTCGGGGCCGCCCTCGGCCGCGAACTCGACGGTCGGGTGGCCGGCCGCCGCCAACCGCTCTACCGTCTCTTCGGTGTACGCGACGTCGACCGCGGCGTCGACGCTCACTCCGGCCTCCCGGGCCGTGAGCAGGATGCCGGCGACGTGTTCGCTCACGCCGAACTCCGGGTCCGCCGGCACCGCCGCCCGCCCCTTCACGTCGAAGATCCGCCCGGGCACCGCGGCCACCTCCTCGACGCTGTCGGCGTCCGGCAGCGCCTCCACGAGGTTCGACCCGACGTTCGGGACGAGCGTGGCGAACCCGGAGGTGTTCTGGACGAGCCGGAGCCCGCGCCGGACGGATCCGAGCGTCCGTTCGCGGGCCCGCGCCTCGCTGTCCGGGTCGTGGACGGTGAAGTCGTACTCCGTGTCGGCCAACTCCGGCATCGCCGTCTCGTGGAGCTCCGCGAGCAGATCACCCGCCTCCAGCTCCCGGATCAACACCTCCAGTTCGATCAGGGCGGCGACGCGACTCGTGTCGCCGGCCGCGAGCCCCCCGGCCACCTCCGCGACCGTCTCTCGAACCCGCTCGTCGGTGACGATCTCCTCGGTCCGGCTCACGTCGCCGTGGGCGTACTTCGACACCGCAGACTGACTGATCCCCAGCGCCTCTGCCACCTCCCGCTGTGTGAACCCGCGGTCCCGCAGCTCCTCGGCCAACATCGACCGCACGGTGGGGAGGAACTGCTCGACTGCCACCTCCTCGATGAACTTCACGACTCCTCACCTCCGGCGAACTCCGGGTCGTCGCCGATCAGCGACGCCTGCGGCCCCTCCTGGCCCTGGTACTTCGACTCGCGGTCCTCGCCGTACGGCCGCTCGGCCGGGCTCGTCAGCCGTGTGAACGTGAGCTGCGAGATCCGCATCCCCGGTGTGAGCGCCACCGGCGCGTTGCCCAGGTTCGACAGCTCCAGCGTGATCTGGCCCTCGTAGCCGGGGTCCGCCAGTCCGGCCGTGGCGTGGACGACGATCGCCAGCCGGCCCAGCGACGACCGGCCCTCGACGTGTGCGACCAGATCCGGCGGAATCTCGACGCGCTCGCGGGTCGTCCCGAGGACGAAGTCCCCGGGGTGGAGGACGAACTCGTCGCCCTCGGGGACGTGTGACTCTCTGACGTACTCGTCGACCTCACCCGCCTCGTCCGGGTGGATACACGGAATGTTGGTGCGGCGAAACTCCAGGAACTCCGAGCCGAGCCGGAGGTCGACACTGGCGGGCTGGACCTGGGTGTCGATATCCGCCAACGGCTCGATCACGAGGTCACCCTCGCCGAGCCGTGCGAGGATGTCGGCGTCCGAGAGGATCATCGTTCGAGGGGAGTCGGCGTAGGAACCTAAGTCGCCCGGTCACACCCGCGGTCGGAAGTGTCGCGCCAGCGCCTCGTCGAACCTCTCGGCCAGAGCCGCCACGTCGTCGCCCGCGACCACGCTGTAGCCGTCCGCGAGCGCGGTCTCGACCTGTGTGCCCAGCGCCACCTCCTCGAACCCCGTCTCGCGGAGGAACCGGACGGCGTCGTGGTACTCGCGGTCACGCTCCACGACGTAGCGGTCGCCGTCGAGAAACGGGCCGTAGGCGTCGCCGTCGGCGTACTTCTCGTAGAAGCCGGCCGCGTGGGCGCCGACGTGGACCGGCGGGCCCTCGTGGCGCTCGACGGCCGGAATCTCCGTGTCTGCCAGCTCGAACAACAACACCGCCCCTCGCCGCCCGTCACTGTCCGCGTGGTCGGCCGCGAACGTGCTCGTTCGGACGGCGTCGAACCCGCGGCCGTCGAGTTCTCGTTCGACCCCGTTCAGCGACCGGCGGAGCTGGGGGTACAGCTGGTCGTCGACGACGTTCGGGGCGTCGAAGACGACGGCCACGGGGGCGGTCTCGCGCTGGCGGAGGTGGTCGCGAACGGTCGCGGGGGTCACCGACGGCGTCGGGCGCGGGCGGAACCGGTCGGGGTCGGGGTCCGCCAGGAGCCGACGGGCGTGGTGTTGGAGCCGGGCGACGTTCTCGGCGGCACAGACGGCCGCGACGTTGCGCTCGGGATCCGTCGGGTCGATCACGACGAGCGGGTCGTCGAACGTCTCCTGTCCGTGGTCCTCGGGGTCGAACCGGACCGGCGGCGTCCAGTCGGTGGCCGCTCGCAGCAACGGCACGACGCCGTCGTGTTCGGCCACCAACAGCTCCGCGAGGTAGCCGGAGAACCCACGGGTCCGGAGGTCGCTGCCGTAGGCACCGACGGCGGTGAGGAACCGCTTGAACACACGCACGTCGGCCGCGAGGTCGTCGTCGAGTCGGGCTTCGAGGTAGGCGGTGTGGAACGGTGTGCGGTCGACGGCGGTCCGGGCGGCCGTCGCGTTCGGCACGTCGAAACACGGGACCAAGTCCACGTCGAAGCCGTCGTGCTCGCCGCGGACGTACGGGTGTTCGGCGAACTCCTCGACGCCCTCGGGAAGCACCGTGTGGCCGACCCGGAGACCGAACTGCTCCAGCTCGTCGCGGTCGAGCGCGGTCGGGAACCGGACGAACAGGTCCACGTCGCGGTCGCCCGGGAGCCAGGTCCCGCGGGCGGTCGAGCCCACTTGGAGCACCGACGCCTCGTCTGCCGGCGCCGGGAGGTCGGCGACGGCTGCCGTCGCCCGTTCGCGCAGGTCGGCGACGACACGGCGCATCCGCTCGCGCTCGTCGGTCTCGGGGGTGGTCGCCTCGCGGGCCGCCGCGAGCGCCGTCGAGAGGTCGTCGCCGTCCGACTCGGTCATACCGATCCGTTCTCGCGGCGGTGTCACGACCCTTTCGGTCGCCGACCGTCGGTCGACGCGGGCGGCGACGAAACGAAACGCACTTCAGGCGAACCACAGTACGTGGGACTGTCGCGTGCCGAAGTAGCTCAGCTGGTAGAGCGCCTCGCTGTTAACGAGGTGGTCCCAGGTTCGAGTCCTGGCTTCGGCGTCGCTTCGTCGTAACACGGTACGTTGAATAGTCTCGACTGTGTTCTCGGCGGACGAGGGCCCTTAGCTTAGTCTGGTATAGCACCCGGCTCATATCACTCGCCGGTCTCGGTGGGTGTGGGACACCGGGCGGTCGCTGGTTCGAATCCGGCAGGGCCCAGTTCTCCCCCACGGCCGCGAGCGAGGGAGCGGAGCGACCGAGCGAGCGACAGGGGGGAGAACTGGGCCCGACTCCGGATTCGACCGAGGGAACGGAGCGAACGCAGTGAGCGGAGTGACCGTAGTTCGAATCCGGCAGGGCCTCGAAAGAGTTCTCGATAAGAAGAAGACAGCAAGAGAGCGGAGCGACCGAGCGAGCGACGGGGGAGAGAACTGGGTCCGACTCCGGATTCGAACACGGTCGCTCACTCCGTTCGCTCCCTGCTCGAATCGCGCCTGACGGCGAGATTCGAGCGAGGAAACGACCGACACGAGCGACGTGACGAACAGCGCCGCCGGCACTCCCGGCGAGTCCCGGAGCCACAAGAGGTACACCACACCCGCGAGGAGGCTCACTGTGGACAGACGGCGACTCTGTGCCGCACTCGCCGGCTCACTCACGCCGATCGCGGGGTGTCTCGACGGCAGCCAGAGTGACGGCTCGCTCGACGACGACTCGGGACGGACCGACACGGCCACCGCAGCCGACGGGCAGCCACGGACGCCCACCGGGACGGAGACGATCCCGCCGTACGACAGGTCACTACACGACCTCCGCGTCGAGAACGGGCGCGAAGAGTCCGTGACGGTACGGGTGGTGATCCGACGCCGCGACACCGACGACGAACGGACACTGCGTCTACAGCTCGACCCGGGCGACAGTCGGACCTACGAGGAACTCGACGTGCTCTCCGAGCCGGTCGAGGTGCAGGTGACCGTCGGCGACGAGACGGCGGCGTACACGCCACAGTCGGACGGTACCGTCGTCGTCACCGTTACCCCGGACGGAATCGAGTTCGAGGAGGTCGTCACCTGACCGCACGAGGCGACACGTTCGAGCGCGTTCCGCAAGTTTGTTACAGTTCCGTGGCACCGTTTCGGCAGTGTCGACGACGAACCCGAAGCTGTTCTACTATCTCCGTGCGCTCACGACAGCAGTCCTCTCGACCACGTTTGGGGCCGTGGTGTCGCCGCTCGTGAACGAAGGGGGCCTCGGGTTCACCGCACTGATCCTCTCACTCGTCTTCGCCACGTACTCCTGTCACTGTCTGCTCGCCGCCGGTCGCCGGGACGCCGAGTGAACGACCCTCCACCGAACCGACAGTTTCGAGACCCGAGCGGTCTACCAACGGGCGATGGGCTCACCCGAGGGGCTGGCGCGTACGCTGCTGTGGGACGCCGTCCGCGTGGTCGCGGCCGTCGCCGTGTTCGCGGCCGCGCTGTCGCTCGCGACCGGCGTCTGGCCGCCGTTGGTCGCCGTCGAGAGCGGGAGCATGGAGCCGGCGCTGTCCGCCGGAGACCTGGTCATCGTGACGGAGCCGGGACGGTTCGCGGCGGCCGCGGCGACGGCAGACGGCGTCGTCACCGCCCGCCAGGGGCGCGACCGGGGCCACCGGTCGTTCGGCGCGCCGGGCTCCGTCGTCGTCTACAGCCCGCCCGGTCGGACGGGACCGCCGGTGGTCCACCGCGTGCAGTTCAGGGTGGCAGCGGGCGAGAACTGGTACGACCGCGCGGACCCGTCGGCGGTGACGGCCGAGGACTGTGCGGAACTGCGACACTGCCCGGCGCCACACGACGGGTTCGTGACGAAGGGAGACGACAACCGCCGGTACGACCAGGCGACGGGGCTGGCGCCCCCGGTCCGGGCGTCGTGGCTCCGCGGGGTCGCCCGAGGGAGCGTGCCGTACCTGGGCTGTCTCCGGCTGGCGCTCGCGGGCGACAGCTGTCTCCGACCGGAACGACCGGCACACCAGACGAGCAGCCGAGCGACCGTCCCCTCCCCCCGCGCGGGCGTCGGCTCCGTGGACGGCGCCGTGCCCGGCGGCCCGAACACGCGGGCGACCCAGAGGCACGCACTCTCCGCCACCGTCGGCGACGGACCGAGGCGGAACGCGGCTCGCGGCGCGTGTGCGCTCGTGACGGGAGCCGCCGATTTCCGGCCCGCAGGCGTCTGACACGAGTCTGACGAGAGGGGAAAGGTAATTAGTCTCCGTAGATAACGGGAGCCTATAAATGGACTCGATCGTGGAGGACGCAATCGACGAAGCCGAAGGTGACGCTCCGACGGACGGCCAGGACGGCCCCGTCGACGACGCTGGTGGGGGCCAGCCGACGGGGGAGATGACGGACGACGAGCTCCAGGACGTGCTCCAGGAGCTCCAGACGAACATCACGGTCGTCGGCTGCGGCGGCGCGGGCGGCAACACGGTCGACCGGATGGCCGAAGAGGGGATCCACGGCGCCAACCTCGTCGCCGCCAACACGGACGTGCAACACCTCGTCAACATCGAGGCGGACACGAAGATCCTGATGGGCAAAGAGAAGACACAGGGACGCGGCGCCGGCTCGCTCCCGCAGGTGGGCGAGGAGGCCGCCATCGAGTCCCAAGAAGAGATCCACAACTCGATCAGCGGGTCGGACATGGTGTTCGTCACCGCCGGACTGGGCGGCGGCACCGGGACCGGCTCCGCGCCCGTCGTGGCGAAGGCCGCCCGCGAGATCGGCGCGCTCACCATCGCCATCGTCACCACGCCGTTCACCGCAGAGGGTGAGGTCCGCCGGACCAACGCCGAGGCCGGCCTCGAACGCCTCCGTGACGTGGCCGACACCGTCATCGTCGTCCCGAACGACCGGCTGCTCGACGCGGTCGGCAAACTCCCCGTCCGCCAGGCGTTCAAGGTGTCCGACGAGGTGCTCATGCGCTCCGTCAAAGGGATCACGGAGCTCATCACCAAGCCCGGGCTCGTCAACCTGGACTTCGCGGACGTGCGGACCGTGATGGAGAAGGGCGGCGTCGCCATGATCGGACTCGGCGAAGCCGAGAACGACGCCAAAGCCAGCGAGTCCGTCCAGTCTGCGCTCCGGTCGCCGTTGCTCGACGTCGACATCTCCGGCGCCAACTCCGCGCTGGTCAACGTCACCGGCGGCTCCGACATGTCCATCGAAGAGGCCGAGGGCGTGGTCGAGGAGATCTACGATCGGATCGACCCGGACGCCCGCATCATCTGGGGGACCTCCATCGACGAGGAACTGGAGGGCCAGATGCGGACCATGATCGTCGTCACCGGCGTCGAGTCGCCGCAGATCTACGGTCGTAACGAGACGACACAGGAAGAGGCCCGCGAGCGCGTCCGCGACATCGACTACGTCGAGTGACCTCCCTCGAGAAGTAACACGCGTTCGCTCTACGGCCCGAGTCCACCTTCCGCACGCCGTCAGACCTCCGACGAGCCCCGGCTACACCGGCGGCTCGCCGCTCCAGCCCGCGTACTCCAACAGCTCTCCCGTCCGGTCTGCGTCCGCCAGGAACACCTCCGTCCGGCCGGGCACCTCGAACTTCATGTCCTCGGGCACGGACTCCGTCGGCACCGTGAGCGTCCCCGAAGGGAGGTCTTCGTCCCCGATCACGGGGAAGTGTCGCGTTCCCAGCTTCATCACGAGCGGCGTGTCGAGCCGTGTGAGTCCCGACTCGTCGCCGAACAACTGCTCGTTCACCCGCTCGTGGTCGGCCCGCTTGATCGCGGCCCGATCCGTCTCTCTGGGCTGGACGTACAGTTCGCCCAGATAGTACCCGGCCGAGAACTGTTCGAACATCGTTCCACCACACCGCAGCCGGTGTGTGGTGTTAAGCCTTACCACGAAATTTTATATCGAACCGCTCTCGTCTCCCCCCGGTTCTCACGCCGCGAGAACTGGACGGCTCACTCCAGCAGCGACTCCGTCTCGCCGACGACCTGCACCATGCTGTCCGTGTCGGCGAACGCCGCCGCGTCCGCCTCCATCGCCGCCGCCGCCTCCGTGTCCATCGCCTCGCTCATCGCCTCCCCGTCCGGGAACCGCAGCCGTGCGATCCCGTCGTACGGCGACCGCTCCGGGTCGGACGGGAACGTCACCTCGTAGCCGACCAGATTCGGTAGCTCGCGGACCAACGGGACGTGTTCTGCGTGGTAGTAGTCGCGCAGTTCCTCCGTCGTGAGGTCGTCGCGCTTCTGGAAGGCGACCGTGAGTTCGTGCACTCTCTGTACTTTTCTCTCTCTGTAAATAATTTCTCTGGGTTGTGTCCCTGACCCTCCGGCACATTTATAAGAATTTGCAATAAGTTGAACTTGTGAACCACCGAGATTTGTCTTGCCGTGAGAGGTGGCCCCCAACTGGTATAGCCTACTCCTCTTTCCCGCCCCGCTTTATATGACGAGCAGTGAGTCCCACCCGAGCGAGGAGAACAGCGAGATATTCAACTATGTTAAGCAAGTCGCTACCAGTCGTATCGACCAATTCGGACCTTGGCCGGCCAATCTGTTCAAACTGGAACTTGAGCAGTACGGCGTCTACCAGAACTTCTCCGGCCGAATACTGATACAGTTGCAAAACCAGGAGAAGATAGAGAAAGACACGTTCGGTAATCGTCCTTACATGATGTTTCCGAACGGTAGTACGGAGCCCCGACAAACTGTGCGCAGGCACACGGAAACATTCTACTCGTTTATTCACGAATCTGCCCCATTTGCCGAACTCTGTGTCTACGCGGCCCTTTGTGATCGGTTTGACACTCTCGGCCGGTCCTCCGACTTTGAGATCTTCCCTAAAGGAGAGTACCCATTCAAGATATCGCATTACAACGAAGTTGACGCAGTAATCTCCATCCCTCACGAGTACTTCCCGATCGAAGTGTACAATGGAACCAATCTCGTGGATGGGGGTCTGAGTAAGAAAAAGTCACAGATTAGGAAGAACTCTACCGAAGAACCTTCAGATGTTAACCCCGTTCTCGTCTCCCGGCTAGCTGCTTCGGATTTCCGAAATTTTACTAGACGACAAAACGGAGTTGTCGCCGATACTGGATTAATTCTTGGTTGTGAAGAGAACCACCCGAACCTGCAGACCTCAATAGAATTTCTACATCTCAACCCACTCGTGGAGCTCATCCCGCCAGTCGAAACTGACGACGGTGACGAGCTGACTGGCCCAGTGTACGATCAACTCGTCACAGACGATCCGACGAAGATTCACTGGCGAAATATGACTTCCGCTGGGGCTTCGCTCCCAGACCAGTTCTGTGATATCATCGCTGGCATGTTCAATCTCGTCTACGTCAACTCATTTTATCGCCGTGCCGACACACCGACGCGGCGAGAGGCTGCGCTCGTCCTCCAAAATCTAATCCACCCCATGATGCGGCAAGGCGGCGGGTTCGACACTGACGAACTGATCGAAATAGGGTGGGAGAGGCTCCAAGACAACTATCGACAGATCGAGAAAGCCACCCAGCGTGAGTCGGAAATCCGCTCCACGACCAGGTCCTACATCGAAGACCTCCGTACCTCCGGGATTATCCTACGCAGATCGGGCGGCCTGTACGCCCGCTCGTGTACACACCCACACGCCTCGCTTCAGTTCCCAGATGGATTCAAACGCGAATTGTAAAGACGCACCATTCCAGCCGATTACCCTACTCAGAGGTTACGATCGTTCCGACAGTCTCACTTCACTCCCACCCCACCCACTCTCGTGACTCAGTTCCACCGCTTCGGCCTCGGCACGTACGAACTCGACGGACAGCAGTGTGTCGACAGCGTGGCGACCGCACTCGACGCGGGCTACCGCCACGTCGACACCGCCCAGGGGTACGACAACGAACGCCAGGTCGCGGCCGGGATCGACCAGTCGGGCGTCGACCGCAAGGACGTGTTCCTCGCCACGAAGCTGTCGACGGACAACCTCTCTCACGACGACGCCGTCGAGACGGCCCGGGCGTCGGCCGACCGACTCGGCGTCGACACGATCGACCTGTTGTACGTCCACTGGCCCATCGACAGCTACGACCCGGCCGACACCTGTCGCGCCTTGGACGATCTCCGGGCCGAGGGAACGATCCGAGGTGTCGGGCTGTCGAACTTCCGGCCGGACCAACTCGACGAGGCGCGCGAGCGGTTGGACGCGCCGATCTTCGCCCACCAGGTCGAGTGCCACCCGTTGTTCCCGCAGCCGGAACTGCGCGAGTACGCCCGCGAGGACGACCACTGGCTCGTCGCCTACTCCCCCATCGCCCGCAACCGCGTCGCCGACGTGCCCGCCGTCCAGGCGGTCGCCGACGACCACGACGCGACCCCGGCGCAGGTCGCGCTGGCGTGGCTGCTGTCGAAAGACTCCGTCGCCCCTATCCCGAAGGCGACGAGCGAGACGCACATCCGCGAGAACCTGGCGGCACGAGACCTGACGCTGTCGCCGTCGGCACTGGCCCGGCTCGACGACCTCGACCGCCGGGAGCGACTCGTCGACTTCGAGCGTGCCCCCTGGAACGCGGCCGACGACTGAGCCGACCCCTCCGACGCCGTCTGCGGGGACTCACCCGGGGACCTTCGTCAGCCTTTTGCGTGCCGGAACCCGATCCGGGTTTATGAGCGCGGACGAGGACAAGTACCCCGGTGACTCGGGTCGTCGCCGGTTCGTCAAGGGTGTCGTCGGCGGTGCGACGCTAGCCGGCGTCGGAGCGACCGGCTCTGCCGCGATCAACAGCGTCACCTCGTCGACCGGCGCCGGCGGTGGCCCGACAGAGTCGATGGTGATCGAGAACACGGACGGTCCGGCACCCCGTGGGATGCCACAGGTCCCCATCGAGATCGACGGCGACGAACTGAAAGGGGTCTGGCCCGAGGTGAAGGAGAAGACCCAGGGTGGTGTCACCTACGAGGTGGCCGAGACGGACATCGGCGGGATGTCCTACTCCTCGGAGTGGTTCCACTTCTGTGGCATGGAGACGTACGAGGCGATTCGCCCGAGCCACGAGCCGGCCGAAGGAAACTACTTCGTCACCGGTTCGAACCCCACCTACGAGTGGCAGTCGGAGTTCGGCGAGACGGACCGCCTCACCGTCGACATGTTCTCCGACTACGAGGAGTGGGGCAACGGAATCGGCGTCTCCGGGCTCGGTAAGCCCGCCAGCGCCAACTGGCGCTCGATGGAGACGGAGAAGAGCCTGGTCGTCAACGTCATCCGCTCGCCGGTGATCGAACAGCTCGTCGAGAACGGCGAAGCGCAGGGCGCCGACGGCCAGACGTACTCGGTCGACGACAGCACACAGTCGTGGCTGCAAGCCACCGCCCCGAAGGGGTTCGTCGCCTGGCTCAACAAGTGTACCCACTTCTGTTGTGTGCCGAAGTACAAGGGCCTGGGCGGCTCCGCGAAGTTCGACGCCGCAGACGAGGTGTACTGTCCGTGTCACCAGTCCGTCTACGAGCCGTTCAGCATCGTCCCGACGTTGTTCACCGCCCGACCACGTCCGAAGTAGCCGATCACGCCGCAGTCGGCACCGTCCACTTATCACCGCCGGAGTCGGCACCGTCCACTTATCACCGCCGCAGTCGGCACCGTCCACTTATCACCGCCGGAGTCGGCACCGTCCACTTATCACCGCCGCAGTCGGCACCGTCCACTTATCACCGCCGCAGTCGGCACCGTCCACTTATCACCGCCGCAGTCGACGTTCTGAGCGTGACCGACGACAGCGACGACACCACCGAGACGGACGACACGGCGTTCCACCGCGAGCTCGCGGCCGCCAGTGACCTCCTGGACAGTGACGGCGTCTCTGCGTTCCACGTCGGCGTCGTCCACGACGACCGCGTCGACACCGCCTTCGCGCAACACCCTGCCGGCGACCGCGACGAGGAGCTCCAAGCGCTGACGCTCCTGGCGACCCACCTCCGCTTGGTCGCACAGGAGGCGAACGCCGACTACGACGTCGTCGCCGCCAACGCCGCACAGATCGCCGGCCAGATCGAGGAGAATCGTCCACTCTCCCCGCCCGACGACGACTCGGAGTGAGCACTCTGCTTCTCGGAAGCGACAGCTACCCGAGTGGACTCGTGTACCACGACCGATACTCACCGGAGGGACGACGAACCCCCGGACGAGGTCGACCGACCGGTCCGGCGGTGGCTCGCCACCAGACACGTCGACGTGGTCGACGCCGCGGCGGTCGGGCGCCACCTCGCCGACGCCGCCGCCAACACCGTGTTTCGGGACACCGTCTACCGGCACGCGGGCGACGACGAGCCGGCCACGGCCGCCCGACGGTGTCGGCGGGGACAGCCGGGGATACGGGCGACTGACGGCGCCTACCTTTTTTTGCTCGCGGCCGTCTAGCGTGACCCATGAGTAGAGACCCCGCGGACGGTCCGGTGTTGGACCCCGACGAGTTCGACATCTCGGAGAACGAGCGGGTCGCAGAGATCGGAGACGACCGGTACGTCGTCTCCGCGTCCGGCGATCCACCCGACGCCGGCGACCACGATCGCGGGGGTCCAGACGAGCAACGACCGGCACGCGAGGAGGACCGACGCGAGTCGGAGTCGCCGGCGCGTCGGGACGAACGGGTCCGCAGCCCGGACACGGACGGCGGGACCGCGGCGCGCGACCCGGCGCCGCGGCAGGGGAGTCGACAACAACGAGGCGGCGAGGACCGCCGCGAGCCGGAGCCGACCCGTGGGACGACTCCCGGCGGCGACGGTGGCACCCCGCGCGGTCGGCAGGGCGGTGACGCGGGCGCCGGCCGCCGCGGCGGCGGCGGTCAGCCACAGGGAGGCGGTCAGCCACAGGGAGGCGGTCAGCCACAGGGAGGCGGTCAACCCCAGAGTGGTGGTCAGCCACAGGGAGGTGGTCAGCCACAGGGAGGTGGTCAACCCCAGGGAGGTGGTCAACCACAGGGAGGTGGCCAGCCACAGGGAGGTGGCCAGCCACAGGGAGGTGGCCAGCCACAGGGTGGCGGTCGATCGCAGACCAACAGCCAACTCCAGGGCGGCGGCACCGCGGGCGGACGGTCGCGGGGAGGCGGCCAGCCCCAGAGTGCCGGCAGACCGCAGGGCGACAGTCGCACACGGAACGACGGGCGTGCGGCCGACGCCGGCGGACGGCCCCAGAGCGGCGACGGGTTCCAGTCGGACGACGGGGGTGGTCGGGGCGGCAGCCGCGACCCGCCGTCGCGGGAACGCACCGGGAGCAGCGACGACGTGGTCCGGGGTGCCCCGGGCGGCGACGACGTGGACGCCGCGGCCGTCCGACGGTACCTCGCGGAGTCGCTGGCCCACAACGAGTTCGACTACGGCTTCGACGCGACGCTGTCCGTCGACGGGGAGCCAACCCGCCACCGGATGGTCTCGGACGACCTCCCGACGACGTTCGAGACGCTCGTCACCTGGTTCGCCGACGCGACCGGCGGCGACACTCCGCCGGAGCGAGTGCTGGGACTCCTCCTGACGAAGTCGGACGTGGCGGTGGAGCTCCCGCCGGACCTGATCCGGAAGGCGGCCGTCGACAACGACCTGTCGGCCGACGACACCATCGGCGACCTCCTGCGGGCGGCCAAGGAGGACGGCTCCATCACGATGGAGTGAACCGCCACCCGCAGAGAATTCTCACTGCTGATACAGCAGGGGGAGTGTTTTTACGTGTCCGGAAAGTTCCATCCCGCATGGCGACTCGGGTACTCATTGCCGACGACTCGGAGTTCATGCGGAACCTGTTGCGTGAGATCCTCGAAGAGGAGTTCGAAATCGTCGGCGAGGCCGAGAACGGGGTCGAGGCGGTGGACATGTACCGCGACGACGACCCGGACATCGTGATGATGGACATCGTGATGCCGATCAGGAACGGAATCGAGGCGACCGAGGAGATCATGGAGGAGAACCCGGACGCCACGGTCATCATGTGCACCTCCGTCGGCCAGGAGGAGAAGATGAAGGAGGCGATCAAGGCCGGCGCGGAGGGGTACATCACGAAGCCGTTCCAGAAGCCGAACGTGCTCGAGGCGATCAACGACGCGGTGCCCGCGTAGCCGGATGTACGTCGACATCCAGTCTCTAGAGACGTTCAGCCGGCTCGCCAGCCGAGGGGCGAGCACTGCCGCCGACTCGTTGGGACAGCTCACCGGGACGAACGTCTACGTCAACGTGACGGACGTGACGCTGATGGCCGCCGGCGACCTCCGAGACACGTTCGCCGGCCGGGAGTTCGTCGGTGTCACGGTCGGCCTGGAGGGGGGAATCGCCGGCCAAACCGTGATGGCGTTCGAGACGGACGCCGCCGAGGTGTTGTTGGAGAAGCTGATGCCCGGCGACGGCTCGGTCGACGACGAGGCGTTCGCCCGCAGCGGCGTCCAGGAGGCCGGCAACATCATGACCAGCGGCTTCATCGACGGCTGGGCCGACCACCTCGGCGTCGGAATCGACATGACGCCGCCGGAGTACGTCCGAGCCAGCGGGACGGACATCCTCCCGGACGGCGCCTTCGAGGACGACCGCTCCGGCGTGTTCATGTTCGAGTCGCGGATCAGATCGTTGGACGACGAACTGGAGTTCACGATCTACATGCTGCCGGAGTACTCCGGCTTCACCGACATGCTCCGCCGCACCGGCGGCGGTTCCAGCCCCGCCATCCCCGTCGACAAACTACCCGAGTTCAACCAGATGACGAAACAGGGCGCCACGAGCGCCGCCGACAACATCACGATGATGACCGGGACGGAGACGGACGTGGAGGTGTCGCGGCTCCGTTTCGTCCCGATCCAAGACGTCCCCTCGGAGGTGGGCGACACGACCGTCGCCGGCACCATCTTCGAGCTCCACGGCCAGCCCAGCGGCTACCTCGCCATCCTGTTCGACGAGTCGTCCGCCGAAGAGGTAGCCCAGGGGATGATCCCGACGGAGACGGAGCCCGGAATCGGCGAGATGGAGCGTGGCGCGCTCCGCGAGCTAGGCAACATCATGACCAGCGGCTTCATCGACGGCTGGGCGAACGTCCTCGGGACGAGCATCGAGCACACCCCGCCACAGTTCATCCACGACATGGGCTCTGCGGTGATGGACCCCCTCGTCTCTCGACTGGGCCGGACACAGGAACACGCCTTCATCATCGACTCCACCGTCCGGACTCCCGACGGCGACGTGCGGTGTGACATCTACGCGCTGCCGGACCAACACGAACTGGCGGAGGCGCTGGACCAGATCGACGACAGCGCCTCCGCCGGCGTCGGTGGACCCTGAGGTCGCATGGACTCGTCAGACTCCGGACTCGGCGGTCGCTCGGAGACGAGTGTCGACCGTTCCGCGTCCGGAGACAAGGAACGTGTCAAGGTGGGTGTCTCCGACGCCGAGGTGACGACCGACGACGTGAAGCTGGTCACGAGCGGCCTCGGCTCCTGTCTGGGCGTCGCGCTGTACGATCCGACGAGCGGGGTCGGTGGCCTCCTCCACGCGATGCTGCCGGAGTCGGCCGACCACCCCGGCCCGCCGGAGAAGTTCGTCGTCGACGGGATCGACCAGATGCTGGAGGAGTTGGACCGCGCGGGCGCCTCCCGGCGGTCGGTCCAGGCGAAGCTCGCGGGCGCGAGTTCGATGCTCGACCTGGAGACGGAGAGCGCATCCGTCGGCGAGCAGAACGTCGACGCCGCCCGACGCGCGCTGGACGCTCGGAACGTCTCTGTCGAGGGGAGTGACACCGGCGGCAGCAACGGCCGGTCGCTCCGATTCGAGCCGGCCAACGGGCGGCTCGTCGTCTCCAGCGCCGACGGCGACCGCCGCGTCCTCTGAGACGCGTCGAAACACTGACACCCCTGTGGCCTCACCCGTCGTCTCGTGTCTCGCCGCCGCCAGTTCCTCGCCGCGACGACTGCCGCGACGCTGTCCCTGTCGAGCGCCGGCTGTCTCGGCTGGTCTAGTTCGACCGCCGACGACACTCCCCGAACCTGGCCGCAGTTCGGCCGTGGAGCGCCACACGCCGCCGTCGCCCCGACCCACCAGATGCCACAGACACTCGAGGACCGGACGACACACCCACTCGACGGCGATCTCGCAACCTCGCCGGTCGTCGGCCGCGACGCCGGGTTCGCGGCCGACAACCGGGGGCTGTTCGTTCGCCCGTTCGACGACCGGTCGCCCGGCCACCTCACGTTGCCGGGGGAGACGGCCAGGGTGCCGGCCGTCGACACGGACGGGCGTGTCGTCACGACCCGGTCGGGGTCCTCGGGACCGGTCGTCGTCGCCGTCTACCCGAGCGGTCGAGAGGTGGCCTGGAGCCGAGCGCTCGACGGCCAGGTCGTGACTGCGCCGGCGGTCGCCGACGGTGTCGTCTACGTCGGGACGGACGCGGGCGCAGTCGCGCTGTCGGCCGACGACGGAGAGCGACGCTGGCGAGTCGACGCCGGCGTGACGCGCCCGGACTGGAACCGACTGGCGACGGCGAACCTCGCGCCCGCCGTGGGCGACGAGACGGTCGTGTTCCCGACCGGCGACGGACTGTGTGGCGTCGCCCGTCGTGGACGAGTCCGTTGGCGTGTGGACGGCGAACGGATCGTCTCGTCGCCGGCGATCCGTGGCGACACCGTGTACGCCGCGGACCTGGGCACCGGCCTCCGGGCGTTCGGGCTCTCGGCGGGTCGAGAGCGCTGGCGCCACGCCGACCCGGGGACGTGGGCGACCCCGGCCCTCGGCGAACGGTACGTGTTCGCCGGCACCGCGGGCGGGTTGGCCGTCCTCCACCGCCGGGACGGCAGCCTCGAACGGCTCGTCGACTACAACTTCGGGCTGATCCCGGCCGCGGTCGCGCGGGTCGGAGACACGATCGTCACCTCGACCCGCAACACGGGGCTGGTGGTCGTCCTCGACTCCACCAAGCGAGCGGCACCGTTGTTCTCTCGCGGCGAGGGCGGGTTCGGCGCCCCCGCGGTCGCCGGCGGCCGGTGTCTGTTCACGGAGTTCCGCGAGGACAGCTTCCGGCTGGTCGTCGTGGAGTGAGACCGCCCAAGCCTCTTGCCGCCGCGGGCCGACGACCGGCCGTGAGTGACACCGTCCTGCTGGCCGGCGTCGGCGAACGGCTCGGTACCGGCCTGGCCCGCGCGTTCACCGGCACCGGACAGCCCGACCGGACGACCGACGACCGCTCGCTGCCGGGGCCCGACGCCCGCGTCGCGTTGTTGGCCCGTTCGCCGTCCACGGTGGAGTCGCTGGCCGAGGAGATCGAGGCGGACGGCGGGACGGCGACGGTCGTCACCGCCGACCTCACGGACCGAACGGCGGTCGCCGACGCCGTCGACGCCGTCCGCGACCGACTCGGCCCGGTGGACGTGGCAGTCCACAACGCGAACGCGACCGGCGGGGAGCTCGACGACGAGTCGTCGTTCGTCCAGCCGATCCGGACCCGAATCGAGGGGGGTGGCAACCTCGCGGCGACACTGCTGCCGGCGATGCGAGAACGCGGCGCGGGGACGCTCCTGTTCGCGGGGACGACACACGCCCACGACGGCAGCGAGCGACTCCCCGGGTGGGGGGCGGCCGCGTTCGGCACCCGCGGGCTCGCCCGGTCGCTGGCCCGACGCGCCGGCCCGGACGGCGTCCACGTCTGTTACGTCGCCGTCGGCGGGACGATCCCGCCGGCCGACGCCCGAGTCGGGTCGGCGACGGCGATGGACCCACACGAGGTCGGCGCGGCGTTCCGCCGACTCGCCGCCCAGCCGCCGACCGCGTGGTCACACGAGGTGGACCTCCGGCCGGACGGCGCCCCGCCGTAGCCCCGCGTCGGTCTCGCCGAGGGCGCCGTCGTCGGGCAAGGACTTTGCCGCTGGCGCTCCCACAGTCGGTATGCGCCTCGAGTTCGACCGGGACACCTGCGTCGGGATGTACCAGTGTGTCGCGGAGTGGGACGCCTTCGAGGAGAACCGCGACGACGGGAAGGCCGACCTCCCGGACGCAGAGGAGATCGACGAGGAGCTGTTCTCGCTGACGGTGCCCGAGGGAGCGGAGCTGGACGCCAAGTTCGCCGCCCGGGCGTGTCCCGTCGACGCGATCGCCGTCTACGACGACGACGGCGAACAGATCGTCTGAACGCGAGGCGGTCAGTCGTCGGCCGGCGCCGCCGAGCCGGCGGCGTCCGACGCCCACACCTCCCGGCTCCGCAGGAGGAGCGCACCGAAGCCCACCTTCGCGGCCACGTCCAAGACGGCGAACAACGCCGTCTCCACGCCGAGTCCGAACAGTTCGACCCCCCCTTCCGTCCCGAGAATCCAGATCACGGGGTACAACAGCCACAGTCCGATGACGAGGTTGCGCAGCCGGCCGAACAACGACGCCCGATCGGCCGACAGCCGGCTGGCCTGTTCCGACAGCGTCTCGAACAGGAGGTACAACAACACGAGCAACGCCCCGGTCGAGATCGCCCACCAGACGACACGGATCGTCTGGCCCTCGCGGGCGAGGGCGCCGGCGACGCCCGTCCCGATCATGAACACGTCCAGCCCGACCAGCGTGTAGATCGTGTTCCGGTCGGCCTCCGCCAACAGACACAGGTCCAACAGGAGCAACGGCGTCGTGAACAGCCAGTCGGCGTACCGCGCCCAGTAGATCACCGTCTCACCCATCCCCGGGCCGGCGTCGAAGCTGACGACCCCGAAGCCGGTGGCCATCGAGAAGTACGACACGGCCGCGATCGCCGGCACGAAGATCGTGATGACGTAGTACTCCTGGGTCTCGGGATCCCTGACCGACCACCCGTCCCACAGGAACTTCAGCGCAGCCAACCCCATCGCCACGCTCCCGATCCACAGGCTCAACGACTGGAGCGACCCCGGTTCCGGTACGACCATACCTCGTCGTAACAACCTCTCCGACTTGATTCCTCCGTAGTTCGTCGAACCGCGACAGCGTCACGAGTCCGACGGCGTCGGGGTTCGGACGCCGTCGCGGCCTGGAGTGGGCCGCGTCAGAAGGGAGCCTGCGGCCCTTCGTCGTCCTCGCCGTCGTCGCCGCCGTCGCCCGGGAAGGAGGGCGACATCCCGTCGCCGGAAGAGCCCGTGCCGCCGAGGTCGCCGTCCGCGCCGCCGCCCATCCCCGTGTCGGCGTGCACTTCGGTGATCTCCGTGATCTCCTTGGTCATTCGGGACTTGATCGCCTGGATCGTCATCGGCGAGATGCCACAGCCGGAGCAGGCGCCGCCCAACTGGATGTGGACCTCACCGCTCTCGCGGTCGAGCTGTTGGATCGCCGCGCTTCCGCCGTGCATCTGGATCTGCGGGAAGTTCCGCCGCAGGAAGTTCGTGATCCGCTCGCGGAGGTCGTTGTCGCCCCCCTCGGAATCCACGCTCATACCTCCCGCTTGACCAGCGAGGCCTATAGCGCTTGCGACCGGTCGCCACCCTCACGCCGCCGGTGGGCCAGCGACTCCGTCGCGCTTATCGACGCCAGGCCTCTCACTCCGGGTGTGCAGCCCGACCTCTCCGACCGAACTGCGCTCGTCACCGGCAGTGCGACCGGCATCGGCCGCGGGTTCCTGTTGTCGTGTGCCCGCGCCGGTGCCGACGTAGCCGTCCACTACAACACGAGCGAGGCCGAGGCGGAGGCGACCGCCGCCGAGGCCCGCGACCTGGGCGTCGACGCGACGACCGTCCAGGGGGACGTGACCGACGCCGACGACGTCGACCGCCTGTTTGACGCCGTCGAGACCGACCTGGGAGCCGTCGACGTGCTCGTCAACAACGTCGGCTCGTTCGCACCGGACCACTGGGCGGAGCTGTCCGTCGAGACCTGGCGCGAGGTGCTGGAGACGAACGTCACCGCGACGTACCTCTGTTGTCGTCGTGCCGTGCCGGCGATGCGGGAGACCGGGTGGGGGCGCGTCGTCAACGTCGGCTACGCCGGCAGCGAGAAGGCGCTGGTCAACCCCAAGAACGCGCCGTACTTCATCGCCAAGACCGGCGTGCTGATGTTCACCCGGATGCTCGCCGCCGACACGACCGAAGACGGGATCACGGTCAACGCCGTCTCGCCGTACGTCGTCGAGACCTCCGACGCCTTCCCCGAGGACGCGCCGCGTGGCCGTTGGGCGACCGTGTCGGACCTGGTCGCGGTGCTGGAGTTCTTCCTGTCCGACGCCGCGAGCTACGTCTCCGGCGAGAACGTGGAGGTCGACGGCGGCTACCTCCCCGAGAAGGTGTGAGCTGTACCCGACTACCGGACGAGCAGCTCCTCGCCCTTCTCGACGACGATCCGGCACGGCGGCGACATCTTGTTGTACGCGCGGCGGAACGCCTCCTTCACCTCGTCGGCCTGGTCCACGTCACAGTAGGCGGTGAAGATGGTGGCGTTCTTGTCGACACGGGCCGCGGTGCCGACCGGCTTCCCGAACGCCTGCCGCATCCCGTCGGAGACACGGTCGGCGCCGGCACCGGTCGCCTGCTTGTTCTCCCGCAGCACCTGGTGGGGGAACTTCCGGAGCATCATCTTGTAGTTGCCCTCACCCAGCTCCTTGATCAGGTGGCGGTTGGCCGACAGCCGCGCGGACTCCAGCGAGTCGTGGCGGATCTGGAGCTCCTCTTCCACCTCCAGAGAGATGTGGACCGGGTAGTCGTCCGGGTCCGACTGGAGGTCGCCCATGTTGTGCTGTGCGATCTTCGAGCCGGGGATGCCCGTAATGTACTCCCGTCGTGTGTACGCGGGCTTGCTGATCTCCCGGTACATGGAGGCCGGCTTGTCCGACATAGTTGCTATCGCAAGGGACGCCGGTTCCGCCGATAAAGCCTTCGAACGCTGCCTGCCGGTATCACTCCGAGCGACGCTCGTCCGCTCCGTCGTCGCCGTCACCCCCCGCGTCTCGGGTCCCTCCCCCCGGGGGGTCGACGGCGACGTGTTCGAACCCCGCCCGGGCCAACAGCTCCGCCGCGCGGTCCGTCACGGACGGGGCGACGAGCACCCCTCGGACGGTCGGTTCGTCCGTCGCGGACGCCGCCAGTTCTCGCTCGACGGCGACCACGTACCGCCGGAGCTGCCCGACTGCGTCCGGCCCGACCCGGCGGCGCTTCAGCTCGACGACGGTCGGCCGGCCGTCCCCGTCGTGACCGAACACGTCGACGGCGCCGGCGTCCGTCTCACGCTCCGTCGCGGCGACGGTGAACCCGGGCGCGACCAGCGACGGCTCCGCCAACACTCGCTCCCGGAGGTCCGCCTCCGTCCCGTCGACCGCGACTGACCGCCGCCCGCTCACTGGGTACGCGACGAGGTGGTCCACCGTCGAGAACCACACGTCCAGCCGTTCGTCGGGACTGTCGCGTTCCGTCCGCACGCGGAGCCGCCCGTCGCGGACGGCGGCGCGGTGACGCGACCCCGGCGGCTGCCAGTTCACCGGCTCGTGGCCCTCGTCCGTGTGGACCAGGGCGGTGCCGTCCGGCTTCACCACGAGCAGCCGTCGGCCCTCACCCAGTGACGACGACGCCCGGCCGTCGTACTCGACGGTGCAGGCGCCGTAGACGGTGACGAGCGCCCCGCGGTCGAACGCGGCCTCCAACTCCCACAGCGCCGCCCGGTGGGAGGGGTCGTGGACGACGGTCGGGTCCGTCACGCCGACGCCCGCGCCTCCCGGAGCCGGTCGGCCGCCGTCGCCGCCAGCGTCCCCGCCCGGTCGCGGTCGTCGGACTCGGCGTACACCCGCAGCTTCGGCTCCGTTCCGGACTCCCGCACCAACACCCAGGCGTCGCCGTAGTCCAGCCGGTAGCCGTCCGTCGTCTGTGGCTCGGCGTCTGCCGCCTCGGCGAACGTCTCGGCGGCCGAGAGCATCGCCGTCCGCTCGTCTTCCCCGTCGTACGACAGACTGTCTCGAACGGTGTGGTAGTCGGTGTACGGCCGGATCACCTCGCTGACCGGCTCCTCGCGCTCGGCCAACAGCTCCAGGAACTTCGCGCCGACGAACGGTCCGTCCCGCGAGAGCCGGTAGCCCGGGAAGAACACGCCGCCGTTGCCCTCCCCCGCCACCGGAACAGACCGGTCGGCGTCCCACAGCTCCCTGATCCGCGTGACGATGTTCGTCGCGCCGATGGGTGTCAGCTCCAGGTCGGCACCGACCCGATCACACACGTCGACGAGCCGCTGTGAGACGTTGACCGCGGACACCGCGGTGTCGCCCGAGGACAACGCCCGCTCGGCCAGCGCCGCCAGCGAGGCGTCCCCGGAGACGACCGTCCCCGTCTCGTCGACGAACACCGCACGGTCGCCGTCGCCGTCGTGTGCGACCCCGACGTCCGCGTCGCCCGCCTGGACCAGCCGGCCGAGGTCGGTGAGAGTCTCCGGCGTCGGCTCCGACGGCCGCCCGGGGAAGTGTCCGTCCGGCTGGGCGTTCACCGTCACCACGTCACAACCCAGTCGCCGGAAGAAGGCGGGGGCGGCGTCGGCAGCGGCGCCGTGGCCAGGGTCGACGGCGACGGTGAGGTCCGCGGCCGCGATCGCCTCGCGGTCGACCGCCGTCAGCATCTCGTCCACGTACGGTTCGACGACCGCCGCCTGAGTCCGGTTGCCCACGTCGTCCCAGGCCGTCGCCGCGAACGACTCCGACAGCAACGCCTCCTCCACCCGTTCCAGTTCCCCGACCGGGAGCCCGCTGCCCTCCGGCCCGATCAGTTTGACGCCGTTGTACTCCGGCGGGTTGTGCGAGGCCGTGATCTGGATGCCCGGCACGGACGCCTCGCCGCAGTGACGCACTGTCGCGGGCGTCGGCGCGACGCCGAGCCGGACCACGTCCGTCCCGGTCGCCGCGACGCCGGCGGCGGCCGCGTCGGCGAACATCCCGCCGGTCGTCCGGGTGTCCCGTGCGAGCGCGACCCGGTCGGCGCCCCAGACGGTCGCCGCCGCGCGGGCGACCCGGAGGACGAACTCCGGCTCGAACGCCGCGCCGACCTCGCCGCGAGTGCCGCTGGACCCGAATATCTGCATTCGCTCGTCTCTGGTCGGGGCGACGACATAGTGGTTCCGAACCGCTACCGGAACGGGACGGAACGAAACGGGACCCCGAGAGACCGGGGCGGTGAGAGTGGGAGCGGGAGAGTCCCCGGCTGCGACACGCCGGATGGGCAACGGGCCGCCGACGCGTCGCCCCGCGGTCCCGGACAGCTGGCGGGGTCACCCCCGCGACCCGCGACCCGACGACGTCGACCGAGTGGTCGTGCAGTCACGCTGGGGGCCGTGACCGCGGGGTCGGCTGCTGGGGACAGCCGACGAGAGCCGTCTGGATCGCGGCGTATACACTGCGAGAGTGAGTACGTATCAAACGTTCGGTCGTGTTTTCAGAGTCGATAGCCCCGTCTCAGCCGCCACGACGCCGCGCACAGCGGAGCGAGACGGAACCCCACTCTCTCAGGGGTGGGTCGCCGACTCCACGCCGGCCTCACACAGTCCGACGAAGTTCTCCAGAATCCGGAGTCCAGTGTCCCCGCTCTTCTCCGGGTGGAACTGGGTTCCGAACACGTTGCCGGCCTCGTTGGCGACGACCGCGGCGAACGTCTCCCCGTCGTAGGTGGTCTCGGCGACGGTCGCGTCCGCCGACTCCGGCACCGCGTAGTAGGAGTGGACGAAGTAGGCGTACTCCCCGCCGACACCGTCGACCAGCGGGTGGTCGCGCGTCACCGACAGGTCGTTCCACCCCATCTGTGGCACCGGCTCCGCCTCGGTGAACCGGACGTTCCGGCCGGGGATCAGGTCCAACCCGTCGGCGTCACCCTCGCCGGCCCGCTCGGCCTCCTCGCTGCTGGACAACAGCATCTGCATCCCCAGACAGATCCCCAGCAACGGGCCGCCGTCGGCGGCGTACTCCGTCAGCGCCTCGCGGTACGGCGCCGCGTTCTCCATCCCCTCCCGGAACGCGCCCACGCCCGGCAACACCACGCCGTCGGCGTCGTGGATCGCGGACGGCTCCGTCGACACTGTCACCGACGCGCCGGCCCGTTCCAGCCCACGGGTGACGCTCCGGAGGTTGCCCAGCCCGTAGTCCACGACGACGACCGCGGGGTCGTTCTCGCTCATCGAGCGACGGTTGTGCCCCCGGCCTCAAGTAGCCGCCGGACGCCGGCTGGACGACGACGCTTCAGAAACGGTTCCGGAGCTCCGCCCGCAGATCCGACAGCTCCTGGCCCTCCATCGCCAGCAACACCAACAGGTGGTAGACCAGATCGGCACTCTCGTGGCGCAGTTCCGCCTCGTCACCGTTCTTCGCGGCCAAGACGAGCTCCGTCGTCTCCTCGCCCAGCTTCTCCAACACGGCGTCTTCCCCCTTCTCGTGGGTGAACAGGGAGGCCGTGTAGGAGTCTTCGGGCAGTGTCTCGCGTCGATCCTCGATGGTGGCGAACAGCTCCGCGAGGGTCTCGTCCGTGGTCGGCTCCCCGTCGGTGGTCGTCCCGCTGCCCGCCGCCTCGTCCGTCACGCCGCCACCTCGTCGTCCGACCCGTCTGCGTCGTCCGTCCCGTCTGCCCCGTCGGGGAAGAACGCTAGGTCGTGGACGCGGTGGTCGCCCGTCAGCTCCGGGTGGAACGCGGTGGCGACGACCGGGCCCTGTCGGACGGCCACGGGGTCGCCGTCCCACCGAGCCACCACCTCGACGTCGTCGCCGACCTCGTCGACGACGGGTGCGCGGATGAACACCGCCGGGAACGGCTCGTCGAGCCCGTCGACGTCGAGGGGTGCCTCGAACGAGTCCGCCTGGCGACCGAAGGCGTTGCGGTCGACCGTCACGTCCAACACGTCCAGCGTGTCCACGCGCTCGTCGTTCGCGTCCGTCGACGCGACGATCAGTCCCGCACACGTCGCCAGGATAGGCTTGTCGGCGGCGACGTGATCGACGATCTCTCGGTCGATTCCCTCGTCGCCGACGAGTCGAGAGATGGTCGTCGACTCCCCGCCGGGGACGAGCAACACGTCACACTCGGGGACGACACCGGACTCTCGGATCTCGACGACCTCGGCGTCGAGCCCGTGTGCGGCGGCCGCAGAACGGATCGCCGCCGCGTGCTCCGACACGTCGCCCTGGACCGCGATGACGCCAGCCTTCATACCGTCGGCTGGGTGGCGTACGGGCGAAAACCTTCCGTTCGACCCGGGTTCACACCGCGAACTGTGCGATCAACACGAGAACACCGAACGTGACACCGATCGCAACGACCGTCTTCGGGTCGAGTCTGATGGCGTTGCGGTCCTCGGCGTCGAAGTACCGAACGAGCCCGGCAGACGACATCAGTCCACCGCTGTTCTGGCCACTGCTCATACCCGACAACACTCGGGGGGTGTACCTCAAGCTTTCGGAGTCGCTACACGACGTGAGAAAGCCTTATCGGCGACGGGTGCCACCTCGCTGGTGCAATGACGGTTCGACTCCTCGACTTCTACGCCGACTGGTGTGGCCCCTGTAAGAACCAGGATCCGATCCTGGAGGAGCTGTCGGGCGACTACCCGGACGTGGACTTCGAGAAGGTGGACGTAGAGGCGGACCAGGAGACGGCAAACGAGTACTCCGTCCGCTCGCTGCCGACACTGGTCGTGGAGAACGACGACGGTGTCGTCCAACGGTTCGTCGGCGTCACCCAGCGCGACGACCTGGAGGAAGCGCTGGGCGACGCGGGCGCGTAGCCACAGTCGTCGCCCCGTTCTCGCAAGCGTTAACAGCCGGTAGCTCACTTCTTCCCGTATGGCAAAGTTCGAGGCCGCAGAAGAACGGACGCTAGACCGGATGATCTGTATGCGGTGTAACGCCCGGAACTCCCCGCGGGCCACCCGCTGCCGGAAGTGTGGCTACGACAACCTCCGCCCGAAGGCGAAGGAGACCCGAGCGGCGTAGTCCCGCACTCCTCTCCGGCCAATCGACCCCGTGTCCAGCCACGCGGCCGTCACTCGTCGGGGTACTTCGGTTCGCGCCGTTCTGCCCGACGCAGGGCTCGTTCGACGACGTCGCGGAGGCTGTCGTCCGACTCCTCGGCGTCGAACACGCTCCCGTGACCGGCGCACAGCCGGGTCGCGGACGCGGGCAGTCGATCCAGGAGCGCCCGGACGCTCTCGATCAACGTCTCTCTGGACTGGCCGGTCATGTCCGTCCGGCCGAAGGAGCCGTCGTCGAAGGCACCGTCGTCGTACACCACTAGGTCACCGGAGAAGACGGTGGTCTCGCCGACCAGCGAGACGTGGTCGTCGGCGTGGCCCGGCGTCCCCACGACCTCGTAGTCCGCGTCGCCGACGGTCACCTCGTCCCCGTCGGCCAACGGGACCGCCCGACGCGGGTGGTCGCCGGCAGCGTACAGGTCCGCGTCGAAGGCGTCCAACACGGCGTCCAACTCGGCGACGTGGTCGCCGTGTTGGTGGGTGAGGACCACCCGATCGACGTCGTCCGTGTAACGGGCGATCTCGTTCTCGACGCCGGGCATCGCCCCCGCGTCGATCAGCGTCGGGACGCGCCCGGTGACGAGGTAGGCGTTACAGGTGAACTCCGTCGCGCCGGCGGTGACGGTGTGGACATCCATGCCCCGTCTTCGCCCGCCCGACCGAAAAGCTTCGGGCACGCCCGCCGTCTACGCTCCGCTCTCTCGGCACCCCGCCTGCGCGCGCGACTCCACACACCGCCCGACTCTCCGTATCGGCAATCGTCGGCACACGGCCCGGCTCCCTGTATCGGCAATCGTCGCCCCTTCGGCGGATGGTCTCGTAGCCGGGGCGACGGAAGGATCCGGCGCGGTGCCGTCGGCCCCCGGGTAATTTATGCTGAATGATAGAGAGAGACAACATTCAAGACGACCGACGGTGTCGACCGGTGTATGCGGCTGTTCAGCCGGGTACGCGACTGGTTCACCGACTCCGACCGCGAGGACGGGCCACCGCCCCACGAGCCCGTCGGGAGCGGCCCAGCCGCTGCACCCGCCGACACGGAACGGGACGACGGCGCGGGTAGGCTCGCGGCCGACGGCGGCTCGTCCCCCTCCACGGACGACACGCCCGCCGTCACGGTCGAGAGCGGGGACACGACCGCCCACGACGACACGGCGTCGACGACGGACGACCCGCCGGCCACCGACGACGAGGAGACGGCGTCGACCGACGAGAGAGACGAGAGGAGTGAGAGAGACGAGGAGGCGGAAGACGAACTGAACGTCGACGACGACCTCCTGCTCGACAGCATCGGCTCCCCGGTGTTCATGCTCGACACGGACGGGGAGGTCGTCGCCTGGAACACGACGGTCGCCGACATGACCGGCGTCACCGACGAGACGGCGCTGGGTCGAGACGGCGTGGACGACCTGTTCTACGCCGACGGTCGCTCCGACCAGACGCTCGCACAGCAGGTGTTGGAGGCGCCGGAGTCGGCCGACGAGACGTTCGACGTGCAGCTGCGCGACCCGGAGCTGCTCGTGTACGCCACCGACGAGCGGGTGGTCGACCCGTCGGGGGAGACCCACCACTGCGAGGTGACCGCTCGGCCGTTGTTCGAGGACGGGGAGTTCGTCGCCGTCGTCCAGACGGTGATCGACAACACCACCGAGGTCCGTCGGCGCGAGTCCGTCGAGAGACTCGTCGACGAGGTTCAGGCCACGCTCCGGGAGCTGATGTCGGGCAACCTCGACGCCCGGGCCAGCTTCGTGGACGAACACGACTGTCTGGACGACGAGCTGATCGGTGTGGTCGACGAGCTCAACCAGACGGCCGAGACGTTCCAGGAGACGGCGACGGCCGTCGACAGCCAGGCCACGCGGCTCAAGCAGGCGGTCGACCGCGCGAACGAGGCCGCCCAGCGGATCGCCCAGAACGTCGGCGACCAGAACGAACTGCTGGAGGAGGGGGTCTCGGAGATGCAGACGTTCTCCGCGTCGATGGAGGAGGTCGCCGCCACGGCCGAACAGGTGGACCAGGCGGCAGAGCAGGCCCGAGAGGCCGCCCGTGACGGGCTGGAGACCTCCGAGAGCGCCCGCGAGGCGACCGACGAGGTGACGGAGATCGGCCAGGAGCTGGTGGACTCCGTCACGCAGTTGGGCGAGCGGATGGACGAGATCGAGGAGGTCGTCGAGGTGATCTCCGACGTGGCCGACCAGACGAACCTGCTGGCGTTGAACGCCAACATCGAGGCCGCCCGGGCGGGCGAGGAGGGCGACGGGTTCGCCGTCGTCGCCGAGGAGGTCAAGAGCCTGGCAGACGAGACCCGGAGCCACACGGAAGACATCACGGAGAACATCGAACAGCTCCAGGCGGAGACGGCCGACACCGTCACCGCCGCAGAGCAGTCTCACGACCAGATCACCCACGCCGCGGCCCAGATCGAGGACGTGCTCGCGGCCTTCGAGGAGATCGCCGACGCCATCGACGAGGCCGCCGACGGCATCGCGGAGGTGTCGCGCGCCACGGACGACCAGGCGGCGACGGTGGAGGAGCTCACGTCGACCATCGAGGACGTGCGCGAGCGCTCCGACCAGACGGAAGACGCCGCCTTAGAGATCGTGGAGGCGACGGAACAACAGGACGACGCGATCGACGACCTCTCCGACCGGGTTGCGGACCTGCGCGGTGACGCCGTCACCGACGGCGGCCACCGTGGCGCGACCGACCCGGCGGAGTGAGCGGTACTGTTTACTCCGACGCGCCGCCACGCGGCAGTATGCGACTGTGGCTCGTCGAACGCTCCTTCGACACGAGAAACAGCGTCACGCTCACGTACGCGACCACGGACGGTGGGCAGCGCTACCGAATCCAGGCGACCGTCGACAGACTGTCACGCGACCCCGCGACCGCGGCCGTCGCCCGCGACGAGGAGGCCGTGACGACCACGCCCGAGTCCGACCGGTCGCAGTACGCCGCCGAGGCGACCCGGATGGCCGAGCGTCACGACCCGGACGACACGGTCTAACACCAGTCACGGAGCGTCGGCGCCTCCCCCTCGCCGACGGCGAGCCAGGCGTCGTCACGCGCGATGTCGGCGATGACGAACTCGGCGCTCGCCTCGTCTAACGCCGCGACGACCTCCCCGTCGCTCACCTCCGTGGCAGGCTGTGACATGGTTGTGACTGCGACTCACAGCAACTTAAACACGTCGGAACGTCGCCGGCGTTCACGGCGATTGGACGGTGTACAGGGTCTCTCCGCCCGCGAGCGGGGTCCGGTCGACCGGGACGGTCGGGGGGTCGCCGCCGAGCGTGGTGAACTGGCAGTCGGCGTCGACGGCGTCCGCGACGGTCGCCAGCGGACGGTGTAGCTCCGGGGGACACGACAGCGCGTAGACGGCCGCGACGCGGTACGGTGCCCCCGGCCCTTCGCCACGGCGGGCGCGGCCGGCGGCCGCGACCACGTCGTCGCGGTAGAACGACACCTCGTCGGGAACGGACCGCGGGACTACGTCGGTAGCGGCGACGCTCACGCCGCGCTCGGCCAGCAGTCGCGCGACGCCGGGTCGGCGGCCGACCCCCACCTCACAGACGGAGTCGTAGTCGGACAGAGAGTCTGCGACGCGGCGACGACGGTCACTGCACACGGGCGAGAAACTTATGAGCCACCCTCACAAAAGTAGCTCTATGCTCGTCGACATCGTGCCCGTCGGGGAGGTCCCCCCGCAGGTCAAGCGGGAGGCGTCGTCTGCCCTCCGCAACATCTACGACTACGAGGTGACCGTACACGACGAGCAGCGTGTGCCCGAGGGTGCGTACGACCGGAGCCGCGATCAGTACCGCGCCGAGCAGTTCATCGAACTCGTCTCCCGGGTCGGTGGCGGCGAGAAGAACATCGGGGTGACTGCACAGGACCTCTACTACCGCCGCCGCAACTACGTGTTCGGGCTGGCGTACCTCAACGGCGACGGCTCCGTCATCTCCACCCACCGTCTCCAGACTCCGTCCGACGGCGGTATTTCCACCAAGCCCGCCAGCGAGGTGTTCACGGACCGCGTCCGCAAGGAGATCGTCCACGAGATCGGCCACACTCTCGGGCTGGAGCACTGCGACGACAACCGCTGTGTGATGAGCTTCTCCCCGACCGTGCGCGAGGTCGACCGGAAAGAAGAGACGTTCTGCGGGACGTGTTCGCGGGAAGTGCGGTGAGCGGAGGCGGACCACCTGCCGCCTCGTCTCCCGTGCGACTGATCTCCAGGAAGCAACAGGACTCTTTATGCTTGAAAGTTGAATATTGAAACGAATGACAGACGAGTACCACATCCTGTGGGCACCCGAGCAGCGTGTCTCGGAGAGCCATGCCGAGTCCGTTCTGGAGTCGATCGACCGCCAGATCGAGGCCCAGACGAACGAGACGGTGTCCGTCGAACGTGTCGAGAGCTTCGACATCGGCGTTGGCGCTGTCGTCGGACCGTTCCTGATCGGCGTCGGGGCGAGCCTCGCCGCCGAGGCGATCCTGACGGCGCTCAGGTCGTACCCCGACACGGAAGACACCGAAGTGTACATTCACGGTGAAATTGAGGGCGACACGGACGAGTCGATAGCCTTCGAAGTCGACGGCGCAGACGAGGTCGAGATCGAAGTAGACCTTGCCGTGGCCGACGAGGAAGAGTGACTCTCGTCACACCTCGACAATCGTTCTGAGACGAGGGCTCAGGTTCTCGTGTCCTAACAGTTTGTCTACTCGACTGACTGCTTCGGGGGCGATCCGGAGCGCTGCCTCGGGCTCGATACACATCGACTCGAACACGCAGGCGAACTGCTCTGACTCTCTCCGTTCGTTCCGCAGCCCCTCAACGTCGGCCTCTGGCGGATCGTACGGCCCTTCGAGACGCTCGGCGAGCCGGCGAGCACCGCGTGACTGCGGTGGCTCGTGAAACACATCGACACCCTGTTGTGTCCGATCCTCCGGTTGGAGACTATCGTACACTGCGTGTCCGACCTCGTGTGCGAGAACTGGCCCGCGGCGACAGGCGAGAAACGGCGCCTCGGTGTCTGCCAGTTTGACCCGATCAACCCCAGGGAGGTACCACCCGAACACCTGCTCGGGGAGGTCGGCAGCCCTGTCGACCGACGAGACGAGACCGACCGACGCCACGATTTCCACCGCCCGCTCGGCACGTTCCGCAAGCTCATCGTGTGGAATGGTGTCCACGTGCGGGAAGTCCAGGTCGCCTGCTCTCTCCCGCCACTCGTCGATATCGCGCGTCAGCGGTTCGTTGGACTGCTCGTCTCTTTGTCGACTCTCCCGGTCACGGCTCTGGTGGTATCTGGTCGCCTCCTTCCGGACCTCCTCCCCGCCCCGAAGGAGGAACGGTGAGTCTTCGGGGCCGAACCGCTCGGACCCGTCTCCGAGTTGCTCGATCTGTCCGTCCAACTCGAAACGACGCATCTCGATTACGGCTTGATTCGCCGTCGTGTCTCCACGAACTGTTCGGCGTCCTCGACACTGTCTCGTGCGGCGTACAGGTGACTGTCGACAGTGGACGGCTCGACTCCCAACACGGTCGCCGTCTCGCCGCGACTGAACTCGTGTACGTCGCGGAGCGCGTAGACGTGTGCCTGCTTCACGCCCAACACGTCTGTCTGTGACAGCTCCCAGGCGTCTCGCAGCGCCGTTCCGAGCGGCGAGAGTTCGTGTTCGAGCGATAACTGGTCGAAGGCGCGTGCGTTGTGAGCAATCACATGACTGTCACAGTCGACTGCCGTCTCCGGGACCACCATCGCACGCTGTTCGTCGTACGAACCGATCACGACATCTCTGGACGCGGTGGTGTAGTAGGCCGGCCGTCCGGTGAGTTGGCTGTCGCTGTCGGTGATTCGTCCGATCAGGAACGCCTCCTGATCGTCGTGGTACAGTCTGTATCCGTCGAAGGCCGTCTGATCTGTTAGAGACATGGTTGTGTGCTCGTCCTTGTGGGTCTCCCGTGTTTGCTACTAAATGGTGGCAATTACTTAGACCTTGTGCCCACTACGGCCACGCCCGGGCTGTAGAGGTGTCCGGGATCGAGTCGACGACAGACGATCGACAACGAGCGGTGTGTACGCCGCTGCCGGAGCCCCGTCACAGAAAGGGTCTCACCCCGACAGATCCTGACCCGACCGCGTGACCTCGGAGGGGCCGCCGCCGATCAGTCCGTGTAGTAGTACTCCCCGTCGCGCTTCTGTTGGCTGTCCAGCTGCGACCCGGGCTTGTTGATCCGGGGACGACCGGTGCGTTCGTCGCGCCGGAAGGTGATGTCCAAGTCCGCGAGGAACTCGTTCATGCCGTCGCGCATCCCCTGGGGTTCGCTGGCGTGACCGCGCTCGGCGGGCTCGCCGTCGAACACCATCAGCCGGTCGGCCAGGAGATCGACCATGTAGATGTCGTGGTCGATCACCATGACGGTCGCGTCGTTGTGTTCGGCGTACCGTCGGATCGCGGTCGTCGCCTGGACCCGTTGTTCCACGTCGAGGTGGGCCGACGGCTCGTCCAAGAGGTAGAGGTCGGCGTCCTCGGAGATGGTGGCGGCGATAGCGACGCGCTGCCGTTCCCCGCCCGAGAGGTCCGTCAGGCGTTGCTCCATGAGGCGGTTGAGTTGGAGCGGTCGGGCCACCTCCGTGTCCCAGTAGGAGGTGCCGAACTCGTCGGTGATCGACGAGAGGAACGTGTCCACCCGCATCTGGCGGTCGATGTCGATGTACTGTGGCTTGTAGGCGATCTCCAACTCCGTGTCGAGACTCCCCTCTGTGGGCTCCAACTGGCCGGCGAGCATCTTCGCCAGCGTCGACTTCCCGATTCCGTTGGGCCCGACGACCCCCAGCACCTCCCCCTCGTTGATCGTCCCAGGGTCGACGGACAGGGAGAAGGCGTCGTCGCCGTACGACTTCTCCAGGGCGGGGTACTCCAGGAGCGGTCGGCTGGTCGTCGACTCCTGGGGGGCGTGTTCTTCGAACTCGATGGCCTCCTGGCGGATCCGCATGTTCTCGTTGTCGAGGTAGCCGGAGAGGTACTCGTTGATCCCGTTCCGGACGGACTTGGGGTCCGTGACGACACCGTACGCTCCGGGCTCACCGTAGGTGACGTGGAGCGTGTCTGCCAGGAGGTCGAGGATGGCGAGATCGTGTTCGACGGCCATCACGGCGCGGTCCTCGTCGTCGGCCAGTTCCCGGACGAGCCGGGCGGCTGTCATCCGTTGGCCGACGTCCAGGTACGGCGTGATCTCGTCGAAGAAGTAGAACTCCGCGTCTCGACAGAGGGTGGCCGTCAGGGCGACCCGTTGGAGTTCGCCGCCGGAGATGTCGTCGATGTGACTGTCCATCACGGTCTCGATGTTCAGCCGTTCGACGGTCTCGTCCAACACGCCCCGTTCGTCGGTCGTCCGCAACAACTCCTGCACCTCGCCGTCGAACTGCTCGGGGATCTGGTCGACGTACTGCGGCTTGCGGGCCACCTCGATCTCGCCGTCGATGATCCGCTCGACGTACGTCTGGAGCTCCGTCCCGCGGACACGTTCCAACACGGCCTCCCAGGAGGCCTCCTCGTCGTGGACGCCACGGTTCGGGACGAGTTCCCCCGCGAGCATCCGAACTGCAGTCGACTTCCCGATCCCGTTGGGGCCCAGGATACCCGTGACGCCGCCGGACTCCGGCACCGGCAGCCCGTACAGTCCGAACGCGTTCTCCCCGTAGCGGTGGATCGGATCGTCTTCCAGCTCCGACGGGAGGTTGATGATCTCGATGGCGTCGAACGGACACTTGTCGACACAGATCCCACACGACTCACCCAGACAGATCTCCTCGGAGATCCAGATCTGGTCCGGTCCGCCCTTGTACGGTTCGTCCTGCCCGTACCGTTCCTCGCGGGTGGTGATACAGTCCTTTCCAGTTCGATTCGGCGGACAGTAGTTCGAACACTCGTAGTTACAACGGTCGGGCTGACACCGATCCAAGTCCACGACCGCGATGCTGTCGTCCGCCACGGCTCACACCCCAGTCGACAGCAGGATCGCGTAGGAGATGAACCAGAACGTGAACGTCATGAACCCGACGTAGAGGTTGTCCTTGATCCCGAACTCCCCGATGTCCACGCCGACGAGCTTCAGGACTGGGTACTGTGCGAACAACGCGACCGCCAACACCAGCAACGGCTGACGGCTCTGTGCCACGGACACCTCGACTCCGAACACCTGTGCGGAGACGAGCGCGGCGGCGATCCCGCCGACGCAGGCGAGGGTCGTCACCGTCACGCCCCGCATGTGATCGGAGAGTCCGGAGGCGTTCTCGGTAGCCATGCGTGAGGCTGCGTGAGCCGGCGACTAAAGCAGTTCGCTCCACCGACGCCGGCCCGTGCCCTCCGTGTGTCGGACACACACGCGAGTCGTCAAGCTTTAACACACTGGGTGTTTCGAATCGTAACGATGGCCGAATCCGACGAGGAGACACTCGACGACCTGCCGCCGAGTGCGAAGCTCGTGTTCAAGGTACTGGAGTACAACGGCTCGCTGACACAGAAAGGAATCGTCGAGGAGTCGATGCTGTCGGCGCGGACGGTGCGGTACGCGCTGGAACGGCTGGAGAACATCGGTGTCGTCGACGAGGACGTCTACTTCGCCGACGCTCGCCAGAACCTGTACCAGCTGACCGACGACGGCGTCGACAGCGTCCCGGGCGACTCCCACCCCCACGGGAAGGAGTCGGAACAGGAGGCGTAACCGACCACCCGTCACCGTCGCCCGCGACGACCGCCAGTGGCGACGCGGTGACAGTCACTCCAGTGCTCGTTCGACGCTCGCGGCGACCGCCCGTGCTCGGTCTGCGGTCTGTTCTCGGAGGTGTCCGGCGGCGACTGCCTCGTCTAACTCCGCGTCGTCGACCCGTCTGACGACGCCGTCCGAACCACGCACCACGTCGACGTGGAGGTCGACGTAACGCACCCCGTCCGGGAACACCTCGACGGGCGTACAGACGTTGACGTACGTCCCCTTCCGCTCGCCGTCCGCGCTCCGGTACACCGTCGGGTACCACCACCGTCCCTCGCGGAACTTCGTCACGGCCACGTCCCCCTGCTCGCGGGGCACGTCCAAGGCGTCGTACGTGCCGCCGGCGGACATCGCGCGTTCGAGCGCGACCGTCCCGTCCGACTCCTTGTCGGTCACCTCGCCGCGCCCCAGCGACACGAGCCGCCCGTCCGGCTTCCCGTGGTCGATCCCGATTCGGTCGCCGACCGTCGGACCGTACTGGTCGGTCACGACGGTGAACGGGAACTCGTCGTCGTCCGTCTCGTCGAACGAACACAACGCCTCCGCCAGGTCGACGCCGCCGCTGGCCGCCCGCGAGGCCGCCTTCGTCCGGTGGTGGCCCGGCATCGTGCTCGTCACCGCCCGGCGGTGGTCGTCCAGCGCGAACCGAGACGCCCGACCGAACCACACCCAGTCCGTCACGGTCGGAGTCGAGAGCGTCGCCGGCGCCGCCGGCGGTGTCTCCGTCGCCGTCTCGATCTCTCCCGCCGTCTCGCTCGCCCGGTCGAGACTCGCCTCCAGCGCGTCCAGCCCCGCCTCGGACGCGTCGCGGTTCCACTCGACCCCCCAGCCGTCCGGCGTCGACGTGTCGAGCAGGTCCGTCATCCCGGCGAGCTCCCTGGCGGCGGCCTCGTCGCCGCCGCGGACGCGGGTGTCCGACCGGCCGGCGACGAGTCGCCCCAGCCCGCCCGGCGCCGACAGCTGTGTCGTCAGCTCCGGGCGGTCGTCCCCCCACGGCGCGGTCGCCGCAGTCACCTGGACGATCAACGTGTCGTCGACGGTGACGTGGTCGTCCGTCTCGCCGTACGGGAGGTAGCCCGTCGCGTCGTGACCGCCGGGGGCGTCGACGCCGAGATCGACGACGGCGCCACCGCCCAGCGTCTCCGTCACCTGGCCGTGGTACACCGCGTGCTGCGGGACCGGGTCGCGCCAGGCCAACGTGTCGACGGCGACGGTCAGCGTCGATCGGAGTTCGTCGACGGCCGTCGGCGTCCCGTGGACGGCGACGCCCTGGCGGTCCGGCCCGGTCTCGATCAGGGCGTCGAACGGCGCGACCGGGAACTCCCGGTCGAACCGCCGCCGGATCGGCGGCGACGCCTGTGTCACGTCGTGACCCGCCTCGCCCAACAGCCGAGTGATCGCGGTCGTGTAGATGCCGCGAACCTTCACCCGGCGCGGCTCCGTCGCGTCACCGGCGGCTTCGGTCACGCTTCCCCCGTTCGGCCCCGTCTCGTCTGCCCGTGTGTGTCGTGGTCGCGCATTCGAGGCGTGGTTCGCCGGCGACGGGCTTGAACGGTTGCGGTTCGGGACGGCGGAAGCCGAGCGCTGCGCTCCCGGGAGGGCCGGACCCGACTCCTTTTGCCCACGCGCTGCCACCGTCCGACAATGAGTCAGTCGGAGCCGACACCCGAGGTGTACGAACAGGACCGCGGGATGGACGCCCACAACGAGGTGATGCGGGAGATTCGCGCCGAGAAGGACGCCAGCTACGACCCACACGAGCCCACCCGAGTGTGGCTCGACGAGGACAACACCCCGGACGGCGTGGTCCAGTCGCTGACGATCATCCTCAACACCGGCGGCTGTCGGTGGGCTCGCGCCGGCGGCTGTACGATGTGTGGCTACGTCGCCGAGAGCGTAGAGGGTGGATCGGTCACCCACGACGCGTTGATGGACCAGATCCAGGTCTGTCTCGACCACGAGCGCGAGGAGGCCGACGAGCCCGCGGAGCTGATCAAGATCTACACCTCCGGGTCGTTCTTGGACGAACGCGAGGTGAGCGCCGAGACCCGCCGCGCCATCGCCTCCGAGTTCGCCGACCGCGAACGGATCGTCGTGGAGTCGTTGCCGGACTTCGTCGCCGCCGACAAGCTCCGCGACTTCACCGACCGCGGAATCGCGACCGACGTGGCCGTCGGGCTGGAGACCGCCACCGACCGCGTCCGCCACGACTGTGTCAACAAGTACTTCGACTTCGCCGACTTCGAGACCGCCTGTACGACGGTCCGGACAGTCGACGCCGACCCCGACACCGCCGACGCCGGCGTGAAGGCGTACCTCCTCATGAAGCCGCCGTTCCTCTCGGAGGCGGAGGCCGTAGAGGACATGGTGTCGTCCGTCCGTCGGTGTGGCGCCGTCGACGGCTGTCACACGGTGTCGATGAACCCCTGTAACGTCCAGCGCTACACGATGGTCGACGAACTCCACTTCCGGGGGGGCTACCGCCCGCCGTGGCTCTGGTCGGTCGCGGCCGTTCTGGAGCGGACGACGGACACGGACGCCATCGTCGTCTCCGACCCCGTCGGCCACGGCTCCGACCGCGGCGCCCACAACTGCGGCGAGTGTGACGACCGCGTCCAGAAGGCGATCAAGGACTTCAACCTCCGCCAGGACCCGAGCGTGTTCGACCAGGTGTCGTGTGACTGCGAGCGCACCTGGGAGCTGGTGTGTGAGGAAGGGAGCAGCTACGCGCAGCCGATCGTGGACTGAGTGGGTCGTTCCCGCGTCAGGTATATGTGACTACGCGATTCGTTCTATGCGAGAAGATGGTCACGAAGTCTCGAATAGACGAAATATACGAGATGGAGAAGGTGATCGAGGAGGACTGGACCTGGGAGCGACGCGGCTCGAACCACGTCGGCGAGGCGACGGTGTACTGCATGAACGAGGATGTCACGCTCGTCCTGAAGGCGTGGAAGCGGGAGTCGTACGGGTTCTGTCTCCTCTACAAGAGCTCCAAGGTCGTCCGCCGCTGGGACAACTCCACACCACACACCAATCCCGACGGAAAGGTAATCAACGAGCCACACAAACACTACTGGGATGAGGAGTACGAGGACAAGTTCGCGTACGCCGTCGACGACGTTGCGACCGACAACGTCGATCAGGCGTTCTGGGACTTCCTCGACGAGTGCAACATCGAACTCAAAGGGTCGTACCAGGAGGAACTCGCATGAACTGTGACCGCCTGATCACGGCGCTCGCCGGGAGGCTCGAAGAGGCAACGATCGCACAGAGTGATGGGAACGAGTGCAAGCTCACCGTTCCATTCGAGCGAGTCGATCACGACGCTATCTCGCTGTGGGTCCGGTCGACCGATGGGGGATACCACATCACGGACCAAGGAGAGACGTACGGAATGCTCTACCTCTCTAACGTCACACTCGATCAAGAGCGGCGGAAACGCCGACTCAACAGCATCAGAGAGCGCTACGATCTGGAGAGTGCCAAGTACGAGATCAGTCTCTACGCAAACGACAACGACCTTGGACAACGGCTGTTGGACGCGATTCAGGCAGTACAGTCGATCTCACACCTCCTGTTCACTCGCCAGAAGTACACACAGTCGGACTTCCAGAGTGATGTCGGCGAGTACCTGTCGTCCGAAGGGTACAGCTACAACACGAACTCCAAAGTCACCGGTGCGAGCGACGACCACCGGGTCGACTTCGAGGTGACGGCCGAGCGTCGGGCACTCGTCGAGACGCTCCACGCCGAGAACGTCTCTACGGTCCGGAACATGGCCCAGCGGACTGCGTTCAAGTGGATCGACCTGCGCACGGCAGACCCACAGTTGACGCTCGTCTCCGTCGTTGACGACGAGTCCGGTGAGTACGACGCTCGTGCAGAGCGGATTCTCGACCAGTACTCCGACGAGCTCGTCACTTGGTCTGGACGTGCCCGGCTGTCGGACGTGCTCGGCAACCCCGACACCCAGGCAGGCGCAGACTGACTCCCCGTCTGTCTCCGGGGTCGGTACTGTTTCCAACGGTGGAGACGACTGGAGACACGATGGAAATCGAGCCGTTCGCCCTCGAACGCTGGTTCGACGAACACGAACACGACGCCGACATCATGCTCGCGGAGTCGGGCATCCGATCGCTGCCCGCCGACCGCTTCGATCTCGACCCGGGGAAGCTCGGGTACGTCATCCCGACGGACGGCGACCCGGAGTTCCGCGCCGAGATCGCGGCGCGCTACGGCCGCGGTCCCGACGAGATCGCGTTCACCGTCGGCACCCAGGAGGCGAACTTCCTGACGTTCCTCGCGACGCTGTCTTCGCCCGCGCCACCGGGGGGCGACGGCCCCGGGACCGGCACGGACGCCGTCGTCGTCACGCCGACGTACCAGGCGCTGTACAGCGTCCCGGACGCCATCGGCGACGCCATGAGCGTCCCCCTCGAACCGCCGACGTGGGAACTGTCTGTCGACCGCGTCGCCGAGGCCGTCGACGACGACACCGCGGTGATCGTCCTCAACAACCCCAACAACCCTACCGGTCGCTACCACGACGAGGGTCGGGTCCGGGCGCTGTACGACCTCGCGGCCGAACACGACGCCTACCTCCTGTGTGACGAGGTGTACCGCGGGCTCGCCGACGACCCGCTCCCGCCGGTTGCGAGCCTCGGCGACCACGGGATCTCGACCACCAGTCTGACGAAGGCGTACGGACTCGCCGGCGCCCGCTTCGGCTGGCTCGCCGGCTCGCCCGGAGTCGTCGACGCCGCCGTCCGGTGGAAAGACTACACCACGATCTCCCCGTCGTTGTTCGGCCAACACGTCGCCGAGCAGGCCCTCGGCGATCGAGAGGGCGACATCCTCTCGGAGAACCGTGCGTTGGCCCGCGAACACCACGACATCGTCGCCGACTGGATCGCAGACCACGACTTGGACTGGCACGACCCGGTCGGCGTCAACGCCTTCCTGACGGTTCCCGACGGGTTCGACGGCTCCCGCGCGTTCTGCCGGGCGGTCGTCGAAGAGGCGTCCGTCGTGCTCGCGCCCGGCGACGCCTTCGGCTGCGACGACTACTTCCGGCTCGGCTTCGGCCACGAGACCGAGCAGCTAGAGGAGGGGCTGGCGCGCGTGGGCGAGGTGATCGAGTCGCGGCGGTGAAGGGTGGGCCGCTGACTCTTCCCGACCGATGTCCAGTCTCTGGTCGAGTAGGCCGACCGGGTCGGCCGAGACGACCGCTGGCTGTGAGTACGAGAGTCGATACACTGTCTATCGTCGGGAGCAGTCCCCTCTCTGTCCGACTGACGAGGGGGTTCGTTCAGTTTCGAGAGTATCCCCGTGGGTTCGGGACTTGGCAGTGCAGTGGTCACCCCCGCCTCCGAGACGGAGGCCACACACCGACCGGCTCGGCCTCTCTGTCGAGCGACATCTCTACGGACTACCGACAGTCTGACTGCACCGACCTGTCGGGCACAGACAGTACACGACTCACCGAGAAAGTACTTGTACCACTGCTCGTCAACACCAGACGTGAGGCGTCGTCAGGTGCTCGCAGCGCTCGGCGCTGCCACCTTCGTACCCACGGCGGGTTGTGTTGCCGACACCAGTCGGACCGGTGACGAGAGCACACGTACTGACGAGAGTACACATACCGACGGGAACACACTCACTGACGAGACCGACACACCCACGCCGACAGACTCCGGACCACGACGACTCGCTCCGGGAGCGTCCACGACGGTCGCCGGTGGAGTGTCGCTCACGATTGCAGACCCGAGGGTGCGGCGTTCCGTCGTCACACGGCAGTCGTCGTTCTTCGCTGTTCGACGCGAGAGTGGAGTTCAGTTCGTCGTCGTGGACGTGGCGGGTGACACCAACTTCGAGCCGTCGTCGTTCGTCCTGGAACGCGATGGAACGATCCAGTCGCCGCCGCAAGTTCAACAGTCCGTCCGTAGCACCACACGAAGCTGTAGCGGGACGTGTATCGGGATTCCCGTCGACGCCGAGGCCGCAGCGTCTGCCGCCGTCGCGTACCGTCCGGACGGCGTCGTTCGCGGAGTCTGGGAACTCGACGACTCGACCGTCGCCGCGTTCCCGAGAGTCCCCGACGTACGCCTGCGGGACGCGGTCGTCACAGACGAGAGCGGTGACGTGGGGGTCGAACTCACGGTCGACAACGTCGGGGAGAGAGACGGCGTCTTCTCCGGTGTCGTCGCACCTGCGTGGCTGAACGATGCCGGCGAACCGGTCGGCTTCGGAGTTCCCCGAAACGAGACCGTGGTGGAGACGGTCGTTCCGAGCGGTATCCAGCAGCTCGATCCCGACAGTGCCGGGCTCTCCACGACTCCGGCCCCCGATACACGGTACTTCGAAATCGGACCGGACCCCTGACCAGTGTCGCCCCACCGGTATCCGGCGCGGAGAGTGTCTGAACGGGAGTCGAACTCTGGCCGTCGCGCCGCCTCGGCCCTCGACTCGAGCTCCGCACGTCGACAACCACACGCACCCGCGCTTCGTTCCTCGCGGTGAGACTCGCTTCGCTCGTCTCACACGCTCGTCACTCGCCGGCCAGGTCCGCGGAGAAGTACGCCCGAGGCGGGATTTGAACCTCGGTCGCTCGTTCGCTGGCGCTCACTCGCTCCCCGGTTCAAATCCCGCGTACCGCCTTTCTCGATTCCGTGACTCGCTCCTCGCTACGCTCGTCGCTCGTCACTTTGGAATCGAGAAAACGCCCGAGGCGGGATTTGAACCCGCGTCACGACCGTGACAGGGTCGTATGATGGGCCACTACACCACCCGGGCACTTCGCATCCCTCAGTACCGCCGGGTAACTGATAAGGCTTCTTATCCGTGACGACAGTGTGGACTTTCCACACACCGTGCCACAACCTACTTACGTCCCGACCGCCTCGGTTAGGTCGTATCGCTGCGGTTTCCCTAGCACCCCGTATCTACGGCGGTCCGCAAGCGTTAACTGCGACACCTCACAACGTCGCCGTAGCACCTCGTGCAGACTTCTCTCCACAATCCGACGGCCGACGGAGCAAACGACAGGACCGAGACATGGTAGACGTAAGCCAACACGACTTCGTGCCAGACCACACCATCCTCGACGACCCGGACGACGTCGAGGAGGTGTTAGAAGAGTACAACGTGAAGAAGACTGATCTCCCGAAGATCAAGCGGAAGGACCCGGCGCTCCCGCGCGACGCCGAGGCGGGCGACGTGGTCCGTATCGAACGAGACTCCCGAACGACCGACACAGCAGTCGTCTACAGGCTGGTGGTCGAGTGACAGACAGCAACATGGATCGAGAGACACGCCGAACGGTCTCGCGTGAGTACTTCACGCAGGAACGGCTCGCAGAACACCACTTCCGGTCGTTCAACTCCTTCCTCGGCCGGGGGATGCAGGAAGTGGTCGACGAGAAGGAGACCATCGACACGGACATCGGCGACAAGGAGGGCCAGGAGCCGGTGTACGTCGAGCTGGGGGACGTGCGTGTCACGACTCCACGCGTACGTGAAGCGGACGGCTCCGAGGAACTCCTGTTCCCCCAGGAGGCGCGCCTGCGGAACATCACCTACGCCGCTCCGGTGTTCATGGAGATGTCCATCGTCCGCGGCGGTGAGGAGGAACCGGAGACCGTCGTCAACGAGACGGAGACGAAGGTCGGCCGGATGCCGATCATGGTCGGCTCCCAGAACTGCAACATCGCGGACTTCGACGACGACGAGCTCGTCGAGATCGGCGAGGACCCGGTCGACCCCGGCGGCTACTTCATCGTCAACGGCTCCGAGCGCGTGCTGATGACGAGCGAGGACCTCGCGCCCAACAAGATCCTCGCGGAGTACGACTCGAAGTACGGCGACGAGATCCAGGTTGCCAAGACGTTCTCCCAGCGGCGTGGCTACCGCGCGCTCGTCCTCTGTGAGCGCAACCGAGAGGGGCTGCTGGAGGTGTCGTTCCCGTCCGTCTCCGGCTCGGTGAACTTCGTGACCCTCGTGCGGGCACTCGGCCTGGAGTCCGACGAGGAGATCGTCCACCGCGTCTCCGACGACCCGGAGATCGTGAAGTTCATGCTGGAGAACCTGGAGGAGGCCAGTGTCCAGACGGAACAGGAGGCCATCGAGACGCTGGGCGAACGCGTCGCCTCCGGCCAGGGGAAGAACTACCAGCTCAAGCGCGCCAACTACGTGATCGACCGGTACCTCCTGCCCCACCTCCACGAAGACGGGGTCGACGAGGAGGATGTCCGGATCAACAAGGCGTACTACCTCTGCCGGATGGCCGAGGCGTGTTTCGAACTCGCCTTGGACCGCCGGGAGGAGGACGACAAGGACCACTACGCCAACAAACGGCTGAAGGTCTCTGGCGACCTGATGAAGGACCTGTTCCGGACGGCGCTCAACAAGCTGGCTCGGGACGTGAAGTACCAGCTGGAGCGTGCGAACATGCGGAACCGACAGCTCACCGTGAACACGGTCGTCCGGTCGGACGTGCTGACCGAGCGGCTGGAGCACCCGATCGCCACCGGTAACTGGGTCGGCGGTCGCTCCGGCGTCTCCCAGCTCGTCGACCGGACGGACTACATGGGTGTGTTGTCACACCTCCGACGGCTCCGGTCGCCGTTGTCCCGCAGCCAGCCCCACTTCGAGGCGCGTGACCTCCACGCGACCCAGTGGGGTCGGATCTGTCCCTCCGAGACGCCGGAGGGGCCGAACTGTGGGCTCGTGAAGAACTTCGCGCAGGCGATGGAGCTGTCACAGAACGTCGAGGACGAACAGGGGCTGAAACGAGAACTGGCGTCGATGGGTGTCGAGGGGATCCCCGGCATCGAGGGCGTCGAGCGGGCTGGACCCGCAGACGACTGACAACACATGGCACAGGCACAAGACGCGAAAGTGTACGTCAACGGGAGTCTGGTCGGTACACACCCGGACCCCCACCAACTGGCAGAACAGATCCGCGAGGCGCGCCGGCGTGGCGACGTCTCGGACATGGTGAACGTCTCGGTGAAGGAACGCACCGGCGAGGTGATCGTCAACGCAGACGCCGGGCGGGCGCGGCGCCCGCTGATCGTCGTCCAGGACGGCGAGCCGTTGCTGGACGAGGAACACGTCCGGGCGCTGGAAGACCAGGAGATCGACTTCCAGGATCTCGTCCAGGCGGGTGTCGTGGAGTTCATCGACGCCGAGGAGGAGGAGGACATCCTCGTCGCCGTCGACGAGGAAGACGTGACACCCGACACGACCCACCTGGAGATCGACCCGCAGCTGATCTTCGGGATCGGCGCCGGGATGATCCCGTACCCGGAGCACAACGCCAGTCCACGGATCACGATGGGGGCGGGGATGATGAAGCAGTCGCTGGGGCTGCCGGCCGCCAACTACCGCATCCGGCCGGACACGCGCCAGCACCTCCTCCACTACCCCCAGCTGTCGATGGTGAAGACCCAGACGACCGAACAGATCGGCTTCGACGAGCGGCCGGCGGCCCAGAACTTCGTCGTCGCGGTCATGTCCTACGAGGGGTTCAACATCGAGGACGCCCTCGTGATGAACAAGGGGTCGGTCGACCGCGCGATGGCGCGGTCGCACTTCTTCCGGACGTACGAGGGTGAGGAACGACGCTACCCCGGCGGCCAGGAGGACCGGTTCGAACTGCCCTCCCAGGACGTACGCGGCGCTCGCGGCGAAGACGCCTACACCCACCTGGACGAGGACGGGCTCGTCAACCCGGAGACGAAGGTAGACGAGAACTCCGTCCTGCTCGGCAAGACCTCCCCGCCTCGGTTCCTCGAAGAGCCGGACGACATGGGCGGGCTCTCTCCGCAGAAGCGCCGGGAGACCAGCGTGACGATGCGGTCGGGCGAGTCCGGCGTCGTCGACACGGTCACCCTGATGGAGGGTGAAGACGGCTCCAAGCTGTCGAAGGTGTCCGTCCGCGACGAGCGGATCCCGGAGCTCGGCGACAAGTTCGCCTCCCGACACGGTCAGAAGGGGGTCGTCGGCCACCTCGCTCAGCAGGAGGACATGCCGTTCACGGAGGAGGGCGTGGTGCCGGACCTGATCCTCAACCCGCACGCGCTCCCGTCGCGGATGACGGTCGGTCACGTGCTGGAGATGCTGGGCGGCAAGGTCGGCTCGCTGCGCGGCTCGCGTGTCGACGGCACCCCGTTCCAGGGTGAGGAAGAAGAGGAACTCCGTGGCGCCTTGGAGGACCACGGGTTCGAGTCGTCCGGCAAGGAAGTGATGTACTCCGGCGTCACCGGGGAGAAGATCGAGGCGGACATCTTCGTCGGCACCATCTTCTACCACAAGCTGTACCACATGGTGTCGAACAAGCTCCACGCCCGGTCGCGGGGGCCGGTCCAAGTGCTCACCCGACAGCCGACCGAGGGGCGCGCCCGCGAGGGTGGGCTCCGTGTCGGGGAGATGGAACGCGAAGTGCTGATCGGTCACGGGGCGGCGATGGCGCTGAAAGAACGGCTGCTGGACTCCTCGGACAAGGAGACCGTCTACGTCAGCGAGGAGACGGGGATGGTCGCCGTGGAGGACGTCGAGCAACGCCGGATCTACGACCCGGTCAGCGGCAACGAAGACGACATCCACGAACTGGAGATCAGCTACGCCTTCAAGCTCCTCTTAGACGAGATGAAGGCGCTCGGCATCCGACCGAAGCTCGAACTCGAGGACGCAGTCTGACACATGGCAGGACAAACACCAAAGGAGATCGGCGGGATCAGTTTCGGGCTGATGGACCCGGAGACGTACCGGGACATGTCGGCGACGAAGGTGATCACCGCGGACACGTACGACGACGACGGCTACCCGATCGACATGGGGCTGATGGACCCCCGACTCGGGGTCATCGACCCCGGACTGGAGTGTCGCACCTGCGGCAAACACTCCGGCTCGTGTAACGGCCACTTCGGCCACATCGAGCTCGCGGCGCCGGTGATCCACGTCGGCTTCACGAAGCTCATCCGGCGGCTGCTCCGCGCGACCTGTCGGGAGTGTGGCCAGATCGCGCTGATGGACGACGACAAGGAGAAGTACCGCGACAAGCTCGACCGGACGGCTGATCTGGGCGGCGACACGATGGACGTGCTCAAGAGCGCCGTCCGAGAGGCTCGCAAGGCCGACCGGTGTCCCCACTGTGGCGAAGAACAGGCGGACATCAAACACGAGAAGCCGACGACCTACTACGAGGTCCAGGACGTGTTGTCGGGCGAGTACTCGGAGCTGATCGCCGAGGCGATGCAGCCCGGCGAGGACTCCGACGGCACCTCTCCGCACGACCTCGCAGAGGAGACTGGAATCGCCCTGGACCGGATCAACCAGATCATGTCCGGGGAGTTCCGCCCCCGGGAGGACGACCGGAAGGCCATCGAGAAGGCGTTGGACGTCGACCTCACGGAGGAGGACATGAACAAGCTGATGGCCTCGGACATCCGCGACTGGTTCGAGGACATCCCGGGCGAGGACATCGAGGCCATCGGCGTCGACCCCGACCAGGCCCGGCCCGAGTGGATGATCCTGACGGTGCTGCCGGTGCCGCCGGTGACGGCGCGACCGTCGATCACGCTGGACAACGGCCAGCGTTCCGAAGACGACCTCACCCACAAGCTGGTGGACATCATCCGGATCAACCAACGGTTCATGGAGAACCGTGAGGCCGGCGCTCCCCAGCTCATCATCGAGGACCTCTGGGAGCTGCTCCAGTACCACGTCACGACGTTCATCGACAACGAGATCAGTGGGACGCCGCCGGCGCGCCACCGCTCCGGCCGCCCGCTGAAGACGCTGTCCCAGCGGCTGAAGGGGAAGGAGGGTCGGTTCCGTGGCTCCCTGTCCGGCAAGCGGGTGAACTTCTCCGCCCGGACCGTCATCAGCCCGGACCCGACGCTGTCGCTGAACGAGGTCGGGGTGCCCGAACGGGTCGCCGAGGAGATGACCCAGACGATGAACGTCTCCGAGCGCAACCTGGATCAGGCACGACAGTACGTCTCCAACGGGCCCGAGGCACACCCCGGTGCCAACTACGTGAAGCGGCCGGACGGCCGGCGGCTGAAGGTGACGGAGAAGAACTGCGAGGAGCTGGCAGAGAAGGTCGAGGCCGGCTGGGAGGTGAACCGTCACCTCGTGGACGGTGACATCGTGATCTTCAACCGCCAGCCGTCGCTCCACCGGATGTCGATTATGGCCCACGAGGTCGTGGTGATGCCGTACAAGACGTTCCGGCTGAACACGACCGTCTGTCCGCCGTACAACGCGGACTTCGACGGCGACGAGATGAACATGCACGCGCTCCAGAACGAGGAGGCGCGTGCGGAAGCCCGTGTCCTGATGCGCGTCCAAGAACAGATGCTGTCGCCGCGGTTCGGCGAGAACATCATCGGCGCGATCCAGGACCACATCTCCGGGATGTACCTCCTCACCCACGACAACCCCCAGTTCAACGAGACACAGGCGTTGGACCTGCTCCGGCAGACCTCCATCGACGAGCTGCCGGCGCCGGACGGGGAAGACGAGGAGACCGGTCGGCCGTACTGGACCGGCCAGACGATCTTCTCACAGCTCCTCCCGGACGACCTGGACCTGGAGTTCGTCTCCGAGGCGGGCGACGATGTCGTCATCGAGGACGGCGAACTGAAGCAGGGGACCATCGACTCCGCGGGCGTGGGCGACTTCGGCAGCGACATCGTCGACACCCTGACCAAGGTGTACTCGAAGACCCGCGCTCGGGTGTTCGTCAACGAGGTCGCCGCGCTGGCGATGCGGACGATCATGCACTTCGGCTTCTCCATCGGGATCGACGACGAGTCGCTCCCGCCGGAGGCGGACGCCCAGATCGACGAGGCGATCCAGAACTCCCGCGACCGGGTGAACGAGCTGATCGAGACGTACGAGAACGACGAGATCGACTCGCTGCCCGGCCGGACAGTCGACGAGACGCTGGAGATGAAGGTGATGCAGACGCTGTCGCAGGCGCGTGACTCCGCCGGCGACATCGCCGAGGACTACCTCGACGAGGAGAACCCGGCGATCATCATGGCCGCCTCCGGCGCGCGTGGGTCGATGCTGAACCTCACGCAGATGGCCGGGCTGGTCGGCCAGCAGTCCGTCTCCGGCGAACGGATCAACCGTGGCTACGAGAACCGGACGCTGTCGCACTTCCCGGAACACGACCTGTCGGCGGACGCCCACGGGTTCGTGGAGAACTCCTACCGCTCGGGCCTGTCGCCCAAGGAGTTCTTCTTCCACGCGATGGGTGGCCGCGAGGGGCTGGTCGACACGGCCGTCCGGACCTCGAAGTCCGGCTACCTCCAGCGCCGGCTGATCAACGCGTTGTCGGAGCTGGAGGCGCAGTACGACGGCACCGTCCGGAACACCTCCGGGACGGTCGTCCAGTTCGAGTTCGGCGAGGACGGCACCTCGCCGGTGAAGGTGTCCTCCTCGGAGGAGGGTGACATCGACGTCGACCAGATCGCAGAGCGGATCGTCGACGCGGAGTTCGAGTCCGAGGCGGACAAAGAACGGTTCATCGGCAGCCGCGAACCGCCGACGAACCTCTCGGAGTACGCCGGCCCGGGCCTCGACAAGGCCGGCACGGGGGTGGGCTCGGATGACTGACCCCGCCGCCGACCGCTACGACCACGTCGACGAGGAGGTCGAACTCGTCGTCGAGGACACGGAGCTCCCCCGTCGCCTGAAGGATCAGGTGTACGAGACCATCGAGGACCGCGAGGGCGTCACCACGGAAGAGGCCGACGAGATCGCCCAGGCGACGGAGTCGCGGTACGTCGACACGCGTGTCGACCCGTTGGACCCCGTCGGCACCGTCAGCGCACAGAGCATCGGGGAACCCGGGACGCAGATGTCGATCCCGCACGACGAGCGTGTCGTCGTCCGTCGCGGCGGGCAGACCGACGTGACGGCAATCGGCCCGTTGGTCGACGAGGTCGTCGCGTCCAACGAGTCGCGCACGGTCGACGACCACGAGGTCGCGCTCGCGCCAGACTCGCTGGAAGTGCCGAGTCTCCGTCCTGACGGGACGCTGACTTGGAAGACGGTCGAAGAAGTAAGCCGCCACGACGCGCCGGCGGAACTGCTGGAGTTCGAACTGGCGTCCGGTCGGTCCGTCCGCGCGACGAAGGCGCACTCGTTCGTCGTCGAGCGTGACGACGAGATCGTCCCGATCCGCGGCGACGAACTCGAAGTCGGAGCCGAGCTTCCCGTCACAGGCGAGTTCGACTCCGAGACGGACTCTGTCGGTCTCGACGCCTTCGAGACGGTCGCCACAGATGGTGCGGGCGCGGTCGCGGTTTCCGAGACCGACGAGATCCGCGGCGATGTCGACTGGGACCGGATCACGAACATCCGCACGGTCGAGACGGAGTACGACTACGTCTACGACTTCTCCGTCGCCGGACTGGAGACGTTCACGACGGCCGAGGGTGTCGTGACCCACAACACGATGAACACGTTCCACTTCGCGGGCGTCGCGGAGATGGACGTGACCCAGGGGCTGCCCCGACTGATCGAGCTCGTGGACGCCCGGAAGGAGCCGGACACGCCGGTGATGGTGGTCCGGCTGGAGGGTGAGTACGCGGAAAACCGCGAGAAGGCCCACGAGGTCGTCTGGCAGATCGAGGCGACGAAGATCCTCGCACTGGGCGACGTGTCCACGAACGTCGCGGACATGCGGGTGTCCGTCGACCTGAACGAGGAGACGTTGTTGGAACGGTGGCCGACCCACGACGACGCGACGGAGGTCGCGGGGATGATCGCCGAGACGATCGAGTCGAACCTGGGCGTCGAGACGGTCCAGCGCGGCACGGTCGTCCAGTTCGGTCCGGACGAACCCAGCTACCGGGAACTGCTCCAGTTGGTCGAACAGCTCCGGGAGATCACGTTCAAGGGGATCGAAGAGGTCTCCCGCGTGGTCATCCGGAAGGAGGAGGCCGAAGACGGCGGCGACGAGGAGTTCGTCCTCTACACGGAGGGGTCGGCGTTCAGCGACGCGTTGGAGATCGAGGGCGTCGACGCCTCCCGGACGACGTGTAACAACATCCACGAGATCTACCGGACGCTGGGCGTGGAGGCTGCACGGGAGTCCATCATCGACGAGACGATGGACACCCTGGAAGAGCAGGGGCTGGGCGACGTGAACGTCCGCCACCTGATGCTCGTCGCGGACATCATGACGAACCAGGGGACGGTAGAGTCCATCGGTCGTCACGGGATCTCCGGGTCGAAGGAGTCCGTCCTCGCGCGGGCGGCGTTCGAGGTGACGGTCAACCACCTGCTCGACGCCGCGATCCAGGGCGAGGTGGACGACTTAGACGGCGTGATCGAGAACGTGATCGCCGGCAAGCCGGTCGCCATCGGCACCGGCGACGTCGACCTCCGGATGGGGTCGACCGGCGACGTAACACAGCCGTCGGCGGACGACTGACGCGGGTCGGGTCGGCCTCGCCCGGCCACTTCCGTGACGAACAGCCACACAGACACACGCGATTCCGTTCACTCACAGTTCACTCTCAGTCTCACCGACCATGCGCATCGAACTCACCGACGAGGCCCGACGGTACGCGAGCCGCTTCGCCGACGTGACCGGCGTGACGCCGAACGACTGTCTCGTCCGCGAGGACGGCGACCGACTGGTGGTAGTCGTCCCGGCCGGACAGAAGGGCGAGGCGGTCGGCCCGGCGGGTGCGACCGTCGCCCGGGCGGAGGAGCTGCTGTCGACGGAGATCGACGTGGTGGAAGACGCCGAGACGGCGGCGGCGTTCGTCGCCAACGCGCTGGCGCCCGCGGCAGTCCGGGGCGTCACCGTCTCCAGCCAGGGGGTGGCGTTCGCGGAGGTACGACCGGCAGACCGTGGCGTCGCCATCGGCGAGGACGGCCGGACCATCGAGATGGCCAGAGAGCTCGTCGCGCGTCACCACGACGTGGACGACGTGGAGTTGGCGTGAGACCACCTGCGCTGTCAGAAGTAGAGCCCGACGAACGCCACCCCGCCGCCCAGCAGCCCGAGCGCGTCGACGAGCACGGACTGGCGGTGGTGGCGTTCGTCGGCCGCTTCCTCGGCGAACGCCGGGGCGAGCCGGACGCTGGCGTAGCCGGCGGCGGCGACGGCGACGAGCCCCGCGAGGACGGAGACCACGACGAACGTGTCGAACCCGTCCAACAGACCGACGGTGACGACCGCGAGCGTGCCGACGGCGCTCGACGCGAAGCCGAACTGGTACTGTCGCGGAAACAGATCCGCTAGCACCTCTCGGGCGGACTCGCGGGCGAGGAGGTCGAACGACCGCGGCACCGCGAGAAACGAGAGAGCGAGCGTCGCGCCGAGCCAGAGCCCGAAGGCGAGCCCGGCGACCAGTCGCGCGAGCGAGGCCAGCGTCTCCATGTCCGCCCGTCCGGCCGGCCGGCGCTTCAACGTCCCGCTTCCGACGCGGTCAGGCCGCCGGAGGGGGGCGGAGCGTCCGTCTCAGCGCCCGCGCTGGAACACGCCCTGCGCGCTCGGGCGGTCGGTCGCCTCGTGCGTCTCTCCGGCGTGTCCCTCCGTCTCCTCGGTCTCCTCCGACGGCGTCTCTGCCGGTGGCCCACGGGTGAACACACCCTGTGCAGTCACTGTCTCTCGTCGGTGCCGTTCCGTGTCGTCCGCGTCCGTGTTGTCTGTCATCGTTGGGGCGAGTGGGCACGGGCTCCCGCGGCCCGTGTTACTCTGTAACACAGCGCACGCGCTACAGGATAATAAACTCACTGGCGAGTACCCAATCTTGCGAGATTGACCCGTTTGTGCTGTCTGCATAACTTTCGGCCCAAATTAGGATGAACGGGATAGACGCAATTGATCGATCCGCTGATCGACCTACCGCTCCGACAGATTTTTTTTACCGGCTGCCTGACTGGCGACCATGACGAGTCAACAAACTTCGACGGCTAATTCTGGCACTCAGCCAGATGGAGATGGGTGGGTGAGAGGTAGCTACACGATGCGTGGAAGCGACTCTAGTTCTGACGGAGTCAATGGAACTATCGTCACTGGTGCAGAGATGAGAGAGGAGGCTGGCGTTGCCCCCGGCGAGGAGGCAGAACTGTACGTTGTAAACAGCGGAAGCGCCGTGAGGACTGTCAGAAGCTTCCACAACACGGGGAACACCGTCACCATCCCGCTTGAGGTGCGTCAGAAGCTTTCGCTGTCCGAGGGTGACGAGATCGAGTTCTGGGTCCGGGATCATGATGACGACGACACACAGGCGGAGCTGCAGGATCCCGACGTACACAGCAGACCAGCAAGCGATGAGGACGACGTACTCTACCTGCTGACTAATCTTGACCCGATGAAGTACCACCTTGTTCTCTCGCAATCCCCAGAGGTGACCATGTGTGGGAAATCACTCGGGGGAGCCGAGTTCCGCGTCAGCGAAGAAGAGCCCGGTGAGATCCTGGACAGGTGTCTCAACTGTGTGCTTGAGTCCGACCGACCGATGCGGAAGGACGAACTAGTCCAGTGGCTCGCCGACGAGGTCGGCTTCGACAACACGACAGGCTCGAGTGGGAACCTCAACAAGGAACAGATGAGAGAGACTGTGGAGCACATCCGCTCCCTCCGTGGAGGTGATAGATGACTGACCTCCCGCTGGTGCCGCTGTTGAGACAGGTGAACTCAGAGTTGGCCTTCACCGCCGCTATTGGGTTCCTACTCATGATCGCGGGCTCGCGTCTGTCGACCGGTCTACTCCGGATTCTGCTGGTGTGCTCCGGCCTCATCGTCCTGCTTCTCTCGGTCGTCGTGATGATCGTGTTCAAACTCGACAGAGAAAGTCAGGCCAATCAGACGAATAGGCAACCTGACGACTAAAGCGACGCCATATCCTAATCTCTTTTTTCAGTCGGCGGCCGCAGAGGAGTCGCCCGTCGCGTCATTGGCGACGACGGCTCCGTTCTGTTCGAGCGCCTCACACAGCAGTTCCGCGATGTCGACGATCTCGATGTCGTCCTCGTAGTCCCCGGTCTTGCGGCCGTCCTCGTACATCGTCCCGCACATCGGGCAGGCGACGACGAACTTCTCGACGGCGTCGCCGGCGTCCGTGTCCTCCAGGGCCTCGCGGAGGCGTTCCTCGCTGGGCTTGGTGTGTTGGTCGTTGTCCGTCCAGAGCCCGCCGCCGCCGCCGCCACAACAGAAGGAGTCCGAGCGGTTGCGCGGCATCTCGTGGAGGTCGACACCGGTCGCCCGGATCAGCTCCCGCGGGGCCTCGTACACGTCGTTCATCCGGCCGAGGTGACACGGGTCGTGGTAGGTGGCGGTGTAGTCCAACTCCGACCCGGAGAGGCCGAGCCGGCCGTCGTCGACGAGGTCCTCGATCACCTCAGTGTAGTGGAACACGGGGTCGTCGAACTCCGAGACGGCGGGGTACTCGTTGCGGAACGTGTTCATCGAGTGTGGGTCGGTCGTCACCACCGTCTCGAACTCGCACTTCGAGAACGCCTCGGTGTTGTCCTCGACGAGCATCTCGAACAACCCCTCCTCGCCGACCCGACGCACGTCGTTGCCGTCGTGTTGTTCGTCCTCGTAGAGGATACCGTAACTGATGCCGGCGCGCTCGAACAGCCGGGCCAGCGACCGGGCGACCCGTTGATTCTGCTCGTCGTAGCTGGGGTACTCCCCGACGTACCAGAGGAACTCGACGGACTGTTCGCGGGCGTCCGGCACCTCGAAGTTGAGGTCGTCCGTCCAGTCCGGCCGGTTGCGGGCGGGGTCGCCGAACGTGTTGCCGTTCTGGAACACGTTCATCATCGCGTCCTGGATCTCCGGCTCCATCTGGCCAGTCTCCGTCAGCCGGCGGTTCATCTGTGTGAACTCCGAGACGTGTTCGATGTCCACCGGACAGGCGTCCATACACGCCATACAGGACATACACGCGTTCATCGACTCCGCGTCGACGACGCTGTCGCCGCCGTCGGCGACGATCTCCACCTCCTCCGTCCGGCCGGCGTCCAGGTCCTGTCGGTACTGTTTCAGGTCGAGGATCACGTCCCGCGGGTCGAGGTCACGACCGGAGGCCTTGGCCGGACAGGCGGACGAACACCGGCCACACTTCGTGCAGGCGTCCTGGTCGAGCAGGTGTCGCCAGGAGAAGTCGTCGATGTCGCCGTAGCCGATCTCCTGGGGGTCGGCGTCGTCCGGGACGCCCGGCAGACGGACCCCCGCCTTCTCGTCGCGGGTGACGACGTTCGCGAACGACGACAGCATGTGGAACGGCTTGGCGAACGGAATCAGGGCGATGAAGCCGAAGGCGAGCAACGAGTGGCTCCACCACGTCCAGTGGTACAGCGTCTCCGCGAGCCCCGGCCCGACGCCCAGCTCGGCGAAGACTCCCGCCAGGAAGAAGCCGACGAACGACACCTGCTCGTAGGCGGCGAACTCCGCGGAGCCGACGATCCGGAACGCCTCCAGCACGTAGCCGCCCACGCCGAGGACGAACAACGTCCAGACGAAGGCGTCGTCCTCCAGCGAGGTGTGTTTCCCCCAGAGCCGTCCTTCGCGTTCGGCGTACCGGCGGTAGATTGCCATCCCGACACCGACGACGAACAACAGTCCCATCGCGTCCATCACGAAGGAGTACGAGAGGTAGAAGTCGCCGACGAAGAAGGACTCACCCGTGACGAGCCGGTAGAAGTCGATGTCGATCCCGAGGATCGTCGTCCCGATCAACAGGGTGAGGAACCCCCAGACGATGAACGAGTGCATCACGCCCGCGTACAGGTCGCGGTCGAACTGGTTGCGGTTCGAGGCCACGATGCTCGCAGCCGTCGTCACCCGCTTCGGGAGGTCGTCTAGACGCGGGAACCAGTCGTCGGCACCCCGTCGGTAGCGCGCGAACCGGCCGTAGGTCCCGTAGGCGAACAACAGGATCGCAGTCGCCGCGAGGTAGTAGAAGACGGCCTTGCCCAACGGGCCGATCGTCCAGAACGTCTCGCGTGTCACCTGTTCCGCTGGCATATCCGAACGCGAGGCTGCCGCGTGGATAAACCTTGGTACGTACTGCCGTCAGTCTCTTTGGCCTCCGCCGACTGTCTCCGTCTCGATGGACGAGAAGACGGCCGAACTCCGGGATATCTTCGTCGAGACGACGGGTGAAGAGAGCGTCACGGAAGACCAGTCGGCCGACCGTGGCTCGTTGCTGGACGACCCGGACGACGACCGCGTCCGGGCGGTCCTGGCGACGCTCCGCGAGGAGACGGCCGTCGAGACGGACCTGCCGCTGGACGCTCACGAACGGGTCGTGCGGCTGTTCTTCGAGGGGCTGTCGGACGCGGAGATCGCCACCGAACTCGACTGTTCGGCGGAGGCGGTGTTCCGGGCCCGGTTGGACGCTCACCTCGTGGCGCCTTCGGACCGCGAGACCACGCTCGACCGGGACAGACTCCGTCGGCTCGTCCGCGAAGAGATCTCGCTCGCCGAGCGGGCGGCGGCCGTCGACGCCGACGAGACGACCGTCACATGCCAGTCGGCGGTGATCGAGGCGGAGATAGCGTCCACGCGGCACAACCACCGGTTCCGCGACGAGTTGGCGACGCTGCTGTCCGACGCGCCGCTGGCGGACAAGCTCGCGTCGGGTGCCCGCGAGGACGGACTCCGCGAGGCGACCGAAGACATAGAGACGGACGTTCAGCTGTAGTTCAGTCCTCGCGCCGGACGAACGTCACGGGACACGGGGCAGACAGGAGTACGTCCTGTGCGGTCGACCCGAAGACGGCCTTCCCGGTCGGCGAGCGGTCGCGGCCGCCGACGACGACTCGATTGGCGGCCAGCTCCTCGGCGACCGTGGCGACGACGCTGCCCGGATCCCCCACCCGACCGTCCACGGCGACGCTCACGCCGGACGACTCCAGGGCGCGTCTGACCGCCCGGACGGAGTCGAGCCGCTGTGCCAGGTCGCTCGTCGACCCGTCCGTGTAGCCCAACTGCGCCGCGGTCTCGTCTGCCGCCTCCTGTGTTCGGAAGGCGTGGACGATCGTCAGCTCCGCGCCGGCGTCTGCCAGTTCGACGCCGATCTCCGCCAGCCGCCGTGTTCTGTCGCCCTCGTCTCGCCCCACCGCGATCACTGCCGACTCGATGCTCATACCACTCGTTGGGGCCGCTCGAACAAAAGGCTACCGAATATTTACTCGATAGTGAATAACGATCTCCAGACGACTGCGTAGGGGTGACGCAGACGGCAGTGACAGCCCCGAACGGGGGGTGTGGCGCCACGGTGGCCGTACGACGACACGGTCGGTACCCGGTCGGTCGTCGGAGAGCCGTCGCTAGCGGTCGTCAGAGAAACGTCGCTGGCGGTCGTCGGAGAGACGGCGAGACGGAGCGCAGACGGGCGTCAGCCCTGTAGCTCTGCGAGGTGGAGCGCGTCTTCGGCGTCGGCGTCGTCGTGGACGACGGCGGAGACGGCGCGGGTGATAGCCTCCGGGTCGTCGTGCTGGAAGATCGACCGCCCCATCGACACGCCGGCGGCGCCGGCGTCCATCGCCCCCCGGACGGCCACCAGCGTCTCGCGGTCCCCGTCCGGCTCTCCGCCGGCGATGACGACCGGGAGCGCCGTCGACTCACAGACGTGCCGGAAGCTGTCCGGGTCACCGGAGTAACCCGTCTTCACCACGTCTGCGCCCACCTCCTCGGCCAGTCGGACGGCGTGACCGAGGTACTCGGCGTCGTGCTCTGGGTCGTCACCCTCCAAGTTGGCGCCGCGGGCGTACGCCATCGCCAGCGTCGGTACCCCGTAGTCGGCGGCCGTCTCCGTCAGCTCCGCGAGGAACGCCATCTGTTCGCGCTCGTAGTCGGAGCCGACGTTGATGTGCATGGAGACGGCGTCGGCGCCGGCCCGGATCGCCCCCTCCACGCTGCCGGTCGGCCGTTTGTCGTTGGCGTCCGGGCCGACCGCGGTGGAGGCGTTGAGGTGGACGACGTAGCCGGCGTCGTTCGCGTTGGGGTGGACGCGGGGCGCGATCCCCTTCTGCGTGAGGACGGCGTCGGCGCCGCCGCGTGTCACCGCGTCGATCGTGTCGCCGATGTGTTTCAGTCCGTCGACGGCACCCAGGGTGATCCCGTGGTCCATCGGGACGATCAGGAACCGATCGTCCGTGGAGATGCGGTCGAGTCGTGCGGCGTGTCCAGCGTGGTTCATGCGGTAGTCTGCGGTCAGCGGCGGGAAGTTCCTTGCGAACGATCCCCGATCAAGACCCTTCGGGTCGCGGCACGCGTCGCTCGTAGCCCCGACGCGCTCCCTCCGTCAGCTCCTCGGCGAGCGCGGTCAGATCCGCCGCGACCGCCTCCGGGTCGCGGTCCCGTTCGTAGCCGTCTGCGACGATCTCTACGAGCGCCGAGCCGACGATGATCCCGTCTGCACCCGCCTCGACGATCTCTGCCGCCTGGTCGCCGTCGGAGATGCCGAACCCGACCGCCTTCGGCACGTCGTAGTCGGCGAGTCGTTCGAGCGACTCCGCCGTCCGGTCGGACGGCTCCACGTCGGCGCCGGTGACACCCAACCGCGCCTGGACGTACAGGTAGCCCGAGGAGATCTCGACGAGCTTCGCCAGCCGCTCGTCTTCCGTCGTCGGGGCGACGATGGAGACGAGATCCAGCCCGAACTCGTCACAGGCGCGCCGCAGCGGTCCGGCCTCCTCGGCCGGCAGGTCCGGCACGACGAACCCGGACAGCCCCGCCTCGACCGCCCGCCGCACCGCCGGACGCGGGCGTTCCTCACCGTCTTCGGTCTCGCCGTACTGGTACAGGAGGTTGTAGTACGTCATGCAGACGAGCGGCACGTCCACGTCCAGCTCCTCGACGAACTCGAAGAACCGCTCTGGGGTGATCCCGGCGTCCAACGAGCGCACGACCGCCTCCTGAATCGTCGTCCCTTCCGCGATGGGCTCCGAGAAGGGGAGTCCCAGTTCGATGGCGTCGGCACCCCCCTCGGCAAGCGCCTCCACGTACCGCAGCGAGTCCTCGTAGTTCGGGTCCCCGACCGCGAGGTACGGGACGAACGCCGGGCCGTCGCCGAACGCCGAGTCCAACTCACTCGTCATAGACCACCCGTGAACTCCGACATCTCCGGCGCGTTCTCCAGGTCGCGTTGCTCCGTCTCCTCTAGGGCGGCCGCGAGGTCCTTGTCGCCGCGCCCGGAGACGTTGACGACGACTAGATCACCCAGTTCGTCGTGGTGCTCCTCCAAGTACCCGAAGGCGTGGGCCGTCTCCAACGCCGGGATGATCCCTTCGCGCTGTGAGAGCCGGTGGAACCCTTCCAGCGCAGCGTCGTCGTCGACGTTCACGGGTGTGACGCGCCCCTCGTCGACCAGGTGGGCCAGCTCCGGCCCGACGCCGGCGTAGTCCAGCCCGGAAGAGACGGAGTGACTCTCTACGATCTGGCCGTCGCCGTCCTGGAGCAGTTTCGTCCGGGCGCCGTGGAGCACCCCCTCCGTCCCGGTCGACAGCGACGCGGAGTTGGGTGCGACCCCCTCCTCCTCGTCGACCGCCAGCGACGAGCCGCCCGCCTCGACCGCGTACAGATTCACCCCGGGGTCGTCCACGAAGTGGTGGAACGTCCCCATCGTGTTCGACCCGCCGCCGGCACACGCCAACACGCCGTCCGGGAGCCGGCCGGTCTCGCGTTGGAGCTGGTCGCGGGCCTCCTCGGAGATGATCGCGTGGAAGTCACGCACCATCACCGGGAACGGGTGCGGGCCGACGATGGAGCCGATCACGTAGTGGGTCGTCTCCACCGTCGTCGCCCAGTCGCGCATCGTCTCGGAGATGGCCTCCTTCAGCGTCCCGCGCCCGGTCGTCACCGGCACCACCTCCGCGCCGTTGATCTTCATCCGGAACACGTTGGGTCGCTGGCGGGTGATGTCCCGTTCGCCCATGTAGATCTCACACGGCATGTCCAGGTGGGCCGCGGCCATCGCCGTCGCCGTGCCGTGTTGGCCGGCGCCCGTCTCGGCGATGATCCGGTCTTTCCCCATGTACTTCGCCAGCAGGACCTGGCCGAGCGCGTTGTTCAGCTTGTGGGCGCCGCCGTGGAGCAGGTCCTCCCGTTTGAGGTAGACGTCCGTGTCGTACCGCTCCGAGAGGTTCTCCGCGTACTGGAGCGGGGTCGGTCGACCGCCGAAGTCCCGAATCCGTCGTCGGAACTCGTCTCTGAACCCGTCCTCGTTGTTCAGCACGTACCGCTCGTAGGCGTCTTCCAGTTCGCGCAGCGCCGGCATCAGCGCCTCCGGCACGTACCGACCGCCGTACTCGCCGAACTTGCCGTCGCCCGCTCGTGTGCGATCCGTCTGTGTCGTGGGTGTGTGCTCTGCGTCGCTCATCTGTCGCCCCTCGTGTCTGTCACGTCCGTCGTTTCGGCCTCCGCCGTCGTAAATCGACGGGTGTTGTCCGTCACCAGTTCGCGTGCTGCCGTCTCGTCTGTGGCCGCCTCGACCCCGTCGACGACGGCCGACCCGATCAGGAGCGCGTCCGCGCCGGCAGCCCGCATCCGTTCCGCGTCGGTCGCCGTCGACAGCCCGCTCTCGGCCAGCAGCGTCACGTCCTCGGGGGCGTCCGGCGCGACCCGCTCGAACGTCCCCAAGTCTACCTCCAAGGCCGCCAGGTCGCGGTTGTTGACGCCGATCACGGACGCGCCCGCCTCCACTGCGGCCGACAGCTCTGCCGGCGTGTGAACCTCCACCAGCGGCTCCATCCCTCGGTCGCGGGCGGCGGCGACCATCGTCGCTAGGTCGTCGGCGCCGTGGCCGGCCGCGTCCGGCTCCGGCCCCAGGAACCGCGCGATCAGTAAGACGAGGTCGGCCGCGACGGCGTCCAACTGCGACTCCCGGAGCAGGAAGTCCTTCCGCAACACCGGCACGTCGACGGCCGACCGGACGGCCCGCAAGGCGTCGACGGAGCCGCCGAAGTGGTCCGGCTCCGTCAGGACGGAGATTCCGGTCGCCCCGCCGGCGACCATCGCCTCCGCCAGCGCCGCCGGGTCGGCCTCCCGTGTCCCGTCCGTCGTCGGACTGGTCGGTTTCACCTCCGCCACCACCGGCACGCGGCCGTCCGCCTCCGTGGCCGCGACCGCCTCCGGCAGCGACCGTGCGTCGGCGACGCGTCCGGCACCCTCCCCGTGGTCTCGGTCCGCGGTCGCGGCGAGGATCGACGCGACCGCCGGCGCGAGATCCCGTGACGTGTTCATCCGTGTACGTCAGTGGCGTTATCTGTACAAAAGAGTTGCGTCGCTCGCGGGCGCGACCGCCGAACTTACGACCGGACCGACCGAACGCCGAACATGGCCGAGTTCGACCCCGAGAAGTTCGAGGAGAAGTACGCCCACTACTTCACGGAGCTCCAGCGGGCGTACAAGAACGCCTTCGAGAGCATGAACGACCAGTACGACTCGGAGCTGATCCACGGGATCGACCAACAGATCCTGAACGAGTCGGAGCCGTTCTACGACGAGGAGACCGGGTTCCGGGTGGAGCTGCCGGACGACCCGACCGAACGGCTGACGGCGGTCGTCGTCGACGACGAGAAGCTCCGGGAGACGCTGGACCGGTACGTCGACGAGATCGAGACACACCTGTACGAGGTGTTCGACATCCAGCCGCCGGAGTGACGGACGGTCGTGCCGTGGTCGTCAGTAGACGACGTTGGTGACGAGGTTCGACAGCCCGTTCCGGTCGACTTGGTCCCGGTAGTCGTCGGTGAACACGAGCCGCTGGCGGGGCCGACCCATGTCCAGTGTCACCTTCTCCGTCGTGATGACGCCCATCTCCTCCAGCTTCCCCTTCTTCCGGGAGAAGGTCGCCTTGCTGGCGAGGCCGATGTCCTCGCCCCACTTGCTCACGTCGTAGTGGAGCAGTTCGTGTTTGGCAGCGACCAACAACGACGCCATCACCTCGTCCAGCTCCGAGGTGTCGCGCGCGTCGGCCGCGCTGTCGAGCACGTGGTCGAAGTCACCCCGCGCCTCCGGGGCGAACTCCGTGTCCATCGTCTCGCGCACGGTCGTCAGCGACGGGGTGCGGAGGTCGAACGACTCGGCCGCGTCCCAGTTGCGCTCACACCAGCCGTACACGTCCGTCACGAACTCCTCGGCGCGCGTGATGGCGGTCCCCGCGGCCGTGTCCACTTGGACCGGCACGTACACCGAATCGGGGGTGGCGAACACCGTGGTGTTGTCCGTCGGTTCGCGTTCGGCGAGCGCCAGGCTGCCGGCGTCGATCAGGTCCGCGGCACGCGAGGCGACGAGGAAGTCACGCCGCACCTTCCGCAGCTCCTCGCCGACGCCGAGGACGCGCACCTCCGGGAGATCGCCGTCGTAGTCCCCGGCCGACGCGACGAGCTGTTCGACGTCGTCGGCGGTGGCGTTGGTTAGGTACACCGTCCCGTCCGCCTCGGCGAACAGGTCCGCGAGCGTTCCCTCTGGGCCGTCCGGTACGAATTCTGCACTCATTGCCGTACAGCCTCTACGCACCCATGTTACTTAATACCACTGGTGGGGACGTGTAATACATTCGTAAGTACCCGCTCCTGCATAATTGAGACTGGTAATTAACGATGTATGTCACAAGATATAAGTTCTGTCGGCTGTACCGTGGGAACATGGCACAAGGGAAGCTCGAACGGCTGCTCTCGTCGCGGCTCACAGGTGCACTGCTGGCTCGTCCCCGACTGGCGATGCTGGTCGTGTTCCTCGTCCTGTTGGTGGCGTTCCAGGGTGGGGCCGCGGCGCTGGACGGGGGGTCTGGAGGGTGTGAGTACTTCTGTATGGACACACAGGACAACTCTAGCACGAACAGCGGACCCTGACCGTCAGACGCCGTCTATCTCCTCCAGAATCGTCTCGGCCCAGTAGAGGTCTCCTTCGTGCACGACTGGTCCTCCGAATCCGTTCAGGTAGCGCTTCAGCTCAGAAAGATCTTTCATGTATATTCGAGACGTTCCCAACAGGTGTTGTGGGTCGCTGTCTTCTTCGAGCGAATCGTGCACCTCTGCACCCGTGATCCACGGCGAGGACTGCTCGATTAACAACGAGTACGTGCCGTCGTCGTTCGTCGAAATGAAGAACGCTTCCGGCACCAGGGAGTCGTTCTGTGTCAGGACGTGTGTCCCGTCGCCGACGACGGCGTAGTCTTTCGGTGTCAGCAGTTGGCCGCGGGTGTAGTCTAACGCCCGCTCGATACAGAATCCGTTCATGATGAGCCGGGCGAACGCTACCCCGACTTTCACCGCGTCGTCGTTGGTGACACTCTCGAAGGTGACGCCGCCGCCGACGCTCCCTTTCCGGACGAGCTGTCTCCCCTCCGGGAAGGAGCCACAGGCGTTGAGGAAGAACGTCTGGGCGTTCGACTCCCGGAGCGTCGACGCCGAGAAGAACCCGTTCGTACACTCCAATCCCTTCTCGTCCCGGTGGCCGATAAAGTGGACCAGATCGTTGCGCCGTTCGAAGATCCGAGCCAACTCGCTCGTCGAGACGTTCTCTCGCAGCGTCAGGTCGATGTTCAGGTCCTGTGCCCGGCGCCGGTAGTGGCCGACGATCTCCTCCGTCTCGTCGCGCATGTCCGCCTCGTCGGCGTCCGACAGCCCGAGACTCCGCTGGCCGCTGTCGTTGACGACCGCCACGACGGACAGGTCCGAATCCGGATCGTCGAGGTACTTCTGGCGGTTCTCGTACGCCTCCGGCAGCGTCTTGAACACGTCGATGGGCACCTTCTCGGCGAGCCAGCCGTGTGTCTTCCCGGGTCCGAGTGTCGGCTTGACCAGATCAACGTTGGAGATCTCCCGCGTGACACGCAGCGTCTCGTCGGTCCCTTCGACACGAGGGTGTTCCGTCGGCCCCGAGCGGCTGGGGGGACGCTCGACGGCAGACTCCGCCGGGTGGCTCTTGGTCCCATCGGCGTGCCAAGCGTTCTCCCAGTCCACGTCGTAGCCATCGTTGACGGTGAGCCGGAGCCACTCTTTCTTCGACAGCGACTCCGACTCCGGCGCGAACAGGTGCGGGACGTTCGACAGGAGGTGCGGCAGCGTCTCGACGGTGTCGTACGTCGGCGCGACGTGCATCCCGAGGTGCCACTCCGGGAAGGCGTCCCGCACGTCCGCGAACGGGACTTCGAGGTAGCGGGTGACTCGCTCCGACATCGACGCGTCGTACATCCTGTCCGTGTCGAGCCCGAGCTCGTCGCCGACCCACGAGACTGACAGCTCCCCGCCGTGTGGGCCAGCACTGCGCGCGAGACAGTCGAGGTGGAAGGTTCGCTCCAGCAACGCAGCGACATCGTGTTGATACTGCCGGCCACGTCCCAACCGTTCGATACACCCGTCTACGTCGAGGTACGGGTCGATTCCCGAGACGACCTCGAATCGTGCTCCGAGATAGTGTGCCAGCGACGCGCCGGTCGTGAGGTACGTCAAGTCCGGCGGCACGACGAGTTCGATCCCGGTGTTCGGGCGATTCTCCCGGATCGACCGCGGGACGTGTGTCGTCTCCCCGAACTCGACGTACGGCGGCTGCTCGCGCATCGATGGCCACGTCCGATCCGGCGATGTCGTGTCGTTGCCGACCGCCAGCGCCGACAGCGCCGTCGCCACCCCCTCCGGCGTCCGTTCGACGGTCACCAGCTCGTCGGGCACGTCCACGCGGCTCTCGAACCCGATGGACACCCGACGCGACTCCGGGAACTCGATCCAGGCCCGCCGGGAACTCTCTATCCGTAGCGTCGCCGGCCCGTGGAACCGGACGAACGCTCGAACCCCAGCCCCGATGCGGACCAGGTACGACTCGGCGTCGAGCTGGAGCCGGCCGTCACTCAGAGTGATCTGCTCTCCCCCCGACAACGGAATAGCGACGAGGAGGACCGGCGGGAACCCCAGTGTCGACGCCGACCCGGCCACCGTCACGTCCGGGTCGTCCGGTCCGGTGTCCTGCTCCGACAGCGCCGCCGCTACCGAAGGCGGGTCCTCGGTCCCACCCCACCCCTCCGTCTCCACTGTCACGGTGTTCTTCGCGGCGTCGACGACCCGGAAGCCACCGTTCGTCCACTGGAGGCGCACGTCTGTGCTACCGTGTAGTCGACGTATCGTACTTTTGCTTTCTTGTCTACGTATCGATTCTGATACTCTGAAAGTCTACGGCGGTGATAACTACGAATCTCCGTAAGCGGGAAGCCGACGGCGGTCGGTGTTCGGGTGTGCGAGCCTACCGTGTCGCCTACGACGGCCGCCCGTTCCACGGGTTCCAGCGCCAGCCGGACGTGTCGACCGTCGCCGACGCGTTGTTGGACGCGCTCGTCGAGTTGGACCTCCTGGCTGCCGGCGGCGACGGTCCAACCCGGCCGACTCCGCCGGGGTACGCCGCCGCCGGCCGAACGGACGCGGGCGTGTCGGCGCTGGCACAGACTGTCGCCTTCGAGGCGCCCGACTGGCTCTCGCCGCGCGCGCTGAACGCCCACCTCCCGGAGAGCGTCCGGGCGTGGGCCGTCGCCGACGCCCCCGACGCGTTCCACGCGACACACGACGCCGTCCGCCGGGCGTACGTCTACCACCTCCACGCGCCCGCAGCCGACCCCGATCGAGCACGGACGGCGGCCGCCCGCCTCTCCGGCAGTCACGACTTCCACAACCTCACCCCGGACGAGACGGGAACCCGCCGCGACCTCGACTGTCGCGTCGAGTCCGGCCGGACGCTCCGGGTCCGTGTCGCCGCCGACGGCTTCCCCCGGCAGCTCGTCCGCCGGCTCGTCGCCGTCGTTCGGGCGTTCGCCGCCGGGGAGTGCGACGACGACCGACTCGACCGACTCCTCTCGGCGACGGCCGTCGACGGTCCCGAAGGCGTCGCCCCCGCCCCGCCGGCGGCGTTGTTGCTGGCGCGGGTCGACTACCCCGAGCTCTCGTTCACCCCGAACGAGACAGCCGTCGCGGACGTGCGCCAGTTGTTCCGGGAGCGGCGTCGCCGCGGGCTGGCCAGCGCCGGCGTCGCCGACAGCGCCCTAGACGACCTGGGGTAGCCCGCGGCCGAGCGGGGCCGCTCACGGCTCTCGGACGACCGGCAGCGACTCCGGGACACGGAACGATCCCCCCAGCCAGTCGCCGGCGACGAGCGCCTCGAAGACCGCCCCCGTCGCCGGCCGCTCCCCCAGCAACGCGGCCCCGTAGGTGATCGGCTTCCCGCGGACGACCTGTCCGGACGGGAGTTCGTACGACTGTGTCGCGTAGTGGTCGGCCAGCCGCGGGACCGCGAGGTTCACTCGCGGCGGGAGTGGCCGGAACGAGACCCCGTGGTCGACGGCCATGTTGCGGTAGGCGACGGCGGCGTCGACAGAACCAGTCTCCACGAGCGCGAGCAGCTCCGTCTCCGGGACCAACTGATCCGGCGACAGCAACGCCGGGTACTCCCGCTCCCACCGCTCGGCGGCCAGCGCCAGCGCGAACAACGTCCGGTAGCCCAGTGGGTCCGCGTCCGGGTCCGTCCGGGCGAGTCGTGCCTCGTCGGCGAACAACGGGTCCAACGGCACCGGCGCGTCGCCGACCCGCCGCCCGACCGGGGTGTCCGCGTGCGCGACCACCAGCGAGTTGGCCGCGAACGCAGTGTAGCGGTCCGCGAGCCCCTCGAACAACACCGGGTCCGCCAGGACGAGCAGATCCGGCTCCCGCAGGCCTTCGGCGACTAACCGGGCGCAGGCGGCCGACCCACGCGTCTCGACGCTCAGGTCGACGTCCACCTCCTCCCGGAACCGAACGTCGAGCGCGCGCTGGAGACTCCCGGCCGCGAGCACGGACACGGAGTCGTCGTCGCGGCCCGCACAGCCGGCTGCCAGAGTCCCGGCGACGGCCGCGCCACCGGCCAGTGCACGGCGCCTGCTCACTCGATGCGAGTGATCCGTCACTGCCTGCACCGTTCGTTCGCTGCGTATCTGTCTCTTTCTGTTCGGAGTATCGGCCACGACGACGGTGGTTACCCTCCGTGTCGGATTCCGAGACGAGATACAGTGTGTCAAAGTTGAAGTTACACGGTGTGAACTCTGTCCCGTGAGCTACCTCACCGACCCCGACGAGTTCTTCGCACAGCGCGCAGACGACCCAGACTGGCTCCTGCCGGTCCTGCTCGTGTTCTCCGCCGGGTTCCTGCCGGCCATCGGCTCCTGGTACGCCATCCAACAGATCTTCTCTGGGGGTGGGGTGGGAATAATCGTGGCCGTGTTCGGCTCGGCGGGGGCGCTCGTCGGCGTGTTCCTGCTGTGGATCGTCGGTGCGGCGGTGTTCCACGGCGTGTCGGCGGTCTTCGACGGCGAGGGGTCGTTCTGGCGGACGCTGTGGCTCTCCGGGTGGGGGTACGTCCCGTCCGTGATCGCCGGCGGCGCGACCATGGTGGCGCTCCTGCTGGCCGCGTCGACGCTCCCGCCTGCCACGACCGGCCAGGAGTTCGTCCAGGTCAACATGCAGCTCCAGACGCACCAGTACGTCCAGTGGGCGTCGTACTTCGGGCTCGTCATGTCCGTCTGGCAGGGTGTGATCTGGGCGTTCGCCGTCCGACACGCTCGCGGGCTGGAGCTGCGCGAGGGCGCAATCGCCGTCGCCCCGTTCGTCCTCGCCAACCTCGGGTTGACGCTGCGGGGGCTCCTGTAGCGGTCAGGCGGCTCAGCCCCCATCCGGCGGCGGGGTCGCGCCGGCGTGCTCACACGCCCGGCTGCCGGCTTCGACCCCGCGGCGGACGGCCGCCCGAAGCGTCGGCGCCCTGCCGATCGCCGCCGCGAACGTGCCGGCGAGAGCGTCGCCCGCGCCGGTCGTGTCGACGACCGGCACCGTCGGCGCCGCGACTCGGAACACCGGGGTGTCGAGGCCGCCGACGAACGCCGTCGCTCCGCCGGCGCCGTCCGTCCGGACGACCGTCGCCCCCCGTTCGGCGGCGGCCGTCAGCGGGGCACGCAGTCGGTCGAACTCCGTCTCGTTCGGGACGAACACGTCGACGGCGGGGTGTTCGACCAACGGCTCGGCGCCCGCCGCCGGCGACGGATCGACGACCACGGTCGGCCCGTCGGCCGGGAGCGCGTCCAACAACGCGGTCGTCGCCTCGACGGGCACCTCGTTCTGGAGGAGGACGGCGTCGGCTCGTCGGAAGCGGTCGATCCGTTCGACGGCGTCGTCGGCGTCCAATCGGTCGTTGGCCCCCGCGAGCACGGCGATCCGGTTCTCGCCGTCTGGCGCCACCCAGACGTACGCAGCGCCGGTCGCCTCACCCCGGACGGCCAGACGCGCCTCGACGCCCGCGGCCGCCAGGCGGTCGGCGAGCCAGTCGGGGGCGTCCGTGCCGACGGCACCACACAGCAGGGTGTCGGCGCCGGTCCGGGCGGCGGCGACCGCCTGGTTCGCTCCCTTCCCACCGAGGGCGGTGTCGTCCGTCCGGAACCCCGTCGGCGGCACGGAGACGACGCGCGTCTCCCCGGCCGCGGGGACGGCCGAGTCGTCGTCCAGTCGGGTGATCTCGTCCGCGTCGACGCGACACAGCCGGTCGACGTTGACGCTGCCGAAGACGGCGACGCGGCTCACGACTCCGGCGGGTCGGCGTAGTCGGCGGCGGCAGTGCGGAGCCGGTCCGGCAGCGCCGCCGGCTCCCCGTCCGCGCCGACGGTGACGAGGACGGTCTCCCCTTCGGCGACGGTCCGGCCGTCCCGGCGGACCTCGTAGGCGAACGTACAGCTCGTCTCCCCGGTCTCGGGGGTCCACACGAGGACGGTCACCGGATCCGTCCCGGCGAGCGGCGCGTGAAACTCCAGAGACAACGACGCGAGCACGGCGTCTGCCTCCGACAGCTCGACGCCGACGGCCTCGCGGAAGAAGTCGTTGCGGGCCGTCTCCAGGTAGCTGGCGTAGACGGCGTTGTTGACGTGGCCCATCGGGTCTAAGTCACGGTACCGCACCGCAACGGTCGTCTCGAACGGTGACACGAACCACCGTTGTGCGGGGGCGGTCTTGATGTCGGCGGTCCGTCGGCTCCCGACATTATAAGTCGACGTCGCCCCCACTGAGTCGTATGGACTACAGCCTCGTGATCGACGAGACGGAGACGACAGTCCCGGGCGGGACGGGTCTCCTCCTGTTGCACCCGAGCATCGGCGAGACGGACCGGATCGACACGGACTTCCTCCGGACGGACACCGACAACTTCCTCGTCGTCTCCACCCGGACCACTGCACGCGAGGTGGAACAGAAGCTCGAACACTACGAGGTAGACGAGTCGACCGCGGAGATTCTCGACACGATCTCGGTCGACAGGGGGTACTCCCGGCGGGGGAGCGACCACCTCCACTACGTCTCTGCGCCCGACGACTTGGACGGCGTCGTGAACAACGTCGACGCGTTCCTCGCGCGCCACGACGGCAAACGCCGGGTGAGCGTCGACTCCCTCACGGAGATGGCGTACTACGCCGACGTCGACAGCGTGTACGACGCCACCGACCGACTGCTAGACGTGCTCGCCGACCACGACGCAGTCGGCCTGTTCCACCTCTCGAAGGAGGTTCACGACGAGGCTACGCTCGACCGTTTCCGGGAGTTGTTCGACGGCGTGATCGACCTGGACGACGACGGCGACGCGACCGTGACGCTCTCCTGAGACGGGGTTCGCCGTCGCCCCGCGCGGTGACCGACAGACTCAGAAGACGACCGGCGCACCGTCTTCGACCCGGACTCCGACCCGTTCCCCGGTGTCGACACCGGTGTCACGCCCCTGGACGACCACCTGTAGGGTCGTCACACTCCCCTCTGGCTCGAGAACGTAGTTCGTCTGGTCACCCTGGAAGAACCGCTCGCGGACGGTCGCGGCACACACGCCGCCCTCACACAGGTGGAACTCCTCCGGACGGATGGAGACTGTCACTTCGTCGCCGTCGTCGGCGTCCGGGGCGGGCACGGTGAACCCGTCGTCGACCACCGCCACCGGCTCGCCGTCCCGGCGTTCGACCGTCGCCGAGAGCAGGTTCGTGTCTCCGATGAAGTCGGCGACGAACTCGCTCGCGGGACTGCGGTAGATCTCCTCCGGCGGGCCGACCTGTTCGAGACGGCCCTCGTTCATCACCGCGATCCGGTCCGACAGGCTCATGGCCACCTCCTGATCGTGGGTGACGTAGAAGGAGGCCCCCTGTGTCTTCTCGTGAATCCGTCTGAGCTCCACCTGCATCAGTTTCCGCAGCTTGCGGTCCAACGACGAGAGCGGTTCGTCCAGCAACAACACGGACGGCTCGTTCACGAGCGCCCGTGCGAGGGCGACGCGTTGTTGCTGCCCGCCGGAGAGATCCGACGGGCTCCGGTCTGCGTAGCCGGCGAGGTCGACCAGTTCGAGGTACCCCTCCACGAGCTGTTCACGCCTCGTCTCGTCGACACCGTCCTTCTTCAGCCCGTAGCCGACGTTCTCGCCGGTCGACATGTGCGGGAACAACGACAGCTGCTGAAATACGAGGTTCGTCTCCCGCGCCTCCGGCGGGGTTCCGGACATCGACCGGCCGTCGATGTAGACGTCACCGTCCGTCGGCCGTTCGAACCCGCTTATCATCCGGAGCGTGGTCGTCTTCCCGCACCCCGACGGTCCGACGAGCGTGAAGAACTCCCCGCGTCGAACGGAGAAGTCGACTCCTTCGACGGCCGTCACGTCGCCGAACTCCTTGCGGACCCCGTCGAGTTCTACCAGCGTGTCTACGTCCGTCGACATCGTCTGTTCCTCTGTCACACGATACATTAACCTACCGGAGACACTGGTAGCGCTCTCACTGACTGTCGTCTATCTCTCGACAGGATAGGATTTATATCGAGAGGGTAGTAACGGCTACGCAGTATGTCCGAGACAAGCGTTACCGACACGCACGAGCCGACGAGCAGCCGACGCCGGTATCTCGCGGCCGTCGGTGCCGCCGGGGTCGCGGCGACCGCCGGCTGCGCCGGCAGCAGCGGGACGACGACGATCAACGTTCTGACCTGGGAGGAGTACGCCGATCCGGAGATCAGAGACCGGATCGAGTCGGAGCTGGACGTGAGCCTGGAGGTCACGAAGTCGACGTCCTCCTCGAAGATGTTCTCCTCGTGGAACTCCGGCCAGTCGGAGCAGTACGACATCGCCATCCCGAACAACAACTACGTCCCGAAGATGATGGACGCCGACCTGGCCGCGCCCGTCGAAACGGACGTGATGTCGAACTACGGCGACATCTACGACCGGTTCGACGCGTTCGCCGACACGCAGTTCACCGACGGGAACGAGATGTACGGCGTCCCGATCCGGTTCGGCTGGTACGGCTACTCGTACGACTCCCGTGAGATCTCCGAGGACCACGAGGAGAGCTACGACATGCTGTTCGACGAGGAGTACAGCGGGAACATCGTCATGTACAACGACCACTTCAAGTCGATGTCGGCGACGGCGTTGTACCTGGGGTACCAGGACGCCTTCGAGGGGTCGTCGATCACGCTCTCGGAAGACCAGCTCGCAGAGGTGAAACGGACGATGATCGATCAGAAGGAGATGCTCCAAGGGTACATCGCCGCCGACCCGACGTACATCAAGCAGTTCAAGCAGGGGAGCTTCACGATCGGCCAGTCCGGTCGCAACGAGATCGTCGAGATGTGGTCGAACGACAACACGTGGCCGCGGATGGCGACGCCGAAAGAGGGGTCGTTGGCGTGGTTCGAGGCCGCGGTCGTCTCGGCCGACTCCGAGAACAAGACCACGGCCTGGGAGGTGGTCAACGAGTACATCGGCGCAGAGAACGGCGCGACTCTGGCGAAGGTCGGCTTCTCCCCGTCGGTCAACCCGTCGACACAACAGAACCTCTCGGAGGAGGAAAACGAGATGTTCGGCTCCATCGACCCGTCCCGGCTCGACGGGATGATCCCGTTCAAAGCCGTCGAGAACGAGGAGGCATGGCTCACCGCCTGGGAGGAGATCAAGTCCGCCTGAGTGACGCCGACACGCGACGCGACGACCCGACTTCGACCGAGACTCTCTCACCGACCAGACACCGATAGATGACACGACCCACGACACACGACGATCCGACGGTCACGACGGACGAGACGTAACGATGGGGACACACAACGACACCGACGACGACACGCCGTTTCTCCGAACGGAGCTGGGGAAACTGCTGTCGACGACCGGTCCAGCGGGCGTGTGGCTCGGACTGCTGTTGGCGCTGCCGTTGACGTTCATGGTGACCGTGAGCTTCGTGAGCGTCGACGACAGCTACGACATCGTCTGGCAGGCGTCACTGGGGAACTACAGCCAGCTGTTCGCGGGACAGGGTGCGTTCTGGGAGAGCTCCTTCTTCGAGTCGCTGGTGTTGTCGTACGGTATCGCGGCCGTGACGACAGTGCTGTGTCTCGTGTTGGCGTTCCCGTTGGCGTACCTGTTGGCACGGAAGGGCGGTCGACTGTTCAAGATCGTCGTCTTCCTGGTGTTGTTGCCGTTCTTCACGATGTACCTGGTGCGGGCGTACTCGTGGCTGTTGATGTTCGGTCCCAGTGGCGTGTTGAACGACGCGCTCCTCCGGGCGGGAGTCGTCTCGGAGCCGCTGGCGATCTTCGACTTCGGTGTGCCCGCGATCGTCGTCGGCCTCACGCACGCCTACTTCCCGTACATGTTGTTGTCGCTGTACGCCAGTCTCGACGGGATCGACTTCTCGCTCGTCGAGGCAGCCCGCGACCTGGGTGCGTCTCGGGTGGAGGTGTTGACGGACGTGATCCTCCCGTTGTCGCTGCCGGGGATCATCAGCGGCAGCCTGTTCGTGTTCGTCCCGGCGCTGGGGGCGTTCGTCACGCCGCGGTTCCTCGGACAGGGGAAGGTGTTGATGATCGGCCAACTGATCGAGGAACGGATCAACTCACTGTACGCCATCGGCTACGGGAGCGCGGCGTCGATGTTCATCGTCGTGACCATCGTCGCCGCCTTCGCCGTGGCGTTCCGGTACGTGAGCGTCGACGAACTGGGGGGTGTCTGACGTGGCGACAGACGTCGACACCGGTGAGCCGACGGACGAACACGTCGGCCAGACCGGGACCGCCGGCGCGGGGAGACTGCTCGACCACGGCCGCCGCGAGTGGCTCTACAGCCGCCTGTTGTACCTCGTCGCCGGGCTCCTGTTGGTGTTTCTGTGGGTCCCGTTGGCGGTGATGATCTTCCTCTCGTTCGCGCGCAACGCCAGCACGCTGTTCCCGTTCGAGGGGTTCACCCTCCAACACTACACCGCGACGTTCGCCGACGCGGGGCTGATGCGTGCGTTGTTCAACAGTGCCCAGGTGGCGACCCTGTCGGCGAGTATCGCCACCGTGCTCGGTGTGTTGGCGTCACTCGCGTTGGCACGCCGGGAGTTCCGGCTCGAGCAACTGTTCCGCACGTTCGGTATCGTCCCGATGATCGTTCCGGGCGTGGTGTTCGGGATGGCGATGCTGATCTACTTCCGAACGCTGCTGTCCGCGCTGCCGGTCGTCGGCGACCTGTTCGTCCCCGGGTTCCTCACGCTGGTGTTGACCCACTCGGTCTACGGGTTCCCGTTCGTGTTGTTGCTCGTCTCCGCACGACTGTACACGTTCGACGAGTCGTTGGAGGAGGCGGCCCGCGATCTGGGTGCCGGCCCGTTGGAGACGTTCCGCGACGTGACGCTGCCGGTGGTCGCGCCGGCGGTCGGTGCTGGCTTCCTGTTCGCCTGGATTCGGTCGTTCGAGGACTTCATCCGGGCGTTCTTCGTCAAGGGGACGATGGACGTGTTGACGACGTCGATGTTCTCGATGATCAAGTACGGGGCCGCCCCGAAGATGAACGCCATCTCCTCGTTCGTCGTGTTCGTCGTCGCCTGTGTGCTCGCGGTCGCGATGAACCTCGGCAACGTCACCGACTACGTCGCTGGCGGCCCGGAGGAGTAGCTCTCACTCCTCCAGCTGCTCGTACGTCTTGTGCGCCCACTCGACGGCGAAGTCGGCGCCGTGATCGCGGTAGGCGGCGGTGTCGAGCGCGCCGAACGGCGCCGGCAGCTCCAACCCGTGTTTCACCGCGGCACAGGCGTACTCCGTGGCCTCGGGGAACGTCGTCTCCCCTCGCGCGATCTCGCCTGCGAGGTCGTCCAGCCGCCCGGCGAGCCGGTCGCCGGCGTCGACCCAGGCGTCGAACAACGCCGGGTGGGTCGGCAGCTCCCCGACCGACTCCGTCCCCGACACGTCGGCCAGCGCCGTCGCCGGGTCGGTCTCCGAGTCGGGGTCCCAGGACGCGAACACCTCACGCGTGTGGAGTCCGGCCCAGGCGTCGAACAGTGCGGCCGCGAGCTGGTAGGTGTCGGCCGGGTCCGTCGGTGTCGTCTCGGCGAGGTCGGTGTACGACGTGCCGAAGAACGGGAGGAACTGCTCGGGAACGCCGACGGCTAGCTCCACGAACGCCTCCGCCAGGAGGAACTGGAGGAAGTCGTCGGGCGTCCCCTCCGCACGGCGCTTCACCAGGACGGTCGGCGGCGTCGTCTGGCGGCTCCAGACGACGGTGCCGTCGCCGGGCGTCCCGATCGTGAAGTCCGTGCCAGCGTACCGACGCAGGATCTGGGGAGCGTCCGGCGGCAGCCACTCCGTCGGGTACGTGGCGGGGTCCAGCCCGTCGGCGAGCAGGCCCAGTTCCTCTGCGGTCTCTGGCGGGAGCGTCTCGAAGTCGGCGGCCACGTCGAGCACGAGACAGTCGGGGGCGTACGCCTCCTGGACGGCAGCAGCCGGCCCGGAGAGTGAACGGCTCTCGAACACGACCGGACGGACGGGCTCCGGAGACAAAAGGTGGCGCTCTCGGGCCGGGGTCAGGCGAACGCCTCTAGGAACACGATGGCGATAGCCAGCAGGGCGCTTGCGCCGACGACCCCCAAGACGACCTTCGTTGCCTGCGACATACTCCGACACTGTCGCCCCCCGCCTGTTAAAGGCTTCAGTTCGTCGCCACCGCGGGCGGCAGTCTCGGGCGCGGAACGAACGCTTAACTCCGTCCACGAGGTAGCTGGATGCATGCAACACGTGAAGGTTCCCGACGACCGAGTCGGCGTTCTCATCGGCGAGGGGGGTGAGACGATGCGACGGATCGAGAACCGGGCGGAGGTGCGTCTCGACATCGACTCCGAGACGGGCTCCGTCGGGATCGAGTCCGTGGGTGACCCCGTCACGGGGATGGTCGCTCCGGACATCGTTCGTGCGATCGGACGTGGGTTCACGCCGGACGCTGCGCTGTCGTTGTTGGATCACGATCTCCGACGCTTCGACCTGGTCGACCTCGCGGCCGAGACCCGCAACAAGAACGACCTCCGCCGCCAGAAGGGGCGGCTGATCGGCGAGGACGGCCGCACCCGCGAGCTGATGGAGGAACTGTCGGGCGCCGAGGTCGTCATCAAGGGGTCCACACTGGGCGTCATCGGCCAGCCGGAGGAGGTAGAGACCGTCCGCCGTGCCGCCGGGATGATCTTAGACGGCGCTCCCCACGGCGCGGTGTACTCGTTCCTCGAACGGAAACACAACGAGATCCACGGTGCGCCGGACCTGTCGCCGCCGAGTGCCGACGAGCCGTAGCGTGGTTACAGGTCCGCAGGGTCGACTCCGTCTTCCTTCATCCCCGCCACGTAGTCGTCGACTTCTCCCGGGCGGTCTACCGCGTACAGCCAGTTTCCGTCGGCTCGCTCCCAATTCAGTGGAGAGTGGTCGTCCTCACCCACCTTCCGTAGCATCGTTCTAGCGATCTCGTCGTCGAAGTCACCCTTCGTCAGCGTACTCTCGATAATCTCTCGTTCGGTGACCTGTCGGCACAGCGAGTGCTGAAGCGTCACTACGTTCGAGAGGAGCGCCCTCACGAACCCGCGTCTCGACTCTACACCCCCGCCGAATCCCATCGTACATGGACTTGTTTCTGGAGAAGAAGTAGCTAATGGTCCCCAGACGGGATAGACTGAAAAACCGGGAGGAGACAGTTTTTGTAGAGACTGTGAACTCAAGAGACATCCTCCCGCTCGGTGTCGTGTTGATAGCCCTGTCGCTCGTTGTCGTCGTCGGTCTGTTCCTCCGTGGGCGTGGGGTTCGAAACTGGCTCCAGATCGTCGAAATCGGCTCTAGCGTTGTGCTCTCTGCGTCGCTAGTGTTCGTGTACCTGAGCCAGAACAAGATTCTTCGGAAACACCGCCGAATGATGAGCGCCGGGTACTCACCTGTTGTCACTGTCAGAGACGTATCGTTGGTGGAGCGCGCCGGTAGTAAGTTCCCCGGTAGCGAACAGGGTTTGCTCCAGACTCTCGAGGTGACTGCTACTAACCGAGGTAACGACATTGCGGCGAATTTGGAGCTACGGTGTGTTCTCGACGACGGAGAGCAAGAGTCGAGTGGCCTCTTATGTAGAGGTTCCTCAAACACTACAGAACCACGAACTGTCTCTCTCCACCTCGAAGAAGAGTCAGACGGAGTCTACAGAGACGGCGGACCGGCGTTGCCTCCGACGATGGAGGAGTCGACGACACTGTACGGCCATGCCGGCGTGAACGCCGACGGAAGGTACTGCACGATCCCCAGAGCGGTCAAGAGAGCTGCGGAACGGGGCGCAGACAGAGTCCGTCTCGGCTTCGTCCTGCGGTACGACGATGCCTCTGGAAAGACGTACTCCGTTCTCCTCCGAGGGTTCGGGATAGACGACCCCGGAGAAGGAGTGTCGTTCGACGACCTGGCGAAAACGGGAACTGAACTCTACCGACGCGACCTCGACGGACGCATCGACGAAGAGCTCCAATCGGCCGAGTAGGCACACAGACTACTCGGAGTCTGTCTCGTTGAGCGGCTCTCCCGCCTCTCCAGCGTCGACGGTCCGTGTCGCCCGTGCTGGGAGTCCACCCGGATCGGTCACGTCCCCCGACCCGCTCCCGCTGATGTCGACCGGAAGGTTGAATGTGTACTTCAACAGGAGTTCTCCCATGTGTGCGGCCATTCGGACACACTCGACTGTGTCGCTGAGCCGACTGATGGAGAAGTCATCCTCGTACGGGAACAGTCTGTGGTAGACACTGAATTCGGTGATCCCACTCCCCTCTCGGACAGCGCCGACAGAGTGCTTCAGTCCCGCTCTGGTGAACACTGCAGTCAACTGCAGGATAAGGTTGCGACGACTCTCGTGTGGTAGCGCGTCCAACACCTCGACGGCAGCAGCGAATCGACGCTGTCTCGAGTCGTCGAACCTCTCTACCCCTGGAACGACAGACTGAACGGGGTGTGAGTCGTCGACTGTCGGCGGTGCGTACTCGTCGATGTCCGTCTCGGAGAGACTCTCTGCAACGTCCCTCCAGAGACGGTACGTCGCTTGAAGACGGAAGAAACGTTCCCCCTCCGTTGCGACGACGGTGTAGTCGGGACCCACGGGCTCTTCAACGTGTACCAGCCGTTGCCGTGGTTTGTCGTCGCTACTCTCCAGGTCGTACGGTTCGACCTCCCCAGCAAAGTCTGATAGAAAACCAACGACGGTGTCGGTAGCCTCCTCGAACGTCTCGCCGTCGGTCATCGATCAGGTCTCGACAGCGACTGTCGCCTCTGGGTGACTCTTGGCCAGCCGCTGAGCTTCGGCCACCTTCTCGTCGTTCGCCAGCGACTGCCACTCGGGACGGTCCTCCTGCTTGTGCACGTCCTCGTTGTGAAGACGGCGTGTGTACTCCAGGAGCCCCGTCTGTGCCTGCCGGAGACCCTGGACGACCGAGTCCTCTAAGTCGATCCGGTACTCCTTCGGGCGGCCGTCGGACACTTCGACGACACCGAGGTCCTCGAACACCTCGATGTTGCGGCTCACTGTACTCTGATTTACACCCGCACGCTCAGCCAGTTCAGTCTGATCCAGCGCGACGTACGAGTCTCTCATCAGCACGTCCAGCATCTTGACGCGCGCTTTGGTCTCCAGCAGGCGCACGAACGCGGAACTCTCCGCGACACTACTGGGACTCGACTGCACGACTGGATCTGTCATCACACTCTCCTCTAATGCATCACTGCATAAAGCTATTTTGGAGGCTTGCCGAGCTGTTCACAGCGGCTCTCACTCACACTGTCACTCTCTGAGCCACGGTGACACTATCTCACTGTCACTTCCTCAGCCGCGGCGACACCAGCGTCTCGGTCGTCCCGTGGCCGTCGCCGAAGTCGTACTCGAAGCGGACGGGACACTCCTCGCCCAGCCGGATGTCGACAGTCGCGTCGTTCGGGACGACCCGGCTCACGTCCGCGAGGTAGTTCAGCGAGAACAACGAGTCGGCGACGCCCGGCGCCAGCGACGGGAGGTCGTCCGGGCCGTAGCGGAGCCGAACCTCGTCCGTGTCCCCCTCGGCGTCGACGGTGAACGCGGGCTCGTCGGGGTCGACGCCGAGACGGACGTAGTCACCGATCAGGTCGACCGCCCGGACGAGCCGGTCCAGTTCGGACGCGGGGAGCGAACAGCCGGCGTCGTACGGGAACGACAGCTCCTCGCGGGCGGGCGGCTCCTGAACGCGCTCGGGGTCGATCACGGCGACGGTGTACGACAGCCCGGGCAGTCGCACGTCTAAGCTCAGCGTCTCGGGGTCGAGCGCGAGCGTCACCGGGCCGTCGTCGGCGACGGACACGAGCTCGGCGAGCCGGTCGGCGTCGACGCCGACGGTCGTCCCGTCGCCGGCGTACGACACACAGCCGTCGGCGTCCAACTCCACGGTCGTGAGCGCGACCCGTGCGGGGTCCGTGGCGACGACCCGGAGCCCGTCCGGCTCGAAGTGGAGTCGACACTCCTCGACGACCGCCGACACCACGTCGAGGAGCCGCGTCAGTCGGTCGACCGCGACGGTCACCGCGACCCCGTTCGACGCTGTCTCGCTCGTGGGACCGTCTGTTGCTGCCTCGTCCGTGGGTTCGTTCGACACCGTCTCACTCCCCGCCGTCGCCTCGCTCTCCGTAACCGTCTCGTGGTCTGGCACGACTCCTCGTCGGACCGGAAGCGACTTGAGTCCTGTCGTAACTCAACTGGTAGATAATCCGAAACAGATTACAAAGATAGAAGTAGTGTGACAATCATAACCCAAAACAGATTATGACTGGCGACGAGACGGAGACGCGCGACCGTGGATTCTTGACGCCCGCAGACAGGGAGTACCTCCGAGGGGAACGGGAGCCGGGCAGCGTCCAGTCGGAGCGCAACACCCGTGCCAGGGTGCGCGACCGGACCCACGAGGCGCTGTACGACTTCCCCGTCGTGATCGAGCAGCTAGAACAGCGTGACCGGGAGATACTCTGTGAACGGCTGGACGGGGAGGGGGCCGCGGCGTTCGACGCACTGACGGCGGCCGTCGCCTTCCTCCACCGGGTCGTCGACGGGACGGAGCTGTCGTTCGAGACGGTGCTCGCGGAGGGGATCAACGTCGCCGCGGCGGCCGACGACCGCGCTGCCACTGTCGAATTGGACGTGACGTACACGGCGCTGACGGCCGAGACGATCCGCCAGAAGGCACGACGGGGGGAGTCGTTGTCGCTGACCGAGGTGGCGTTCGCGGACGAGAGCGACGAGGTCGACCTGGCGACCGTCCTGGAGGCCGACGAGGAGCCGACGGTGGACGACGGCCGGATCCAGGCCCGAGTGACGGACTTCTGATCGGCGCCGGAGCCGACCCGAAGTGGTATAAATACTGTGTGTGACGGGTTCACAGTGGGCGCGAGACGGTGACGGGAGCCGGTTCTCCGGCCGGTAGCGAAAGGTATTTATAGAACTGTGGACAATCATAGAGCGAACATGGCACAACGCATGGGTAACCAGCCGATGATCGTGCTCTCGGAGGAGAGTCAGCGTACCTCCGGAGAGGACGCGCAGTCGATGAACATCACCGCCGGCAAGGCAGTCGCCGAGTCCGTACGGACCACACTCGGTCCGAAGGGGATGGACAAGATGCTCGTCTCCGACTCCGGCGACGTGGTCGTGACGAACGACGGTGTCACGATCCTCAAGGAGATGGACATCGACCACCCGGCAGCGAACATGATCGTCGAAGTCTCCGAGACCCAGGAGGACGAGGTCGGAGACGGAACGACGACGGCCGTCGTCGTCGCCGGCGAACTGCTGGAGCAGGCCGAGGAACTGCTCGACTCGGACGTCCACGCGACGACCATCGCGCAGGGGTACCGACAGGCCGCCGAGCGCGCGAAGGAGATCGTCACGGAGGAGGCGATCGATGTCTCCGCCGAGGACCGTGAGACGCTCGAGCAGATCGCCTCGACGGCGATGACCGGGAAGGGCGCAGAGTCCGCCCGGGACACGCTCGCCGAGCTCGTCGTGGACGCCGTCTTGGCCGTCCGCGACGACGAGGGGATCGACACGGACAACGTCTCCGTCGAGACGGTCGTCGGCGGCTCCATCGGCAACTCCGAGCTGATCGAGGGTGCCATCGTCGACAAGGAACGCGTCGACGAGAACATGCCGTACGCGGTCGAGGACGCCGACGTGGCGCTGTTCGACGGCGCACTCGAGGTGAAGGAGACGGAGATCGACGCCGAAGTCAACGTCACGGATCCGGACCAGCTCCAGCAGTTCCTCGACCAGGAGGAAGAACAGCTGCGCGAGATGGTCGACGACCTCGTCGACGTCGGCGCCGACGTGGTGTTCGTCGGTGACGGCATCGACGACATGGCCCAGCACTACCTCGCACAGGAGGGCATCCTCGCCGTCCGGCGTGCGAAAGACTCCGACCTCCGTTCGTTGGCCCGCGCCACGGACGGACGCGTCGTCTCGAACCTCGACGACCTGAGCGAGGACGACCTCGGCTTCGCCGGCTCCGTCGCCCAGAAGGACATCGGCGGCGACGAGCGCATCTTCGTCGAGGACGTCGAGGAGGCCAAGTCCGTGACGATGGTGCTGCGCGGCGGCACGGAGCACGTCGTCGACGAAGTCGAGCGTGCGGTCGAAGACTCCCTGGGTGTCGTCCGGACGACCCTGGAGGACGGCCACGTCGTCCCCGGCGGCGGTGCACCGGAGACGGAGCTCGCCCTCCAGCTGCGTGACTTCGCCGACTCCGTCGGCGGCCGCGAACAGCTGGCCGTCGAGGCGTTCGCGGACGCGCTGGAAGTCATCCCGCGCACCCTCGCAGAGAACGCCGGACTGGACCCGATCGACTCGCTGGTCGACCTGCGCGCCCGCCACGACGGCGGCGAGTTCGGTGCCGGGCTGGACGCCTACACCGGTGAGGTCGTCGGCATGAACGACGACGGCGTCGTCGAGCCGCTCCGAGTGAAGACGCAGGCCATCGAGAGCGCCACGGAGGCCGCGACGATGATCCTCCGGATCGACGACGTGATCGCCGCCGGCGACATGAAGGGCGGCGGCACTGGCGACGACGACGACCCGGCCGGCGGCCCCGGCGGTGCCGGTGGCATGGGCGGCGGCATGGGCGGCATGGGCGGTATGGGTGGCATGGGCGGCGCGATGTAGACGCCGGCCACGACCACACCACGCCGACCGACCACCGCAGCGTAGTCGACTACCCGTCTCCGTTTTTTTCGACACGGCGCCCGCCGAACGACCAGGCAATCCCTCTCCTCCCGACACTGACGAGTGCGAACGTTTATACGAGATGGTATTTGTCAGTTAGTATGAAAAATACTCAACAGTGGACGGGTCCAGTTACCACACGTCATGCGAGAGACGCTGTCGAACTACGGTTCGGCGTACGGGACACGAGTGTTGCTGCTGTTGGTCGTGCTGGCGGTGGTCTCACTCGCTGCGGAGCCGGCGGCCGCGAAGTACACCTGTCCGGAGTGGTACGTGCACTGCTGACCGGGCGTCCCGACAGTCTCAGCCGAACAGCTTCCCGAGGTACAACACGACGGCGACCGACTGGACGAACAGCCCGGTGGCGTAGCGCGTCACGACCGTCTCTCGGCCGACGTCGTCCAGTTCTGCGTCGTCGGTCAACTCCGACCGGAGTCCGACGGCGGTGCGTCCGTCGCGGCCCGTCGGGGGGCCGTCGTCGTCGTCCGGCTCCATCGAACGGGTCTGGCTGAGCAAGAGCCCGGCGGTACCGGCGGCCGCGACCGTCGAGACGAGGAGCACGGCGAGTCCGGGCTCGGCGCCGACGGCGACCGCGACCGCGGCGACGACCGCCAGCGTCCCGGCCGGCGCGACCAGCCCCTGGACGAGAATCCCCCGCAGCCGGTGTCGGTTCACGCCACCGTCTGAGTGGCGCCGGGTGAAAAGCGCCCCGACCGGAGCGTCGGCCGTGGCGCTGGCGTGGTCCAAACTGTTACACGCCCCGACACCGAGAGACCCGGCATGGGCACGGACCAGACGGACCCAGTCGAGGGGTCTGCCGACGGCAACGACGACGACGTCGACCTCTACGAGGTGGCGACCTGGGAAGAACGGAGCCGGCTGGACGGGTTCGCCGTCGCGCTGTACCGGTTCGGGACGGCGACGGCCCGCGGGCTGGTGATCCTGGTGGGGCTCGTCCTGTTGTTCGGGATCGGAGCGTTCTCGGCGGTGACGAGCCCGGTGGTCGGCGTGCTGACGGTGTTGTCGGCAGTGCCGGCGGTGCTGCTCGCCGGCTACGTCTACGTCTCGGACGTGACCGCCAACGAGCCGCCGGCGTTGTTGCTGGGAACGTTCCTATTGAGCGTGGTGACGGCGACGTTCGCGGCCGTGCTCAACGGGCTCGCACAGGGACTGTTCGCGGGGGTCGGGGCGGTCGGCTTCCTCCTGTTCTTCTACCTGTTCGTCGGCCCGGTGGAGGAGACGGTGAAGCTGCTCGCCGTGCGGCTGTACGCCTACCGCGACGACCGGTTCGGCGCGGTCGTGGACGGGGCCGTCTACGGGGCGATGGCGGGACTCGGGTTCGCGTTCATCGAGAACGCGTTGTACATCGAACGGGGGCTGATGGGGACGGAGCTGGGCGGCGGCCTCGCGTTCATCGCGGCCGGCTCACAGATCACGCTCACCCGCGCGCTGGCGGGGCCGGGACACGTCATCTACTCCGCGTTCGCCGGCTACTACCTCGGGCTGGCGAAGTTCAACAACGACGACTGGGGGCCGATCGTGATCAAGGGGCTCGTGATCGCGTCCCTGATCCACGCCACGTACAACTCGACGGTCGGACTCGGGTCGGCGGTGCTCGCCGCCCTGGGGCTGCCGGAGCTCGTGGCTACCTTCGCGTACATTCTGCTGTACGACGCACTGTTCGGGGCGTTGCTGCTCCGGAAGATCCACAACTATCGCCGGACGTACGAGCGGGTCGAGGCGGGCGGTGTCGGTGAGGCCGCGACCGGTGTCGCAGACGAGCCGACCGACGGGGAGAGCGGGGAGTCGACCGGGTCCGCCGCCTCGGAAGGACCGGGACCCGGACGAACGCACGAAGAGCGGCGGGGCCGTCACGCACCCGACGACGCGGTCGCGGCAGACGGCGACGACCCCAGCCGGGAGTGAGCGGTGACGCCAGTCTCCTCGTCTGCGTGCCACTGTCCCCACCGCCCCGTCGTCTCGCCCCTCTGTCGTCTGCCGTCCGTTCGTCGCGTGTGACACAGTCAAGCCCCGTCATTATCGGGGACGATAACCGACGGAGAGGTATTAAGTAGGCCGCGTGACGGAGTAGTCGGTAATGGGTCTCCTCACTGTACTGCCGGAAGCGGGGGCGGCTGCCCCGTGGTCTGAACTGTGGCTTCTGGCCTCGCTCGGACTGTTCGGGAGCAGCCTCCTCGATCGTTTCCGCGAGGAAGAAGAGACCGCCGAGAGCGACGGCGGGTCGCTGCTGGACGACGATGGGGGCGGCGGTGGCGGTGGCGGCCTCGGCGGCGGTGACGACGGCGGTGGCTTCGACGACGGCGGTCTCGGCGGGGGTGACGGCGGCGATCTCGGCGGGATGACCGAGGGGGACGACGAGGACGACGACCTCGGTGACCTCGGCGGGATGGGCGGTGACTTCGACGACGACCCGTTCGCCGAAGACGAGGACGACCAGACGGCCGAGCTCGCCAACCGTGTCGACGAACTGGAAAACGAGGTGGCGAACCTCTCCTCGACGGTGAACACGGTGCGTTCGGAGAACGAGGAGATCTCCGAACAGGTGGAAGACATCGCGGAGGACGTCCGGAACCTGTTGGACATCTACGAGATGGTCACCCGCGGTATCAACCCGTTCGTCGACGAGGGTGGCGGCGGCGGCGGGATGGGCGGCGAGATGGGTGACGGCTCCTCGTTCGGGCTGTTCGACGAGGAGGACGGCGACGGCGGCGGCGACGACGACGACGAACTGGACGAAGACATCGCCGACGCCGACGCCGAGGGGTTCTTCGACGAAGACCTCGCGGACGAAGACCCCATCGACGAGCCGGACGACGCCTTCGAGGAGGCGGACGAGGGAGAGGGGGAAGACCACGAAGAGGAGACGGACGAGGAGTTCGGCGGCGACTTCGACGACGACCTCGACGAGGAGTTCGGCGACGGCGACGACGACTTCGGCGACTTCGAGGAACCGGACGACGAGGAGGCGGACGCGGACGAACCCGACTCAGAGGAAAACATGGCGAGCGACTCAAACGGCAAGAGTTTCAGTGAACTGAAAGACGAGTACGAGTCCGGCGACGCAGACTGGGCCGAGGGGGACGAGGAGGAGCAGGACGCCTTCGAGTCCGACGACGCCGGCGGAGACGACCTCGGGATGCCCGAGGAGTCGGACGACGATCTCGGCGGGATGGACGACGATCTCGGCGGGATGAACGACGATCCCGGCGGGATGGACGACGATCCCGGCGGGATGGGCGGTGACTTCGGCGGGATGGACGGTGACCTCGGAGGAGCGGACGAGTCGGCCGAGGAGCCGTCGGAGACGGCGACACAGACGGACCCGACGGAGACACCAGACCAGGAGGGCGGCTTCGAGTTCGTCGGTGACGACGACCTCTCGGAGGGCCGACAGAAGCCGTACCTCGAACAGCTCCCCGGCGACTACGTCGGGGACCTGATGGTGATGGAGTGGCTGGAGTACCTCGTAGAGGAGGGTGACACCACGGACGCGGTCCGTGCGATCAACTACTACGAGCGCGTGGAGTGGCTCTCCCCGGAGGTGGCAGAACAGCTGAAGTCGTTCCTCTCCGGCTTCGGCGAGATCGACCGCAACCTGATCGACCGGCCGGGGACGGCGAAGCTGGACCTCCAGCACCACACCCAGAGCCTGAAGTACATCATGCAGCTGACCAACGCGACTGCCGAGTCGGTCGTTCTCGACCGGTGGCCTCAGCTCTCGGAGGGTCGCCATGGGAATCAGCGTTAGCGCCTCCACGGCCGTGATCTTCCTGGGGGTGTTCGTCGCGGCCGGCACCCTCTACCCGGCAGTCGCCAACGGCACCGAGCGGGTGATGGACGCCCGGCAGATCACGGCCGACCGGACGCTCGCGGAGAAGAACACGGGGATCAACATCACCGCAGTGGAGTACAACACTACCGGCAACGAGGTGCTGGAAGTCCGCGTCGAGAACACGGGGACGACGACTATCTCCGTCCCGGAGACGAATCTACTCGTCGACGGGAGCCCCAACTCCACCCGCGGCAGCTACAATGCTCTGGTCGGCGGGACGACGGACTCCGACGTGTTGCTCCCCGGTGAGGAGCTAGAGATCGCGGTCAACCCGGGCCTCCCGGCTGGCGTCCGCCCGGACCGGGTGAAGCTCGTCGTCGACCACGGCGTGAGCGAGTTCGAGGAGGTGCCCTGATGGCTGGCGCGTCCGTCTCGGAGATGATCCTGTTCATCGCCGCGCTGATCGTGGCGGCGTCAGTCGCCGGCACGCTGACCACCCAGGTCGACCGGGTGAGCGACTCGTTGAGCGCCCGATCGCTGGACGTGTCGAACGAGATCCGGGCGGACGTGACCGTGATCTCCGACGCCGGCGCTCGGGTGTACGACCGCAACGGCAACGGCAACGTGACGCTGTACGTGCGGAACACCGGCTCGTCTGACCTGCCAGCGGACCCCGGCAGCGTCGACGTGCTGTTCGACGGCGCCTACCAGTCGGAGGTGTCCGTCACTGTCGTCAGCGGGGGTCCGGGCTGGTCGCGTGGCGGCGTGGTGCAGATCAGCTTCCAGCCGAGTTCGGTGCCGAGCGGCGACCACAGAGTCAAACTGATCGTTCGCGAAGACGAGGAGCTGTTCCAGTTCAGAACATGAGCAGTAGAGATCAACAGTCGAGCCTCCTGTCGATCGGGATGCCGGACCGCGACCAGCTCAACAAGGAGTTGGGCGGTGGCATCCCGCGTGGGAGTATCGTCCTGATGGAGGGTGACTACGGCGCCGGCAAGTCCGCGATCACACAGCGGATGAGCTACGGACTCGTCAACGAGGGCGCGCAGGTGACGCTCCTGTCGACGGAGCTGACAGTGTCGGGGTTCATCGACCAGATGCACTCGTTGAACTACGACGTGACGAAGCCCCTGTTGGAGGAGGATCTGTTGTTCCTGGCGGCGGACTTCGACACCGGCGGGGCCTTCTCCGACGAGGAGGGCGACCGGATGGAGCTGCTCAAACGACTGATGGAGGCGGAGGTGATGTGGGACGCGGACGTGGTGTTCGTCGACACGTTCGACTCCATCCTCCGGAACGACCCGACGTTCGAGGCGCTGGTGCGACAGAACGAGGAGCGACAGGCGGCCCTGGAGATCATCTCCTTCTTCAGGGACCTGATCTCCGAGGGGAAGACGGTCGTCCTGACGGTGGACCCTTCGGCCGTCGGCGAGGAGGCGATCGGTCCGTTCCGGTCCATCGCCGACGTGTTCTTGAAGCTCCAGATGGTAGAAGTGGGTAACGATGTCCGCCGGAGCATCTCGGTGAAACGGTTCGCCGGGATGGGGAGCCAGGTCGGTGACAATATCGGCTTCTCCGTCCGGTCGGGCACTGGAATCGTGATCGAGTCGAGAACGGTGGCGTGATGCCGGTCGCCGCCGGCGGACGGCGGCGACACACACACGAGAGAGGCAACAACGCATGACCGACCAAGGCAACGCGAACCCGTCGAGCCAACTCCAAGAGCTGGCAATGCGCCGGCCTCACCTCCGCGAGCACCTCCAGAAGTTCAAACAGATCACGGGGGAGTACCCGATGTTCGTGGAGGAACCGGACGACGAACACGAGGTTCGGCGGCCGAACCTGGTCTACCCGGTCGGCGGACCGATCTTCGTCCACGTGTACGGCGACTACGGACAGGACACCACCTACTACGCCATCGAGCCCACGCTGACCGGCAACGAGGAGGAGGTGTTGGACGGGATGAAAGACGAACTCCTCCAGAAGTCTGGCCACGCGCCGGCGCCGGAAGACGAGGGTGAGTACGACGACCTGATCGAGGAGATGTTGGAGGAGATGACGATCATCGAAGACGAGTCGGCCACCAGCGGGCCGGTCGCCCGGATCCGAAACTGGGGGCGGACGGAGGTGTCCCGCCAGATGTACGAGAACATCCGGTACCGGCTCAACCGCGACATCGTCGGGTTCGGGCCGTTGGAGCCGATCATGCGGGACCCGGCCAACGAGGACATTCACGTCATCGGTCCCAGCGAGTGTCACGTCGACCACGCCGTCTTCGGGATGCTGGAGACGACCGTCGACTTCGGCACCCCGAAGGAGTTCGACAACTGGCTCCGGAACATGGGCGAGCGGATGGGCGACCCGGTGTCCGACTCGAACCCCATCGTGGACAGCACGCTGCCGGACGGCTCGCGTATCAACATCATCTACTCCGACGACGTGTCGGTGAAGGGGTCGTCGCTGACCATCCGGCAGAGCGAGGACACGCCGTTGTCGATCAACCAGATCACGAAGTGGGGGACGCTCTCGCCGAAGCTGGCGGCGTACCTCTGGCTGTGTCTGGAGAACGAACAGACCGTGTTCGTCGTCGGGGAGACGGCGTCGGGGAAGACGACGACACTGAACTCCTCGCTGTCGTTCATCCCACGGGACTCGAAGATCTACACCGCGGAAGACACCGCGGAGGTCGTCCCGCCACACAGCACCTGGCAGCAGTTGCTCACCCGCGAGGACGGCGGGGAGGAGGAGGGGTCGGACGTGGACATGTTCGACTTGGTCGCGGCGGCGCTGCGGTCGCGCCCGGACTACATCATCGTGGGCGAGGTGCGTGGCGCCGAGGGGCGGATGGCGTTCCAGGCCGCCCAGACGGGCCACCCCGTCATGCTCACCTTCCACGCGTCGGACATCGTCTCGATGATCCAACGGTTCACCTCCGACCCGATCAACGTCCCGGAGACGTTCATGGGGATCGCGGACGTGGCGTTGTTCCAGAACCGTGTCAAGCAGGGCGACGACGTGCTCCGCCGGGTCACCTCCGTCCAGGAGATCGAGGGGTACTCCGACGAGATGGACGGGGTCGTCACCCGGCAGGTGTTCGACTGGGACCCGGTGGAAGACGAGATCGTGTTCCGCGGCATGAACAACTCCTACGTCCTGGAAGAACAGATTGCGGCGCTGCTGGGGTACGCAGACACCCGCGACATCTACGACGACCTGGAGTTCCGGGCGGAGCTGATGGAACGGATGATCCAGGAGGGAATCTTGGAGTACCACGAGGTCAACGAGACGATCGAGGCGTTCCAACGGGACGGGGTGGAGGGGCTCCCGTTCGACATGCACAGGTCGACGAGGTAGCCGATGAGCGCCGAGGTGGGGACGGAGGAGGGTGGGAACTTCCTCCCGGACTCCGTCGGGGAGCTGTTGGAGGAGGTCGGCGAGGCGTACGACCAACTGGACATCCCGAAGCGACGGTACGTCGGCTACGTCCTCCTCCCGGCGGCGTTGTTCTTCCTCGTCAGTCTGATCGTCGCGGTCGTGACGGACCTGGCGGTGTTGATCCGACTCCCGGTCGCGGGGCTGGGGGGGTTGTTGTTCGTCGCGGCCGCGATCTACCCGAAGCTGTACCTCAACAGCCGGAAGGTGTCGATCGAGAACAAGCTCCACCTCGTGATGACCCACATGACCGTCCTGTCGACGACGAACATCGACCGGATGGAGGTGTTCCGGACGCTGGCGGACGAGGAGGAGTACGACGCGGCCGCAGACGAGATCAGGCAGGTCGTCCACCTGGTCGACACCTGGAACCAGTCGTTGGACGACGCGCTCCGACGCCGGGCCCAGCAGGTGCCCTCGGACAACCTCTCGGACTTCTTCGATCGGCTGGGCTACACCATCGGCGCCGGCCAGGAGCTGTCGGAGTTCCTCCTGTCCGAACAGGACGCCGTGATGCAGAACTACATCACCGTGTACGAGGGAGCCCTCGGCAACCTGGAGGTGATGAAGGACCTGTACATGTCGATGATCCTGTCGATGACGTTCGCGTTGGTGTTCGCCATCGTCCTGCCGATCCTGACGGGGAACAACCCGACGCTGACGGTGTCGGCAGTGATCGTCCTGTTCATGCTGGTCCAGCTGGGCTTCTACGTCGCGATCCGTGCGATGGCGCCGTACGACCCGCTGTGGTTCCACAGCGAGGAGGGGGCCCCGAACGACCAACTCCTGTACGGGAGCTTCGTCGTCGGCGTGTTGGCGACGTTCGCGGCCATCGCCTTCGTCGGGATGGGGGTGTTCGACATGGGGCCGGGGCTGCGTGGAATCCTGTTCTTCATGCAGGACATCCCGTTGCCGTTGTACATCGCGGTGCCGATCACCCCGATGGCCATCACCGGAATCGTCGTCCGGTTGGAGGAGAACCGGATCAAGTCCCGCGACGAGCAGTTCCCGTCGTTCATCCGGGCGCTGGGGGCCGCAGAGAGCGCCAAGCAGTCGACGACCGGCGACGTGTTGGAGACGCTCCACCAGAAGGACTTCGGGCCGTTGTCGGCGGCAGTCGTCCGGCTGTACCGCCGGCTCAACATCCGGATCGACTCCTCGGACGCCTGGTACACGTTCGCCTCCGACACCCGGTCGTACCTGATCCAGAAGTTCTCCGGCATGTACCTCCAGGGGCGCGCGATGGGCGGCGACCCCGGGCAGCTCGGGGAGCTGATCTCCGACAACATGACGACCGTCTGTCAGCTCCGACAACAACGCGACCAGGCGACGCTCACGCTCGTCGGGCTGTTGTACGGGATCACGGCGGCGTCGTCGTTCGCCTTCTTCATCGGTCTCCAGATCGTCAACATCCTGGCGGACTTCTCCGAGCAGTTGAACATCTCCACGGTCGGGAGCGTCGGCCGGATCGTCTACGCCGGTGTGTACAACATCCCGTTGATCGAGTTCCTGTTGCTGCTCGTGATCCTGTTCAACGCCGTGCTCTCCTCGGTGATGATCCGGACCATCGACGGCGGCAACAAGGCCAACGCCTACCTCCACTTCGTCCTACTGACGTGGCTGGGGGCGGCGACCGCAATCGGCACGAAGGCGCTCGTGGCGGCCGTCCTGTCGATCTGACGGAGTCTAACGACCCTCGCCTGTCTCCAGGGAGATCTGCGTCGCCTCGATCATCCGTTCGTCCGCGAGCAGCTCCTCCAAGACGGGTTCGGGCACCCGGTCGTCCAGGTTGTACACGGTGAGCGCCTCCCCGCCGCTGGTCTCCCGGGCGTTGAACATCCCGGCGATGTTGACGTCGGCCTCCCCGAGGACGCTCCCGACGAAGCCGATCACGCCCGGCTGGTCGCGGTTCCGGGCAACGAGCGCCTGGCCGTACGGCCGAGCGTCGACGCGGTAGCCGTCGATCCTGACGATCCGCGGGTCGTCGTCCGCGAACAAGGTCCCACAGACGGCCAGCTCTCGGTCGCCGTCGCGGACGGTGACGGTGACGAGGCTCCGGAAGTCGTCGGACTGTCTGGTCTTGCTCTCCGTCACCTCGACGCCGCGGTCCTCGGCGATCCGCGGGGCGTTGACGGCGTTGACCTCGTACTCCAGCGAGCCGAACACGCCCCGGAGCGCGGAGGCGGTCACCAGTTCCACGTCCTGGTCTGCGATCTCACCCTGGTAGTGGACCTCCACCTCGGCGATCCGTTCGTCCAGCAGTTGGACGGCGATCCGACCGGCCGTGTCCGCGATGTCGACGTACGGCCGGACGGCCGGGAACGCCGACTCGTCCAACGACGGCGCGTTGAGCGCGTTCACGACGGGCTCGTCGCGGAACGCCGAGAGGACCTGGCGTGCGGTGTCGACGGCGACGTTCTCCTGGGCGGCACGGGTGCTCGCCCCCAGGTGCGGCGTGACGACGATCTCCTCGTGCTCCAGCAACGGGGAGTCGGCCGGCAGCGGCTCGTCGGCGAACACGTCCAGGGCGGCCCCGCGGAGCGTGTCGTCCGCGACGGCCGCCGCGAGCGCCTCCTCGTCGACGATCCCGCCGCGGGCGCAGTTGACGAGGAAGCCGTCGCCCAACGCCGCCAGCTCCGACTCGCCGATCATCCCCTCCGTCTCCGGCAACAACGGGGTGTGGACCGTCGCCACGTCTGCCCGGGCGAGACAGTCGCTCAACTCCTGGACGAGTTCGGCGCCGAACTGCGCGGCGCGTTCCTCGCTGATGTACGGGTCGTGGACGATCAACTCCATCCCCAGCGCGTCGAGTCGCTTCGCCACCTCCTGGCCGACCCGACCGAGCCCGACGATCCCGAGGGTGGCGCCGTTGAGCTCCGTCCCGAGGTACTCCGACTTGGCCCACTCCCCGTCGTGGAGCCGGCCGTGTGCCTGTGGAATCGACCGTGCTGCAGCGAACGTCATGGCGACAGTGTGTTCTGCGGCCGCCCGGACGTTCCCCTCCGGCGCGTTGGCGACGATCACCCCGTGGCGTGTCGCGGCGTCGATGTCGATGTTGTCGACGCCGATGCCGGCGCGCCCGACGATGACAAGATCCTCGGCGGCCTCGAAGACGGCCTCGGAGACCTCCGTCCCCGACCGGACGATCATCGCGTCCGCGTCTGCCACCGCCGACAGCAGTGCCTCCCCCTCCAACTCGTACCCCGTAGTCACGTCGTGGTCGGCCCCTCGCAGCAGGTCCAAGCCGGCGTCGTCGACGGGGTCCGTGACGAGTACCTTCACGTACCCGTACGTCGCCGGGCGCCGCTGTAAGCCTTTCCGCGGTGGGGATTCCTGCGGTCGGCGGACTGCCCGGAACAGCAGTGACGGGATGGTCCCGGACGCGGTGTTTGAGGGCACAGACTAGATTCTACATAGCAATTAAAGCAAAAAGACAAACAGATTGAATAGCGCCGGCCTCGCCGGACGGCGAGTCAAATCTACGGGGTAACAATTGAACGACGGCCCACTCGGGTGGACTCTCTCGCGCCGACCAGTACAATTGAATCCTCGGGGGCCGGAGTGGCGGGCGTGACACTGATCGCGTTCGACTTCGACGGCACGCTGTCGGACTCGGAGATGACCGTCCTGCTGGGCGAGCGGGCGGGCGTCGCCGACGAGATGGCACGGATCACGGAACGAGCGATGAACGACGAGATCGGCTACGCGGAGAGTCTGCGCGACCGGGCGGACCTGCTCGCGGACCTGTCGGACGCGGAAGCGGCGGCCGCCTTCGACGAGGTTCGGCTCCGCCCCGGTGCCGGGGCAGTGATCGACGACCTCCGGGCGGCCGGCCACCACGTGGCGATCCTGACGGGTGGGTTCGACCGCGGCGTGGCGGCGGCGTTGTCGGCCGCCGACACCGCCGTCGACACGGTCGTCGCCAACGAGCTGCCGGTCGCGGACGAGGCGCTCACGGGTGAGGTGACGGGACCGTTGATCGAGGGGACGAAAGACGACGCGCTGGCGTCGCTGGCGGCCGACCTCGGCACGACCGTAGACGAGGCGGTCGCGGTCGGCGACGGGGCCAACGACCTCCCGATGCTGGAGGTCGCCGGCCTCGCCGTCGGCTACGACCCGAAGCCCGCCGTCGCGCCGGCGTGCGACACCGTCGTCACCGATGTCGACGAGTTGGCCGCGACGCTCCGCGGCGAAGCCCTCTTCGAGTGAGGTGTGAGCGCTGTACACGGAAGTAACAGTCGAGTTCGACGAAACTCTCGACACGTTGCGAGGGGTCGTGGGGTGTGCCGGCTGTGCTCACGCCCGCGGCGCCGGCCCCGTCCGTCGATTCCGTAGAGCACAGTCCGCGCTGGAGACAACGGCGACGGCGGTGATCCCGTCGTTGTCTGTCGACCCGCTGCCGACGTCGTGGTTGTCGTCACCGGTGTCGCGGCTGCCGTTATCGACGTCGTGGTCGTCGCTGCCGTTCTTCCGTTCGGTGTCACTCGCGACACACCGTTTCTCGATCCCGAGAACGGGGGAGTTAGTATCAAGTGTCTCCCCCGCACAGACTGGATCAGAGGCGACTCGCCGGCTCACGTTCCCCCGAGGCCGGCGGTCGCCCGCGCCGCGGTCGGACGCTCACACGCTCTACAGCTCCTCGTCTGCGAGCTCCGCCTCGCCGACGATCTCGTAGGGGGTCTGCCCCGAGCGGATCCCCTCGAGCAGCCGGAAGGCGTCCCGGGGCGACAGGAAGTGTTCCGTCACCGCTCGCCCCAGCGGTGTCGGCTCCAGTCCGTCGATGAACTCCCACTCCAACAGCTTCCCCACGGCGTGTTTCGTCGGCACGTCCCCGACCATCCGGTCTGCGACGGCCTTCGCCCGTTCGCCGGCGACGGTGATGTTCGCCAGCGTCTCTTCTGCGGCAGCCGGCCCGTCGTACACGGTCTCGACGTTCTCCATCTCGCCTTTCAACAGCTTGAACGACACCTCGTCTTCCGTCATGTCCATGGAGTTGTGGTAGACGCAGTCCGGCTCCACCAGGACGTACACGGTCCCTTGGTCGTGGTAGTCTGGACGACCGGCGCGACCGAGCATCTGTTCGAACTCCTGGACGGTGAGCCACTCGATCCCCATCGCCAGCGAGTCGAAGATCACCTGCGAGGCGGGGAAGTCGACACCGGCTGCCAACGCCGCCGTCGTGACGACCGCGGCGAGCTCCTGGTCGCCGAACTGTCGCTCCACCCGTTTGCGCTGTCCGTAGTCCAGTCCGGCGTGGTACGGCGCGGAGTCGTACTCCAGCTTCCGGCTGATCTCGTGACAGCGTCGCCTGGAGTTGGTGAACACGATGGTCTGGCCACGGTACCCCTTCGACGACTTCGAGTCGAACGCCCGCTCGACCAGTCGCTTCTCGATACGCACCTTCTCGCGGGCGTCCGCGAACGTGACGTGTCGCTCGATCGGGACGGGCCGTTCCTCGAACTCCACGAGGCGGGCGCGGAGTCGCTCGGCGAGCCACTCCGGGTTGCCGACGGTCGCAGAGAGGTAGATCCACTGGGCCGACTCCCCCCGAGCGGCACAGTAGTGTTTCAGCCGCGCGATGGTGCCGTCGAGCCGGTGGCCACGCCCCTCCTCTTTCAGCGTGTGGACCTCGTCGATGACGACCGTTCCGATCTCGCCGAGATCCTTCCCCGTCCGGAGGGCGTGGTCGATCCCCTCGTAGGTGCCGACGATCACGTCTGCGTCCGGGTCGAACCGTTGGCCGGAGTCGTTGATCCGGGAGGCGCCCACCCGGAGTGTCACGTCGACGGCGTCGCCGTACGCCTCTTCGAAGTCCTCGTGTTTCTGGTTGGCCAGCGCGACGAGTGGGACGAGAAAGAGGAGCTTCCCCTGGCCGTTGAGCGCTCGATTCACCCCGGCGAGCTCCCCGACGAGCGTCTTCCCGGTCGCGGTCGCGGAGACGACGAGCTGGTCGTCGCCGTCGAACAGACCGTTGCGGACGGACAGCGACTGCACCGGCAGCAGTTCGTCGAACCGGTCGGTCAGCCGTTGTTCCAGGGCAGGGTGGAGCGTCAGGTCCGCCGTCGCCACCGGCTCGACGTCCTCGACGGTCGCCGAGATCGTGTCGAACTTGGTCAGCTCCGGATCGAGATTACCCTGGAGGAGGTCGGTGATCCGGTCCAAGTCGCCGGTCTCGAACAGCAGTTCCTCCAGTCGGTCGGCGGCGTCGGCGGTGAACTCCCCCTTGTAGGCGAGCTCCCGGTCGAGCTCCTCGCGGGCGCAGTCCCGACAGATGTAGTCGCGGTCGGCCTTCACGGCCGTCTCGGAGGTGATGGGGGAGTAGCGCCCGGCGTTGGCGCAGTAGCGACAGGTCCGGACCTGGACGGCCTCCAGCTGGTACGCGTCCAGCATCGCCGTGAGGCGGTCGCGGGCGGCCGAACTCGTCTGTTCGGAGATCCGGATCCGGGCGGCCGTCCGGACGAGTTCGACGAGCTGGTCCGGCTGCCGCGGCTCCTCCCCGGAGCCACGCTTCACCCGGAACCGTCGGGGACGCGGCCCGGCGTCCGTCTCCTTCAGCTCCAGGATACCACGGAGCCGCCGCTCCTCGTCGGCACGCACCACGACGAGGTAGTCGTCGTCGCGCTCGTGGAAGAACACCGTCTCGACCGCCGGCAGTTGTTCCGACACGTCTTGACTCCGCTACGCGCAGCCGACACTTGATACGTTCGGGTCGCCGGTCTGGGTCGTCTGCCGGACGTTCCGCCCGACCGTGGCGTTCGTCTCGTCTCTCGAACTCGTCTCCCCGCCGTGGGAGCGGGAATCCGACGAAAAGGTGATTACGGGTCCACGACAACGGACCACACATGACGACGGGGGAGTCAGTGTCAGTGTTGGTCGTCGACGACGAGCGGGACGTCGCCCAGACGTACGCCGACCACTTGGCGACGGACCAGACGTTCTCGCCGACGGTCGCCGACAGCGGAGAGACCGCAGTCGAGACGATGGACGACTCCGTCGACGTGGTGTTACTCGACCGACGGATGCCGGGCTTCTCCGGCGACGAGGTGTTGCGCCACTTCCGGGACGTGGGCTACGACTGTGCCGTCGGGATGGTGACGGCCGTCAGCCCCGAGGCGGACGTGGTCGACCTCCCGTTCGACATGTACCTCGTGAAACCGGTCGGTCACGAGGAACTGCTCACTGCGGCACACACGCTCGCCCGGGTGTGCACCTACGAGGACGCCGTCCGGGAGGAGTTCACTCTCGCGCGCAAGTGTGCACTCCTGCGCGAACACCTCCCGGAGTCGGAGCTGGCGGAGTCGCCGGCGTACGAGCGTCTCCGCGAGCGCTACGAGTCGGTCGCCGACGAGACGGACGCCGTGCTCGCGGAGATGGACGTCGGGGAGATCAGACGGACGCTCGGACGGATTTGAATTCGTCAGGTCGGTGACTGTTCGTTGTATCTATTCATCAACGAAACAGTGATTGGTCACCAGCCTCCAACTGACCTTGATGGCAAACGGGTCGCCGTTCGCAGTCAACTTTCTGTTTCTCGTGTTTCTCCTCGTGCCCGGCTACGTCTCGCTCCGTGGCTACCTCGGCGCGACCGTCCAGCTCGACACAGTGACCCGATTCGACAAACTGCTGTTGTCCGTGGTCGGCGGAACGCTGACGCTCGGCGTCTCGCTCGCCGGCTACCGGCTCGGAGTCGTCGACCGGCTCTGGCGGGCGACGGGATCTCTGGGGCGCATCGACTCACTCGGGAGCAAACCGTTGTCGACGACTGTGGTGTCCGAAACGTCCGCCTCGGCGGTCGTCGTGGCTGTCCTGGGCCTCTCCTGTCTCGGGTACGCTCTCGGCTACGGCTGTGGAACGCTCGTCCACGGCCACAACACCCGAAAGAAGTCACAGGAAGACCTGGAACAGCCCTGGGAGACGGCTGTCAAGCAGTCTGCTCTCGGCGACGAGGTGATCGTCGTCACGCGCGACGGGGAACGGATTCACGGCCAACTGTACCGGATCGGGTCGCCGTCGGAAGACTACGATCTGCTCCTCTCGCGTGCCGAGCGGGAGGGGGAAGACGGCCGTATCCCGCTCGGGATGACGTACCACCACTACCGGGATATCCTGCGAATCCAGTTCCCACAGATGCAAGAGAGAGGAGTCGGCAACGAGGCGAACGCCGTGTTCCGGCTCGGGGGGTGGGCTGCTGGCCTTCCCTCCCGCGCCAAGTCGAGAGCCACACGGATCAAACAGGGTGCTGAAGAACGGCTGTGCTCAGACGAAGCCGGTGACGAGACCGGTGACGACGAGCCACCCCAAGGCGATCAGTAGAAAACGCTGTTTTTGGCGTACTCGGGGTACTCCTCGTAGACGCGGTCGATCAGGTTCGACAACGGCATCTCGCCGAACTGTTGGACGACCGCTTCGGCGACGTGCTCGACACAGGCGAACCGTTCTGGCCCGTCACTCGGCTCGTCACCTGGCTCCCAGCCGGAGTCGGGCCTGTTCTCCCGATACGTCTCGTGGCCGGACGGCGTCAGCCGGTAGTCGAAACGCTCGTCGCCGCCGAACGTCCGTCGCACCCCGATTTCGACGAGCCCGTCGTCTTCGAGTGTCTCGATATCCTCCATCAGTTCTTTGCTGAACGGCCCGTAGTCGTACGGGTCGAACTCGTGAGGGGCGATTTCGTACTCCTCTTGCAGCTCCTGTCTGGCGAGGAAAGCGAGCTTCTGCAGCCGTGTTTTGCCACGGATCTCACCGCCCGCCGCGGCGAGCAGCGCGAGCGGAAGGAACTGCTTTACCTCCATGGTTCGAATCTTATCTCCCGTGGTAAGTGTCTCTGTCGTCGACGAACTATACTCTTCTGGCTCGGAGACTGACGCGGACGACCACAGCCTGTCTACCGCGGCTCGGAGACGATCTCTCACGGGGGTGGTGCTCACCTCCTGAATTAACTCTCCTCCCCCGGTCTCACTCTGCTGTCTCGTTACACGACACGACCAGTTCGTCGACGGCGGGGTCGTGGACCGGCTCCTGTGGCTCACGCAGTGGCGAGACGCTGACGTCGCCGGCGACGACGGCCGCGCGGTCGGAGTGTGGTGGGTAGTCGCCGTCGGCGTCGGCGAGCCTCGGAAACCGTTCCTCGGTCGAGACGGTGGGCCAGCCGCGGGTGTGGAACCGCACGTCGTCCCCTTCCTCCTCCTCGTCGGCGCCGACGGACACCTCGTAGTCGGTCAGCGGGCGCGTGACGCGGTAGTGTCCCTCGCGTTCGACGGGGGCGTTGACGTTGAGGTAGCCGACGCGGTCGAGGGCGTCGCCGGACAGCGCCCGTTCGACGAGCCGTCGGGTCACGGTCGCGGGCACGTCGTAGGGGGTGTCGCGGGGCGGGAAGAACTCCTCTCGGTGGTAGCCGGAGGCGGCGATCCCGGGGAGACCGAGGAAGGCACCCTCGACGACCGCGCCGACGGTGCCGGAGTAGCCGAGGCCGTAGGCGCCGCAGTTGGGCCCGAGGTTGCAGCCGGAGACGACGAGGTCGAACTCGGTCTCGAGACCGGCGACGGCGTAGGCGACACAGTCGACGGGGGTGCCGTGGACGGCGTACCCCCGCTCGTGGTTGTCCACGTCGACGGTGCGCGAGCGGGAGCGACCGACGCCGCTCTGATTGTCGGCGGGAGCGACGACGGTGACGTCGGCGACACGCTGGAGCTGTTCGTGGACGGCCGCGAGCCCGCGCGAGTCGATCCCGTCGTCGTTCGTCAGCAGGACCTGTGTAGGCACTGTCGGAGGGGACGACCCCCGGGGTGAAGTCCCTTCGGTCACGTCACGCGGGCTGCACCGCGCGGACGGGGGACGACTCGATACGGCTCGATACGATACGGCTCGACAGATTAGCGCCGACGGCGACGCCACACTGGACCGAACACGGACGAACGACTGCCCGTCGGTAGGTCTCGCCGGACGGTCGCGGTGCGGCGGCGGTGCAGCGGTGTAGCGGCGGTTTGACCGAAGTTCGCGGGCCAACGAGGACCGAAAGTGAGTCTCGTTCGGGGCGGCGGCGGTGCGGGGCAGCGCGGAGCGGCCGTGATCGGCGCCGGATCGGACGCGAGCGCGGACCCGAAAATCCGCCCGTGTGGTGCGGGACGGGAGCTGTGCGGAACGGGGCGGAAGTTGTGCGGCGCGGTGCGGAGGCGATAGCTGTGCGACGCGGTGCAGAGGCGGTACGGCACTAAGATTCAGGACGCGAGTGAGGGCCGAAGGCCCGAGCGAGCGCTTTTTGATCGACATTTTTGCCGTGAGAGGTGCGCGCCGCAGGCGCGCACCCGAACGGCAAAAAGGTCGGTTAGTAGGTCTGCACTCTCCCCTCCCGGATGTCCTCGGCACACCCCTCACAGTCGTCGACACCGGCCTCGAAGCAGGCGGGACGGCCGTTGGCGTCGACGGGGACGGACCGGCGTTCGGCGTAACGACGGCAGACGATTCGAGCGTCGCCGTCGGCGTCGGCAGGGAGGTCGAACTCTCGAGGGTCGACGCGCTCGGCGGCGTCGCGGGCCTCGCGGTAGGCGCTGCGGCTCTCGGCGTACTGTCGGCCGGCTCGGCGGGCCTGTTGGCGGAGGACACGCCGGAGGCGGTCTCCCAGGGTCACGAGCGAACGGACGGCCGCCGGTGACTTAGCTCCGTCGTCGGCCGCGCCGAGGGCCGACGGCCGCTCACGCTCGGATGTCCCCGCGACCCGAGTCTCGGCGGTGCCGGCGGACACGCGGGCGTCGTCGTGCCGTCGCGTCCGCCGAGTTCGAGTCGAGCCGTATCGTCCCGGCGTTCCAAAACGAGCCGCGGTGGGCTCCAGCGTTCCAAACGAGCCGCGGTGGGCCCCAGCGTTCCACTTTCACCGTCCGCGCGGCCCGAGGCTTAAATACGATTGGGCGCCAAGTGTCGTGTGCCTCCCACTCGAAACACTACCGGAGGCAGGAGAACCATGCCAGACGTGCGAACCCACGCGGAAGAGATCAGTGCGCAGTTTTCCGACCACCTCGACGTGAGCACCGACGAGGTCGAGACACAGCTCCGGACGCTCGTCGACGACTACAGCGTCCCGTTGGAGGAGGCCCGCCGCAGCGTGACCAGCGAGTACCTGGAGGAGGCGGGGCTCGACCGCGACGAACTCGCGCCGGGCGGGAGCGAGTCGACGTTGGTCGGCGAGATCGACACGGACGAGCAGTGGGTCGACCTGGAGGTCCAGGTGGCGGACCTCTGGGAGCCGGGCCACGACTCCATCGGGCAGGTCGGCCTGCTCGGCGACGACTCGGGGACGATCAAGTTCGTCGCCTTCGAGACGAGTGACCTCCCGGAGTTGGAGGAGGGGGCCAGCTACGCCCTCGGCAACGTCGTCACCGACGAGTACGAGGGGAGCTACTCCGTGAAGCTCAACCGGACGACGACGATTGAGGAACTCGACCACGACGTGGAGGTCGGCGACGACAGCGTCTCCGTCGAGGGGGCGTTGGTCGACCTCCAGGCCGGCTCCGGCCTCATCAAGCGGTGTCCCGAGGAGGACTGTACGCGGGTGCTCCAGAACGGCCGGTGTTCCGAACACGGCCAGGTGGACGGAGAGTTCGACCTCCGGATCAAGGCGGTGTTGGACGACGGGGACAGCGTCCAAGAGGTGATCTTCGACGAGGCGGCGACGGAGTCGCTGACGGGGATCGACCTCGCGGAGGCCAAACAGATGGCTCAGGACGCCCTGGACACGACGGTCGTGGAAGAGGAGATCACGGAGCGGGTTACCGGCCGGTACTACCGGGTCCACGGTCCGGAGTTCCGTCGGTACGTCCTGGTCGACGAGTTCGAAGAACTGGGCGGGGAGACGGACGCGGAACAGACGCTGATCCGAGCGAGGTCGATCTGACATGAGTAGTGTCCCAACCAGAGAGGTCGCACGACGGGTGTTCGCGGCGGAGTACAACGACGGCAGCCACACGTTCAAGGAGTCGGACGACGAGCGTGCACCGCTGTACTACCTCCTCCCGACGGGTGAGCGGGCCAACCGGGTGTTCCTGGTCGGCACCCTCACCGAGACGGAGGACGTGGGCGAGGACAGCGAGTACTGGCGCGGTCGGATCGTCGACCCGACGGGGACGTTCTTCGCGTACGCCGGGCAGTACCAGCCGGAGGCGGCCTCGACGCTGCGGGAGCTGGAGCCGCCCGCCTACGTCGCGATCGTCGGCAAGCCACGGACGTACGAGACGGACGACGGCACCGTCAACGTCTCCGTCAGGCCGGAGTCGATCACGGAGGTGCCCGCGGGCGCCCGGGACCGGTGGGTGATCGAGACGGCCGAACGGACGCTCGACCGGATCGAGGCGTACGACGACGAGGCCAACGAGTACGGTCGGATGGCCCGCGAGCGCTACGACCTCGACACGGAGCAGTACCGCGAGGCGGTCGTCGCCGCCCTGGAGTCGTTGGACGACGGCGACGAGCTCGGCGGCGACGACGGCGACCGACGGGCCAGCGAGCCGCCGGCCTAGCGGCTCCCGTCCGTCTGACGAATCTTCAAGTGACGAGCGGCCCCACCGTGCGGCATGGGAAGAAAAGACAAGACGATCTCCTTCCGGGTGAACCAGGACACCTTCGAGTCGCTCCAGGAGATCGCCGACGAGCGTGACCTCTCGCTTTCGGCGTTGTTCCGCGACTACGTCGACGCCCTGGTCGACCACGACGGGCGCGTGGAGGTCGTCCCGGAGCGTGAGACCGACAACGAGGAGACGGACGACCCGGTGTTCCCCCCGACCGTCACCGTACCCAAGCGGTTCGTCCGCGAGCACGAACGGCTGGAGCTGGAGGCGGACCACCTCAGAGAACAGATCGAGGAGTACCGACGCTACGTCGCTCACCTCAACGACCAGCTCGACGACGACGAGGAGGTCGTCTACTTGGAGGAGTTAGACGGCGACGGCCACGACAGCGTGGACGCGGAGGAGTTCGAACTGGACGGAGACGAGCCGTACCGACTGGGCTAACCCGTCAGCTCCCGTTTCGCCTCCCGAGCCAGCCGGGCAGTCTCGCCGTCGCCCTCGACCTCGGCGAGCGACTCGACGGCCTCCAGCGTCCGGACGGCGGAGTCGAGGAAGGAGAGCACGTCGCCGGAGTAGGCGTACAGCATGTAGTCGTCGCCCATCACGTCGACGATGGCGTCCGGGCCGAGTCCCTGCGCGCGGAGTTCGAGGAGATAGACGACGAACTTCCGCTCCGGGTGGCCACAGTACGGGTTGTCCTGACAGTCGCAGTCGAGGAAGTCCTCGGCGAACTCCAACAGTCGGTCGCGGGTGGACTCGTCCAACTCCGCGAGCCCGTCGCCGGTGAAGACGAGATCCAGCGTCGCCCCCTTGAAGGCCCCCTTCGGGACGCTCGTGTCGAGCTGGGAGGCGATCTGGCGGTGGTTCTTCAGGTAGATCTTGTCCGTGATCGCCACAGTGGCCTGTCGTAGGCCCGACTGCTACAAGAGACCGGCGGTCGCGCCGGCGTGCGACGGGCTCACGCGGTCGCACGGAGTCGTAACGTACTTCACTGCCACCGCAGTACGTGCGTGTGTGTCCGGGTTGGGGTAGTGGTATCCTTCAGCCTTGTGGGGGCTGAGACGTGGGTTCAATTCTCACACCCGGACCTTCTCACGACACCTCCGAGCGACAGCCGTGACTTCGAGTGGTGTGTGCTTCTAGGTAATATTCATACGTCTGGCTCCACCAGAGCAGGCCGTGCGCAGTGTCGAGAGTGACGAAAGAGACACGACAGAGCGAGTGGTGACGGCTCTGACAGACGCCGTCGCCGAACTCGCCGACGAGATGGAGACGGACGCCTTCGAGGCGGTGGTGTCTGGCGGCGCGTCGCCGACGTCGGACGACCTCGACGCGCTCCCGGAGTCGTGGACGGAAGACGCGCTGATCCGGCCGTTGCTCTCGGCGGTGGGGGTGGAGAAGGCGCCGGGGCGACCCTGTGACCGCCGGGAGGTAGACGGCGACATCCGCTGGGAGATTCCGGACTTCAGGCTCGTCGACGACGACTGGGGGTTCAGCGTCGTCGGCGAGGCGAAGCCGCCGGGCCGTCTGGAGGAGGCGGAGACGGATCTCCTGGAGGAGTACCTCACGAGCAAGGCGTGGCCCGACTTCGGGGTCGCGACGACCGGCGTCGAGTGGGTGGTCTACCGCGCGGAGCACGGCGGCGACTTCCTGGAGTTTCAGGAGGCGGCCCGGGTCGACTTCGGTGACACGCTGCGCGGGCTGGCCCGCGAGCGCGGTCACCTCCCGTCGTCCCCGCCCGACCGAGTCGAGACCGGTCCGGTCGAACGGTTCGGCGAGCAGTTCTCGCCGGACGCGCTCGACCGACTGCTCACGGAGGAGGCGCCACGCGAGTTCCGCGAGCGACGCCGCCGGAGCGTCGACGACTTCTACGACCGGTACGTGGAACTGTTGTTCGGTGAAGGCGAGCGGACGGACTGCGCCGTGAGTCTCCGGGCGGCGGTCTCGACGCCGCCGGGGACGGAGGACCGTCGGCGGGACCTGTTCGTCGTGTCGTTGGTCAACCGACTGTTGTTCGTCCGGTTGTTGGAGCTACGCGGGGTGTTGGAGCCGGGACTGCTCGTCGACCTCGTCGACGAGTACGAGAGTCGGGCGGACGACTCCCCCGGCACCCTCTACGGGGCGGTCGTGGAGCCGTTGTTCTACGAACTGCTGAACACGCCGCCGTCGGAACGGGCGCCGAAACACCGGACCGGACGGTTCAGCGAGGTGCCGTACCTCAACGGCGGGTTGTTCCGGGAGCCGACGCCGCCGGAGTCGGAGTTTCGGGTCCCGGACGCGCCGCTGACGGCGGTGGTGCGTGAGCTCGTGGCCGGAATCGACCTCGACGACGCGGAGTTCGATCCGGCGTTGCTCGGCAGCGTGTTCGAGAAGACGATCAACCACATCGGCGGCGAGACCGGTCGTCAGGCGGAGGTGGGCGCCTACTACACGCCGGCGGACGTGACACGCCACGTCACGGAACGGACCGTCGACGCGAAGGTGCACGACCTCGCGGTCGAGACCTTCGCCGCCAACCCCGGCGAGGGGTACGACTCGGAGACGGTGCGTGAGGCAGTCGCCGAGACGGAGCTGCAGACCCTGCTGCGGGAAGTCGAGACCGGCCCGGGGGCGTTCGGCGAGTCACACGCCGCCCTGTCGGCGTTGTTGGACGCCGTCGGGGACCTGACCGTGCTCGATCCCGCCTGTGGCTCCGGTCACTTCCTCACGACCGCGATGGAGGAACTCCACCGCGTCCAGTACTCGTTGCTGCGTGGGCTCGACGACGGCCGCCCGCCGAGCGACGAACGGCTGTACGAGGCCAAACGACGACTCGCGTTGAACGTCGTCCACGGCGTCGACGTGGACGCGGTCGCGGTGGAGATCGCCCGCCTCAGGGTGTGGCTGAAGATGATCGACGACGGCTACGACCAGACGTACGGCCGGCTCCCGAACGTCGACGTGAACGTCGTCAGAGGGAACTCACTCGTCGGGCTCCCGATACTCTCGGCGGGGTCGACACAGGTGACCGGACGGACGTTCGACGACCGACTGGACCGGCTGGCGGCAGCCAGGACGGAGTACCTGGACGGCGAGACCGCAGACCGATCCCAGGTGGCGGCGCTGACCGAGGACCTCCGGGAGGACTGCAACGAGGTGTACCTGAACGCGCTCACCCACACCGTCGAGACGACCGTGAGGGAGCCGGAGACGTTGGACGCCACCTTCGCGGACGTGCCGGCGGGCGAGGTCTACCCCACCCTGTCGTCCGTCCGAGCCCGTCGGCTCGTCGACGGGGAGCCGGCGGCGCTCGGCGGTGAAGACAAAGAACGGCTGGCGCGTGCCGGCTTCGAGTGGCAGTCCTGGCGCGACCGGAACCGCAGCGCCCGGCTGGACGTCGACCGGGTGTTGTCGGCGTCCGACACGGCCACCTCCCGGCCGGACCGCGCGGCGACGCTGTTGGACGACCTCCGTCGGCTCCTGGCGGACGGCTACACGCTGGAACTGGAGCGGCAGCCGACCCCGTACGACCTCGCCGGCGCCGACGCCGCGCCGGTCCACTGGGGAGCGCAGTTCCCGGAACTGCGCCGCGACGACGCCGGCGGTCTCCCGTCCATCTCCGTCGACGTGGTCCTGGGCAATCCCCCGTACGGCGACGTGTTGCCCGACGCCGAGCGCGCCTTCACGGCGCCGTACCGAACCGGTTCGATCCGCGAGGTGTCCGCACAGTTCGTGGAGCGACAGCTCCAGCTGTTGGACGACGACGGCTACCTGGGTAACGTGACGACGCTCCGGCTGTTCTACCAGTCCTCGCTGGAGTCGTTCCACGACCTGTTGCGCGACCGGCTGGAGACGGCGGACGTGGCGTGTTTCGGGTCACGGCCGGCGAAGCTGTTCGACGACGCGGACGTCCGGGTCGCGTTGCTCACCGGGCGTCGGGGTGACGGGGACGGGGAGATTCGGACGAGCCGGATGCGACTGTTCACGGAGGCGACCCGCGGGGAGTGTTTCGACACGCTGTCGTACGCGTCGACGGAGGGGTTGGTGCTCAGAGACCGGATCGGGGGCGACGGCGACGGGGGACCGATTCTCCCGAAGGTGGGGACGGAGACGGTCCGGGGGCTGCTCTCCCGGCTCCGCGGGCAGTCGGACGAACTGTTGTCGGACCGCTACGACCGCGGCTCGGGGGCAGACGGGGACCACCCCGTCTGGCGCCGCGAGGGGGTGCGCTACTGGATCAACCCGATGCTGGAACGGCTGTACGACGCCCGCGAGGTGACCGCGCTGTGGTTCGACTCGGAGCTAGAGCGCCGAACGGCGTTTCTCGTGCTCCAGTCGTCGCCGTACTACGTGTACTGGTCGGCGTACGGCAACCAACACCACCACACCTGGACGCAGCTGTCGGCGTTCCCGTGGCCGGACGACGACCGCGTCCGGGCGGCGGCCGACCGGATCGACGCGCTGTCTCGGCGGCTGTGGGACGGAATGGTGGAGAGCTACACGGAGACGACCCGAGGAACGGGTAGCTTCGACACCGGACGGGTCCGCGAGACGGTCGGCGAGGTCGACACGCTCGTCGGGGAGCTGTACGGGCTCTCCGACGAGCAAGTGGCGTACGCGACGGCGTACCTCACGGACCTGGGGCCGGGGCTGGGGCGGGCGGGCTACGACGAGCCGGGGTAGCTTGTCTCCCCGCGGTCGCGGTACCGGCCCGGGCCGCCGACGCGGCCGCCGCGGCTGATGATGTCGAAGGCGTCCATCAGGTCCGTCCGGGAGATGAGTCCGACGAGGTCGCCGTCGTCGTCGACGACGATCAGTCGGCCGACCCCGTCGTCCTGCATCGCCCGCAGCGCCTGGATCGCCTCCGTCCGCGGCCCGACGCTGGCAATCTCCGTCGCCATCACGTCGCCGACGGGGTAGGCGTCCTGCTCCACCTCGCGGACACTCTGGGCGTCTTCCAGGGTGACCATTCCGACGAGTCGGTCGTTCTCGACGACCGGGTAGCCGGTGTGGCGCTCCTGGACCATCCGACTCAACAGCTCGGCGACGCTGGTGCGTGGCGCCACCGTCTTCACCTCCGAGGCTGGCGTCATGATGTCGCCGACGGTCACGTCCTCCAGGGCGGCCTGGAGAGCGGTCTGTTGGGCCTCGCCGGAGGCGGCGACGTAGACGAACAAGGCGAGCCCGACGAGCAGCCAGTCCTGCGAGAGGATACCGAAGAAACCCATCAGGAACGCGAACACCTTCCCCACGTCGGCGGCGATCTTCGTCGCCTTCGGGTACGAGTAGGTGCTGGCCAGGAGCGCCCTGAGCACCCGCCCCCCGTCCATCGGGAACCCCGGGAGCATGTTGAACACGGCCAAGACGACGTTCATCAGCGCGAGGTAGCCGACGACGAACGCGACCGTCTCCGGCAGGGAGACGGTCGAGGCGACCGCGCCGAACGCGACGCCGAGCCCGACGCTGACGGCCGGCCCGGCCAACGCGATCACGAACTCGGCGCGCCAGTCGTCGGGGTTGTCCTCGAACTGGGCGACGCCGCCGAACAGCCACAGCGTGATCGACTCGATCCCGTAGCCGTACCGGAGCGCGGCGAACGAGTGGCCGAACTCGTGGAGTAAGACGGAGCCGAACAGCCCGACGGCGGCCCCGGCTCCGAGTGCGAGCGGGAGCAGCCCACCGGTGAGCGTCCCCGGAGCGATGCCGAGCCCCAGGAGACCGTTGAGCGGGTCGATCAGCCGCCCCACCTGTTGGCCGATCAGCCAGGCGAACACCGGCAGGATGACGAGGAACGTCCAGTTCAACTGGATCGGAATGCCGGCGACGCGGCCGACGCGGATACCTCGCATACCCGACACTCCGTGCCCGCGGGTCATAAACCCGAGTGTCGGGGGGCGGCAGATTGATTCCGGTCGTGACCGAACGGACGGCCGTGACAGACACGACACAGTCGACGGACGACGGACCGGGCCCGACCGTTCGGGACGCAGACGGGGTGTCGGCGGAGCCGGTCGACGCCGCCGAGGGGCTGTCGAAGGCCGTGTTGGTGGACGAGACGGACGGCGCACCGAACTTCGCGCTCCGGCGGTTCCGGCTGGCCCCCGGCGCGAGCGTGCCGGCACACACGAACGCGGTGGAACACGAACAGTACGTCCTGTCGGGAGAGTACACTGTCGAAATCGACGACGAGGAACACACGGTGTCTCGGGGGGACGCGCTCCTGATCCCGGCCGGCACCGTCCACGCGTACGACAACGCCGGCGACGAGCCGGGGTCGTTCCTCTGTGTGGTGCCGAACGGCGACGACGAGATCGACCTCGTGGACAGCTAGAGGTCGGCGCCGACGGCGTCCTCGACGGAGTCGAACCCGTCGCGCTCCAGCAGCTCCAGGAGTCCACGATTTATGTCGCGGGCGACGGTCGGCCCCTCGAACACGAGCGCGGTGTACAGTTGGACGACGCTGGCGCCGGCGCGGATCTTGGCGTACGCGCCGGCGGCGTCGCTCACCCCGCCGACGCCGATCACGGGCACGTCCACTCGTTCGGCGACGAACCGGACGAGTTCCGTCGCCCGGCCCTCGATGGGGGCGCCGGAGAGCCCGCCCCGCTCTGCCTGCCGGGGGTCGTCGACGTCGTCTCGTTCCGTCGTCGTGTTCGTCACGACGACGCCGTCGAGCCCGAGGTCGGAGACGACCGCGAGCGCCTCCTCCGTCGCGGCCGTCGAGAGGTCCGGCGACAGCTTCACCAACAACGGGTTCGCCCCGGCGTCCCGGAGCTCTCCCAGGATCGACTCCAGGGCCGAGCGGTTCTGGAGCGAGCGGAGCCCGGGCGTGTTCGGGCTGGAGACGTTGACGACCGTGTAGTCGGCGTGGTCGCCGACACGGTCGTAGGTGTAGCGGTAGTCGTCGGCGGCCTCCGACAACGGCGTCGACTTGGACTTCCCGACGTTGACGCCGACTGGCACCGGCGGCGCGGGCTCGCGGGCGAGCCTGTCGCCGACGGCGTCGGCGCCCTCGTTGTTGAACCCCATGCGGTTGACCACGGCATCGGCCTCCGGCAGCCGGAACATCCGGGGGCGACGGTTGCCGGACTGGCGTTCGGCGGTGACCCCGCCGACCTCGACGTGACCGAACCCCAGTGCGGCGAGGAACCGCGGCACGTGGGCGTTCTTGTCGAAGCCGGCCGCGACACCGACCGGCGTGGGAAACTCCAGCCCCCACAGCTCCGTCGACAGCCGGGGGTCGCGGACGGTCAGGGTCCGCTCCAGTGCAGACTGGACGGGAGTGTCCTGGACGGTCCGCATCAGGCGGTGTGTGAGTCCGTGGGCCGTCTCCGGCGGCAGTGCGAACAGTGCTGGCTTCAGTCGGTCGTACAGAGTCGTGCTCACGGGCCCTCTCAGAAGTCGTGTTCCACGTCGTCCGGGTCCGCCTGTTGAATGATGATCTTCCCGTCTCGCACACGGACGAAGACCTCGTCACCGATATCCATCCCCGCGACGGCGAGTTCGTCCTCGTGGAGGTTCACGTGAACGTTGTGGTACTCCCCGTCTTCGTCCTTGGCCCCACTCGGGCTGAGCGTCTTCTTCCGGACCATCGACCTTCGTACTGCGGCTATTCGCCGTACGCCCTACAAAAGTCTTGGTTTCGGGCCTGCGGAAGGGCTTTTCACGCCGCGGGCCGTTGCATCCCCGTGACACGGGCCCGTCTCCTCGTCGTCTGTGTGGTCGTGGTCGTCGCCGGCTGTGGCGGGCTCGCCGGCTCCGACGGCGCCGACGGCAACACGGTCAATCCGGCACTGGAGGGGACGCCGACGGCGACTCCGACGCCCACGGCCTCGCCCGTACCGACGCCGACCGTGTCGCCGACTCCGACCGAGACCCCGACGCTCCCGGAGGCACTGCCGCCGGCGTTGGGGCCGGAGACGGTCGACGCCGGTCGGCTCGCGGCGAGTCACGCCCGGAGCCTCGCCTCGCAGTCCCGGACGGTCGTCCGGACGATCACGGTGCGGTCGACCGACGGAGAGCTGTTGGGCCGGAGCCGTGTCGTCCTCCGGGACGACGGCGACCCCCGCGGCGGACGACTGGCGGTGGTCCAGACCGTCTCCGGCCCACGCCCGGGTGCCGTCGACCTGGGTGAGCGCAACGTCAGCTACTGGGGCAACGACAGTCTGACCGTCTCCCGGACGGAGTCGGCCGACGGCAACGTGACGTACGGCTTCGACCGGACGCCGTTCCCCCCCATCGCCCGTTCGGACACGACCGGCCAGGCGGCCGTCGCGTTCGCGTTCCGAGCGGCGAACGTCACCCGCGTGAGCCGCGTCGGGACGACCGACCCCGTGTTCCTCGTGGAGGGGTCGGCGGCCGTCGACTCGGCGTACGAGGCGTACGACGTGCGACTGACGGCGACGGTGGAGCCGAGCGGCGTCGTCCGGTCGTTCGAGGTGACGTACACCCGCGACCGGGGCGGCCAGCTCCGGCGGGTCACCCGACGGTTCCGGGTGACGAACCGCGACGCGACGACCGTCTCGCGGCCGTCGTGGTACAGACAGGCGGTCGCGGCCGGGACGGACGGGGAGACGGCGACTCCGCGGACCCGAGTGGGCCCACGCCCGTGTGCCGGAGTGGCATAGAAACCGTTTTCCGCAATACTCGCCACCACCCCGGTATGCGAGTCCACGTCGGAGCGGGAGCCACAGACGAGGAGGCGTCCGCCATCGCGTCGGCGCTGGCCGAACACCTCGCCGTCGAGGTGGAGGTAGTGGTCGGCGACGGGGAGGAGCCGGCCGCGGCCGCGACGCCGCCGGAACCGGACTACCCGGTCGACGACGGCAAACGGCCGGGCGACCGGGAACGACAGCTCCGCCAGGAGGTCGACGACATCCTCTCGGGCGGTCCACAGAAGTACAAGGACCGACTCCCGGACCAGGGGAAGCTGTTCGTCCGCGACCGACTGAACCTCTGGTTCGGCGACCCCGACGGTGACCCCGGGGACGCGTTGACGTTCGAGGACGGTCGGTTCGCCAACTTCGACGACTGGCACCCGGACTCGCCGGAGACGACGGACCCGACGGAGAGCGACCGCATCCCCGCCGACGGACTCATCACCGGCGGCGCGGAGTTCGAGGGGCGCGACATCCACGTCATGGCCAACGACTTCACGGTGAAGGCGGGGTCGATGGCCGCGAAGGGGGTCGAGAAGTTCCTCCGGATGCAACAACGCGCGCTGAAGAACGGCAAGCCGGTCGTCTACCTGATGGACTCCTCCGGCGGTCGGATCGACCAACAGACCGGCTTCTTCGCCAACCGCGAGGGGATCGGGAAGTACTACTACAACCACTCGATGCTGTCCGGGCGGGTGCCACAGATCTGTGTGCTGTACGGGCCTTGCATCGCCGGCGCGGCGTACACCCCGGTGTTCGCCGACTTCACGATCATGGTGGAGGGGATGTCGGCGATGGCCATCGCCTCGCCCCGGATGGTGAAGATGGTCACCGGCGAGGAGATCGAGATGGACGACCTCGGCGGCCCGGCGGTCCACGCCAAGTACTCCGGCAGCGCGGACCTCGTCGCCGACGACGAGGCCCACGCCCGGCAGTTGGTCGCGGAGCTGATCTCGTACCTCCCGGACGTGGCCGGCGAGGACCCGCCGCGGGCGGACCCGGAGCCGCCGGCACTGGACCCACGCGGGACGGACGCGGTCATCCCGGACGCCCCGAATCGGGCGTACGACGTGACCGACCTGATCGAACGGGTCGTGGACGCGGAGTCGGTGTTCGAGCTGAAGCCGGAGTACGGCCCGGAGATCGTCACTGCGTTCGCCCGGATCGACGGCCGGCCGGTGGGGATCGTCGCCAACCAACCCGCCGAGCGGTCGGGGGCGATCTTCCCCGACGCCGCCGAGAAGGCCGCGGAGTTCATCTGGACGTGTGACGCCTACGAGATCCCCCTGCTGTACCTCTGTGACACGCCGGGGTTCATGGCCGGCTCACAGGTGGAGAAAGACGCCATTCTGGAGAAGGGGAAGAAGTTCATCTACGCCACCTCCGCCGCGACCGTCCCCCAGCAGACGGTGGTCGTCCGGAAGGCGTACGGCGCCGGGATCTACGCGATGGGTGGCCCGGCCTACGAGCCGGAGTCCGTGCTGGGGCTCCCCTCCGGCGAGATCGCCATCATGGGGCCGGAGGCGGCGATCAACGCCGTCTACGCCAACGAACTCGCGGACATCGAAGACGAGGACGCCCGTGCGGAACGCGAACAGGAGCTACGCGAGGAGTACCGTCGGGACATCGACGTCCACCGGATGGCGAGCGAGGTGGTGATCGACGACGTGATCGAGCCGTCGACGCTCCGCGAGGAGCTGGTCAACCGGTTCGACTTCTACGCCGACATCGACAAGAGCGTGCCGGAGAAGAAACACGGGACGATCCTGTAGCCGGCTGGTTCACCCACTCCCGACCCGACTCTCGCGGGCGTCACGGAACACGACGAGCGCCAGCGCCAGCAGTCCCAGGTCCCGCGCGATCACGTCGCCGAACGCGCCGGTCGTCAGCCACACGACACCGAGGTACGCGATCGTCGCAGACAGCGACACCCACGCGACGGTCGCGGCGAACGCGGTGTAGCGATCCGCGAGCAACAGTCCGGCGAACCCCAGCTCCAGCCAGCCGTTGAGCAGCATGAACTGGACGGGCGTGACGACGAGGAACGGCGCGAGCCAGTCGGTGACGTACGCCGCCCAGTCGCCCGGTTGGAGCAGTTTGTGGGCGCCGGCGGCGACGAGCATCGCCGCGAGCCCGAGTCGGGCGAGCGTCGCCGGCGCGGGCAACGCCACGGCCACGCGATCCGCGACGGTGCCGGCGCTGTCGACGAGCGTACCCGCGGCCGCGACGAGCGAGCCCACGGCGCCGTCGGGCGCGGCGGCCGTCACGACTCGGCGTCCCGTTTCAGCGACAACACGGTCCGCTCGAACGAGCAGACGAGCACGTCGCCGTCGTCGGTCACCTCGCTGGGGTCGGCGCTGCCGCCGTCGTAGTCGCCGGTTGCGGGGTCGGCGTCGGCGACTTTGAACGCCTCGACGCGCATGGTGACGACACCGCGTTCGCCGTCACTCGTCTCGCGTTTGTCCGTGACGGTCGAGCGTGCGCGGATCGTGTCGCCGTGGAAGACGGGGTTGGGGTGAGACACGTCGTCGTACGAGAGATTGGCGACGATCGTGCCGTCGGTGGTCTCGGGGATAGAGACGCCGACGGCGACGCTCATCGTGAGGAGGCCGTTGACGATCCGCTCGCCGAACTGGGTGTCGCCGGCGAAGTCGGCGTCCAGGTGGAGCGGTTGTTGGTTCATCGTCGTGTCACAGAACACCTGGTTGTCGCGCTCGCTGATCGTCCGGCGGCGCTCGTGGTCGACGGTCTCTCCGACGGTGAACGCCTCGTAGTAGCGTCCGGTCACGCCCGGACGGTCGGCCGGCGGGGACATAGACCCCCCGGAGCCGACCGGAAGCTTCGAACGGCAGGCGGCCGAGGGTGCGGGCGTGTCCAGACGCAGTCTCCTGTTCTCGCCCGGCGACCAGCCCGAACTCGTCCGGAAGGCGCCCCGCGCGGACCCGGACGTGATCGCAGTAGACTTGGAGGACGCCGTCGCGCCGGACGCGCTGCCGGCGGCCCGCGAGGCGGTTGCAGAGCTGTTGGCGGACCCGGAGTTCCAGCCGGACGCGGAGGTGTGTGTCCGGCTGTCCGGGACGGAGCCGGCGGCGGACGCGGACGCCCTCGTGGACGCGCCGCCGGACTCGGTGATGCTGGCGAAGGCGAGCGGCGCAGACGACGTGGCGGCGACGGCGGAGCTGTTGGCCGAGCGAGGACTCGACTGTCCGGTGTTGGCGCTCGTCGAGACCGCTCGGGGGGTGACCGAGGCCGTCGAAATCGCCGACCACCCGGCGACGGACGCGCTCGTGTTCGGCGCGGAGGATCTGGCGGCGGACGTGGGAGCGACCCGAACGAGCGAGGGGACGGAGGTGGTGTACGCCCGCCAACGGGTCGTCACCGCGGCTGCGGCCGCCGGAGTCGACGCGATCGACACGCTGTACACGGACTTCGAGGACGAGGCCGGGCTCCGAGCGGACACCCACACGGCCGTCGAGTTCGGCTACGACGGGAAGATGGCGATCCACCCGGCCCAGGTCGGCCCGATCAACGAGGCGTTCACCCCGGACGACGACCGGATCGCGTGGGCTCGCCGGGTGTTGGCGGCCCGGGACCGCGCAGCCGACGACGGCCGTGGCGTGTTCGAGGTGGACGGAGAGATGATCGACGCACCGCTGATCGCCCAGGCCGAGCGGGTCCGCGAGCGGGCGCTCGCGGCCGGCGTCTCCTTCGACGGTGGGTGACTCCCGACGGCGTCTCGTTCGACGCAGGTGAGTGACCCTCGACGCGGACGAGCGACCCGGGGCGCCGCTCACCCCGGAGTGCCCGGCGACAACTCGAACACGAGTCAGAATTCTGGCCGCTCTGGGCTTCTCCCGACCCTTCAGCCCGGGAACGGTACACACGGGGTGGATAATTAAGGTCGTAATAGGATTAGGTATGCGATTGATTCGGCAGGCTTACAAACGCCGGTACCTCTCGCGTAGATATGTCCGACGAGGCGAACCCCTTCGAGAGTCTCCAGGAACAAATCGACGACGCGGCGCGTCACTTGGACGTGTCGCCGGACGTGCTCACCCGGCTGAAGAACCCAGAGCGCGTGTTGGAGACGAACCTCTCCGTCGAACTCGACGACGGGAGCATCGAGGTGTTCAGCGCGTACCGCTCGCAGTTCAACGGGGACCGTGGGCCGTACAAAGGCGGAATTCGCTACCACCCGGGGGTCGACCGCGACGAGGTGAAGGCGTTGTCCGGGTGGATGGTGTACAAGTGTGCAATCGCGAACGTCCCGTACGGCGGCGGGAAGGGCGGGATCGAGGTGGAGCCGTCGGCGTACAGCGACGCGGAGTTGGAACGACTCACCCGCGCGTTCGCCACGGAGCTGCGGCCGTTGATCGGCGAGGACCGCGACATCCCGGCGCCGGACGTCAACACCGGCCAACGGGAGATGAACTGGATCAAGGACACGTACGAGACGCTGGAGAACACGACCGCGCCGGGCGTCATCACGGGGAAGGCGCCGGACAACGGCGGCAGCGCCGGCCGCGTGGAGGCGACCGGCCGGTCGACGACGTTCGCCAGCCGCGAGGTGTTCGACTACCTCGACCGTGACCTGTCGGAGGCCACTGTCGCCGTCCAAGGGTACGGCAACGCTGGCTGGGTCGCCGCGAAGCTGATCGAACGACAGGGTGGGACGGTCGTCGCCGTCTCCGACTCCAGCGGCGCGATCCACGACCCCGCGGGTCTCGACACGGTCGCGGTCAAGGAGTTCAAGCGGGAGACCGGCTCCGTCTCCGGCTACGAGGGGGCCACGGAGGAGCTGTCCAACGACGAACTGCTGACGATGGACGTGGACCTCCTCGTCCCCGCCGCCCTGGAGAACGCCATCGACGGCGACCTGGCGACGGACGTGCGTGCGGACGTTATCGTCGAGGCCGCCAACGGTCCGCTCACGCCCGAGGCCGACGACGTGCTCGCCGACTCCGACACGTACGTCGTCCCGGACATCCTCGCCAACGCCGGCGGCGTCACCGTGAGCTACTTCGAGTGGGTCCAGAACCGGCAGCGCTTCTACTGGACCGAGGAGAAGGTGAACGAGGAACTGGAACGCCACATCACGAACGGGTTCGACGACATGATCGACGCCTTCGAGTCGACCGACGCGCCGAACCTCCGGACCGCGGCGTACGTCGTCGCCATCCGCCGGGTCGTCGACGCCTACGAGAACTCCGGTAACTGGCCGTAGTCGCGGTACGTCGGACCCGTCGCTCCTCTCGACAGTCGTCGTGCGTGCCCGAACGGCCCCCCCCGGGAGACGACCGCGCCGACCGTGTGACTGCCACCCAGGTCGCGCGCACACGGGAGAATGATCGTTTACGACCACGCGGCGACGACGACCGTCTCTACTCCGGCCGATCCCTCAGACGAGCGTGTACAGCCGCTCACACGGCCGGCCGACGGGGCCGGCGCGTTCTCGAAACCTTGAAACCCGCACCGAAGGGAACCTCCACGTAATGGTCGCAGAGACAATCGCGTTCGCGCTGTTCGCCCTCGTTACGGTGGGCTCGGCGCTGGGCGTCGTCCTGATGGAGGACGTGTGGCACTCCGCACTCCTCCTCGGGGTCGCGTTGCTCAGCGTCGCGGTGCACTACGTGATGTTACAGGCGGAGTTCCTGGCCGCCATGCAGATCCTCGTCTACGTTGGCGGGGTGTTGATCCTCATCACGTTCGCCGTCATGCTGGTCCGCCGCGGCGGGGTCGACGCCGAGACCGACACGAACGAGCCGGAGCCGGAGGCTGATCGCGCGTGAGCGACGCCTCCTGGCCCCGACTGAAGCTGGGCTCGCACCTGGTTCCGGGACTGGCCGCGGTGGCACTGTTCGGTGTGCTCGCCGTCGTCGTCCTCGGCAGCGACTTCGGTGCCGCACAGGGGTTCCCGGCGGACGCCTCCATCACCGCCAGCATCGGCTACGCGATGTTCAACCTCCCGCAGGGTGACGTCGACGCCGAGGGGTTCCTCGTGGCGTTCATCACCATCGCGGTCGTGCTGGACGTCGCCATCGACGCGGCCGTCTACCTCGCCCAGACGGAAGACGACGGTGGGCTCACGACGGCGCTGTCCGACGGCGGGACGAACGAGGGGGGTGACCGCTGATGGCCGTCCCGGTCCAGTGGTACCTCCTGCTGGCGGCAGCAGTGTTCTGTATCGGCGTGTTCGGCGTCCTGACCCGCCGGAACGCGTTGTTGTTCCTGATGTCCGTGGAACTGATGCTCAACGCAGCCAACATCAATCTCGTCGCGTTCGCACGCATGTGGGGGAACCTCACCGGACAGGTGTTCAGCCTGTTCACGATGGCGCTGGCGGCCGCGGAGGTCGCCGTCGGGATCGGAATCATCCTGGTGTTGTACCGCCGGTTCTCCGGCGTCGACGTGACAGAGGCGACAACGATGAGGTGGTGAGATGGCGGGCGCGTTCACCTACGCTCCGGCGATCGTCGCGCTGCCGTTCGTCTCGTTCCTGATCGCGCTCGCGGCCGGGCTGTACGGTCGTGACGTGTTGCCCAAGGGCGGGGCACTGCCCGGTATCGCGGCGACCGCGGGGTCGCTCGTCCTGTCTGGCTGGGTCGCCCTGACCGTCGCGGGCGGTGACGTGTACGACGAGACGATCTACGAGTGGGCCGTCGCGGCCGGCGTCGAGGCGGAGACGCTGGAGCTCACCTTCGGGCTCCTGTTGGACCCGTTGTCGGCGATGATGCTCGTGATCGTCTCGTTGGTCGCCCTCTTGGTCCACGTCTTCTCGCTGGGCTACATGAACGACGAGGGCGAGACCGGTCTCCCGCGGTACTACGCCGGGCTCGGGCTGTTCACGGCGTCGATGCTCGGGTTCGTCGTCTCCGACAACCTGCTCCAGTCGTTCGTCTTCTTCGAGCTGGTCGGGCTGTGTTCGTTCCTGCTGATCGGCTTCCACTTCCGGGAGTCCGGTCCGCCCAGCGCGGCCAAGAAGGCGTTCCTCGTCACCCGGTTCGGGGACTACTTCTTCCTCGTCGGGCTGGTCGGGATCGTCGCCACGTTCGGTACGGCGCAGTTCGCGGGCGGGGAGTCGTTCCCGCACCTCGCGGAGCTCGTGCTCGCCGGTGAGGCGAGCGTCCGGACGTTCGGCTTCGAGCCGGGGACGTGGTTCACGATCCTCGGTCTGCTCGTGTTGGGCGGCGTGATCGGGAAGTCCGCCCAGTTCCCGTTGCACACCTGGCTGCCGGACGCGATGGAGGGTCCGACCCCGGTGTCGGCGCTGATCCACGCCGCGACGATGGTCGCGGCCGGGGTGTTCCTGGTCGCCCGGATGTACGGCTTCTACGCCGTCTCGCCCGGGGCGCTCGCCGTCGTCGCCTTGGTCGGTGGCTTCACCGCCCTGTTCGCGGCGACGATGGGGCTCGTCAAACGGGAACTGAAACAGGTGCTGGCGTACTCCACGATCTCCCAGTACGGCTACATGATGCTCGCGCTGGGGACCGGCGGCTACGTCGCCGCGACGTTCCACCTGCTCACCCACGCCTTCTTCAAGGCGCTCCTGTTCCTGGGTGCAGGGTCGGTCATCATCGCCATGCACCACAACGAGAACATGTGGGACATGGGCGGTCTCCGAAAGCGGATGCCCGTCACGTACGCGACGTTCCTGGTCGGCTCGCTGGCGCTGGCGGGGATCGTCCCGTTCGCGGGCTTCTGGTCGAAAGACGAGGTGCTGTACGAGGCGTTGATCCACGGGCTCGGCACGACCGGGCCGCTCGGGACGGTGTTCCTGGCGGCGTACGCGATGGGCCTGTTGGCGGTGTTGTTCACCGGGTTCTACACGTTCCGGATGGTGGCGCTCACCTTCCACGGTGAGGCGCGGACGGACCAGGCCGCCGATCCGGAGCCGGTCCGGTGGAACGTCAAGGGGCCGTTGACGGTGCTGGGCGTGCTCGCGGCGACGACCGGGTTCCTCAACCTCGCGCCGGTGAAGAAGCTCACCGGCGCCGAGGTGGACTTCCTCCACCAGTGGCTCCACGGCCCGAAGGGGGTCGCGCTGATGGAGACGCTGTCGACGGAGCACTACCACCACCTGCTCCACAGCGTGAACCCGGCGAAGATAACCGCCGCCGAGCTGGGACCGATCCTGCCCGGAGCGTTGTCTCTGGGGCTGGCGCTGATCGGTGCGATCGCCGGCTTCCGGCTGTACGCGACGCCGGAGCCGACCGAGCACACGGCGAAGCTCGGCGGGCTCCAGGACGTGTTGTACAACAACTACTACCAGGACGAGTACCAGGTGTGGCTGGCGACGAACGTCGTCCAGCCGCTCGCGCGGGTCGCAGACACCGTCGACCAGAGTCTGATCGACGGGGTCGTGAACGGCGTCTCCAGCGTGAGTCTCTCGTCTGGCTCCCGGATCCGCCGGATCCAGACGGGGATCGTGAGTAACTACGCGACGCTCGTGACGCTGGGGCTGACGGCGCTCCTGGTGGCGTTCGGGCTGTACGAGGGGTGGTTGCTGTGATAATCGAGGCACTGATCGGCGTGACGTTCCTGGCCGCACTGGTCGTACTGCTCGCCCCCGACAGGGTCGCCGGTAAGCTCGCGTTCGTCGCGAGCCTCCTACCGCTGGCGGGGAGCCTCTACATGTGGACGGCGTTCGACGCCGCCGGCAACGCCCTGCTGGACGGCTCTGCCGCCCGGGCGTTCGAGACACAGATCCGGTGGCTGGAGGTCGGCGGAATCGAGCTCCAGTGGTTCGTCGGCGTCGACGGGGTGAGTCTCCCGCTCGTCGTTCTCTCGACGTTCCTCACGTCGCTGGCGATCCTCTCGGCGTGGAAACCCATCGACGAGCGACAGGCGCAGTTCTACGGGCTCGTCCTGTTCATGGAGGCGAACCTGTTGGGCGTGTTCACCGCGCTCGACTTCTTCGCGTGGTTCGTGTTCTGGGAGGCCGTGCTCGTCCCGATGTACTTCCTGATCGGGATCTGGGGCGGTCCCCGCCGCAAGTACGCGGCGATCAAGTTCTTCGTGTACACGAACATCGCCTCGCTCGTGATGTTCATCTTCTTCATCCAGCTCGTGTACAGCCTGGACGTGTCCACGTTCGGTCTGCCGGCGATCACGGCCGCGATCCACGCGGGCGAGGTGTCCGGCTTCCTCGGACTGGCGCCGTCGACGGTGAAGACGGTCGCGTTCGCCGCCATGTTCCTCGGGTTCGCGGTGAAGGTGCCGGTCGTCCCGTTCCACACCTGGCTGCCGGACGCCCACGTCGAGGCGCCGACCCCGGTGTCGGTGCTCCTGGCGGGCGTCCTGCTGAAGATGGGGACGTACGCGATGCTCCGGTACAACTTCACGATGCTGCCGGACGTGGCCCAACAGTACGCGGGGCTGATCGCGATCTTCGCGGTCGTCTCCGTGATCTACGGCGCGATGCTGGCGCTGGCCCAACGGGACCTCAAGCGGATCGTCGCGTACTCGTCGGTGTCGTCGATGGGGTACGTGATCTTGGGGCTCGTCGCCTACACCACGCTGGGTGTCGGCGGCGCCACGTTCCAGATGGTCGCGCACGGCCTGATCTCCGGGCTGATGTTCATGGCGGTCGGCGTCATCTACAACGAGACCCACACGCGGATGGTGGGGTCGATGTCCGGGCTGGCAGACCGGATGCCGGTGACGGTCGGGATCCTGATCGCCGGCGCGTTCGGCTACATGGGACTGCCGCTGATGGCCGGCTTCGCCGCGGAGTTCTTCATCTTCCAGGGGGCGTTCGCCTCGACGGTGTTGCCGTCGGCGCCCCTGTTCGCGGCCGCCGCGATGTTCGGGATCGTGATCGTCGCGGGCTATCTCCTGTTGGCGATGCAGAAGACGTTGTTCGGCCCGTACGAACTGGAGACGGACTACGACGTGTCGCCCGCCGGGCTGACGGAGACGGTGCCGCTGGCGGTGTTGCTCCTGTCGATCGTCGCCTTGGGCGTCGCTCCGGAGCTGTTCTTCGACATGATCACGGACGCCATCGACCCGATCCTGGGAACGGGGGGTGAGCTGTAATGTCCAGTCACCTCCCGGCGTGGGTCGGGCTCGCGCCGGCGGTCGCGCTCGCGGTCACCGGACTGCTCCTGTTCGTGATCGACCTGATCGACCCGGACGACAACAGTCCGGCGCTCCTGGCCGGCCTGTCGGTGGTCGGCTCGCTGTCGGCGCTGGGGCTGGCCGGCTGGCTGCTGTCGCCCGGCGCCGGGCTGATCGGCACCGGCGAGTCGCTGACGCTGTTCGACGGCGCCCTAGTCGTCGACGGGATGTCGTTGTTCTTCCAGGCGTTGTTCGCGTCCGTCACCGCGCTCGTGTCGGTGGCGAGCTTCGACTACCTCCGTGACCGCAGCTACCAGGCGGAGTACTACGCGCTCGTCCTGCTGGCGGCCACGGGCATGGCGCTGATGGCCAGCGCCAACTCCCTGGCGACGGCGTTCGTCTCGCTGGAGCTGGCGTCGCTGCCGTCGTACGCGCTCGTCGGGTTCCTGAAGTCCAACGACGGCAGCGTCGAGGGTGGGCTGAAGTACTTCCTCGTCGGCGCGCTGTCGTCTGCGGTGTTCGCGTTCGGGATCTCGCTCGTGTACGGCGCCACCGGCTCGCTCGTCCTGTCGGACGTGGCCGCCGGGCTCCGCGAGCCGGCGGCGGTCGTCGGCGGCGCAGACGGCGTCGCCGGCATCGCCGGCGTCGGTGTGCTGATGGTCGCCGGTGGGTTCGCGTTCAAGACCGCGAGCGCCCCGTTCCAGTTCTGGGCGCCGGAGGCGTACGAGGGTGCGCCCGCGCCCGTCACCGCGTTCCTGTCGTCGGCGTCGAAGGCCGCCGGGTTCGCGCTGATGTTCCGAGTGTTCACGCTCGGGTTCCCGTTGGAAGGGGTCGGCGTCGACTGGATGCTGTTGTTCCAGGTGTTGGCGATCGTCACGATGACACTGGGGAACTTCGCCGCCGCCACCCAGGAGACGGTCAAGCGGATGCTGGCGTACTCTTCCGTCGGTCACGCCGGCTACGCCCTGATCGGGCTGGCCGCCTGGACCGGCGGCTCCGTCACCGCCGCCGAGCCCGGTAGCGTGCTGGGGGCGTCGATGGCCCACCTCATGGTGTACGGCTTCATGAACACCGGGGCGTTCCTGTTCGTCGCGCTGGCGGAGAACTGGGGCGTCGGGAAGCGGTTCGAGGACTACGCCGGGCTCGGCCGGCAGGTGCCGGTCGCGGCCGCCGCGATGTCCGTGTTCATGTTCTCGCTCGCGGGGCTGCCGCCGTTCGGCGGCTTCTTCTCGAAGTACTTCCTGTTCGCCGGCGCCGTCAGCGCCGGCTACTGGTGGCTCGCGGCCGCGGGGGCGGTCAACTCCGCGCTGTCGTTGTTCTACTACAGCCGGGTCGTGAAGGCGCTGTGGATCGAAGAGCCGGACACGCCCGTCGAGCTGTCGGGCACGCCGACGGCACTGTACGCCGCCGTGATCGTCGCCGCCGTCGGGACGCTGCTACTGCTCCCCGGCTTCGGCCCGATCATCGAGACGGCCGAGGCCGCGGCCGCCGGACTCCTGCCGTAGGCTCCCGGCACACCCCTCTCTCCGCTCGCGACACCGTCCGGAGACGCTTCTGTCCGCTCGCGACACCGTCCGGAGAGACGCGCCCGTCGTCCGTCGCCCACGACCGCTCGGCCGTCTCCGCCCCGCCGCCCGCTGTCGGTTCCCACGTCGTGTCGCCGCGACGGCCCCGCGATGTGAAGCGCGAGACAACCGCACTCGGGACACCCCGACGCCGTATTGCGATTGATCGGCGAAAGGTTCATATGCGTACGACTGTTACCTGTGGTTAGGAAAGATGACCCAGAGACACTCACAGACCGGTGCGGAACGGCTCGTGCGGCGGTACGACTACCCGGACCGGACGGTCCTCGCGGTCGACCTCCCGGGGGGGGAGACGGCCTCCGTCGACACGGTCGACGGGGTCGCGATCGTGGCCGTCGGCGAGGGCGCAGACGCCGACACCTTCGAGCTCGAACTGCCGGGTGAGCCGGCGTCGGCGACTGTCAACAACGGTGTGGTCGTCGTGGAGGTGGCAGCGTGAATCTCACCGTCAAGCCGTTGAAGCAGAAGGACGCCGGCCGCCGGCTGGCGGCCGTCGACCGGCTGGCCGCAGAGGAGCTGGACCTGCAGGCCGGCGACTACGTGAAGCTCGTCGGCGACGAGACCGCGATCGCGCGGGTGTGGCCCGGCTACCCGGAGGACGACAGCAGCGGCGTCGTCCGGATCGACGGCCAGCTCCGCAAGGAGGCGGACGTCGGGATCGACGACACGGTCGAGGTGGCGGCGGCGGACGTGGAGCCCGCAGAACGCATCACGATCGCGTTACCCCAACAGTTCGGGGTGCGGGGTGACATCGGCTCGCTGATCCGCAACAAGCTGTCCGGCCGTCCGGTGACGAAGGGCCAGACGCTGCCGTTCTCCTTCGGGCTCGGGATGATGGGCGGCAACTCCCAGGCCGTGCCGTTGAAGATCGCCTCCACGAGCCCCGAGGGGACGGTCGTCATCACGGACTCCACGGAGGTCCAGGTGAGCGAGCGCCCCGCAGAGCAGATCGCGGACGACGCCGCCGCCGCCGGGGCGGAGACGCCGGACGTGACCTACGAGGACATCGGCGGGCTGGACGGCGAACTCCAGCAGGTGCGCGAGATGATCGAACTGCCGATGCGGCACCCGGAGCTGTTCAACCGTCTCGGCATCGAGCCGCCGAAGGGGGTGTTGCTCCACGGCCCGCCGGGCACCGGGAAGACGATGATCGCCAAGGCGGTCGCCAACGAGATCGACGCCCACTTCCAGACGCTCTCCGGGCCGGAGATCATGAGCAAGTACTACGGGGAGAGCGAAGAACAGCTCCGGGAGGTGTTCGAGGAGGCCCAGGAGAACGCCCCCGCGATCATCTTCATGGACGAGCTGGACTCCATCGCGCCCAAACGCGAGGAGACCTCCGGCGACGTGGAGCGGCGCGTCGTCGCCCAGCTCCTCTCCCTGATGGACGGGCTGGAGGAGCGCGGGCAGGTGGTCGTGATCGGCGCGACCAACCGTGTGGACGCCATCGACCCGGCGCTGCGGCGTGGGGGCCGGTTCGACCGCGAGATCGAGGTCGGCGTGCCGAACCGCGAGGGCCGCCGCGAGATTCTCCAGGTCCACACCCGCAACATGCCGTTGTCGGACGACGTGGACGTGGACGCGTACGCCGACAACACCCACGGGTTCGTCGGCGCGGACCTGGAGTCGTTGGCCAAGGAGGCCGGGATGAACGCCCTCCGGCGCATCCGCCCGGAGATCGACCTGGAGTCCGAGGAGATCGACGCGGAGATCCTCGAACGGATCGAGGTGACGGACGACGACCTCCAGGACGCCATGCACGGTATCGAGCCGTCGGCGCTCCGGGAGGTGTTCGTCGAGGTGCCGGACGTGACCTGGGACCAGGTCGGTGGCCTCGAAGACACCGAACAACGGCTGACGGAGACGATCCAGTGGCCCCTGGAGTACGGTGAGGTGTTCGACACGATGGACGTGGAGTCCGCGAAGGGGGTGTTGCTGTACGGGCCGCCGGGCACCGGGAAGACGCTCCTGGCGAAGGCGGTCGCCAACGAGGCAGACTCCAACTTCATCTCGGTGAAGGGGCCGGAGCTGTTGGACAAGTACGTCGGCGAGTCGGAGAAGGGGGTCCGCGAGATCTTCTCGAAGGCCCGCGAGAACGCCCCGACGGTGGTGTTCTTCGACGAGATCGACGCCATCGCCACCGAGCGCGGGAACAACACGGGTGACTCCGGCGTCTCCGAGCGGGTCGTCTCCCAGCTGTTGACGGAGCTAGACGGCCTGGAGGCGCTGGAGGACGTGGTCGTGATCGCCACGACGAACCGTCCGGACCTGATCGACAGCGCACTCCTCCGGCCGGGCCGGCTGGACAGACACGTCCACGTTCCGGTGCCCGACCGGGAGGCCCGCCGGAAGATCCTGGCCGTCCACACCCGCGAGAAGCCGTTGACCGACGGCGTCGACCTGGACGACCTGGCCGCCCGGACGGACGGCTACGTCGGTGCCGACCTGGAAGCGCTGTGCCGTGAGGCGTCGATGAACGCCTCTCGGGAGTACATCACCCGGATGGAGTCGGCGACGGACGGCGCCGAGATGGAGCGTAGCCTCGGCAACGTCCGGATCACGCCCGACCACTTCGAGCAGGCGTTGGACGAGGTGGCGCCGTCCGTCACGGACGAGACCCGCGAGCAGTACGACGAGATCGAGTCTCGGTTCCAACGCTCCAGCCCCCGCGACGACCGCGTCGAGGGGACGGGAACGGCGTTCCAGTGACCCGACCGCCGTCGGGGGCGTAGAGACTCCCAGACGGCGTCGTTCCTCTCCTGACGACACGTCGAAAGGAATAACCGTGGTTTTCTGTTACACAGTGTCGTGGTAGACAGACGCACTGCCCTGTCGGTCCTCCTCGCGGTCGCGGCGGTCGCCGCCCTGTCGTTGTCGGCCGCGACCCTCACCTCCACGACACGGACGAGCAGCGACGGCGTCGGCGCCGGCACCCAGAGCGGCCAGACGGGACTGGGCACCGGCCCGGACAGCGGTGTCGACATCACGGAGTCGTCCGGCGGTGAGTCGCCGGAGATCTGTGTCGAGGAGCTACGCACGCTGCCGGCACAGCTCCTCGGGCTGGCCGTGATCGTCGCCGGGTTCCTCCTCCTCTACAGACAGATGGGCTCCGTCGTGTTGTCCGCGCTGGCGGTGATGTCGTTGTCGTTCCCGTTCCTGTTCATCTGGGGGCTGTTGATCTCCTGTGGGACGACACAGTCGAGTCCCAGCGAGCAGGAGTACGGGCTCGGAGACACGAACCAGACGGGGCTGTTGAGCGGCGGCGGCTCGTCGGGGCTCGGCGGCACCGGCGAGGCCGTGTCGACGCCGACCGCGATTCTCGGCGTGTTGTTGGTCCTCGCCATCGCCGGTAGCGCCGTTCTCCTGATCCGATCTGCCGCCCAGGAACAGGACGAGGCGGACGAAGACGGCGAGACGACGAGCGCCAGCCGGCAGGCGGCCGTCGGTCAGGTCGCGGGCGCGGCCGCAGACCGACTGGAGGCGGACGCGAACGTGGACAACGAGGTGTACCGCGCCTGGCGGGAGATGACGACCCACCTGGACGTGGACCGGCCTCGGTCCAGCACGCCCGCAGAGTTCGCCGCGGCAGCCGTCGAGGCCGGCATCGACCGCGAGGACGCCACGGAGCTGACGGCGTTGTTCGAGGAGGTGCGCTACGGCGGGGAGGAGGTCACGGACGACCGCGAGCGTCGGGCGGTCGCGGCGCTCCGCAACGTCGAGGCGGTGTACGCGGACGAGGACGACGACGGGGGTGACACCGCGTGAGACTCTCGGAGATCGGCGGACTGACGCTCGTCGGCGCCGGCTTCGTCGTCCTGTTTCAACGAGGGATCGCAGGGGCGTTCGACGTGTCGTACCTGTTCGTCACCGGTGTCGGGGTGTCGGCGGCGTTGCTCGGCCTGAACTACTTCAACGTCGGTCGCCAGACCCGTCGGCGCGAGACCGTCGTGGACGACGTGGAACTGCGGCACGAGACGACGGTGCCGGGAACGGAGACGGACGAACTGCTCGCCGACGCGACGGGTATGTCCCGTGGCAGCGTGGCGTACCGTCGAGAGCTGCGCGACCGGCTCCGCCAGGTGACCGTCGAGACGCTGCGGCGGACGGAGAGCGTCGGCGAGGCGACCGCCGAGGCGGCGGTGGCGGACGGCGACTGGACGCCCGACCCCGTCGCGGCGTGGTTCCTCGCGGACGAGACGGACGACGCCCCCTTCTCCGTCAGAGTTCGGGGCGTGGTCGGGAGTGAGTCCGGGTTCGCCTTCGCCGCCCGGCGGACGACCGCGGCGATCGCGGCCGTCGAACGCGGGGAGCGTCCGGCGACGGCGCCGCCGCCGGACGCGCCCGACGGCGAGTTCGCACGCCTGCGGCGTCGACTGCGCGATCGACTGCGCGACCGACTCTCGTCGGACGACGGCGACGCGACCGAACCGGACGACGACACGGGGACGGAGCCGGGCGACGGCGACGGGCTCCCCGGCCGACCGGGCGCCGACCTCGGGAGGGAGACGGGACGGGCAGTCACCCCGGGCACCGACGGTGACACGGCCGACGAACGGACTCGCACCCCGACGGGGGCGGAACACGGCGACGCCTGGAAGCTCGTGGAGGGTGAAGAGTGAGCGCCGACAGTGGCGGCGTCCCGACGGAACGGTGGGCGGGCGTCGCGGCGTTGGCGTTGCTCCCCGTCGGCCTGGGCGTCATCGTCCAACACCCGCCCCTGGTGTTGGCCGGGGTCGTCGGCGTCGGCTACGCGGCGTACGCCCGCGGCGACCCGACGCCGACGCCGTCCGTTCGGGTGGAGCATGAACTGGCCCCGCCGTCGCCGAGCCCCGGTGACGACGTGACGGTCACCGTCCGGGTCCACAACGACGGGGACTTCCTGCCGGATCTCCGGGTGGTCGACGGCGTGCCGGCGGCGCTGGCGACCGACGACACTGCGCGGCTGGCGACCTCGTTGTTACCGGGGCGGTCCGTCTCGTTCGAGTACACGCTGACGGCCGTCCGCGGGGAACACGAGTGGGACCCCGTGACGGTGGTCGCCCGCAACGCCAGCGGCTCGCGGGAGGTGACTCTGGAGGTGGACGCCGACACGACGCTCCAGTGTCACCCGGAGCTCGCGGCGACGGCGACGCTCCCGCTGCGGGGGCTGACCGCGCAGTTCAGCGGGCGGGTGCCGACGGACGTGGGCGGCAGCGGCCTGGAGTTCCACTCCACCCGGGAGTACCGCCACGGTGACCCCGTGCGCCGGATCAACTGGGCGCGGCTCGCAAGCACGGGCGAACTCTCCACCCTGGAGTTCCGCGAGGAACGGGCGGCGACGGTCGTCCTGTTGATCGACAGCCGCCGGAAGGCGTACCGCTCGCCGGATCCGGAGGCGGAGAACGCGGTCGAGCGGTCGGTGGACGCCGCCACACAGGCGTTCTCGGCGTTGTTGGACAGCGGCGACCGGGTCGGGATCGCCGCCTTCGGCCCGGGGGAGTGCTGGCTCCCACCCGGCACCGGCGCCGACCACCGCGCCGCCGCCCGGGAGCTGTTCACCGCCCACCCGGCGTTGTCCGCGACGCCGTTGGAAGACCGGTTCCTCCCGACGACGTGGCTGTACAAGTTCCGGCGCCGACTCCCGGGTGACGCCCAGGTGTTGTTCTTCTCGCCGGTCGTCGACGACTTCGCCGTCCAGACGGCCCGACGGCTGGACGCCTACGGCCACCTCGTCACCGTCGTCAGTCCGGACCCGACGGGCGGAGAGACGACGGGCCAACGGCTGGCTCGGGTGGAGCGGGCGAACCGACTCTCCGAGCTCCGGTCGTCGGGGCTGCGAGTGATCGACTGGGGTGACACGCCGTTGGCGACGGAGTTGGAACGAGCCGCGAGGCGGTGGTCTGCGTGACTGTCGACCACACGCCGCCGGTCGCCGGCCAGGTCTCGGTCGCGGTGGTCGGGGGGCTGGCGACGCTCGGGCTGTCGCTGGGCTCCGTCACCGGCGGGGCGGTCGCGGCGGTCGGGACGTTCATGGCCCTGTTAGGCGTGACACAGGGGCAACGGCGACTCGTCGGCGGCGGCGCCGTCGCGGCCGGCTTCGGACTGCTGGTCGCGGGCGTCGGCGGGGCACCGGCGCTGCCGTTGCTCGTCGGTTCCATCGGCACGGTGTCGCTGTGGGACTTGGGCGATCACGCCGTCGGGCTAGGCGAGCAGACGACCGCCGACAGTGACGCGACGTGGAACGTCGCCGTCCACGCGGGCGGCACGGTCGCGGCCGGCGCCGTCGTCGCCGCGCTCGGCTTCGGCACGTACCGTGCCGCGGCGGGCGGCCAGCCGGTCGTGGTGTTGTTCTTCCTGTTGGCGGGCGCGGTCGGGCTGGCGGTGGCGCTGCGGTAGGCGGGAGATGCCGCCACCGGGCGGCTTTTTTGCCTCCGCGGGTAGTGTCGTGGTATGGATCAGCCGTCGCCGGGCGTCACGGCCGACGATCTCGCCTTCCGGCACCAGCCGGAGACGGACCAGTCGTTCGAGAACGCGCTGGCGAAGGCGCGCGACGGCGGCCGTCTGACCGTCGACGACGCGGTGGAACTGCTCACGACCGGGACGGAGACGGACGGGCTGGACCCGGCCCGGACGGAGGCCGTGCTGACGGCCGCGGACCACCGCCGCCGCGAGGAGGTGGGAGAGGAGGTCACGTTCGTCGCCAACCTCAACAACAACGTGACGACCGCGTGCAACACCGGTTGTCTGTTCTGTAACTTCAAAGACACCGCGAGCACGTTCGAGACGGACAGCGAGGGGACGACCCGTGGGTTCACGAAGACGCCGGCGGAGTCCCGCGAGATCGTCCGCGACGGGGTGGAACGCGGGATCTACGAGGTGTGTTCCGTCTCCGGGCTCCACCCGGCGTTCGCCTTGGACGCGGAACACCACGAGGTGCTGCGAGGGTACGACGCCCCGGCCCGCGAGGTGAACTACAAGCCGCCGGCCGTCTACGAGACGGACCCGGGGACGTACGTCGAACAGATCGAGGCGATGGCCGTCGACGGGGTCCACGTCCACTCGATGACGCCGGAGGAGGCGTACCACGCCCGTCGCGGGACGGACTGGTCGTACCGCGAGGTGTACGAGCGGCTCGCAGACGCCGGCCTCGACTCCGCGCCCGGCACCGCGGCGGAGATCCTCGTCGACGAGGTGCGCGACGTGATCTGTCCCGGAAAGATCGACACGGAGGGGTGGCTGGCGGCGATGGAGGGAGCCGTCGCCGCCGGGCTGGACGTGACGGCGACGATCATGTACGGCCACGTCGAGAACGAGTACCACCGCGCGCTCCACCTGGAACGGATCCGCGACCTCCAGGACCGAACCGGCGGGATCACCGAGTTCGTCCCGTTGTCGTTCGTCCACGAACGGACGCCGTTGTACGAGCAGGGGGTCGTCTCCGGCGGCGCGACCGACCGCGAGGACAAGCTGTTGATCGCCGTCTCTCGGTTGTTCCTCGACAACGTCGACAACATCCAGACCTCCTGGGTGAAGTACGGCGACGAGAAGGCGTTGGAGACGTTGTCGTGTGGCGCGAACGACTTCATGGGGACGATCCTCTCGGAGGAGATTACGAGCCGCGCCGGCGGGGAGTACGGGGAGTTCCGGTCGTTCGACGACTACGTCGACCTGATCCGGAGTGTCGGCCGGCGTCCGGTGGAACGGTCGACGGACTACAGACACCGCCGGGAGATCGACACGGACGGCGGTCCGTACGGGCCGCGGCTCGGCCCGCACGCGGACGGCACACCCCTCCTGGCCGACGAGGCGACGCCGCCGACCGCCGACGACTGACGGCCCTCTCGCGGGGTTTTCGACCGAACACGCGTTCGGCGCGAGCGGAACCCGACACGCGCCAGATTATCTCGGCGAGAAATGTCGGACTCGTCGCTGCCGAGCGACCGACCCGTGCCTTTTTGTTCCACAATCGGCAATCCTAGAGTGTATGGGATTCGGGAGCTACGACGAATCCGAACAGGAGAACCAGGAACTGGATTCGGACCTCGGCGACGACGACACAGTAGACGCAGGTGAGAGCACCCACGAGGGGGACGTGGAGTTCGAAATCGGCGCTTCGAACGACGAACTCCTGGACAAGCTCCAGGAGATCAAAGACGAGTAGCGCGGTGAAACCCGGCACGCGGACGCTCGGGGTCGCGGCCTCGGACGGTCCCGAGACGGCGACGCTCGCCGGCGCCGTCGTCCGCGTCGACCGGGTCGTCGACGGCCTGGCGTACGGCCGCTGTACGGTCGGCGGAACGGACGCCACCGCGGCCGTGACGGATCTTCTTCGGAACCACGACCGCGAGGACCTCCAGTACCTGCTGACGACCGGCGTCGCCCCGGCGTGGTTCAATCTTCTCGACCTCGACGCACTCGCAGACGAGTTCGGCGGTCCCGTCGTCGCGGTCTCGTTCGAAGCGTCCGACGGGTTGGAGTCGACCCTGCGCGAGCAGTTCGACGGCGCGGCGTTGGCCCGACGACTGGCCGTCTACGAGGGGCTGCCGCCGCGAGAACGGGTGGCCGTCGGCGACGACACGGTGTGGGTGCGGGCGGTCGGCTGTGACGCCGCGACCGCGCGGGAACTCGTCGTCCGGACGACTCCCGAGGGGAGCGGTCGGCCGGAGCCGCTGCGGGTCGCCCGACTGGCCGCTCGGGCCGGCCGGCAGTACCGCGACCGGGGGTGAGCGGAGCGAACCACACTTGCCCGCGGCGGTCGACTGACGGGTATGGACGACTCGCTGTGTGTGAGCGACTGTACGGACTGTCCGCGGCTCGTCGACTCTCGGAGTCGGATCGTGAACGGGGTCGGGCCGACGGACGCCGACGTGGTGTTCGTCGGCGAGGGGCCGGGTGAGACGGAAGACGCCGAAGGAGAGCCGTTCGTCGGGCGCTCCGGGACGGTGTTGGACGACGCCTTACGCGACGCCGGGCTCGCCCGCGAGGACGTGCGGATCACCAACAGCGTGCGGTGTCGGCCGCCGGAGAACCGCGACCCGCGGAGCGGGGAACTCGACAACTGCCGCCGTCACCTCGCGGACGAGTTGGCGGCGATCGACCCGGAGATCGTCGTGGCGCTGGGGAAGGTCCCCGCACAGAACCTCTTGGAGCGATCCGTCGCCGTCACGAGCGAGGCGGGCGACGTGGCCGACGCCCGCGTCGGCGACGCGAGCTACCGGGTGTTGATCTGTGTCCACCCGGCGGCGACGCTGTACGACGGCAGCCAGAAGGAGACGTTCCAGTCGACGATACAGACGGCCGCGGAGCTGGCAGGCGACGGGGACGACGGGAGCGGGCAGGCGCGACTGGGGGAGTGGTGATCGCCCGGCGACACCGCCTATGGACCCTAAACGATCCAGTAAAGTGAAATATTACGAAGAAGCATACAAACACCGTGAAGTACGACTCCGATCACTTCGACAGCCTGTACCAGAGTGGTGACGGCGACCCGTGGGGGTTCTACGAGTCGACGTACGAGCAACGGAAGTACGACCGGACGCTGAACGTGGCCGTCGACAGGACCGCGGACACGGAGGTGGACGCCGTTCTCGAACTCGGCTGTGGGAACGGGGCCTTCACCGCCAGACTCGTCGACGCCTTCCCCGAGGCGGACGTCCACGGAGTCGACATCTCGGAGGAGGCGCTCGCCGTCGCCCGCGACCGGGTCGACGGAGCGACCTTCGAGCACGCCGAGATGGTCGAGTGGGCTGCCGACCGCACGGAGTCGTTCGATCTGGTGTTCGCCAGCGAGTGTCTCTACTACCCCGCCGCGGATCTCCCGGTAACGGAGTACGTCGGCTTCACCCGGACGCTGACGGAGTTCGTCGCTCCGGAGGGCTACCTCGTGTCGGCGTCGATCCACCGGGACGGCGAGGGCTCGGTCACCAAAGAGGACGAACGGGTCGTTCGGACGATTCGGGCGACGCTGGAGCGACACGCCGATCTCGTCGGGCGCGAGCAGTACACGGACACCAAACGGGAGGACGGAGACATCCGAGAGTACGACTACGAGATCTGGACGTTCGCGCACGAGAGCTGAGACTTCCGGTTCCACAACATCGTCCGGGTGGAGCAGACTCTGAGGCCGACGAGCTGAGTGAGCCGCGAAAGCCTCAAGTCGATGTACACACTCGTACATCGCACGACCAAATCGTACACCATGTCCATCCAGAGTCTCACAGAACGGGTGACGGACGGCGAGGACCTGAGCGTCGACGAGGCGCGGGAGGCGTCGCGGCTGGTCTTCGAGGAGGCGACGGAGGCACAGATCGGGGCGTTGCTGGCGGCGCTCCGGGCGAAAGGGGAGACGGAAGCGGAGATCGCCGGCTTCGCCCAGGGGATGCGGGAGGCGGCCCGGACGATCCAGCCGGACGCCGACCGACTCGTCGACACCTGCGGGACGGGCGGGGACGACTTCGACACGATCAACGTCTCGACCACGTCGGCGTTCGTCGCGGCCGGCGCGGGCGTCACCGTCGCCAAACACGGCAACTACAGCGTCTCCTCGCCGTCGGGGAGCGCGGACGTGTTGGAGGCGATCGGCGTGGACGTGGAGGCGGAACCGGCGGACGTGGAGGCGGACATCGAAGACAACGGGATGGGGTTCATGCTCGCGCCCGTCTTCCACCCGGCGATGAAGGCGGTGATCGGCCCGCGCCAGGAGTTGGGGATGCGGACGATCTTCAACGTGCTCGGGCCGCTGACGAACCCGGCGGGCGCGGACGCCCAGGTGTTGGGCGTGTACAGCGAGGCGCTGGTGCCCCAGATCGCGGAGTCGCTGACCCACATGCCGACCGAACGGGCGCTGGTCGTCCACGGCGACGGCGCAGACGAGATCGCGCTCCACGGGGAGACGACCGTTGCAGAGGTGGACGGGGACGAGGTGACGGAGTACACGCTGACGCCGGAGGATCTCGGCTTAGAACGGGCACCGGTGTCGGAGATCGCCGGCGGCTCGCCCGAGGAGAACGCGGCGGATCTGGAGGGGATCGTCCGCGGGGAGGTGACCGGCCCGAAACGGGACGTGATCCTCGCCAACGCCGGCGCGGCGGTGTACGTCGCCGGGCTGGCAGACTCCCCGGCCGAGGGAGTGGAGGTCGCAGCCGACGCCATCGAGAACGGCGAGGCGGCGGCGGCGCTGGAGCAGATGCGGTCGTGAGCCGCGAGGGTCAGAGTGAAGCCCACCGCCCCACGAGGAGAAGACGATGACCAGAGTGAAGATCTGCGGCGTGACGAACGCCATCGACCTGCGAGCGGTCGTGGAGACGGGTGCGGACGCGGTCGGCCTGATCACGGACGTGTCCGCGGACACGCCACGCGAGATCGACCGGTCGACGGCGGCGGATCTGGCGGCCCGAACGCCGCCGTTCCTGACGAGCGTCGCCGTCACGATGTCGGAGACGCCGGAAGACGCCGTCGACACCGTGCGGTCGGTCGCCCCGGACGTGGTCCAGCTCCACGCCGACTTCGACGCCGAGCAGTTGGGGTACGTCCGGGCGGAGACGGAGACGCAGGTGGTGCCGGTCGTCGACGCCGACAGCCCACACCGTGCCCGGGAGATCGACGAGGCGGCCGACGCCGTCTTGGTCGACTCCACGACGGAGTCGGGCGCGGGCGGCACCGGAGAGACACACGACTGGTCGGCGACCGGGGAGCTGGCCCGGGAGCTGTCCTCTCCGGTCGTGCTCGCGGGCGGGCTCACCCCGGACAACGTCGCCGACGCCGTCCGGGTTGCGGAGCCGTTCGCCGTCGACGTGGCGAGCGGCGTAGAGCGGGCCGGCGGCGCGAAAGACCACACCGCGGTCGCCAGGTTCGTCCGCAACGCCGGGCGCGCGTTGGACGAGCCGGCGGTCAGCGAGGGGGAACTGGGCTGACGAGTCGACACGGACGCGAGGAGCCACAGTGACAGACCAGACACACACGAACGAGACGGCAGCGACACCCGGGGGGGACTCCGGCGAGACGGACGGCGGGCGGGCGGTCGAGACGACGGTCGAACTCGACCGCTCGCGAGAGACGTTCCGGGATCTCGTGGCCGACGCCGACGGACCGGTGGTCACCAGACTGGCGGCGCCGGTGCCGGCAGACGTGGAGCCGTTGACGGCGTACGCCGCCCTCTCGGAGCGGTCGGACCACTCGTTCCTGTTGGAGAGTGCACAGAAAGTGGCCAGCTCCGACCCGGACGGCGCCTTCGCCCCGAGCACGGACGACGCCGACCGACACGCCCGGTTCTCCTTCGTCGGCTACGACCCGGATGCGGTCGTCACCGTCCGGCCGGAGGAGACGACGGTCGACGCCCGCGGACCGGCCGCGGAGTACGTCGAGACGGCGACGGGAGACACGTTAGATCGGGTCCGGGCGGCGCTGCCGGACGTGACCCGCGTCGGGTTCCCGGACCACGACCGCCAACACCTGGACGGCGGGCTCGTCGGCTTCCTCTCGTACGACGCCGTCTACGACGTGACGCTGTCGGAGGTGGGTGTCGACCGACCGACGCCGGTCGCCCCGGACGCGGAGTTCCTGCTCACCACCCGGACGCTCGTGTTCGACGACCGGACGGACAGTGTCGAACTCGTGTTCACCCCGGTCGTCGGCCCGGACGACGACCCGGACGCCGTCTACGACGAGCTACAGACGGAGGCGGCGTCGGTGGTCGAGCGACTGTCGACGGCAGCGCCGCCCGAGACCGGCGGGGTGACGGTCGACGCGGAGACTGCCGGCGCGCAGGCGGACTACGAGGAAGCCGTCGAGACGACCAAACAGCACGTCCTCGACGGCGACGTGTACCAGGGGGTGATCTCCCGCACGCGGACGCTCTCGGGCGACGTGGACGACCTCGGACTGTACGAGTCGCTGCGGGAGGTGAACCCCTCGCCGTACATGTACCTCCTCCAACACGGCGACCGGTCGGTGATCGGCGCCTCGCCGGAGACGCTCGTGTCCGTTCGTGGAGACCGGGTCGTCGTCAACCCGGTCGCGGGCACCTGCCCCCGGGGGACCTCCCCGGTGGACGACCGGCGGCTGGCCGGGGAGATGTTGGCCGACGAGAAGGAACGGGCGGAGCACACGATGTTGGTGGACCTGGCCCGCAACGACGTGCGCCGGGTGAGCGACCCCGGCTCCGTCCGGGTGGAGGAGTTCATGAACGTCCTGAAGTACAGCCACGTCCAGCACATCGAGTCGACAGTCGTGGGCACCCTCGCGGCCGACGCCGACGCCTTCGACGCGACGCGGGCGACGTTCCCGCGTGGCACCCTCACGGGCGCGCCGAAGGTGCGGGCGATGGAAATCGTCGACGACCTAGAGACCTCCCCGCGGGGGATCTACGGCGGCGGCGTCGGCTACTACTCCTGGAGCGGGGACGCGGACCTGGCGATCGTGATCCGGACCGCGACCGTCGACCACGGTGGGTCGACGGACGAACTCGGCGTCCGGGCGGGCGCGGGAGTCGTCGCCGACTCCGACCCGACCGCGGAGTACGAGGAGACGGAACAGAAGATGCGCGGGGTGTTGGACGCGGTCGACCGGATCGCCGACCGCGACGGAGGTGGAGGGTCGTGAAGGTCGCGTTCGTCGACAACTACGACTCGTTCACCTACAACATCGTCGAGTACGTCAGCGACCACGAGCCGGACGGCGAGCCCGTCGAGACGACGGTATTGAAGAACGCCGTCGACCTGGAAGACGTACGGGCGGCCGACCCGGACGGGATCGTCATCAGCCCCGGCCCGGGCCACCCGAAGAACGACCGCGACGTGGGCGTGACGATGCCGGTCCTCCGGGAGCTGTCCCCGGAGATTCCCACACTCGGTGTGTGTCTCGGCTTGGAGGCGGCCGTCTACGAGTACGGCGGCAGCGTCGGCCACGCGCCCGAGCCGATCCACGGGAAGTCGTACCCGGTGTCACACGACGGCGAGGGGGTGTTCGCCGGGCTCGATCAGGGACTGCGCGCAGGCCGCTACCACTCGCTGATCGCCACGACGGTGCCCGACTGCTTCGACGTGACTGCGACGACCGACCACGACGGCGAAGAGCTTGTGATGGGTGTGCGCCACCGCGAGCACCCCATCGAGTGTGTCCAGTTCCACCCGGAGTCCGTGTTGACCGGTGCCGGCCACGACGTGATCGAGAACTTCCTCGGGAGCGTCTGAACTACCGCAGCCGACACCCGAACAGACTCGAGACCTGTTGGTAGACGAACTGTCACACTCGTAGATCGCCCGAGTGGCCCTCGCGCGGTGACGAGACACAGTCGTCGTCGATGTCACAGGGACCGCCCAACTGAGTGTATTCACCCCCACCCAACTCGATGCAGCTTCCGTCGGGAGACGAGCCTACCGTGGGTCAGTTACGTCTCTGTCCTCACGGTAGCGTGCGTACCGCCACGCGTACACCCGCCACTTCTCGGTGAAGTGGTCGATAGCGTCGTCGACAGTGAAGTCGGATCCGAGCCAGTCTTTGTCCCTCTGTGCAGGCGGGAGCCAGGGCTTGTCGAGGTGTGGTTCTCCGTGATCCGTGTCGATACGTACGACGTTGGTGTTTGCTGCGGGTTCTGATCGAACAACCGAGACACACCACTCGTCTGTTTTCCCAGGTCTTTTAGCAATATTGATGTAATAAATGTCTCCTTCGTACTCTCCCAACGGCACGTCGTCAACTGTCTCCTTAGATCCGCGAGTCACGAGACATCACGCGTACCGAGACCGTTCCCGTTCGGTCGTTTGAGCCGTTCGTTGGGCCTGTCTATCCGGGTTCTCGTCATTGTCGAACGCACGAACTGTGTCTGTATAGAGTATTTAGTAATCTAACTACTGTTGACACCAATCAGTACGTTTTTGTCGTTGGAGTATCTACCAACAGTCAGTAGGGGAACAACAGATGGGTAAACACGACGACGACACAGACGCGCCGAGAGACGCTGTCGGCGAGATCGGGGCGTCCGCCGAGGAACGCCCCGAGCAGAGACGGGTCCGATTCTACCGTGCGCTGCGGGACGCCGGCTACAACGACCTCACGATCATTAGACGCGAGGACGTTGCAGACGAGTTCAACCACAGACACTTCGCAATCATCGACTATCTCCGGGAGGAGTCGGCCGACTCGGTCCGCGACCTCGCGCGCGAGCTCGGCCTCGACAAAGGGGATGTCTCCGAGGACATACAGTTCCTCTCTCGTCTCGAGATCGTCACGTGCGAGACGGACGGCCGAGCCAAGATCCCTCGCCTGAAGAAGGATCACGTCTTCGTCGAACCGCTCGTCTGAGGGGGCTGTCGACGGCGTCTTCCGTGTTCGACTGTCACCTTTCGCCTGCGACCGAGCACGGAGAAGCGCTCGGACACGGACTGACAGCGCTGACGCGGGGGTACGCCGCTGGTCGTTCACTCCGCGTCCCACAACGGCAACACACCGACTCTTCGTAGTGCCCAGTCGACTACCATACACACGCCCAGTAGTATCGAGAAGAACACGAGATCATAGCGGACGCCGGCGAGGAATGCGATTCCCGCTACGACACCGGCGACTCCGTAGCTAACTGACTCCCACTGTCGGCGTCCGAGACGACACCAGTCCCGTTCTATCGGGACGTACCCCGCGAACACGACTCCGTGACAACCGCACAGTGCAGCCACGTACGGGTGACTACTGGACACGTGGACGGCGATGAAGAACAGAGCAGCCGAAACACCGATATTGAGCAGAGCGGTGTACATCGGTCGAGATCACACGAGTGGTGACGTGCAGTCGTTCCCCCCGTCTGATCGAGACGGTCCAGACCAGTTCGCACGCTCTCTCTGGTCGAACACACGACACTGTACCCAAACGAGCGATCAAAAGTCTTGTCGAATATCACTCACAATCTGTGGCCTGATGGGTGTCCCACAGCCCAGCGACAGCAGTTTACTCGTGGGCGAGTCACCCACGCGCCAGCGGCGCAGTCATGCAGTGGACGCCGCCGTAGCCGCTCCGGAGCGCCTCCATCGGGAGGCCGGTGCCGTCGGGGACGATCTCGACGCCTGCGTCGCGGAGTCGTCGGATCGTCTCGTTTCGTTCCGGGTCGAACGCGCCGTCCTCGTCGGGGTAGTAGATCGGGAGGACAGTCCGGTCCGACAGCGTGAGGAAGTTAGTGCCGACCGCGCGTTCCGCGTGGGGGACGGCAACGAGGTCGAAGCCGTGATGGTCGAGGTAGTCGGCGAGCGAGCAGTCGCGGTCGTGGTGGTAGCCGTCGCCGTCGCGGACGAACACCTCGACGGTGGCGGCCTCGACGAGCGGCTCCCGTCCGACGGCCAGGTCGTGGCCGGCGACGTTGAACCAAGTGTCGAGGTGCATGATCTCCATCTCCGCTTCTCTGTCGTCGCCAGCGTGGCGCGCCCGGCTCCGGCGGTCGGCCGCCAACGGCGCTCGGACGAGCCCAACCTCCGAGTGGCCGACGGCGTCGGCGGCCAACAGCTCTCGTGCGGCCGCCCGGCTCGTTCGGACCACTCGGTCACCGTCCGGGCGGTCGGCGGAGACGCCGAAGAGGCCGAACTCCCCGGCGGGGAGGTAGTCGCCGCCCTCCAACGGGCCGGTCGACACCCGGTGGACGGGGTCGACGGCCCGCGCGACGATTTCCCGTTCCCGGCGTCTGGTGTCGGTGGCGGCGGCACACAGCACGTGCCCCCGCGGGGTGGTGATCTGTTGGTCGCGTTGGAAGTAGAGGTTCGACGCCGGCTCGTCGAACACCAGCCGGGACGTCTCTAGGCGCCCGGGGTCGAGGTCGCCGGCCAGCGAGTCGGTCTCGTCGTCGTGCGGGGCGGCGCCGAGCCGGGTGACGCGCGCGCCGGCGGCGATCAACTGGAGCTGTTGACGAGACGAGAGCCCACGGAGCGTCTCGTGGAGCTGTCGTTCGACCGTCTCGCGGCGGTCGTCACGGAGCCCGTCCGTGTCGACGGCCACCGTCTCGGCGACCAGTCCCGACAGTTGGCCGGCGGCGGCCAACTCGTCGGTGAGCGTTCTGACGGTGACGCCGGCGTCCTCCAGGGCCGCGACGAGCCGTCCGTGTTCTCGTCTGGCGGCCTCCAGGGAGAACCCCCTTCGAAAGAGGTTCGGCAACGGGTCGACCACCCCGGCGAGCGTCTCGAACCCGGGCTCGTGAACCCGGACGGCGGTCAACGGCTCCCACTCCGCCTCGACGGTTTCCTTCATCGACGGTCCGTTGCAACCTCGGACACAAATCGTTACTCGTATTTGAAAGACAAGCTACACGATTGCGGCCGCGCTCACTCGGCGTCAGCGTCGGACGGGGACCGACTCCTCTGGAGACGGAGGGATAGAGAGACGTCGTGATCTCACTGGCCGTCGACGGTGGTGCGGTGGTACACGGAGCCACGAGCGTCGGTGGAGACCAGGAACGAGAACGACACTACCGTGGGTCGGTCACGTCTCTGTCCTCGCGGTAGGTTGCGTACCGCCACGCGTACTCCTCCCACTCCTCTGTGAAGTGATCGACAGCGTCGTCGACTGTCTCCTTGGAGCGACGAGTCCGCTCCTACCGCGCGCTGCGAGACGCCGGCTACAGCGACCTCACGACCGTCAGACGCGAGGACGTCGCAGCGGAGTTCAACCACAGACAGTTCGCGGTCGTCGACTACCTCCGGGAGGAGTCGGCCGACTCGATCCGCGACCTGGCGCGCGAACTCGGCTTCGACGAGGAGGACATCTCCGAGGATCTCCAGTTGTTGTCCCGTCTCGAAGTCGTCACGTGCGAGACGGACGGGCGGGCGAAGGTGCCTCGCCCGAAGAGAGAACACGTCTCCGTCGAACCGCTCGTCTGACGCGCTCTCTGCCGTCCCTCACGTTCGACCGTTACCTTCCTCCCTCTCGGTTCAGGAAGAAAGAGAGACTCTTGACCCTGGACCGACAAGTCCGACGCGACGGTGCGTCGCCGGCGGGCGGCGACGCGCCGAGCGAGCACGAATGACACGCACACGACGGCCGCGGACGGGGGTCCGGGGCTACGAGACGGGCGAGACGCGCAGGAGGTGTCGCGGGTGACGGACGGCGGACTGTTCGCGCCCGAGCGGGTGGCCGTCGTCGGCGCGACGGAGCGGGACGGCTCCGTCGGCCGGGCGGTGACGGCGAACCTGTTGGCGGACTTCGACGGCGAGGTGGTGCCGGTGAACCCCAACCGGGAGACGGTGTTGGGCGAGCCGTGTGTCGCGGCCGTCGGCGACAGCGGCGCCGATCTGGCGATCGTCGCCATCCCGCCGGAGCCGGCGGTGGAGGCCGTCCGGGCGGCGGGCGAGGCGGGGATCACCAACCTCGTCGTGTTGACGGCCGGCTTCGGCGAGACCGGCAGCGAGGGAGCCACCCGGGAGCAACGGCTCCGGGAGATCGCCGCGGAGTACGACCTGACGCTCGTCGGCCCGAACAGTCTGGGGATCGCCAGCACGCCCGTCGGGCTGAACGCGACGTTCGGCCCGTCGATGCCCGATCCGGGCGGGATCTCCTTCATGAGCCAGTCGGGGGCGTTCGTCACCGCGGTGATCGACTGGGCGTTCGAGCAGGACATCGGCTTCAGATACGTCGTCTCGCTGGGCAACAAGGCGGTCGTCGACGAGACGGACCTGGTCGCCGACTGGGGCGACGACGACGGGACGGACGTGATCGTCGGCTACCTAGAGAGCGTCGAGGACGGCGAGGCGTTCGTGGAGACGGCCCGCGAGGTGACGAAGGAGACGCCGGTCGTCGCGGTCAAGTCCGGCCGGACGGAGGCTGGCGCGGGGGCGGCCGCGAGCCACACGGGCGCTATCGCCGGCAACGAGCGGGCCTACGAGGTGGGGTTCCGCGAGGCGGGCGTCCTGCGAGCGGAGTCGACGGGAGAGCTGTTCGACGCCGCTCGGGCGTTGTCGGGCCAACCGTTGCCGAAGACGGACGGCGTGGCGGTCGTGACGAACGCCGGCGGGCCGGGCGTGATGGCGACGGACGCCATCGGCGACGCGGAGTCGTTGTCGCTGGCGGATCTCTCGGACGAGACGGTCGACCGACTCGCGGAGGTGTTGCCGGCGGAGGCCAACCGGTTCAACCCGGTCGACGTGATCGGGGACGCGGACGTCGACCGGTTCCGGGACGCGTTGGAGGTGACGCTCGCGGACGACGGCGTCGGCGCGGCCGTCGTGTTGTCGGCTCCGACGGCGACGCTGTCGTTCGACGAGCTGGCGACGGCGATCACGGAGGTGCAGGCGGACGCGGAGCTGCCGGTCGCCGCCTGTCTGATGGGCGGCGAACGGGCAGACGAGTCGAGCGGCGTGTTGTCGGCGGCGGGGATCCCGACGTACTTCGACCCCTCGCGGGCCGTCGGCAGCCTCGACACGCTGGCCCGGTACCGGGAGATCCGCGAGCGGCCGACGCCGGAGCCGGAGCGGTTCGACGTCGACCGCGAGCGGGTCCACGAGGTGCTGTCGCGGGTCCGCGACCGGTCGGACAACCGACTGGGCGTCGAGTCGATGGAGATCCTAGACGCCTACGGCGTACCGACGCCGGACGGCGAGATCGTCGACAGCCCGGCGGACGCGGCGACGGTCGCGGCCGGGATCGACGGCCCAGTCGTGATGAAGATCGTGAGCCCGGACATCGTCCACAAGAGCGACATCGGCGGGGTCGCCGTCGGCATCGCGGACGACGAGGTGCGAGACACCTACGAGCGGCTCGTGACCCGGGCACGAAACTACCAGCCGGACGCGACGGTGTTGGGCGTCCAGGTGCAGGCGTCGATCGACCTGGACGCGGGCGTCGAGACCATCGTCGGCGTCAACCGCGACCCGCAGTTCGGCCCGCTGGTGGTGTTCGGGCTCGGCGGAATCTTCGTCGAGACGTTGGAAGACACCGCGGCGAGCCTGGCGCCCGTCGACGAGCGGGCGGCCCGCGAGATGACAGAGGAGATCCAGGCGGCACCGTTGCTCCGTGGCGCGCGCGGCCGGGAGCCGACCGACCTGGACGCCGTCGTGGAGACGATCCAACGGCTGTCACAGCTCGCAGACGACTTCCCGGCGATCCTCGAACTGGACGTGAACCCGCTCGTCGCCACGCCCGAGGGGGTCCAGGCGGTCGACCTGCGACTGACCGTCGATCCGGAGCAGTTGGGCGAGGCGCCCACGACGACGGACACGCCCGTCGAGGCGACCGACGGGGGAGAGTCACAATGACAGACACAGACCCAGACACAGACACGGAACCCGACGCGGCGACGGATGGATCGACGACGGACGACGGCGAGACGGACGTGGTGCTGATCGGCTCCGTCGACGGCAGCGGCGGCAAGACGGCCGTCGCCTTGGCGCTGGCGACACTCGCACGACGGCGGGGGCTCGACGTGGGCTACGCCAAGCCGAAGGGGACGCGGCTCCGGAGCCGCGTCGGCAAGACCTTAGACGAGGATCCGATGCTGGCCCGGGAGCTGCTCGGTACGGACGACGAGGTGCACGAGATGGAGCCGGTCGTCTACTCCCCGACGTTCGTCGAGGGTGCCATCCGTGGGATGGAAGACACCGACGAGCTCCGGGCGCAGGTCCGCGAGAGCTTCGAGACGGTCGCGGCCGACAGGGACTTACTCGTGGTCGAGGGCGGTGACAGCCTCGCCACCGGCCGCGCGGTCGACCTGGCGGACCCACAGGTAGCGGCGCTGTTGGACGCGGAGATCCTGTTGGTCGCGGACTACGAGGAGCCGGGCGACGTGGACGACGTGTTGGCGGCCGCAGACGACGCCGGCGACCGACTCGCGGGCGTCCTGTTCAACCGCGTGACGGACGCACAGTACGACGATGTGGCCGCGGACGTGGCGCCGTTCCTGGAGAGCCGGGACGTGCCGGCGCTCGGCGTGCTGCCCCGGCGGTCGGCGCTGGCGGGCGTCACGGTCGACGCGCTCGGCTCGGAGCTCGGCGCCGAACGACTGACCGACGCCGGCGGCGACGAGCTCGTCGAGGGGTTCCTCGTCGGCGCGATGGGGGGTGACGCCGCCCTACGACACATGCGTCGGCGGAAGGACGTGGCCGTCATCACGGGCGGCGACCGGTCGGACGTGTTGACCGCAGCGATCGACGCCGGCGGGGTGTCGTGTCTCGTCCTGACGGGCGGCCACCGCCCCTCGGGGGCGATCCTCGGCAAGGCGGAGACGGCCGGCGTCCCGGTGTTGCTGCTCAACACGGACACGCTGACGGCCGTCGAGCGGGCGGAAGACGTGATCCACGAGGGCCGTACCCGCGACGCGGAGACGGTGGCGGTGATGCGGGAACTACTGTCGGATCACGCGGACGTGGAGACGATCCTGGACCTGGCGTAGTCGTCGCGGCGACACGCGAGTGTCGCACCCCTCGTTGGCTTTATCGTAGTTCCGTCCCTGAGTACGTGTATGGACGACGACTTTCTCCTCTTGAATCCGGGACCGGTGCCGGTGCGACAGTCGGTCCTGGACGCGATGGCGGAGCCGATGGTGTCACACCGGTCGGCGGAGTTCGAGGCCGTCTACGAGCGCGCACAGACGGGCGTCGAGTACGTGTTCGAGCAGTCGACGCCGACGGAACGAGAGACCGCCGCCGGTGGGACGGCGTTGTTGCTCAACGGCACCGCGACCATGGGGATGGAGGCGGCAGTCGCCAACCTGGTCGACTCGGACGGCCACGTCGTGGCCCTGGTCAACGGGAAGTTCGGTCGGCGGTTCGCCCGGATCGCGGAGCGACACTCCGAGAACGTGACCCGTGTGGACGTGCCCTGGGGGGAGTCGATCCCGTTGTCGGCGGTGAGAGACGCCGTCCAGCCGGACACCCAGCTCGTGACGATGGTGCACAACGAGACGTCGACCGGGCTCCAGAACCCGGTGTGGGGGGTCGGCGACGTGGTCGCGGACCACGACGCCCACTTCGTCGTCGACGGCGTGACGAGCGTCGGCGGCGACGTGTTCTGCGTCGACGACTGGAACGTGGACGTGGCGATCACGGACGCTCAGAAGGCGTTGGAGACGCCGCCGGGAATCTCGGCGGTGTACGTGACGAGCGAGGTGCGCGACGAGTTCGACGGCGAGTCGGCGCCGTTCTACGAGGACCTGGAGTGGCACCTCAGGAAGGCGGAGAGCCACCAGACCCCGTTCACCTCGGCGGTGCCGTTGTTCCGTGGAATGGCGGAGGCCGTGAAGGCAATCGAACGCGAGGGGATGCCCGCCCGGATCGCCCGGCACCACAGACAGGCTCGAGCGTTCCGCCACGGGTTCGCCGCGCTCGGGTTGGAACCGTTCCCCGACGCGGCGGACCACACGGTGTTGTCGAACACGGTGACGGCGATGTCGCTCCCGGAGTCGCTCCGCGGTGACCCCGAGGAGTTCTTCGCGGCCGTAGAGGAACGCGGCGTGTCGATCTCCGGCGGCCAGGCCCACCTCGGCGGAGAGATCTTCCGGGTGTCGAACATGGGGTCGCTCCGGGGCGACCAGGTCGTCCGCGGCGTCCGGGTGGTCGGGGAGGCGCTGTCGGCCGTCGGGATCGACGCCGACGTGGACGCCGGCGTCGCGGCCGCTCGTGAGCGGGTGGAGACGAACTGATCGGCTCGAAGAACGGAGGAACTCGTGGAGGGTGACGGGCCACGAACCCGTAGTCGTCGAGACGCGACCGCCTACTGACCGATCACCAGAGGCCGAAGATGGAGCCGACCTCGTAGACCGTCTCCGCGACGGTAATGATGGTGTCGGAGTTGTCCCCGATCCAGTTGAAGGCGTCCGTGAACCAGCCTGCCGTGGCGGCCTGCAGAGTGGTCTGGGCTGCGACGGGGTCAACGAACGACGCGACTGCGACCAGGGCCATTGCGGCCAGGACGATGCGCTTGATGTTCATGACGCACCTACTGATACAGGAGATAACAACTAAAACTTTTCTCTAGCTATCTAACTAGTCCTCTTCGAAATTAGTTTCAACTCCGAAAGCCAAGTCTCGGACGCGAACAGTGAATTATAGTGCAGGTGGCGAGTGAGGAGCCCGCGTGGACGACGAACAGTACGGCTGTGACCGTGACACGCGTGGTCGGGGGGTCGGCTCGGCGCTCACGGCTCGCGTGTGGATACGATCGATCGAAACTGAGAATTTCAGCTGCGTTACGAGTCACTGCCGAACGTAACACTGTCGTCTGCGGGCGGGAGTCGGGCTTCGACAGTGGGGCGTGTCGGTCGGTCGACGCGACAGACGCTCGTCTCCGTCGTCTGGTCGCGTCAGCGTTCCCGCGGCGCCGAAAGAGCGATTGGTCTGCCGGCCGCGGGTGGAGGCGTGACCACGACACACTCACGCGCGGTCGGCTGTCTGCTCGGGCTGGCCTGCGGCGACGCCCTCGGCCGGCCGGTCGAGTTCCAGTCGTCGACCGGGATCGCAGACCAACACGGTCGCGTCGACCAGATGTACGGCGACGGTACCCACGGCCAACCCGCCGGCACCGTGACGGACGACACGGAGCTCGCGCTGGCGCTCGCCAGGAGTCTCGCGGACACCGGCGGCTTCGACGCCGCGGACGTCGCCGACCGGTACGTCGCGTGGTACGAGTCGGGGCCGTTCGACGTCGGTCTGGCGACCGCCGACGCGCTCCGCGAGCTCCGCGACGGGGCCGACCCGGCGGACGCCGGGCGGATCGTCTGGGAGCGCCGTCCGGAGGGACAGAACGCGGGCAACGGTAGTCTGATGCGGTGTGCGCCGTTGGCGCTGGCGACCCCGGACGACGAGCGTCGCGCGGCGGCCGCCGCCGCAGACTCCCGGATCACACACGCGGACCCGCGGTGTGTCGAGGGCTGTGTCGCCTACCTGACCGTGCTCGACCGACTGCTCTCGGGGGCCGACCCGGAGTCGGCCGTCGACGCCGGGCTGTCGACCGCCGCCGACCGCGACGCACCCCGCGCGGTGCGGACCGCGCTGGCCAACGCGACGGACGGCCAGGCGGCGTCGTTGGAGACCTCCGGCTACGTCGTCCACACGCTGGAGACGGCACTGTACGACGCCGCGACCGCGACGACCGCCGAGGAGGCGATCGTCACGACGGTCTCCCGAGGCGGGGACACGGACACGCTCGGGGCAGTCGCGGGCGCCGCCGCCGGCGCACGCTTCGGCGCCGACGCGATCCCGGACCGGTGGCTGGACGTGCTCGACGTCGAATCGGAGCTTCGAGAGCTCGCGGAGACACTGATCGACGAGCGGTAGCTCGCTCGCGGACACGGCGACGTGGGTGGAGGTGCAGCTCCCGACCCGTGGATCACGGTCTCCTCGCAGAGAGCGTACGCCGTCTACCTGCAGGTCTCGTCTCTCTCCCGGAGTAGTTCTCGCCCCTCTGTCGTGCTCTCCCGTTCTCGTCCCGGCCCGCGGTGGGCAGTGACGGCGAATTCTCTATCGCGCTATGCGCTTTACGAGTCGGGATGCGCGGGCGGTTCGACGGCTCGCTCGGCGGGGGCCGGGACCCCGTCACTTATACCCCAAGCCGCGGGAAATTGGTCGTATGTCGACACGACTGCCGGAGGCGGCCTTCGACGAGCGGCTCGCGGCCGTCCGAGACCGGCTCGCGGAGACGGACGCAGACGCGGCGGTGTGGTTCGGGGCGACCAGCATCGAGTACCTCACCGGGTTCCACCACGTCCCGACGGAGCGGCCGGTCGCGCTCGCGGTCACCGACGACCGGGTAGAGATCGTCGTCCCACGCCTGGAGGTGGAGCGTGTGGAGCCGAACCCACGGATAGACGGGGTCCACAGCTACTTCGACTACCCGGGCGATGCTCCGTTGGAGACGGTCGCGGAGATGCTGGCCGGACTGGACACCGACCGGGTCGCGGCCGACGCCGACGGCGCACCGGGCGTGATGGGGTACGAGGGCCCGGCGCTGTCGGCGTTCGTGGAAGTCGACACCCAGGGGTGGGTCGCGCGAATGCGCTGGGAGAAGAGCGACGCCGAGATCGACCTGATCCGGGAGTCGGCCAAGTGGGCCAACCTCGGGCACCGCTACCTCGCAGACTACACGGAGCCGGGCGCACACCCCGCGACCGTGAGCCAGCGCGCGTCGATGGACGCCTCGCGGGCGATGCTGGACGCGCTGGGCGACCGCTACGCCGTCCGGGTGCGTGGCGACGGCCCGGTCCACGCGGGCTACATCTCCGGCCACGAGACCGCCCTCCCGCACGGTCACACGCCCAACGAACGCCTCTCGGAGGGTGACGTGCTCGTCACCGGCGCGTCGGCCAACGTCGACGGCTACCGCTCGGAGCTGGAACGGACGATGTTCGTCGGCGAACCCAGCGAAGAGCAGACCCACTACTTCGAGCTGATGCTGGAGGCCCAGACCATCGCTATCGACGCGCTCGGGCCGGACGTACCCGTCGCGCACGTCGACCAGGTCGTCTGGGACTACTTCGAGGAACAGGGCGTGACGGATCTCGCACAACACCACGTCGGCCACAACATCGGGCTGGGTGGCCACGAGCCGCCGTACCTCGACCGCGGCTGGGGGGAGTACGACCACGTCGAGGAAGGCGACGACGTGATCCGGCCGGGTCAGGTGTACACGCTCGAACCCGGGCTGTACACCGAGGAGTACGGCTACCGCCACTCCGACACCGTCGCCGTCACCGAGGACGGCACGGAGACGCTGACCACGTTCCCCCGGGACCTGGAGTCGAACACGATCCGACACTGACAGCGAGTGAAGCCGAGCCGAAGCCGAACCAGAGAAGTTCACGCGCCCGCCTACCCCCGGGCGTGACAGCCAACTCCTTCGAACTGTTCGGGACGCTCGTCGACGCAGACCTACCAGACGACCCCGCACGCGCCGTCGGTCGGGAGCTGGCCGACCGCGGCGTCGACCTCCCGGCCGACTGGGCGACCGCTTACGACGAGACACACATCGACCCGCCGGCGGAGGCGGTCGTCCCGTTGCCGGCCCACGTCAGCGCCGCCCTCGGCTCGCGGGGGGTAGACGCCCCGGACAACGCCCCGCGACGAGCGGTTGTCGCGGCGTTCGACCCGGAAGTCCGGACGCGCGAGGGGGCAAGTGAGGCGCTCGCGGCCGCGGCCGACCGCGGCCCCGTCGCGGTGCTCGCGGACGCCCCCGCGCCGGAGTTGGCCCGCCGGACGCTGATCCGTGCGGACCTGGACCGCTCGCTCCTCGACGCGACCGTCTCCACCGCCGCCTGCGGCTGGGCGCTGACCGCTCCGGAGGCCCACGAGACGGTCGCGCGCCGACTCGGGGCCGAGCGAGTGGTCCACGTCGGCCGCGCTGCCGTCGACCGCGAGCAGGCCCGCGACGTGACGGAGACACCCCTCCCGGCGCTGGCCCGCGAGTGGCGGGAGTCGCCGGACGACGCCGCTCGGTAAACCAGATACCGCGATACAGAATCGCCGTCTCCACTCTCGGTCGCGCCGAGTCGACTCGGGAGACTTTTTCACTACGCCAGCCGTCCGGATGAACGTCTCTGTGAGACGAAATGCTCCGAGGTGTCGGTCGTGACGTTCCGCGTCGACCTCCGGACGACGGCGAGCGTGCTCGGACGGGTGCTCCAGTACCTCGCGGTGCCGGTGGTGTTCCCGTTGACGATCGCCGTCTACTACGGCGAGAGTCTACTCCCGTTCGTGGCGACCATCGTCGTCGCGGTCGTCGTCGGTACGGCGCTGTCACGTCTCGATCCAGACCCGGACCTGGACGCGCCCGAGGGGTTCCTGTTCGTCGGGCTGACGTGGCTCGTCGTCCCGCTCGTCGGGACCATCCCCTACCTCGTCGCCGGGGAGGGGACGATCGCGGCGTTCCCGAACGCGTTGTTCGAGGCGATGAGTGGCTTCACCACGACCGGCGCGACCGTGCTCGGCGACATCTCCGTCGACACGCACGGTCGTGCAGTGCTCATGTGGCGACAGCTCACCCAGTGGCTCGGTGGGATGGGAATCGTCGTCCTGATGGTGGCGATTCTCCCCGAACTCGGCGCCGGCGGTGCCCAGCTCGTCGAGTCGGAGTCGCCGGGACTGGAACTGGACAAGCTCACCCCACGGATCGCCGAGACGGCGCGAGCGCTGTGGCTGTTGTACGTCTTCCTGACGGCCATCCTGGCCGGGCTCCTCTACCTCCTCCACCTCCTCGGGCTGGCGGACGGGATGACCCTCTACAACGCCGTCGCGCACGCCTTGACGACGATGCCGACCGGCGGCTTCTCGCCGGAGGCCCGGAGTATCGAGGCGTTCTCGCCGGCGGTCCAGTGGGTGATCACCCTGTTCATGGTCGTCGCGGGAACGAACTTCGCGTTGCTGTGGCGGGTACGGGCGGGTGACCCCGACCGACTCCTCCGCAACGAGGAGTTCCGGACGTACCTCGCGGCCGTCGCCGGGGTCGCCGTCGTCGCGGCGACGTTGCTCGTCACCGGCGCCGGGCTGGCCCGGACGCCGACCGGCGTGCCGGCGATCGTCGGCAACGTGGAGCGAGCGCTCCGGCACGGACTGTTCCAGGCGGCAGCCATCGTCACGACGACGGGCTACGCCAGCATGGACTTCAACACCTGGAGTGCGCCCGCGAAGTACCTCCTGTTGGCGGCGATGTTCCTCGGCGGCTCCGCCGGCTCCGCGGCCGGCTCGGTGAAGATCGTCCGCTGGGTCGTCGGGGTGAAGACGGCCGTCCGGGAGCTGTTCACCACCGGCCGCCCGGACGCCATCCGACCGGTCCGGACTAGCGGCGAGGTGGTCGACGAGGCGACGATCCGGGGGATCTTCGCCTTCCTCTTCCTGTTCGTCGTCACCTTCGCCGTCTCGACGCTGTTGTTGTTCCTCGACGCCGTCGGCACTGGGCTGGATCTCTCCGTACTGGAGGCTGCGAGCGCCACTGTCGCCATCCTGGGCAACGTGGGCCCGGGATTCGGCGCGGTCGGCCCGATGAACGGCTACACGGACTTCTCCACCCAGTCGAAGCTGTTCATGGTGTTGTTGATGTGGATCGGACGCCTGGAGATCGTCTCCGTGCTCGTCCTACTGACGCCCTCGTTCTGGCGGACGTAGTCGTCACGTGGGCGTCTCGCTGCGCGCTCCCGGCCTCACGCGGCCATCGTAGTGTCGAGTCGCCCGCGCGCGACCCACCCCACCGCGAGCAGGACGCCGCCGGCGACGGCGAACCCGGCTGCCGGGGAGACGCGGGCGGCGAGCCAGCCGCCGCCGAGGTACGCCAGCGGGAACGGCAGTTGGTACAGCGCGTTCGCCGCGCCAACGACGGTGCCGCGGTCGCGTTCCGGCACGCTCGCTTGCAGGACGCTGTCCGTCGGGACGTTGAACGCCGGCTGTGTCGCGCCGACGACGGCGGCCGCGACGGCCGCGGCCGCGAGCCCGACGGTCGTGCCGCCGCCGACGGCGACGACCGCGGCGAGTCCGAGGGTTGCGAGTCCGCAAGCGACGACCCCGCCCGCGAGGGCGGCCGTCCGGTCCCAGTCGGCACGGGCGACGACCCCGTTGCCCAGGAGTTTGCCCGCCTCGAACCCGACGAGCAGCACGGTGTACGCGAGCGCCGCCTCGAACGTCGCCGCTCCCAACGCCGCGAAGAACAGACTGTACGCGGGCATCACGAGGTTGATCCCGACGGCGACGGCGACGAGCACCGCGAGCGGGCCACGGAGGTAGCCCACGCCCGTCCGGGTCCGCGACAGCAACGCCCGAGGGCGCAAGCCCGGGCCCGTCTCGTCGGAGTCGCTCGTCTCGTCGCGCCCGTCGGCCCGCCCGGGTGGGAGCGCCGCCAACGGGACGGCCCCGACGAGTGCGGCGGCGCCGGCGACGCCCAGCGCGGTCGTCGCCGTCGTCGCGGCGGTGAGGAGCCCGCCGGCCAGCAGGACCACCACCTGCGTCGCCGCGTCCGTGCCGTGGACGACGGCGTTGGCGGCGTCCAAGTCCGTGACCAACTCCGGCAGCCACGCCTGACGGGCGACGTGGTGGAGGAACTGCCCGACGCCGAGCACGACCACGACGGCGTACACCGCCGGCAGTGACAGCGCTCCGACGGCCGCCAACGCCGGCAGCGCGACGAGCCCGCCGCCGAACAGGATCACTCCGGCCGCGACCACTCGGCGGCGCGGGAGGTGGTCGACGAGCGAACCGACGACCGGCGCCAGCAGCGCGTCGACGGAGCCCAGAGCCAGCGTCGCGCCGAGTTGGAGCGGCGACCCGGTCCGGCTCACGACGAGCCACGGCAACGCGACCCGCCGGAGCCCCGCCGCCAGCCTGACCGCGAGGCCGACGGTCCACAGCAGCGCGAACGAGCGTCGTCGTCGGAACAGCGAACGCAGCCACACGCGAACCACCCGCGGGCCGTTCGCCCGACCCCGATTTGACCGTTTCGACGGTGTGTGAGTCTGGAACACGGCGACGGCGGCGAACGTCGGCCGTCCGGCGGGACGGGGGACTTTTGTCCCGGCCGCGTGAAGTGTCGTCTCGTGACAGACGGGGGCGTCGACGAGGAGACTGCCGGCGGACGAGCCGACGGCCCGACGGCCGATCAGGTGGCCGAGTTGGCCGAGCGTGACTGGCGAGCGGCGCTGGCGGCCACGGGAGAGCTCGTCGGCCCGATCACTGACGAGATCATCCGGACCCACGGCGACCGCGGCCGTCGCGCCATCGAGGCGGTGTCGGAGCTCCGGGTGAAGCAGTACCGCGACTTCACGGTCGTCGTCGGCCACCACGAGGAACACGTCGTCGAGGACGGGGGCTGTGACTGTGCCGACGCCGCCTACAACCTCGACCCGGACGACCCGGATCAGCAGTGCTGGCACGCGCTCGCCGTCGACGTGGCCGAACGGGTCGACGCCGTCGACCACCACGACATGTGGTACTCCGAGGTGCGGGAGTTCCTGTAGGCCCCCGACGAGTCGTCTGCCCGGTGTAGCGACGAGCGACACGCTTTCGCCGTCAGTCCGCGTACCGACGCCCGTGACAACCGCCGCGTCGGAGCGACGGACGGACGACCTCCCCGCGGGTGTGCCGGGCGAGGCCACCTACCGGACGGTCGACGGCGAGTCGTTCCACGTCGTCGAGGCCGGGCCGGAAGGGGGCGAACTCGTCGTGTTGCTCCACGGCTTCCCGGAGTTCTGGTACGGCTGGCGCGACCAGATCGCACCGTTGGCGAACGCGGGCTACCGCGTCGTCGCCGTCGACCAACGGGGGTACAACCGGTCGCCCAAGTCGCCGGAGCGCCGCGACTACCGCCTCGCCGCGCTCGCAGAGGACGTGATCGGGCTCGTCGACGCCTACGACCGCGAGCGAGCGCACGTCGTCGGTCACGACTGGGGCGGCGTGGTGGGGTGGTGGCTGGCCGCCCGTCGCCCGGAGCGACTGCGCCGGTTCGTCGCCGTCCAGGCGCCCCACCCCGCGGTGATCCGCGGGACGCTCCGGCGCGACCCGACGACGCTCGTGCGAGCGAGCCACGCCGTCGCGTTCCAGGTGCCGGTCGCCCCGGAGGCGGCCTCTCGGGCGCTCGGCTGGCGGCTCCCCAAGACGATCATGCGCCGGACCGCGATGCCCGGCAGCTTCGACGAGGCGGACTTCCGGCGGTACGTCGCCGCCTGGGAGCGTCCGGGCGCGTTCACCGCGATGCTGAACTGGTACCGGGCGAACGCGCGGCCGCCGCCGCGACTCCCCGAGTCCGTCTCCGTGCCGACCCGGATCGTCTGGGGCGGCGACGACAGCTTCCTGCCGACGCAGATGGCCCACGACAGCACCGACCACGCCGCCGACGTCCGGATCACGATGCTGCCGGAGGCGACCCACTGGCTGCAACACGACGTGCCCGCGAAGGTGACGGACGCGATCCTGGACGAACTCGGCGGCCGCGGCGGGGGTCGGTCGGCACGCCGACGGCCGGAGTGAGCTTATTCCTTCGCCATCGTCACCCGAAGCCGGCCGCTTGGAGAGATGTCCAAGAAGAGAGCCTCGTACCCCGGAACCCCACCCGGCGGGACGCCGAACACCATCGTCTCGACTTCGTCGTGCTCTTCAGATGTCAGCTGTACCTCGTACCGCTTGTTCCCCCTGAGGTTGAGCGACTTCTCGGTGACACGCGGGGTCGCAGTACCTCCGGAGCCCAGAGCTGGGAGTGAGAACGAGCGTCCGTACACCGGGGGATCAGCCTTCTCGAATCCGCTTCCCGGCGTCTCAGTGACCGGAACAATCCTGACGATCGGAGTGTGGCCCGTCTGTGCACGATTCTCGACCTTCATGTCGAATGGAATCGCCCGGTCGGGACGACTGCCACTCTCGTCGTCTGCTGCGGCAACTGTCGAAGTTGATCCGATTCCAGCGACGGCTGCCGCGGTGAGAGATTGGAGAACTGTCCGTCTGTCGTGGTCTGTGTTGTCACTCATGATCTACTTCTGGTAGGCGTACGGGCTCCACTCGTCGAGACAGCAGCTCGACCAGATGTGCCGGAACAGCACGTCGTCGGCTCCGGTGTCTGTTCCTTTGTCGTAGTAGTGCGGGACGCCACACTCGTTCTCGTCTTTCCCTTTGATAACCCCCATCGGGGTGGTCTGATACTTCGTTGAGGAACTTGAGGTGCGGTCTGTCTTGCCTACGTTGTGTTCGTACTTTGGATCAGTGTTCTCCATGAACGCGTGCCCAAGTTCGTGGAGTACGGTACTCATAGCAGCGTGGGCTTTCCCGTTGCCTGCTTTTTGATAGCTAGAGGGTAGTTGTGAGACCCAGTACCCGGTTTGAGCATGCATGCACCGTGCGAAGGCCAACCCTCCACTTGTCTCATCCGTATTTGAGAGGAGAACGGATACGTCGTCGAACTCATCGTGACCCGGCTGAAGGCTTTTACACGCTAGCCAGTCTCTGAACCATCCGTTGAGCCAACTCCAATCACTGCTAATGGACCCACATGGTACCGGTCCACTAACGTCCTTATAATACTCTTGTGGCGGATTTGGAGTTTTTGACCTGATTTCGATATCGATAGTGAGATTGATTCTGCTAAACGCACCTTTGATGTACGTCTTAGCACGGTTAAGCGCCCTCTGAGCATGTCTTTCGTTGTACATTCGATTATACAATGATTGCGTCTGATAGAGATAGATGTTTTTATCTGCCATCTACCGGCACCTCCTGTGTGTCGTGGTTGTCATCGGCACTTGGTCTATTTTATGGGGAAAGTAATGAAAACCACGATGATCTGTATTGCAAAAGGTTATTATAGTACTGATAGAGTTCGGTGTATGTGGAAACGAAACGCCGGCGGTTAGTCGCGGTTATATGTGGGATGCTCACTGCTGGCTGTGCAACCCGCGGCGACGAAAACGGAGTGACGGAACCCGAGACAACGGACTCGTCACGAACCCGAACACCAACCAAGACCCGGACACCCACACCACGCGAGACGATCACCTGGGAGACTTGGATCGATCTGGTCCCAATTGTCCTCTCTGACGAGGAGCGCGAGCGGGTTGAGCCGATGTCGTTTGAGTCGCTGCCCGCCGAAGAGCGGCGGATCGTCCGTGAGGCGGCTGACGGGGAGTTTTCGGTCAGCTACGGCCGATACCAGACCCCAACGGACGGCGGCCGGGCAGCCGGACTGTCCTCGCTGACGGACCGCATCTTCGCCCGCCTGGACCGTCAGATCGCAGCATACGAGTCGACACACGGAACGGACACGGAGGTGCCTTCACACGTCAGAGCCGTCTACGTTCGCTACGAGGGACAACTGTACTGTCTTGATGTCGTTGTCGGCGACGCGAAACGGTACAGTTGCCCGTACTGACCCTCAGTCCCGCCCGGACTTGACTTCGATCTCGGTGGTGTCGCCGTCTGTGGTCGTGTCGGCACCGCCGTCCGCGTTCCCGTCGCCTGCGCCGCCGCCGCCCGCACCACCGCCGCCGCTCGCCGAGCCGCCGGCCTGATTCGCCGCCCCCGGCAGCACCGTCTGGGCACCGGGCCCGTCGTCTTCCCCGCCGTCGCCGTCCTCGTCGTCACCGAAGTCAGTGGCGGCGGCGACGCCGCCGCTTCCCCCCTGGCGTTCCTTGAGGTTCTGGCGGGTGAACTGCGGTTGGGCCTGGAGACTCTTCGACCGACTGCGGAACGAGCGGTAGAGGAAGAACACCATCGGCAGCGTGAGCACGACGATCCCGGCGGCGATGTACAGGTCGACCGTCTCCGTCGCGGCCGTCCGGAAGGAGTAGACGATGGCGGCGGACAACAGCCCGACCGCGGTGAGGATGGAGTACGACAGCCGCTTGGCCAGCCGGTCCAACACGTCGTTGTCGTCTTCGAGGTTGACGTTGACCGTCAGACTCTCGCGTTCGACGCTGTCGAGGACGCTGTCGAGCTTCGGCGGGACCGTGAACAACGCCTCCGTCGTCTCCCGCACCTGGCCGGCGGCGTCGGCGGCGTACCGCTGGGCCGTCTCCTCCAGGTAGCCCTGTTCGCCCAGGTAGTCCGTCGCCACCTCGATGAAGTCGAACTCGGGGTCGAGCGTGACACACACCCCTTCGACGACGGTGGCGACCCGGAGGACGAGCGCCATGTTCTGTGGCAGCCGCAGCGGGAAGTCGTAGATCGTCGACTCCACCTCCTCGATCACCTGTTGGACGCGGTACTGTTCGACGTCCTCGCCGCGCACGTCCGCGATGGCCAGCTCCATCACGTCGGCCATCACGTCCCGGTCTGCCTCCGGCGAGAGCGTCCCCATCTCCACGAGCGCGTCCAGGATCCCGTCGATGTTCTGGTCGGCGACGGCGACGTAGAAGTCGATGATCTTCTCCTGGACGAACGGGTCGACCCGGCCGGACATCCCGAAGTCGTAGAAGACGATCGCACCGTCGTCCGTCACCGCGAGGTTGCCCGGGTGCGGGTCGGCGTGGAACACGCCGTCTTCCGCGATCATCTGGAGGTAGATTCGTTGGAGCGTCGTCGCCAGCTCCGTCCGGTCGATCCCCTTCTCGTCTAACGTCTCCACGTCGGAAATCTTCACCCCGGGGATGTACTCCATCGTCAACACCCGGCCCGTCGACGCGCGGTGGACCGGCTCCGGAATGACGACTCGGTCGTTGCCCGCGAAGTTCTCCTTGATCTGTGTCAGGACGCGCCGTTCCCGGTCGTAGTCCATCTCCTGGTTGATCGTCTTGTCGAACTCGTCGGCGAGATTCTCCAACGAGAACGCCTGGCCCTGGCCGACGAACCTGACGAGCAACGGCACGGACCACTTGATCACCTTCAGGTCTGCGTTCACGAGCTCCTCGATGCCCGGGCGGCGCACCTTCACCGCCACCGTCTGGCCGTCGTACTCCGCGACGTACACTTGGCCGAGGCTGGCTCCCGAGATGGGTTCGCGGTCGAACTCGTCGAACACCTCGTCGACGGGGCCGAGCTCCTCTTCTACGACCGCCTTCGACTCCGTCCACGACGCCGGCGGCACGTCGTCTTGCAGCTGTGACAGCGCCTCGATGTACTCTGCCGGGAGCACGTCCGGTCGGGTGGAGAGAATCTGCCCGAGCTTGATGAACGTCGGACCGAGGGTGAGCAGGGTGTCCAACAGAATCTCTGCACGGCGGCGCCGCTGGTCTGGCGTCACCTCGCGGCCGGGGCCGAACAACAGGAACCGGTTGCGGTCCCGGAGTAAGGCGACGATCAGCGGCAGGAACCGATAGACGACGAGCGGGAACCGACGGTAGGCGCGGAGAGAGACCAGCGTGACCACCCCGGCTTACGCACTCGCGTCCGACGCCGTGTCGGGCTCCGTCACCGGAATCGTGCGCTCGCTGTCCGTCTCCCGCTTCGGGAGGCGAACCTCCAACACCCCGCGGTGCATCGAGGCCTCCGCCCCGTCGCCGACCGCGTCCGGCGGCAACGGAATCTCCGCGTCGAGGAACAACGCGCGGTCCTCGCCGAGGTACTGGAACTCGTGTGGCGTGTCCTTCTCGCGTCTGGCCTCCACGCGCAGTCGGCCGCCGCCGAACGACACGTCCGTGGTCTCGGCGCTCGCACCGGGGAGGTCGACGACGAGGAGGTACGCCGCCTCGCTCTCCAACACGTCGGCGAACACCGTCTCCGGCAGGTCACGGAGCGCCTCGCGGAGCTTCGACATACGCGGAACTACACGGAGCACGTCGAAAAAGGCCGCGATTCGTCTCTCGTGTTGTTCGTGTGGTCGCCCGTGTCCGTCGGATTCTGTGACTGTACGGCGCGTGTTCTCGTCTGGGTGGAAGCCCGCGGCTCTCGCTTCGGTGCCGAAGAGTCTCGCTCCCCGGCAGTCTGGCGGGGCGTTCGGCCCGTCCGTGACCCTGCGACAGTCGGGCGAGACGACGAACGACCGTCAGACCCGTAACGGAGCCCGCCCAACGGAGCCCGTGACACACGAACACACGGGCATCAAGCGCCGGACGCGGGTGGCGGCGGCCCGAGAGCGGCTCCACGAACGACTCCGTCCCCACGACCGGACGGAGCAGGTCCCGTTGCGCGAGGCGGTCGGCCGGGCGCTAGCGACGGACGTGACGGCGTCACGCGCGGTCCCACAGACGGACCGCGCGGCGGTCGACGGCTGGGCAGTCCGGGCGAGTGACACGGTGGGCGCGAGCCCTCGGGCGCCGGCCGTCCTGCGCGTCGCCCGGGACGGAGACGGTGCGGAGACCGACGGGACCGACACGACCGACACACACGCCGAGACTCCGACGGTCTCCCCGGAGGCGGCAGTTCCGGTCGACACGGGTGAACCGTTGCCGGCCGGCGCCGACGCGGTCGTCCGGGTGGAGGTGACGACGCGTGTCGGCGACGAACTGGAGGTGGCCCGCGCGGTGCCCGAACGGGGGGACGTGGTGGTCCGCGGCGAGGACGTGACCGGGGGCCAGCAGCTGTACCGCGCCGGGCACCGGCTGCGGGCGGGCGATCTGGGGCTGCTGCGGGCGGTCGGACGCGAGCAGGTGACGGTCGCCGAGCGGCCACGGGTCGCCGTGTTCCCGACCGGGGACGAGTTGGTGGGGCGCGACCCCGACCCGGGGGAGACGCTGGAGACGAACGGCGTGGTCGTCGAGCGGCTGACGGCCGCCTGGGGGGGTGACGCGACGGTCGAGCCGGCCGTGCCGGACGAGCCCGCGGCGCTCCGAGCGCGGCTGTCGACTGCCGCACGCGGACTCGACACGTCAGAGACAGTCGACGACGCTGCCGACGGCCCAGCCGGTGCCGACACTCCCACCGACGCGGACGTGATCGTCACGGTCGGCGGGACGGCGGTAGGGGGGCGCGACCACCTCCCGTCGGTGGTGGCGGAACTGTCGGAGGGCGACGAGAACGCGACCGAGAGAGACGAGCGGGCCGAGCCGGACGACCCGGCCGACGAGCCGTTCGTCCGCGGGGTCGCGGCGGAGCCGGGCCACCCGACGACGCTGGGGGTCGTCGGCGACACCCCGGTCGTCTGTCTGCCGGGCTACCCGGTCGCCTGCGTCGTGGCAGCGGTGCAGTTCCTCCGCCCGGCCGTCCACCGACTCGCGGGGGGTCACACGCCGCCACACCCGACCACGGAGGCGGAGCTCACCCGGAAGGTGGCGTCCGGGCCGGGCGTCCGGACGTTCGCGCCCGTCCGACTCGGGGACGACGGTACCGACACCCACCGATCCGACACTGTAGGCACCGACGGCGCCGACGACACAGACACCGCGCACGACACGAACGTCACGGGCGCCACCCCGACGGACGGCGGCACGAGCGCGCGGTCGACGCTCGGGCTCGCGGACGGCTGGGTGGTCGTCCCGGAGTCACGCGAGGGGTACGACACGGGCGAGACGGTCACGGTCGAACTGTGGGAGCGGCCGGCGGCCGGCCCGGCCGACACCGTGGGGGGACCGGCGTGACGGACCGCAAGCAGTTTCGGGACCTGATCGACCCGGAGACGGCCCGCGAGACGATCGCGGACCTGGAGATCGCGCCGCCGCCGGAGACGGTGCCGCCGACGGACGCCCGGGAGCGCGTGCTCGCCGAACGGGTGGACGCCGGAATCGACGTGCCGGGGTTCGACCGCGCGGCCGTCGACGGCTACGCCGTCCGGGCGGCGGACACGGCGGGCGCCGACGCCGACCCCGTCGAACTCCCGCTGACGGGGACGGTCCACGCGGGCGAGACGCCGGCGACGACCGTCGAGTCGGGGGCGTGCGTCGAGGTGTCCACCGGCGCGGTGCTGCCGGACGGCGCGGACGCGGTGGTGATGGTCGAGGACACGGACGAGCCGACGCAGTCGTCGGCCGACGACGCCGACCGAGCGGACGGCGAGACCGGCACCGACACCACACACGCGCCGACGGTGACGGTCCGGACGGCCGTCGCCCCCGGTGACCACGTCGGCTTCGCGGGCGAGGACGTGGCCGCCGGCGCCCGGGCGCTCGGCCCGGGGACGCGGGTCGGGCCACAGGAGGTCGCGTTGTTGTCGGCGCTGGGGGTCGCCGAGGTGCCGGTCCGCGGGCGGCCGACGGTCGGAATCGTCTCGACGGGTGAGGAACTCGTCCGGCCGGAGACGGAGCCGAACCACGCCCGCGGCGAGATCCACGACGTGAACGCCTACACGGTCGCGGCGGGCGTCGAGGAGGCCGGCGGTGACGCGGAGATCTACCCGCACGTCTCGGACAACGTGAGCGACCTGGCCGGGACGCTCCGGGAGGCGGCCACAGAGTGTGATCTCGTCGTCTCCTCGGGGTCGACCTCGGCCAGCGCCGTCGACGTGGTGTATCGCGTGATCGAAGAACAGGGGGAACTGTTGTTCCACGGCGTCGCCATCAAGCCGGGCAAGCCGACGCTCGCCGGCAGACTCGACGGCACGCCGTACGTCGGACTGCCGGGCTACCCCGTGTCGGCGGCGACGATCTTCCGGACGTTCGTCGCGCCGGCGATCCGGTCTGCCGCCGGGCTGCCGGAGCCGGCGACGGCGACCGTCGACGGCAGGATGGCCGTCAGACAACGGACGGAGGAGGGTCGCCGGCGACTCCTCTCTGTCGGGCTCGTCGAAGACGGTGCCGGCGAGACGCTCGTGTACCCGGTCGACAGGGGGTCGGGCGCGACGACGAGTCTGGTCAACGCCGACGGCGTCGTCTCCGTCCACCCGGACACGACGTACCTCGCGGCCGGCGAGCGCGTCACCGTCCAGACGTTCGGCGCGGACGCGCGACCGCCGACCGTGTTCGGCGTCGGCGAGGACGACCCCGCCGTCTCGCGGCTGCTCGACCGACTCGACCGCCCGCGGTACCTCGCGGAGGGGAGCCGTCGCGGGCTCCGAGAGCTCCGCGCCGGCGTGCCGGACGTCGCCGTCACCGCCGGGCCGGTCGACGGGACGGGCGAGACAGCCGGGGCGACCGACGCGGGCGACGCGCCGGACGCGGGTGACGCGGCCGAAGTCGGGGGGTGGACCCGCGACTGGGGGCTGCTCGTCCCGGCCGGCAACCCACGAGACGTACGCGGGATCGCGGACCTGATCGACCGCGACCTCCGACTCGTCGCCCGCGACAACGGCTCCGGGCTCCAGACGAGTCTGGCGAACGCCGTCGCCGCGCTCGCGGACGAACGGGGGGTCGACCGCCACGACGCGGTCGCGGCCATCGACGGCTACGACCGCGGGCTCCGCGCCCACGAGTCGCCCGCCAGACGTGTGCTCGCGGACGACGCCGACGCCGGCCTCGGGCTGCGCGTCACCGCCGACCGGCTCGACGTGTCGTTCGTCCCGGTCGACGACCAACGGGTCCGGGTGTGGGCTGCCACAGACCGTCTGGACAAACCCGGCGTGGAACGACTCCGTGACGCTGTCGACGCCGGCGTCGCCGACGGGCTCGCGGGCTACCGAGAGTCAACTGACTGACGCCCGGCACGGCTCCCGACGGGGGACGACCGACGGCCTTTCGACCGTGCGTCTCGCAGCGAAAGCTGTGCGCCGTCGTCTGCGGTTCCTCGTCGGGCTCGCCCTCGGTGGCGGTGCCCTCGCCGTCGGCCTCCAGTTCGTCGGGACGGACGCGGTCGTCGCCAGTGCCAGACGGCTGGCACCGTGGGCGCTGGCAGTCGTCGCAGTGCTCGTCGCCGCCGAGGCGGTTGTCGACGGACTCGGAGTGTGGGCGTCCGCCCGACCGCTGGCGGGTGGGCTGTCGGCCGCCGACAGCGTGAAGTTCGCGCTCGCGGGGGACTTCTTCGACACCGTCAGCCCGGCCGGTCCGGTGAGCTCCGAGCCGGTCGTCGCCCGCTTCCTCGCCGTCGAGACCGACACCGGCTACGCCGACGCGCTGGGCGTCCGGTCGACCGCGAAGTACGTCAAGTCCGGCACACAGTTGTTGGCGTCGCTCGCGCTCGGTGGGGTCGTTCTCCTGGGCGTCGGTGCGACCGGACCGTCGTCGACGGCCGTGCTCACGGTGCTCGGGGGGGCGGCAGTCCTGCTCGTCGCCGGCGGGGTGGTCGTGGTGCGGGCGCGAGCGCCGCTCTCGCGGGGCGTGGTCGCGGTCCTGACGCCGACACTCGGCCGTGGGGCGCGACTCCTCGGCCGAGAGCCGCCGACGCGGGCGGCAGTCGAGGCGGCGGTCGACCGATTCTGGGGACGGGCGCTCGTGTTCGGCGCCCGGCCACGACTCCTGGCGGCCATCGCCTTGGCCGGCGTCGCCGAACAGCTCCTGGCGGCGTCGACGCTGTGGGTCGCGCTCGTCGCCGCCGACGTGACGGCGCCGTTGTCGGCCGTCGCGGCGGTCGTCCCGCTGACCCGGGTCGCGAGCGTCGTCCCCGTTCCCGGGAGCCTCGGGGCGTACGATCTGTTGCTCGTCGGCGCGCTGGTGGCGGTCGTCGCGGTGCCGACGGCGCCGGCGACGGCTGCGGTGCTCGTGGTCAGGGCGGCCGCGTTGCCGTTCGCGCTCGTCGCCGGCGGCGTCGCGGTCGCGTTCCTGCGGGGCTGGCGACCGACGAACGGCTGACCGTCACGAGCGACACTGTCGACAGAAGAGGAGACGGGAGTTCAGTCGTGGTCTGGCGCGCCACGTCCCGGGACTGGGCGACCGTCCGCCCAGGCGATCCAGACGAGCCAGTAGCCGACGGCGACGACCGGCAGCGCCCACCAGACGGGCGCGGCGACGTCGGGCGCCGGAACGAACCCCGCGGAGACGGCCAACATGAGCGCCGGCATCGCCGCAGCCGCGACGGCGGCGGCGACGACCCGGAGCGGCGGCGTATCTGTCATGATCGTTCACAGCAACGGACGGTACAAGAGGCTGTCGGGTTCACTCGGAGGCGAAAGAATTGCCGAGCGGGCGCTCCGCCGAGTCTGGGACGTTTATGTGCCGGTCGCCGGTACGTTCGACCATGGACAGCGAGGCAACGGGAGACGACGCCGTCCGGATCTGCGTCACCAACGCGAAGGGGGGGACCGGGAAGACGACCGTCGCAATCAACGTCGCGGGGGCGCTGGCCCGCCGGGGCCACGAGGTGTTGTTCGTCGACCTCGACCCGCAGGGCAACGCCACCGAGGGACTGGGCTTCCCGGAGGCGTACGACGCCGAGCCGCCGACGATCCTCGACGCGCTCACGTCGACGGCCGCCCGCGACACGACTGCGCTCCTCCGTGACCACGCGGAGCTGGACCTGTTGCCGAGCAACACGGACCTGTTGCACGCCGAACACGAGCTGACGATCGCGGATCTGATCGCCCGGGCGGAGGCGGAGCCGGACGTGCGGCTGGACCCGGCGAGTCTGTCGGCGCTGTCGATCAACCTCGACCCGGGGATCGTCGGCGACGGGGGGCACGCGGTCGACCAACTCGATCGGGTGCTCGACCGAGTCGACGACCCGTACGACTTCGTGTTGGTGGACACGCCGCCGTTCTACGGCCGGCTGACGGACAACGCGATGTACGCGGCGCCGAATCTCCTGATCCCGGCGTTGACGGAGGCCACCTCCGAGCGGGCTATCGAACTCCTGTTCGACCAGGTGGCGGTGTTGGAGGACGAGACCGGGGTCGAGGTGTCGGACGTCGGGGTGGTCGCCAACCGTGTGGAGACCACCAACGAGGACACGGAGATGATCGAGTGGTTCCGGACGGTGTTCCCGGACGTGCCCGTCTGGGAGGTCCGGAAACGGGTCGCGCTCCAACGGGCGTTCTCCAACGGCACCTCGGTCTTCGAGTACGACGACACTGTCGACATGGCAGAGGTGTTCCTCGACGTGGCCCGATCGCTGGAGGGCCGCTTCGACCGGGAGGCGACATGAGCGACGACGCCGACGACGCCAGCGACACAGCCGACACAGCCGACCGAACGACCCGCGCCGACCGGATCCGTCGCCGGCGTGGAGACGGTGCAGACGACGACGCAGAGACGACCGAAGACGGCGGGGCGTCGACGGACACGAGCGGAGCCGGCGACGACGAGACGGCGGACGGCGCCGGGGCCGACGAGACGGTGGACACGGACGGAGCCCCCGAGACCGACGGCGACGCTGCCGACTCGTCGGGCCCCCGGCAGAGCCGTGCCGAGCGGCTCCGCGACTCCCGAGACGCCGGCGGCAGTCGCGCCGACCGGATCAGTCGAGCCCGCTCCGGCCGGCGCGACGACACGGCGTCGGCGGATACGGCGGACTCGGTGGACGGAGTGGATTCGACCGACGAGACAGACGACGACGACGACACGACGAGTGAGAACGAGACGGACGACGACGACACGACGAGTGAGAACGAGACGGACGACGACGACACGACGAGTGAGAGCGAGACGGACGACGACGACACGACGAGTGAGAGCGAGACAGACGACGACCGAGATGGCGTGAGCGACGACTCCGGCGACGCCGTCACCGCAACCGCGACTGACGAGGACGCCGACGAGGACGCCGACGAGACGGCGACGACCGACGCGGCCGAGCCAGACGGCGAGGCGACGGACACCGTCGGCTCGTCGCCCACCACCGCCGAATCCGTCGAGACGGAGCCCGCGGAAACGGCGGCTGAATCCGTCGATACGGGGCCGTCGGACCCCGAACGGGCGGCCGGGTCGACGACGGACGGCCCGTCGGCACCGGAGACAGACGCGACTACGGCAGAGTCGGACACGACGGAGCCCGACACCGAACAGACGGACGACGCGGACCCGGCGGCCACGGCGGAGCCGTCGCCGACCGACACCGCCGTCGGGTCGGCGTCGACCGACGACGAGACGACAGGGGCCACCGACGAGCCGACCGATTCGACCGTGGAGCCGACGGGTTCAGACGACGAGCTGGCGGAACCGGACGAGCCGACAGAGCCGGACGAGCCGACGGTGCCGACGCGCCACGAGGGCGCACACCCGACCGAGCCGTTCGAGGTGATCGAGTTCCGGCTCGGCGAGGAGACGTTCGCGCTGGCGATCGACTACGTGGAGGCGATCGAACGGATCGACGACGTCACGGAACTGACTCGGGTGCCGGGGACGCCGCAGCGAGAGGTCGGCGTGACGGCCGTCCGGGGGCGGACGACGACGGTCGTCGACCCGGACGTGACGCTCCGGGCGGACTCCGGGGTGGCAGACGGCGACGAGAACGGAGAACGGACGCTGATCGTGTTGGACGAACGGACCGTCGCGGCCTCACGCCAGGTCGGGGTGTTGGTCGAGAGCGTCCGGGCGGTGACGACGGTGGACCCGGAGCGGCTGACGGACCCGCCGACGCCGGACGACCACGTCGCGGGCGTCGTCGACCGTGGTGACGAGTTCCTGATCTGGGTCGCGCCGACGTTCGCCGTTCCGGACGCCGAGTAGGAGAGCCAGCCAGCCCCGCCGATCAGTCCATGTACAACGAGTAGGTGATGACGCCGAACCCGACGAGCGTGAGCGTGCTCGTCACGAGCACACCCCACAGCGTCGACTCCGACCCGAGGAGGAACTGGTCGATCACGCCACCCAGGGCGGTGCCGACGGTGACGACGGCGAAGCCGACGGACAACGCCCGCAGCGGGGGGGCGCGGGTCCGGCTGTACGCCTGCCAGCCCAGATACGAGATCAGCCCGCCGAGCACGAGCGTTCCGAGCTTCGTGACGGCGATGGCGGTGTCGACGTGGATCAACGGCGCGAGGAGGGTGGTGTCGGGGATCACGTCTCTCTGCGCACCTCCTGCCACATCGTCGACAGCCGTTCTTCGGCGCCCGTGCTCTCGGGACGTTCGACGCCCACGTCCAGCGAGCGGTCCTCCTCCAGGCTCACCCGCACCTCGTCGAAGTCGGTCACGTAGACGCTCGCGTGGTGGCCGTCGGGGCGCACCTCCGTCCCCTCCTCGACGAGCGCGGCCTCCGAGAGGAGATCGAGCTTCCGGTACATCGTCGAACTCGGGATGTCGGTCGCGTCGGAGAGCTCTGCTGCGGTCATGGGTTGATCGAGGTGTTCGATGATCGTGCGGCAGTCCCCGTCGTTCAGGGCGTCGAGTACCGCGTCGAGGTCGGGATCCGGACCGTCGCCCGGTCGCCGCCGCGACAGGGTGTCGCGGGCCATACCCCCTCTCTCTCGGAGAGGTACTTATCCTCGGCGTTCCGTCGACAGGCTCTCGCGCCCGTGTGAGGCCCCGTTAGCGGTCGAACACGGAGCCGAACAGCTTCGCCTGTGCAGTCGCCAGGTGCTCGCGGAACGTCGCGGCCGACACCCCCAGCTGCTCGGCGACCGTCTCGGCGTTCGACTCCCGCGGGTGGGCGAAGTAACCCGCCTCGTAGGCGGTCTCGACCGTCTCTCGTTGGCGGTCGGTGAGCCGACCGCGGTCGACGACGACGGCGTCCGACCGCTCGTCGCCGGCGCTGACGACGTAGTTGAGCCGAACGTCGTTTGCGGCCTCGCGTGCGGCCGCGATGACCTCCCGGAGCCGTTCGTTCGACCGGACGCGAAACTGGACGAGCAGCCGGCCGTCCGTCGCCCGCACGTCGTCGACCGGACAGCCGACGGCCTCGATCCGTTCACAGACGCAGTCGTCCCAGTCGCGGTCGAACTCCAGCGTCTGGGCGCTGCCGTCGTCGAAGACGGTGTCGAACGCCGGGGCACCGTCCGGTATCGACGCCGGGGTGTCGGAGGGTGTTCTGCCGCCGGAGCCAGGACTCGAGTCGGGGTCGGAGTCGGTCTCGGGGTTGGATCCGGCTTCGGCCTCGGCGTCTGCCCCGGGGCCTCGGTCCGTGTCTGTGTCGGTCCCGCCGATCGGAGCGTCGCTCGACACGTCGAAGCGTTCCACGGTTCCGTCGGAGTCGTCCGTCGTCCACGTCACGTCGCGGAGAGTCTCGTCCGTTGCGAGCGAGGCGGCCGCCACCGGGCAGCTCTCGACGGCCGAGATCGACAGTTCCGCGCGGAGACCAGTCACGTTCACACTCTTATCGCCGGCAGCGGCATAATGTCACCGTTCGCAGGGGCCGAGTCGTCACCCGTAAGTTCGTGTGGATCTCTCGCACGGTGGGATTCCAACCTACTTGAAACCCCCCGGTACCGTGGGATCAGCTATCCGGGGCTGGAGTGCCAACGTAGTCGTGTATGACGCGAAACGCGCCAGCCGCCGAGACGGTGTTCGAGGTGCTCGGAGACGAGTCGACTCGCCGGGTGTTCGCCCGACTGGACACGCCGCTGTCGGCACAGGACGTCTCCGACGAGAGTGGCATCCCGTTGTCGACCGTCTACCGTGCGCTCGACCGCCTGGAGGAGGCGGACCTCGCCGAGCGCAAGATCGTGATCCGGGACGACGGCAACCGGGTGTTCCGGTTCGTCCGCGCGACGGACGAGCTCGCAGTGTCGGCCGGCGGCGGCGACCTCGAACTCGACGCCGGCTTGGAGGAGACGGCCGTCGACGCCCGCGCCGCACACTCGGCGGCCGGCGCGTCCGACTGAGTCGACTACGACGGAGACCACCCACCCGTTCTGTACACACGCCACCCACCGAACAGTGACGGTGCCGTCCCGCGACGCGACCTCCACCCGCCACGGCGACCGCCCCGACGACCCCAGCCGCGCCGCCGTCGCGCCGGCCGGTTCCAGCCGGCCGGGAATCCCGCCCCGCTTGAGACGGGTCGGGCCCTTACCACTCGATATGTCACGGAGCGACGCAGGAGATCGGTTCGTCGGCGACGTGTCGCCACGCAGCCCCAGCGACGCTCTCCGTGGGGCGACGGCGACGGTCGTCGGCGGTGGAATCGGCGGGCTCGCTGCGGCCGCCTCGCTGGCGGCCGACGGCGCGGACGTGACGCTGTTCGAACAGGGGGACCGACTCGGGGGCTCCGCGAACCTGATCGAACGAGACGGCTTCCGGTTCGACACCGGCCCCTCGTGGTACCTCATGCCGGGCACCTTCGAGCGGTTCTTCGCCCAGTTCGACCGCGACCCCAGCGACTACTACGACCTGGAGCGGCTCGACCCCCACTACCGGGTGTTCTGGAAGGACGGCGACCGGGCGGACGTGGCCGACGACCTCGCGGCCGTCCGGTCGTTGTTCGAGGAGTACGAGGACGGTGCCGGCGAGGCGCTGGACAGCTACCTGGACGACGCCGAAGAGGCGTACGAACTCGGGCTGGAACGGTTCGTCTACACGGACCGCTCCCGGCTCCGGGACTTCGTCGACTTGGACGTCGTCAAGAGCGGCCGGGCGCTTCCGATGCTCCAGTCGATGGACGACTACGTCCAGTCGTACGTCGAACACCCGAAGCTCCGCCAGCTGCTGGAGTACACGCTCGTGTTTCTCGGCGGCTCCCCGTACAACACGCCGGCGCTGTACTCGATGCTGAGTCACGCCGACCTGAACCTCGGCGTCTACTACCCCGAGGGTGGGATGTACGCCGTCGTGGAGGCGCTGAGAGATCTCGGTACCGAGCTGGGCGTGGAGTTCCGGACGGGCACACCCGTCACGGGAGTCGACGCGACGGACGGTGGCGGTCCGTTCGACCGCGAGTTCACCGTCACGACCCCCGACGGTCCGGTCCGAGCGGACACGGTCGTCTCCAACCTCAACCCCGCAGTCGCGGAGCGTGACCTCCTGGCGCCGGACCTCCGACGGCACGGCGACGACTACTGGGACCGGTCGACGCTCGCGCCGTCCGCGTACATGCTGTACCTGGGCGTGGAGGGCTCCGTCGAGCCGTTGGAGCACCACACGCTCGTGCTCCCGACACACTGGGACGACCACTTCGCGTCCATCTTCGACGATCCGGCGTGGCCCGACGACCCCGCGTACTACGTCTCCGTCCCCTCCCGGACGGACGACACTGTCGCGCCCGACGGTCACGAGACGGTCGTCGTCCTGGTGCCCATCGCCCCCGGGCTGGAGGACGGGCCGGACGCGCGCGACCGCTACCGCGAGACAGTGCTGTCTGATCTCGCGGAGTTCACCGGCGTCGACCTCCGGGACCGGATCGTCGTGGAGGAAGACGCCTGCGTGACGGAGTTCGCCGAGCGGCTCGGCGCCCCCGGCGGGAGCGCACTCGGACTGGCCCACACGTTGGACCAGACCGGGCCGCTCCGGCCGGGCCACCGCGGCGGCGCGCCCGGGCTCTACTTCACCGGCGGCTACACCACGCCCGGGATCGGCGTGCCGATGACGCTCCTGTCCGGCTCGCAGACGGTGGACGCGCTCCGGGCGGACGCGGAGTCCGACCGGCTGCTGCCCGCGTCCGTTCCGTTGCCGCTGTAGGCGTTCCCACCCGTCGGGAACTGCCGCGGGGCGTACACCCAGGCAGTTCCTCACCCCTGCCGATGACCGACGACGGCGACTGGCACCGCGTGGACGCGCCGCGCGCCGACGCGGGCCGCGAGTGGGAGGTGTTCGTGCGCGAGACGACGGACGACGGCCTGTCGCACGTCGGCAGCGTCTCCGCTCCGAGCGACGACCTCGCGCACGAACAGGCGACGGCGTTGTTCGGCCACGCCGCCGAGACGATCTGGCTGTGTCCCGCCGACGAGACCCGACGGGTCACCCGCTCGCGGCTGGGGGCCGCCCACGCCGACGGCGACCAGACGGACCCCGGGACGGACGCCGACGGCAACCGGCGAGAGGGGGGTGACGCGGCGTGATCTCCATCAGCAAGCTCCTCCACGGGCTGGACGCCGAGGGGGACGGGCTCCGGTACGACGCCGCAGACGAGAGCGACCGCCGACAGATCCGCGAACAGAGACAACGCCGCCCGGTCGTCGTCTGGAACACGACCGAGCAGTGCAACCTGGCGTGTGAACACTGCTACGCCGCCGCCGAGTTCGAGCGAGCGCCCGGCGAGCTGTCGACGGCGGAGGCGAAGGGACTGATCGACCAACTCGCCGACTTCGGCGTACCCGTGATCCTCTTCTCCGGCGGCGAGCCGTTGCTCCGGCGCGACCTCGTCGAACTCGTGGACTACGCCACCGACGCCGGGCTCCGTGCGGTGTTGTCGACCAACGGCACCCTGCTGACGGAAGAGCGCGCCCGCAAGCTCCAACGGGCCGGTCTGTCGTACGCGGGCGTCTCCGTCGACGGCCGCCGGGAGACGAACGACGCCTTCCGCGGCCAGCAGGGGGCGTTCGACGCCGCCGTCCGCGGGATGGAGGCGTGTCTCGACGTGGGGCTCAAGACCGGGCTCCGCTACACGATCACGGACGCCACCGCCCCGGACGTGGAGGGGATCGTCGACCTCCTCACGGACGTGGGCGTCGACCGGTTCTGTTTCTACCACCTCGACTACGGTGGTCGCGGGGTGCCGGACGCGGACGTGTCCCGGGAGCGCCGGCGCGAGGCGGTCGAGCGCATCTGTGAGCTGACCGGCGAGTACCACGACCGCGGCGAGGCAATCGAGACGCTGCTCGTCGGCAACTACGCCGACGCCGCCTTCCTCGTGGAGTACGCCCGCCGGGAGTACGGCCGCGAGCAGGCCGAACGGGTCCGTCGGTACCTGGAGGTGAACGGCGGCGACCCCGCCGGCGAGCGGGTCGCGGACGTGGACTACCAGGGCAACGTCCACGCCACTCAGTTCTGGCAGGGCTACTCGCTGGGCAACGTCCGGGACCGCCCGTTCGGCGACATCTGGTCGGACGAGGACAACCCCGTGCTCGACGCGCTCCGGGCGCGCCCGGAGAACCTCACCGGGAAGTGTGCCGACTGCGGCTACCGGAGCGTCTGTCGCGGGGGGTCGCGGCTCCGCGCGCTCGGCGTCTCCGGTGATCTGTTCGCCCCCGACCCGCAGTGTTACCTCACAGAGCGGGAGCGCACCTCGCCGGTGGAACTGGACACGGGCGGTACCTCGGCGTCGGCAGACTGAGCTACGGGTGCTCGCAGTTCGGCAACAGGGTCAACTGATCGAACGCTCTGTAGTGTTTGTCCCACGTTGCGACGTGTGACAGTGCAGACTGCTCGACGAACGCTTTGGTGAGAAAGTCCGTCATCGCGCCGCCGTGGTCGTCGAACGCGACGAACGCGTCACACGCCGCGTCGAGTTCGGCACACGACACCGAACGGATCTCGACGACGGTCGACTCCCGAACGCGGCTCACGCACTCGACCGCGTCGGCGTGTCCGTGTCTCTTCTTCAGTCGAGTCGCAGCCTCGTCGACGACGTGATCGTTGACAACGACTCTGGTGAACGGGAGCTCTCCGTCTCCCACCAGTCGACCAGTTTCCGTGCGAACCGTCGTCTCCGCCTCTCGTCCTCGTTAACGGGAGTCGTCACGAAAACCGACGTGAGGAACTTCGGCCCGACACAGACGAACTGCGTGTACCCACTTCGGTCGGGTCTGAAGTGCTCCCGCGTCGGGGTGTCGACGCTCACTCCACCACCTCGAACAGTGGGTCGTCGTCGGGGACCGATCGCTGCTCTCCCGCGAGGATGTCTGGCTCCACCCCGGCCTCCTCGACGTAGTCGTCGAATTCGAGGTTCGGGAGACGATCCGTCGTCGCTTCGACGGCGACGCCCAGTCCGTCCACTGCCATCTGGAACTGCCCGAGCTTGGCCTCGAACAGCTCCCGCTGTCCGGACGCTTCGCGTCTCCGTCGCGCTTTGGTGTCGTCGGCAGACGGTCCCTCGACAGTGACGTAGCTCATCCGCTGTCCACACCCGCGCCAGACACCGTCGTAGAAGAGTTCGTACAGCCTGTCGAACTCGTCGTAGTGCTCGACTGGACTGTTGTCCCACTCGTGCCGCTCGATCCACCCGACGAACGGCTCTGCGGCCCGGGCGAACTCGGTGACGTACGGCTGGATTCCGTCGAACAGTGCGTATCGGGACAGCGCACGCTTCAGCGCTCCACAGGACGTTTCGACCGTCGTCGATAGATCATCCGGAACCTCGCCTCCGGCACCCATCGCTGCGTCTCGGGTTCGATGGAGCGCTGCGTACAACGGAAGTGCGGCTCGATAGACGTCTTCGAACGGAATCGATCGCTCTCGGTAGTAGTCCCCGAGCCACTCGAACGTCTCTGCCGACAGCGCCTCGTGTACGTACTCCCTGCTGTCCCCGGTCAGCTCGTCGAAGATCTCGTCCTGCGTCGGAATATCGCTGTCCACGCCGGTCGGGAGATCCAGCGTCGCGTTTCCGGCCCTGTTGTCGGCCTTCCCCTTGACCGCAACGTCGCCGTGGAGATACCACTGTGTCGTCACGTACGCCTCGACACCGAACTGCCGAACCGTGTAGAGGATCAGCTTCTGTCTGGTGATCGGATCGAGATTGGCGGTCGAGACACCCTCGATCTCGGTTGCGGCACGCTGAACCTCGCTGTCGACCGTCGACAGCAACGGGTCTTCGAGGAACGAGGGCTCGCTCATCGTCGGATTGTGGCTCGGTTTCGAATATAAACTCTTCTCCCCGAAGCGTGCGTTCGACCGCCGAGAACGCCGTCGTCGGCTCACTCGTCGCTCGTGTCGCCGCCGAGCGCCAGCAAGTGTGGCGGAATCGACGCCGGGAGCGACCGGTGGAACACGCCGATCCCACACGAACAGTCGGCGGCGCCACACTCCGAACAGACACCGTCGTCCGGCCATGAGAGGCCGGCGTGGTAGACGGGCTCGAAGCCGAGCCCGCGGAGGAGTCCCCGCGCGTCACGGTCGGGGTCGTACTCCCACACCTCGACGAACACGCGGGAGTGACCGGCGCGGACGGCGAGCGCCAACAGCTGCCGGAGCATCGTCTCGCCCACCCCGCGCGACTGGTGGGGTGGAGCGACGTAGGCGTACGCCAGGTAGCCGACAGACTCCGAGCGGCCGACCCCGAGTTCGTCGGCCGTCGGCGGCGGGACGGCCATCGACCCGTCGACCACGTCGCCGCCGTCGCGTTCGAGGTAGAGACTCATCGTCGCCACGACGCCGTCCTCCGGGGTCGTGGCGACGAGCGTGTGCGGGTCCGCCAACGGGTCCGTCATCTCGCCGACGGGGGCGTGGACGCTCCCCGGCCCGTCTGCGACGCCGGCGACCCGCGCGATCAGCCGGGCGACGGTCGGCTCGTCTGCCGGCGTCGCCGTCCGGTAGTCGTACACGATCCGGTCGTCGCAGTGACTGTACAAGTCTCTTTCTGGTTGGGCGAACGTGACAGCCGTCGGAACAGTCAGGCGTCGATCACGCCGAGTCGGCTGCCGGTCGAGAGGAACAGTCGCCCGTCCGGCCCCAGGACGGCGCTCTCGACGGAGAGGCCGTCGAGACGGACCCGCTCGCTCCCGTCCGGCACGGCCCAGACGCGAACGGCCTCGGGGGTCCAGAACGAGACTCGTCCGTCCCGAACGGTGACCGGCGGGCCGTCGACGCCCCCGGCCGGGCTGCCGAGGCCCGGTGTCGTGACGGACGAGAGTCCGTGTCGCCGGCGCCACTGGACCGTGCCCGACGAGCCGACGGCCGTCAGCGTCTCGCCGTCGATCACGTACGCACCGGCGCCGCCGACGGCCCCGACCGCGCCAGGCCGACGCCACCGCACCGTTCCGTTCCGTCTGTCGACCCCGGTCGTCACCCGACCGCCGTCGAACCCGGTCGCGTAGACGACCGGACCGACGGCGACCGGGGTCGTGGCGGGCTCGTCGACGCGCCACCGTAGGTCACCGGTCGTCGTGTCGAGCCCGACCATCGCGGCGTCCGGCCCGCCACAGACGACAGTCCCGTCGTGGCCGACGGTCCGTCGCGGCGCGAACTGGCCGTCTGGGGTGTGCCGGCCGCGGTGTGTCCCGGCCTCGGCTGCCAGCAGGTCCACCCGACGGCCGTCGACGACGGCGATTGCGTCACCGACACGACGGCTCGTCGTGTCGAGCGACGGCTCGACGGGGTCTGGGAGCGTCGTCCGCCACCGCACTGCGCCGGTGTCGGGCTCTCGGCAGACGAGCCCGTCGCCGTCGTGTGTGAGGAGGTGGCTGTCGGTCCAGGAGACGAGTTCCCCGACTGACTGTTCCCAGACGATTTGCCACTCGTCCGTGTCGAGCCGGAGCACAGTCTCCGGGCCGTCTCCAGCGACTCGAAACCACAGTCCGTCGCCGAACGCGAGCAACCGGAGGCGTCGTTCGTCGCGCCACCGTGCGTCGGTCTCCGGAAGCGCGTACGTGGCCGTCGCGGTCGGTGTCTGCTCGACGACTACTCCGTCGGGGGTGACGACGGACCGACCTCCCGTTCGCAGTGTGCGCAACTCCGTCAGCGTGGCCGGATCGTACACGCCGATCAATCGCCCTCCCGACCGTTCCTCCGAGCCGATCAGGAGCGAGGGAGAGACAGTGAGTCGCTCGGCCACGGCCGACTCCGCCACCGTGTCGAACGGCTCCGAACGGGTCGGCGTCGACCGGAGCGCCGGATTCACCGTCTCGCCGCTGCCGTCGTCGCTGTCGTCGCCGAGCGCCGAACACCCCGACAGTGTTGTCGCCGCCGCGAGCGCCGCGACCAGTTCCCGTCGCTCGATTCTGTCTGGACTCGACACACTGGAACCGCAGTCGGCACTGTAATGTAAATCGTGGGCTCGATAGCGAAACTGCGACACCCCTCTCCGACTACTCCCCGTCGGAGACGGCCGTCCACACTGCGACCACGCCCAGCAACAACGCCGGGACGAACGGGAGCGCGAGCATCGCCACGAGGAACGGGAGTCCGGCGTCGCCCGGCGCGGTGGGGAAGACGTAGATCAGCCCGGGGATACCGAGGAACGCGAGCGCGACGACGGCGACGAGCGCCCAGCCGAAGCTCCCCAGCCCGGGCTCGGCGTCGGGCGTGGTGACGCTGTGATCGGGCTCGTCTGCCGCCGTTCGCTCGTCCGTTGCGTCGTCGTCGCGGGCCTGGCCGGGGCGGTGGACGTAGCCGTCGGTGTCGTCAGAACTCACTGTCCGGTCTCAGGACTACTTTGCCAAAGCCCTCACGCTTCTCCAACATCTCGTGGGCGCGAGCGGTCTCGGACATCGGCAGCGTCTCGCGGATCCGCGGCTCGAAGGTGCCGTCCCAGACGAGTCCGAGCACGTCGTCCGTCTCCCCGGGGGTGGCCATCGTCGACCCGATCACCTCCAGTTGATTCCAGAAGATCCGATTCACGTCCGTCTCCGGGTTGCCGCCGGTGGTGGCGCCACAGGTGAGGAGTCGGCCGCCCTTGGCGAGCGAGCGCAGCGAGTCGCGCCAGGTCGCGGCGCCGACGTGGTCGACGACGACGTCCACGCCGCGGCCGTCCGTGAGCGACCGCACCTCGTCGGCGAAGTCCGTCGCCTCGTAGTCGAGCGTGTGGTCGGCGCCGAGTTCGGCGGCGTACGACCGTTTCTCCGCGGAGGATGCGGTGGCGAACACCTCACAGCCGACGTAGTCGGCGATCTGGACGGCGGCGTGGCCGACGCCGCCCGAGGCGCCCAACACGAGAATCGACTCCCCCGGTCGCAGCTCCCCGCGGGTGACGAGCATTCGCCAGGCGGTCTGGAACACCAGGCTCGCGGAGCCGGCGACGGTCCAGTCGACGCCGTCCGGGACGGCGACGAGGTTGTCCGCCGGCACCGCGACCCGTTCGGCGTGGACCCCTTCGACGTGCTCCCCGAGGAGGTGGTAGTCGACACACATCGACGGCTCGCCGTGACGGCAGAACTCGCAGGTGCCACAGGAGACGCCCGCGGAGACGGCGACGTGGTCGCCGGGCTCGAACCGAGAGACGGCGTCGCCGACCTCGCGGACGACGCCGGCGGCGTCACTCCCGGGGACGTGTGGCATCTGGAGGTCGACGCCGGGGAGCCCGCGGCGTGTCCACACGTCGAGGTGGTTCACCGCGGCCGCCCGCACGTCGACGAGCACCTCGTCGCGGCCGGCCTCGGGCTCCGGGTAGTCGTCGTAGCCGATCACGTCGCGGTCGCCGTGGGCGCGGAACTGGACTGCTCTCACGACATCGAGGTGGACTGCCGGCGACAAAAACGGTACCGACGACCGTCGCCGGCCCGGTTTCTCCGCCGTCTCTATTCTCGCTCGGTTCTAGATCTGGTGATTTTCTCCTTCAGAGACGCAAATTACTTACTGTTCGGAACTGTGTGTCGTACTACGGACGATGCTGGACGTGAGTCCCGAGGAGATTACCGACGGGCCGCTCGGACGGGCGCTGGCCGTACTGGCCGCCCCCATGGTCGTCCAGCACTTGGTGTTGGTCGGCCAACAGGTGGTCGACGTGTTCTGGGTCGGCCGTCTCGGCGGCGAGGCGGTCGCGGCGATCGGGCTGATCGCGCCGGTGGTCGGACTGCTCGGCGTCGGCACGCGAATCGGCAGCGCCGGCGGCCAGGTCCTCGTCTCTCAACGGATCGGAGCGGACGACCCGTCGGCCGCGCGGCGAGCGGCGACACACGCTATCGGCTTCGCCGCGGGCACGAACGTGGTGTTGGCCGCCGTCGTGTCGCTGACGGCCGGGTCGATCGTCGGTCTGTTCGACCCGGGCGGGACCGTCGCCAGTCTGGCGGCGTCGTACCTCGCCGTGCTCGCCTTCTCGAACGTGTTCTCCGGCGTGAGCGACATGGTGGAAGCGAGCTACGTCGGCGCGGGAGACTCCCGGACGCCGATGGTGCTGAACTTCCTGGCGATCGGGGTGAACCTGGGGTTGGACCCGTTCCTGATCTTCGGCTGGGGGCCGTTCCCGCAGCTCGGGATCGAGGGGGCGGCGTTGGCGACACTGATCGGCTACGGCACGTCGGCGGTCGTCGGACTCACCCTGTTGTTCTCCTCGTACACCGGATTCTCGCTGCGGCTCGACTCGTTCCGGCCGGACTCGGGAACGGCCCGAGAGCTGTTGGAGATCGGACTGCCGGCGGGTGGCCAGAGCGCCGCCAGACAGTTCGCCCGGCTGGTCGTGGTGTGGGTCGTGTCGACGGTCGGCGGTGGCGCGGCGCTGGCGGCGTACACCATCGGCGCCCGGATCGCAACCGTGGTGTTCGTCCCGGCCCAGGCGCTCGGCAGCGCCTCCACGACCGTCGTGGGTCAGAACCTCGGTGCCGACCGGCCGGACCGAGCCACCCGGGCGACGTGGTTGGGTGTCGGCGCCGGCGCGATCGGGCTGGGGCTGTTGGGCGTCGGCCAGTGGCTGTTCCCGACGACACTAGCGGAGTTGTTCGTTCCGGGGATCGGCGGCGAGACGCTCGCCTTCACGGTCACGTACCTCCAGATCCTGGCGTACGGCTACTGGGCGCTGGGGACGATCTACACGGTCCAGGCGGGGTTCGACGGCGCCGGCCGGACGGAGATCGGAATGTACGCCACGATGCTCCAGTACTGGGCCGTCCGAGTGCCGTTGGCGGCCGCCGGAGCGTTCCTCCTCGGAATGGGGGTCTCGGGGCCGTTCTGGGCGATCACCGTCTCGAACGTCGTCGCCGCCCTCGGTCTGGTCGGTTACTTCTGGCGCTCCACCGACGACGGGATGTTACGACGCGCCGCGGAGAACGCGAGCGCCAGCGCAGACTGACCGCGTCCCGATCGCGTGCGAGATCCTCCGCGATCGAGAGCGTGAGTGTGTGTACCGCTCACACGGTTCTGCCGATTCGGCCGGAATCGACAGACGGCGCCGGATTCGACGAACCCGAACGTCCGGACTGCACGAACCGGCGCCGGGCCGTCGACAACACCACTCCGAGTTAACTGTTGTCGTACGGACTATGTACGTGCAACGAACACCCGTTGTCGAACGTACCGGGTGGTACTGTAACGTAGAAACGCCACGTTTATGCTCTTCTGCCGGCCAGATGCCGTCGCATGACAGACCAGAACACATCACGGCGTCGGTTCCTCGCAGCGACCGGGTCGGTCGCTGGCGCGGCCGCGCTCGCAGGCTGCTCGGGCGGCAGCGGTACCGACACCGAGGCGGAGACGGGTGAAGGTAGTAGCCCGACCGCGACGGAGGGCGGCGACACCGGCTCCTCCGGAGGGACGTTCAACCGAATCAACAGCACCATCTCGACGTTCGACCCCATCCAGGCGACGGACACGGCCTCCGGTCGGGTCATTCGGCAGGTGTTCGACACGCTGTTGATCTACGAGAACGCGACCACGACCGTCACGAACCAGCTCGCGACGGACTACGAGGTGTCCGACGACTTCAACACGTACACCTTCACGCTGGCCGACGACGCCACGTTCCACAACGGCGACGACGTGACGGCCTCGGACATCGTCTACTCGTGGGAGCGGCTCGCTCAGTCCACCAACTCCAGCCGGGCGTACTTCATCCTCGACTCCATCGGCGTCACCTCCGAGACGGAGACCGTCATGCAGGACGGCGAGGAGGTCGAGCAGTACAAGCCGGGGAGTCTGGGTCTCGAGGCGGTCGACGAGAAGACGCTCCGGATGGAGCTGTCGGCCCCGTTCCACGCCACGCTCCAGATGATGGCGTACACCTCCTTCGCTGCGGTGCCGGAGGGCATCGTCGGCGACATCGAGGGGTACGACGGCGACATCCCGCGTGACGAGTTCGCCACCTCGAACCCGGTCGGTGCCGGTCCGTTCGAGCTGGAGACCTACGAGTCCGGTACGGAAGTGTCCGTGACGGCGCGCGACGAGCACTACCGCGGTGGCGCGAACGTCGACCGCGTCCACTGGCAGATCATCGAGAAGGACCAGCCGTCGTACAACTACGCGATGAACCGGAACGCCGACCTGTTCGGCATTCCGACGCCGTTCTACGAGCCGAGCAAGGTGTCCGTCGAGGAGGAGGACTCCGCCGGCCGGATGCTGGGATCGTACGGCCAGATCCGCAACGGCGACACGGTGAACTACGTCGGCATCCCGACGATCAACTCCTTCTACGTCGGGTTCAACATGGAGAAGGTGCCGAAGGCGGTGCGGAAGGCGTTCGCCTACGTCGCCAACCAGGAGCTGTTCATCAACGAGGTGTTCAAGGGCCGCGGCTCCGCCTCCTACCACTTCACGCCGCCGTCCATCTATCCGGGCGGCGCCAACGAGTACACGAACCACGCCGAAAGCGAGTACCCGTACGGCTACGGCGAGGCGCTCCAGGACAAGGCAATCGAGGTCATGGAGGAGGCCGGCTACGGGCCGGACAACCGCTTCGAGGTCCAGTGGACCCAGTACCAGTCGGAGTCCTGGCTCCAGATGGCGCAGATCCTGCGTGACCGGCTCTCGTCGGCGTACATCGACATGAAGATCGAGCAGGCACCGTTCGGGCCGCTGCTCTCGCGTGGCCGCAACGGGAAGCTGGAGGTGTACACCCTCGGGTGGATCGCCGACTGGCCGGCGCCGGACAACTTCCTGCAGCTGCTGAACCCGCCGCAGACGGACACGAGTTCCTCTGCGCCGGTGTCGTACATCAACTGGAACTCCGAGGAGGCCGAAGCGGACGCCGCCCAGGAGGCGGCAGACGCGTACAGCAGAGTTCGGGACAACCAGGCCCCGACCGATGCTGCCCAGCAGGAACGGAACGACGCGTACGTCCAGATCGAGGAGGCCAACTGGGAGGACGTCGGCTTCCTGCCGATCTACCACCAGATCAAGGAGTACATGTGGTACGACGGGCTCCAGGACTTCACCCCGCCGGGTGGGATGGACCTGAGCCGGCTCCAGTTCGACTCGATCAGCCTGGACAAGTAACTCGGTCGGCTCCGTCGGCACTCCGTCGCCGACTCTCGATTTCGACGACAGATGGTCACAAGGACTCTTAGCACGATCTCTACGCTCGGACGAGACCGACGCGCGGCCGAAAGCGTAAGGGACAAGCGTACGATACGGGAAGGCCACAACAGAATGCACACGCACAGGTGGAGGTGGGCGCCGTGAGCCGGTGGCGGTATCTCGGCCAGCGGCTCCTCCTGTCGTTTCCGGTGTTGTTGTTCGGGACGACGGTGTCGTTCTTGCTCGTGTACGCGAGCCCGTTGGATCCGGTCTCGTCGATTCTGGGGAACAACTACACGCCAGAGGCGGCCGCCCGGATCAGGCAGTCGCTCGGGCTGAACCAACCGCTGTGGGAGCAGTACGTCGACTACATCGTCGGGCTGTGGACGTTCGATCTGGGTAACTCCTGGGTGATTCAGCGCGGGACGGACGCGGGCACACTCGTGTGGCTGTACCTCCCGCGGACGATCTGGCTCGGCTTCTGGTCCGTGCTGATCGCCATCCTGTTCGGGATCCCGCTGGGCTTCTACGCGGGGCTCAACCCCAACACCGGTGGGGACTACCTCGCCTCGTTCGGCGGGATCGTCTGGCGGGCGATGCCGAACTTCTGGCTGGCCGTCATCCTCGTCAGCGTGCTCTCGCAGTCGAAAGACTACCTCGGGTTCGAGTGGGCGGGGTGGCTGGTCAAGACGAACATCGTCACACCGCCGACGCTGGACTTCCTGGCGAACCCGGCCGGCGCGGTGACGAGCCCACAGGAGTGGTGGATCGAGGTGGGCGACGACGGCTCGTTCCTCGCAGCGACCAAACAGATCCTGCCGGCGGCGCTCGTGCTGGGGTCGGCGTCGATGGGCAACGAGATGCGGATCGGCCGAACTGCAGTCTTGGAGCAGCGAAACGCCCAGTACGTCGAGACCGCCCGAGCGAAGGGGGTGCCCGAACGGCTGATCGTCTGGAAGCACGTCTTCCGCAACGCGATGATCCCGTTGGTGCCGATCATCGCCGGGGAGGCGTTCCTGCTCATCGGCGGGAGCGTCCTCGTCGAGACGGTGTTCGCGATCAACGGGCTGGGGTACCTGTTCTTCCAGGCGGCACTCCAGTCGGACGTGCCGCTCTTGGGAGTGCTCGTGTTCATCTTCTCCATCCTCCTGGTGGGGCTCAACATCGCACAGGACCTGCTGTACACACTGATCGACCCGCGAGTCGGCTACGACGAGGACTGAAATGGCAACAGAGAACGTCACGACGACCGAACAGACGCTCGAACGCAGCGACCAGTCACTGACCCAGCGCGTGCTGGCGACGCCACGCCCGGCGATGGTGTGGCTCGCCGGCCTGACGCTGCTCGTGCTCCCGGAGCTCGGAGCGCTCCTCACGACACTCGCCCAGGCGTTCCTCGGGGTGTTGAAACTGCTCCCGAGCGATCCTGCGGTTGCGACCGCGAACGGGCTCGTCTCCGGTGCCGAACAGATCCCGACGCTGCTGTCGAGAGAGACGATCCCGAACCAGGGTCACGAGCTGCCGGGAGGCGGCTGGACCGGGACGTTCCTGGGACTGGAGCCGATGTGGGCGTGGACGATCCGTGCCGGGCTGATCTACGTCTACACCGGGGTGACGCTGTGGTGGCTCTGGCGCGGCTACGACACCTACCGGGAACACTACCGGGTCGCGGACTGGAGCCCGGCCGACGACCAGATCGACCGGTTCGCCAGACACGACTGGGGTCGGTTCGGGCTGGTCCTCGTCGCCTTCTTCGTGGTGATGGCGTTGTTCGCCCCGGCGTTCGGACCGACGACGGTGGAACAGAACATCAGACAGCCGTACAGCTACGAGACGGAGTACCTCAACCCCGATACGAACACGGTGGAGACGGTGACGGTCGGTGTCGCCAACGTCCGGGCGAGCTCCGGCGGGGGTGAGGCGGTCGGGCCGTGGACGTACGACGACTTCGGTCGGTTCCACCCAGCGGGGACACTCACCACCGGGAAGGACATGATGACGTTCCTCGCGCACGGCGCACGAGTGTCGTTGTTCATCGGTGGCGTCTCCATCGCCGTCTCCGGGTTCATCGCCGTCGTGCTGGCCCTCGTGACGGCCTACTACAAGGGGCTGGCGGACCTCATCACCGTGATCACCAGCGACTCGATCCAGGTGATCCCGCAGTTCCTGTTGTTGATCATGGCGTGGGCCGTGTTCAGCAACCACTGGCTGTCGGCGGTGTTCAACGGCGCGCTCCTGATGATCGCCATCTTCTCGTTCACGAACTGGACGTTCATCTGGCGGACGATCCGTGGCCCGGCGCTCCAGGTCGCCGAAGAGGAGTGGATCGACGCCGCACGCAGCTACGGACAGACGCCGCGGAAGACGATGAACAAACACATGCTCCCTTACATCGTCGGCTACCTCTTGGTGTACGGTTCGATGCGGATCGGTGGGATCGTCGTCGCAATCGCCGGGCTGTCGTACCTCGGCCTGGGGATCACCCCGCCGACCCCGGAGTGGGGGCGGGCGATTGCGAGCGGACAGAGCCTCGTGACGACCGCGTCCTGGCACATCGCGCTGATCCCGGGGGTCATGATCACGTTGTTGGTGACCGGGCTGAACGCCTTCGGCGACGGGATCCGGGACGCCATCGACCCGCAGAGCGAGGGCGCGAGCAGTGAGGAGGCCGAGGCGGCCGGGGGTGGAGCGTGAGCTCGCAGAGTCGCGCCGGGACGGCGACGACGCCGTCGGGCGACGACCCGATGCTGGAGGTGACGAACCTCCAGACGACGTTCTACACGGACAAGGAGACGATCCACGCCGTCGACGGGGTGAGCTTCTCGCTGTACCCCGGCCAGACGACCGGCATCGTCGGCGAGTCCGGCTCCGGGAAGTCCGTCACGGCCCGTTCGATCATGGGGCTGGTCGACGAACCCGGTCGGATCGAAGGGGGCAGCGTCCGGTTCTGGCACACCCCGACGGTCCGGCAGTTCGCCGACCGCTACGGCGGACGGACCGCAGAGCCGTCCGAGACGCCCGGTGACGACGACTTCGTGGTCGTCACGGACCGCTCCGACGGCCGGGTGACGGACGGCTACGTCAGCATGACGGACGCGCCGGACAAGGCGTTGCGGAAGCTGCGCGGCGGCGGGCTGGCGATGGTGTTCCAGGACCCGCTGTCGAGTCTCAACCCGGTGTACACCGTCGGCAACCAGATCCGCGAGGCGCTGGACCTCCACCGGGACCTCTCCGGGAAGGAGGCGCGTTCGAAGGCGGTCGACCTGTTGGAGGCGGTCGGGATCCCGGACGCCCCGCGGCGGCTCAAGGAGTACCCCCACGAGTTCTCCGGCGGGATGCGTCAGCGGGCCGTGATCGCCATGGCGCTGGCGTGTGACCCGGAGGTGTTGATCTGTGACGAGCCGACGACGGCGCTGGACGTGACGATCCAGGCGCAGATCCTCCAACTGCTCCAACGGCTGACGGAAGAACGGGACCTCGCCATCATGTTCATCACCCACGACATGGGTGTGATCGCGGAGATGTCCGACCGCGTGAACGTGATGTACGCCGGCGAGATCGTCGAGAGCGCGCCGGCCGCGGAGCTGTTCGACCGCCCGGCACACCCGTACACGGAGGGGCTGCTCGGCTCGATCCCCGGTCGTCAGGTCGGCGCCGACCGGCTCCAGACGATCGAGGGTGACGTCCCGACGCCGACGGAGCCGGCGAGCGACTGTCGGTTCGCGTCGCGGTGTCCCAAGGAGTTCGACGAGTGTACGTCCGTCCACCCGGAGCCCGTCTCGCCGGCGGCCGACGGCGACTCGACGGACCACCGCGTCGCCTGTCTGTTGTACCCGGAGGACACGTCGGAGGCGAGACGGATCGACGACTACCACCTCGCGGCCGACGGGGGTGACGGCTCGTGACCGACGACGAGCCGCTCGTCGAGGTGAACGACCTGAAGACGTACTACGACGAGGGTGGCGGCCCGTTCTCGGACCCGCCGGTCAAGGCCGTCGACGGCGTCAGCTTCGACATCCACCGCGGGGAGACGCTGGGGCTCGTCGGGGAGTCCGGCTGCGGGAAGACCACCCTCGGCCGGACGCTCGTCCAGTTGGAGACGGCGACGGCCGGCGAGGTGGAGTTCGCCGGCCAGGACGTGACCCGGCTGTCCGGGGGAGAGCTGAAGCGCTGGCGACGGGACGCCCAGATGGTGTTCCAGGACCCCGAGTCCAGCCTCAACGACCGGATGACCGTCGGGGAGATCGTCCGCGAGCCGTTGGACGTCCACGACTGGCCGAACCTCACGGCGGCCGTCCCGAACCAGAGCGTGGCCGTCTCCGGCGACGCGCGAGCGGTCGACACACAACGCGACGCCGACATCGTCGTCTCGCCGGACGGGGAGGTGTCCGTTCGAGAGTCGTTGCCGTTGTCGGCCGACGAGGTGGACGCCACCCTCTCGGGAGGCACCCTGTCGATCGACCTGCTCGTGGACAAGCAGGCGATCCGGCGGGACCGCGTCCGGTTCCTGTTGGAACGGGTCGGGCTCCGGGAGGAGCACTACTTCCGGTACCCGCACCAGTTCTCCGGCGGCCAGCGGCAACGGGTGGGAATCGCCCGGGCGCTGGCGCTGGAGCCGGAGTTCGTCGTGTTGGACGAACCGGTGTCGGCGCTGGACGTGTCCGTCCAGGCGAAGGTGTTGAACCTCTTGGACGACCTCCAGGCTGAGTTCGACCTGACGTACCTGTTCATCGCCCACGACCTGAGCGTGGTGCGACACATCTGTGATCGGGTCGCCGTCATGTACCTCGGCAACGTGATGGAGCTGGGCCCGACCGAGGAGATGTTCCGCGACCCGGCGAACCCGTACACGGCGTCGTTGCTGTCGGCGATCCCGGAGCCGGACCCGAGCGTGGAGAAGGAACGCATCACGCTGCGTGGCTCCCCGCCGTCGCCGCGGGACCCACCCGAGGGGTGTCCGTTCGCCACACGCTGCCCGGTCACGGTTCGACCCGACGAGTACGCCGACGTGGACGACGAGGTGTGGGAGCGGATCCAGGAGTACCGGGACGTGGTCCGGGAACGCTCCCGGGTGTCGAAGTCGATCGTGGAGATCGCCCGCGAACGGCTGGGACTGAGCGGCGGCTACGAGGACGCCCGCGCGGTGGTCGACGACCTGTTCGAGGACGTCGACACGCCTCCGGCCGTCCGCGAGGTCGTCGACGAGACCGCAGACCGGGTCGTCGACGGGGACGCCGAGAGCGCCCGGAACCTGTTGGTCGAGGAGTTCGGCGGCGCCTGCGACCAGGAGGAGCCGGAGGCCCACGAGGTGAGTGACGCCGGGCGGACGAGCCGCTGTCACAGACACCGACCGGACCACGACGATCCGGCCGCCGTCGCGCCGGAGGTCGCGAGCCTCCACGAGCCGGAGGTCGACGACACCGCCGCGGCCGACGACTGATGGCGTCGTCACAGCGCGGGGATCGGCGGCCGCGATCAACCCGGACACGTCGCCTGTTGGACGGCCTCCAGTACGCCGTCGCGTTGGCGGCGCTCGTCGCGGCCGTCTCGACGGTCGTCGGCGTCGCGCTCGCCGGCGTCGACGCGGCCGCCGTGGCCGCGAAGTACGGGCTGTTCCTGGGCGGCACCGTCCACCTGGGGTACGCGACCGTGCTCGCGTGGGTCGGCTCCCGCGCTCCGGCGTTGTCGAACAACGGCATCATCGCGCGGGTGCGGTCGGTCGCGTCCTCGGACGACCGCGACGAGCGCGCCGGCACCGGTGCGTCGCTGTCGCTGGGTGACGACGGGGACCTCGCCGAGCCGAGCGGGCTCCAACGGCTGATCCGTCGAGCCCCACCGACCGCGTGGTACCCCGTCCGTGCCCGCGACCGGATCAGTGACACCGGTCGGCTGTTCCTCGCCAGCGGCGCGATGTTCCTCGCGTCGTTCCTCTCGGAGGCCGCGTTCGGCGTCGCGCTGTGACTGCCCGCGGGACCGTCAGATATCTGTGTCGGGCGCGTGAGCCACCGGCCCGTGACGATCGACAGCGTCGCGACCCTGCGGGAACGGGACTGGGCGACCGAGGACCCGGCCGACGTGGAGCCGTTGCGGTACGCCGTCGTCGGACTCGGCGGCTACGCACGGAACGTCTCGCTGCCGGCCATCGAGCGGGGCTCGTACGCGGCCGTCGGGGCCGTCGTCAGCGGCGACCCGACGAAGGCGGACCGGGTCACGGCGGAGTACGACGCCGTCCCGTTGTCGTACGAGTCGTACGCGGCCGGCGAGGCGACGGGGGCGTACGACGCCGTCTACGTCGCCACGCCCAACCGAGAGCACCGACCACACGTCGAGACGGCCGCCGAGCACGGCCGACACGTTCTGTGTGAGAAGCCGTTGGACGCGACCGTGGACCGAGCGGCCGCGAGCGTCGAGGCGTGTGCGGCGGCGGACGTCCGGCTGATGACGGCCTACCGGATGCAGACGGACCCGGTCGTCCGTGGTCTCCGGCGGCTGATCGCGGACGGAGCCGTCGGCGACCCGGTGAAGCTGTTCGGCGACTTCACGTTCCCGGTGCTGGCGGGCGACCGTGGCGTCGACCAGTGGCGGCTCGACGCGGCACTCGCCGGCGGCGGCGCGCTGTACGACGTGGGAGTGTACCCGCTCAACACCGCACGGTTCCTGTTGGACGCAGACCCCGTCGCCGTGACGGCGACCGCCGTCGGCGGCGACGGGGAGGAACGCTCGTCGGCGACGCCGTTCGCCGAGGTGGACGCACACACCCACTTCCACGTCGAGTTCCCGGACGGCGTGGTCGGCAACTTCTCCGCGAGCTTCCGTGGAGCCGGGAACGCGACGCTCACGCTCGTCGGAACGGACGGACGGGTTCGAGTGGAAGACGCCTTCCAACCGGGTCACGACCGCCGGGTCGTCGTCGAGACGGGCGACGAACGGGTCGAGATCGAGGATGTCGGCGGCGACGAGACGGTCGCGGCGTTCGACTACTTCGCACACGCAGTCCGGACCGACGGAGCGATCGACCCGGACGCTGACGACGGACTGACGGACCAACGGGTGCTCGCGGCGATCCGACGGGCGGCTACGGACGGAGAGCGCGTGGCGTTGTGAGGACGAAGGCGAAGGGGGAGTGAGGCCGGGGCGAGGCGGGTCGTGCGTCGTGGCGGGCCCGGTCACGACGCACCGGGTGGCGTCGGCGTGGCGCGGGTTTCTGTCGCCGATCAACGACGAGAAAAGCGTCGTCTCTCGGCATCTATCTGTAGCTCGGCGTATCTTATAAATCCACTGTTGTCGGCACTGACGGCGTCGGGGGTGTCTCTATATAGTCGTAACCAGGCCAAAGTGCTATACTCGTCCCACCCCAGGCAAACAGTATGGGTCAGGTACGGGCCGACAGTCTGTTGCACGCCGAGGGAGTGTTGGCAGAGCCCACACGGCTGTTCCGGCCACACCCGCTGGGTGAACCGGGCGATCGAGTCGTCGCCGCCGACGGCGACGACACGGTCGTCGGGCGACTCGTGGACGTGACGGAGGTGCCGCTGGCACACCTGGATCTGGCGCCGGACACCCGCGAACGGCTGTGTTCGGAGGTGGGCGACCGCCGGACGGTGTTCGTCCACGAGATCGCCGCCCGGGGTGAGTGAGTCGGCCAGAAACTGTCAAGGAGACGGCGGCCCTCGTCCGAACGTGGGGTACCACACTTTCGACGTGGGGCGGGCGGACGCACTGGAGGACGACGACCGATTCAGGTTCTGTTCTGCCGAGGAGCTCCGGTCGGCACTCGCGCTCACGGGGACGGAGACGGTCGCGGACCTGGGGTCGGGGACGGGCTTCTACACGGACACCGTCGCAGACCGGGTGGACCACTGCTACGCCGTGGACGTGCAGTCGGCGATGCACGACCACTACCGGGAGAAGGGGCTGCCGGAGACGGTGGAGCCGGTCACCGCAGAGGTCGCGGACCTGCCGTTCCCGGACGACACGCTGGACGCCGCGTTCTCGACGATGACGTTCCACGAGTTCGCCTCGGAGGCGGCGCTGGCGGAGTTGGCGCGGGTCGTCGCTCCCGGCGGCCGCGTCGTCACGGTGGACTGGAGCCGTCACGGCGCCGGCGAGGCGGGCCCGCCCAGAGACGAGCGGTTCGGCGCGGGTGAGGCGGCGACGTTCCAGTCCGACGCCGGCCTCCGACTCCGGACGGCGACAGAGCGCGACGAGACGTTCTTGACGGTCGCCGACGGGGGGCCGGCGTAGCCGCCCACACGTCGCCAGAACCCCCGACGGATTGCCTGCACCGTGGCGACCACCCGCCCGGCTGTCGTCTGTCCGAGCCGTGAGCGACCACCTTCACCTCAACCTCTTCACGATGAACGCGGCCGAACACGTCTCACCGGGGTCGTGGCGACACCCGGGCGACCGGTCACACGAGTACACGGACCGGGAGTACTGGACGGAGGTGGCCCGGACGGCCGAACGAGGTGGGTTCGACGCGGTGTTCTTCGCCGACGTGCGGGGGATCTACGACGTGTACGGCGACGACCGAGAGACGGCCATCCGGAAGGGGGTCCAGACGCCGGCGAACGACCCGACGTACCTCCTGCCGGCGATGGCGGAGGCGACCGACCGACTCGGCTTCGCCGTCACTCGGTCGACCACCTACCAACACCCGTACGAACTCGCCCGGCAGTTCTCCACGCTGGACCACCTCACGGACGGTCGGGTCGCGTTCAACGTCGTCACCTCGTATCTGGAGTCGGCGGCGATCAACCTCGGACTGGACGAACGGATGGACAAGGAGACCCGGTACGACCGCGCAGCGGAGTTTCTGGAGGTGTGTTACGCGCTGTGGGAGGACTCCTGGGACGACGACGCGGTCGTCCACGACCGGGAGTCGGGGGTGTACACCCGACCGGAGGGGGTCGCCCAGATCGACCACGAGGGGGAGTTCTTCGACGTGCCCGGGCCACACGGCTGTGAGCCGTCGCCACAGCGGACGCCAGTCGTGTTCCAGGCCGGTTCCTCCGAGCGCGGCCGGGAGTTCGCGGCCCGCAACGCGGAGGCGGTGTTCTGTTCGCAGCCGACGGAGGCGGGCGTCCGGGAGTACGTCGAGGACCTGCGGGAGCGAGCGGCCGCACACGGCCGCGATCCGGACAGGCTCGCCTTCTTCCCCGGGGTCGTCCCGGTGGTCGGCGAGACGACGGCGGCGGCGGAGGCGAAGTACGAGCGGCTGCGCGAGGGAGTAGACGTGGAGGCGACGCTGGCACTGTTGTCGGGGTTCCTCGACATGGACCTGTCGGCGCTGGACCCGGACCAGAAGATCGAGCACATCGAGACGGACGCGATCCAGGGGACGATGAACGCCTTCACGCAGACGGACCCCGACCGGGAGTGGACCGTCCGGGAGGTGGCGGAGTTCTCGGGGCTCGGCACCACCTCGCCGGTGATCGTCGGGTCGCCGACGGAGGTCGCCGACGAACTGGAACGCTGGGTCCGGGAGACGGGCGTCGACGGGTTCAACGTCAAGGAGGTGGTCCGCACCGGCGGCCTCGACGACTTCGTCGACCTCGTGACGCCGGAGCTGCGTGAGCGTGGACTCCTCCCGGCGGCCGGCGACTCGACGACGCTACGCGAACGGCTGTTCGGCGACGGCCCGCGACTCCCGGCGACCCACCCCGGACGAGCGGAGTGACCGGACCGAGGGGTCCGTCGGCCGTTCGCCCGTCGGACGAGCGTGCGGACAGTTTCGTATCCGGCACCACGAGCCGACTGCGCTAGGATTAAGTGCGACGCAGGGTTACAGTCTGGTGACGCTTCGCTTGGAGGGCCGAAGCGTCAGCGGGGACCAACTCAGGGCGGTACGCGCGCTGCACCTCTCTTCGCAGCGCGCTCCCACCCTTTCGTCACGAACTCGAGAGTGCTCACTCCGTCGGTGGTCTCGCCAGTCCGTCGACAGTCGCGACGAAAGCGACGACGAGGCCCGCCGGGGCGGCCGACTGTGTCGGCAACAACGCTGCGTGACCTGCCGCCGCGACAGCCAACCCCAGAGCGATGACGGCGAGCAACACGTCGGGGCGCGCGAGGCTGTCGACTGCGGGCACGCTAATGACATGTAATTACAGCCTCGAGTATCTTGTGGCGTCGTCAGGAATCGACGGAGACGCGTTCTTCCTCGGCGAGTGCGGCGATCCGGTCGGCGGCGGAGTCGGGCAGCGACCGGACGGTCGGCAGTCCGTCCTGATCGGCAGCGAGGTCGGCGGCGTACGACCGGAGCCCGTCCGGCGTCCGACCGGCGACGGCAGAGCTGCCGGCGACGACCGCCAGCTCGAGCACGTCCGTCTCCAGGCTACGGTCCAGTGACGCCGGGTCGTCGGCCGACCGACGGAGCGTCTGGTCGCGGCCGAACCGTTGGACTACGCCGACGGCGTCTCGGGCGGCCTCCGTCCGTGCCAGGAGGTAGAACCCACGGGCGACGAACACGTCGGCCGCGAGCACGCCCAGGTCCGCCGCGACGGCCTCACCGTCGCCGACCGGGGTCGCGGCGGCCGCGGAGACGGCCCCCGTGGCGTCCACGGAGGTCGGAGGGGGCTCCTCGTCCGTCCACGGCTCCTCGTGTGCGAGCTGTCGAGTGAGGCGGAGCCCCTCGTAGATCAGCTGTACGCCGGCGGCCCGGTCACCGACGGCGACCGTGTCGGTGTCGGAGGTCAGAGCACGGGCGCTGTACACCGTCAACACGCCCGGAGTCATCTCGGCGTCGGCGAGCCGCCCACACAGGGTCTCGCGGAGACGCGCCGGCTCGATGTCGGCCAGCGCTTCCTCGGCGGCGTCGCGGACCCGCACGGCGTCGTCCATTACGACTCATATATCGGTGGGACACGCAAAGACCTTTGGAAACCACCGGCCAACGGCGACCGTGATCCGAACGGAGACGGCAGACGGCGTCACCCGCGTCACGCTGGACCGGCCGGCGGCGCGCAACGCCCTCCGACCGACGGCGCTAGACGAGTTGGCCGCGGCGGTCACGGAGGCCCCGACCCCGGTCGTCCTGTTGTCGGGGGCGGGGTCGGCGTTCTGCGCCGGCGCGGACTTAGACAGCGTGGCGTCGCTGTCGGAGCCGGCGGCGTTCGCCCGCCGGGGTCAACGGACGGCCCGACGGATCGAGACCGCAGACGCGGTCGTCGTCGCCGGCGTCGACGGTGCCGCCCGTGGCGGTGGGGTGGAGCTCGCGTTGGCGTGTGACCTGCGGGTGGCGACTCCGGCGGCCAGCTTCGCGGAGTCGGGCGTCCGACACGGGTTGTTCGGCGCGTGGGGAGGGACCCACCGACTCCCGGCCACGGTCGGGCAGACGGTCGCGGCCGACATGGCGCTGACCGGTCGCACGCTCGACGCGTCGGCTGCCGCCCGGGTCGGGCTCGTCTCCCGTGTCGTCGACGAGCCGTCGAGCGTGGCGACGGCCGTCGCCGACGCCCCCGCCGACACGCTGGCGCGACTGTCGACGCTCCTGACGCCGGAGACCCGGCGACGGGAGCGAGCCGAGGCCGCAGAGCGCCGGGCGTTCGCCGCCCTCCACGCTGCCCACGTGGACGAGATCGGAGCCGACCGAGAGGGGTGAGAGCCACCCCGAACTGGCACACTAACTGTTTATAACTTCGAATATTGAATCTGATACCTGTCGGACGCCGGTCCGACAGAGTGGTCGGAGTGGACGCCTTCCCGGCGTCAGTGTTATACGGGAACGTATCGAACCTGATAGCGAATGGCCGAGGAAGACGAGGACATCATCCAGGTGCTGGGGAACAAGTACAACCCGGAGATCCTCGACGCCACCGGGGAGCCGAAGTCGGCACAGGAGCTGTCGGACGAACTGGAGGTACCGATTGCGACCTGCTACCGGCGGATCAACGAACTCGAGGAGACGGACCTCCTGGAGCTCCACGACCGGCCGTTGTCCGACGAACACCGCCGGATCAAGGTGTACCGCCGGTGTGTCGACTCCATCGAGGTGACGTTCCGGAACGGACTGGAAGTGGACCTGGAAGAACGCTCCGAGGTGCAGAACAAGCTCGACCAGGTGTGGCGAACGATGACGGAGGGGTAGTCAGAAGCCGGCGGCCGGGTCGTCGCCGCCCATCATCGAGAAGCCGCTGGCCTTGTCGTAGACGGTGATCCCGCCGTCGGCGATCTCCATCGGGAAGATGTCCGTGTCGATGTTCTGTTTGCGCATCTTCGCCACCCAGACGTACCGGTTGACGCCGTCTTCCGTCGGCGTCTGGATGAAGTAGACGTTGCCGTCCGTCAGGAAGTTCTCCAGCCCGATCTCCGTCTCCGGGAACACCGCCCCCTGTTCGTTGATCAGGAGCGACGTGAGCCCGTTGCGCTTGAGGATGTCGGAGAACTTCAGGAGGTACGTCCGTTCTTCGGCCTCGTCGTCGAAGAACAGCTGGAACATCGTCAGCGAGTCCAACACGAGCCGATCGTAGCTCGTGTCCGCGAAGTCCTCCAACAGCGTCTCCAGCGTGGCGTTGAAGTCGCTCTCCCGGAGCATCTCCGTCTTGTCGTAGATCTGTATCTCCCCCTCGTCGACGAAGTCGCCGAACTCCTCGAAGCCGATGGAGGCGGCCGCCTCCTCGATCGCCTCGGCGTCCTCCTCGAAGGAGATGTAGATCCCGCGCTCGTCGTGTTCCGTCACCCCGGTGTAGAGGTACTGTATCCCGAACAGGCTCTTGCCGGTGCCCGGGTTCCCGCTGACGAGGACCGTCGAGTCTTTCACCAACCCACCGTTGAGAATCTCGTCTAGCCCCGTGACGCCCGTGGGTACCGTCTCGACCATACAGTAGAGTTCTGGCGGGAGCGTGTAAATAGTTGTGTCACCGACCGTCGGTCCCCCCCGGCTCGCCGGCAGCCGCCCCGGTAGCGTGTGCGACAGTTTTAATATCTGGATTCGCGCAGTTGCAATGCATGACAGCTGACGGCACGCGATCCGTGGGGGCGGGTGTGTCGTGACACGCAGTGTTCTCGTCGTCGAGGACGAGTCGCAGGTGGCAGACCTGTATCGGAGCTACCTGGAGGACGACTACGACGTGACAGTCGCGGAGACGGGCGCGGAGGCGTTGTCGGCGATCGACGCCGACACGGACGCCGTGCTCTTGGACCGCCGGCTCCCGGACCACCCGGGGTCGGAGGTGCTACGCGAGATCCGCGACAGAGGGCTCGACTGTCGGGTGGCGATGGTCACCGCCGTCGAGCCGGACACGGACATCGTCCAGATGGGGTTCGACCTCTACCTCGTGAAGCCCGCCACCCGAGATGACATCCGGACGGTCGTCGAACGACTGGAGACCCGCGCCAGCTACGACGAGCGGCTCCAAGAGGTGGCGTCGCTCGTCACCAAGCGCGCGGTGTTGGAGGCCGAACGCACCGCAGCCGAGCTCGACGCGAGCGAGGAGTACGGCGAGCTACTCGACCAGATCGACGACCTCCAGTCGGAGCTCGCGGATCTCTCGGAGGCGTTCTCGCCGGACGACTACCGACTCCTCTTCCGGGAGATCGGCGACGAACACGGCTCCGAGTCGGCGTAGACTCACCCCAGTTGGCGGTCGACGATCTCGTCGGCGCGGTCCAGAAACGTCTCTCTCTCGTCACCCGGGATCGTCGCGCCCGCGGCCACGTCGTGTCCACCACCTTCGCCGTCGACCGCCGCGGCCGCCTCCGACATCACCGTCGAGAGGTCGAGCCCGCGAGCGACGAGCCGTCCCGTCGCCCGTGCGGACACCTTCAGGTCGCCCCCCTCCGTCTCCGCGAACGCCAGGATCGGCACCGAACGCGGGATCCCGTCGCTCCCGACGGCCATGCCGGCGACGATCCCGACGATCGTCTCCCGGATGCGCGTGCCGGCGTCGAACCACTGGAGGTTGTCCGCCCGTTCCGTTCCCTCCGTCTGGATCAGGTCCACCCCCTCCGAGAGGTTCCGCCGGTGTTGTTGCAGCAGCGTGCGAGCCCGTTCCAACGCCGCTCCCCGGTCGCCCAGACAGACGGCCAGCCCCACGTCCGCCCGGTCGTACCGCGCGGTCGCGTTCAGCAGCGTCGAGAACTCCGACACGTCCCGGAGCTCCGTGCCGGGCGTCTCGTCGGTGAGCACGTACGTCGTCCCGATCAGCGACTCGACGCGGTCGGCCGGCACCCCGGAGCTGACCGCCCGGCGGACGAGCGCGCTGGCGACCGTCTGGCGCTCCTCGCCGTCCAAGTCCGCCCAGCGGCGCCAGTCCCCGTCCGCCTTCAGGTCGATCCCGGTCTCCTGGAGGAACTCGACGGCACCCGCCTGGTCGTCGGAGATTCCCGGGATCTGTACGTCGCCGGCGTACTCCAGCAGCTTCGGCAACGGTCGGGTCTGCCGGCCGTAGATCGTCAGGTCCGTCTCCTCGCTGAGCACGCCGGCGGCGACCCCCTCGGCGACGATCCGGCGGTTGGCGCCGGCGAGGCCGTCGCCGGAGTCCTGCATGTCGCCGACGGCGCCGACGACGGCCAGCTTCGCCAGGTCGCGGTTGTCCGGCGTGTCGCCGGCGGCCCCGGCGTCCGCGACCGCCGTGCCGCCGTCCGTCGCAGCCGGCGTGTCGCCGGCCTCCTCCAGCGCTCGGGCGAGGACGTACGCCGCGCCGGCACCCGACAGCTCCGCGGCGCCGTCGATCCCGAACAGGAGCGGGTTGAGGTGGAACTCCGTCTCCGCGTCGGCGGGCTGGTGGTGGTCGGCGATCACGGGCGTGAACGCCCCGCGGCGCTCCGCCTCGGCGACGGCGGTCAACTGCCCGCTGCCGAAGTCCGTGAACAGGACGGTGTCGTACTCCGTCGCCGCGACCTGCGCGACGGCCGTCTCGTCGAGTTGATCGAAGAAGGCCGTCTCGAAGGTGATCCCCGCCCGCCGGAGCGCCAAAGACGCCACCGCGGCGCTCGTCAGCCCGTCCGCGTCGATGTGTGAACAGACCAACACCTCGTCGGCCGCGGCCAGCCGGTCCGCGCACGCGGCCGCGCGGTCCGCGAGCGCCGGCACCGGCGGCGTGTCGGGCGACGGGTCCGGGTCGACTTCGCCGAGTGTCATCGAGGTGTACTCCGGCGGGATGGTACTTAAACGGTCGTTCGTGATGGAATCACAAAAATACTATGACATTTAGACCATCGGAAACGGTATAACTTTAGACTATCTTGTCTGGATGTGGACGGGCGCACGGATCGGATTCAGAACCTCAAGCTGACACTCGAAGAGGCGAGACGAGAGTACGAACTGAAGACGGAGCGGCTCGAAGAGATCGACGACAAGGCACTCCGCTCGTCTCGGACTGCGACGCTCGTGATCGGGTTCGCTGTCTCCGCGGTGAGCGTCGGGGGTTCGTCGTCACTTCTAGAGATTCCTGCTGTACACATCGCTATCCTCTCAATTGGCTTGACAATGACACTGTTCACATCTGTACTAGGTGTAATCATATCGTCGGTAACTGGCTACCCTGCTGGGATTGGCCCAGAGCAGAGAGGAGAAGCGAGTAGTCCCCCCTATGGATATCAGTCTGCCCTTTCTAGCCACATCCAGCAATACGAGTTTATGATTGAAGACGCATCAAAAAAGTAAATAAAAATTCTCAGGCCTTGGACACCGCGCAGCTGCTCGTGTTCCTCGGAACACTGTTCCTGTTTGTCGGGGCTGGTGGATTCGTGATCGTGATAGCTGCCGAGTCGTTCTACCAAACAGAAGATTTTGCATTGTACATCGATGCGATCACTCTCGGACCTCCCACGGCCCTGTTCCATGTCGGGATAAAAGTAGTCCAAACTATGAATAAGCGCGAGTAACGAGCCACACACGATGAGTCGAGACGACAACGACCCCATCCAGTACGAGAACGAGCCGAGTCGGATCAGGAAGGGCTCGGAGTTCTCTCGAACACTGTTCGGACTCGTTGGATTCCGGTCGGCACGAGACGAGCGACGCGGGAACTATCCCTCGTTCGGAGAGCGTGTTCGTCGCCGAATCGCCCAGGTCCTCGATAAGTAACAGTTCCGCTGTGGCTGGCGGCTACAGATTCTCTGCAACTCTCTCGGCGAAGTAGGTGACGATCAGGTCGGCGCCGGCGCGTTTGATCGACAGCAGCGACTCGTGAGCGGTCGCCTCCAGATCCAACCACCCCTTCTCGGCGGCGGCGTGGAGCATGGCGTACTCCCCGGAGACGTTGTAGGCGGCGACGGGGCGGTCCGTCTGGCGGCGCGTCTCGGCGACGATATCGAGGTACGGGAGCGCGGGCTTGACCATCAGGAGGTCCGCGCCGGCTTGGTCGTCCAGTCGCACCTCGCGGCGGGCCTCGCGGGCGTTCGCGGGGTCCATCTGGTAGTGACGGCGGTCGCCGAAGGCGGGGGCGCCGTCGGCGGCGTCGCGGAACGGGCCGTAGAACGACGACTCGTACTTTGCGGCGTAGCTCAGAAGAGCCACGTCCGTGTGGCCGGCGTCGTCCAGTCCCTCGCGGATGGCCGTCACCATCCCGTCCGTCATCGACGACGGGGCGACCACGTCGGCGCCGGCCTCGGCGTGCGAGACGGCCGTGCGGGCGAGCAGGTCCAGCGTCTCGTCGTTGCGGACGGTCGTCGTCGGGTCCGTCTCGGCGTCGGCCTCCAGCACGCCACAGTGGCCGTGGTCCGTGTACTCACACAGACAGACGTCCGTGATCACGGTCGCGTCCGTCTCGTCGGTGATCCGGCGTGTCGCGCGCTGGACGACGCCGTCGTCGGCGTACGCCCGGCTGCCGCGGGCGTCCTTCGACTCGGGAACGCCGAACAGGATCACCGTCTCCACGCCGGTCTCGGTGACCTCGTGGACGCGCTCTGTGGCCTCGCTCACCGGGACGCGCTCGTGGCCCGGCATCGACTCGATGGGGACCCGCTCGTCCGTCGTGGCGTCGACGAACACCGGCGCGATCAGGTCCGTCGGCTCCAGCCGTGTCTCGGACACGAGCGAGCGCAGGCCGTCCGTCCGCAGGCGACGCGGGCGGTCCGTCGGGAACATACACGACGGTCGGGCGGTGTGGCGCAAAACGCCGTCGGTCGCCGTCGTCCCCAGCGTGCCCACCGAGCGCGACGAGCGCGGGGTTGATACCGTTCTCGCCCCGAAACACGGACGTGAACGACGAGACTGCCAGCGACGGCGGCGAGCCGGACGCGAGCGGCGTCGACGCCGACACGGTGCTGTCGACGGTCGACGGCCCCATCCTCCTGTTCGACGGCGTCTGCAACCTGTGTAACCGGACGGTTCGGTTCGTGGTCGACCACGACGGCGACGGCCGGGTGTCGTTCGCCCCGCTCCAGTCGCCGGTCGGCGAGGCGTTGCTGGAACGGGTCGGGCTGCCGACGGAGACGATGGACTCCGTCGTCCTGATCGAGGGGGAGCGCGTCTCCCGGAAGTCCGACGCCGCGCTCCGGGTCACCCGGTACCTCGACGACCCGTTGCCGGCGGCGCGGTTGTTCGAGCTCGTGCCGGCGCCTCTCCGGGACGCCGGCTACGACATGGTGGCAGAACACCGCTACCGTGTGTTCGGCCGGAAGGAGTCGTGTCCGGTGCCGGACGCGGAGACCCGCGAACGGTTCCTCGACGGCTCGTTCGACTGACGACGGGTCCACGCTCGGGACCCCCAGCCCGGTGGGGGATGGCGTCCGGAGCAGACACCGACATAGCTTTACGACGGCCACCACCAGACGGGAGTACAGTGAGACACGACGGCAGCCGCCGACGGAGTCGTGTCGTGCGTGGTGATTCCGCATGATCGGTGGACGGGTTCATGGTCCCGGAGAAGGGACGAAACGCCTACACGGCGCTGCGACACGAACTCGAGGGTGAGCCGTTAGAGGCGGCCTGGCTCCGCGAGGTGATCGACGAGCGGGGGAAACGCGCCGCCAGGACCGGCGTCGGCTTCGACGAGGTCAGCGAGCAGGTGGCGCTCGTCAACGACATCTCGGAGACGGCCGACGGCAGCACGCTCAGGCTCGGCTTCAGGGACTACGGCCGACTCGAACCGCGGCCGGTGTTCGAGGCGGCGGAGCTGACGACCCGCCGAATCGAGGGGTACGAGTCGCCGAGTGATGCCTACCGCGAGGCCGGCGTGGCGCGTTTCTACGCCGGCTACGACGAGCTGATCGAGGGGTTCCTGGCGGCCGGAGCGGAGACGACCGTCGACGGGTTCGAGACGACGGTCGAACGAGAACTGAGCGACCACGGGTACGAACGCGTCGACGCCCTGGGTGAGCCCGTGCAGTGGGCGGCGATGGGCCGCGACGGCGCGGTACCGGCGGCGCCGTCGGTCGTCCTGGTGCCGGCGGCGTTCGAGCGGCTGGGGCGTGTGCTCGCGGAGCGCACGTTCGAGACGGTCGGCCGCGTCGAGACGTACGCGGGGTACGCCCGGCGGACGGACGGCGTCGCCTTCGACGACGAAGAACAGCTACTCGCAGACGCCCCGACCGACGTGGCGGGGATCTACATGACGGTCTCCGGCTCCACGGCCGCCGAGTACGGCCTCGGGGTCGAGGCGGTGCCGGGGGCGGTCAGCAGACTCGGAGTGTTCGAGACACGACAGATGACAGACGAGATCACGAGCCTGAAGGGCTTCTACGACCGGTACGCCGACGAGTTCGCCTCGTGGCGACAGGTCATCGACACGGTGGAATCGACGGCACGGGAGTTCGGCTTCCGCGAGGTGAACACCCCGGCGCTCGAACGGACGGAGCTGTACAGGGTGAAGTCCGGCGACGAGCTCCTCGACCAGACGTACACGTTCGAGGACCGCGGCGGGCGCGAGGTGACACTCACCCCGGAGCAGACGCCGACCCGTGCGCGGATGGTCCAGGCCAAGCGCCAGGAGTTGTCGACGCCGATCAAGTGGTTCGACACCTCGAAGCGGTGGCGCTACGAGCAGGTCCAGAAGGGGCGCGACCGGGAGTTCTTCCAGACGGACATCGACATCTTCGGGGTGGAGTCCGTCGCGGCCGACGCAGAGATCGTCGCGTGTGCCGCACGGATCTACGAGAAGCTGGGGGTCCGCGACCGCGTCGACTTCCTGCTCAACGACCGCCGGCTGTTGGAGGCGATGTTGCGCGCCGAAGGGGTCGACAACACCACACAGGTGATGCAGGTCGTCGACGACAAAGAGAAGCTGAGCCGGACGGAGTTCCACGACGCGCTGGCGAACGTCGGCGTCGACGGCGACACTGTCGAGCGCATCGACGAGCTCACGTCCATCTCCGGCCCCATCGCGGAGACGGTGTCGGAGTTGGCAGAGCGGGCGCCGGACGACGAGGCGACCCGCGAGGCGGTCGCGCGGATGGAGGAGTTGGCCGACCGGCTGGAGGCGTACGGCGTCGCGGACGTCTGTCGGCTGGACCTGTCTATCGTCCGCGGACTGGCCTACTACACCGGGCTCGTGTTCGAGGCGTTCGACAGCGAAGGGGAGCTCCGGGCGTTGTTCGGCGGCGGCCGCTACGACGACCTCGTCGGGCTGTTCGGCGACCGGGAGGTGCCGGCCGTCGGCTTCGCCTTCGGTTACTCACCCACCCGGGAGCTGTTGGAACGGGAGGGGAAGCTCCCGCCCGAGGAGCCACGGACGGACGTGTACGTCGCGGCCGTCTCCGACTCCGTGTCGTCGGACGCGGTCGGACTGGCCGAACGGCTCCGCCAGGAGAGCCTGACAGTAGAGACGGACCTCTCCGGGCGTGGACTGGGCGACCAACTGTCGTACGCCGACGGAATCGCCGCCTCACTCACCCTGATCGTCGGCGAGCGCGACCTCTCGAACGACGAGGTGACCGTCCGGGACATGACGACCGGCGACGAGCGTCAGGTGCCGCTCGCGGAGCTGACCGACGAGGTGCTCGACGACCTGGCGTGAGCCCGCCGCGCTCCTGTCGTCCCGAGTAAACTAGCGAGAGATCCGTTCGTGTCCAAGCTCGAACACGAGAACATCCCGACTGGAAGCGGTCTCAGCTACGGTCTCCGAGCAAATATCAACGGCGTCTGTTAAGACAGCTAACAAAAGTGAAATACTGTTCGGCTCGCGTAGCCTCCAACGGATGGATCTGGAACGGACGGGCGACGGTTTCCGAGCGATCGACTCGACGAAGAACACGGTCGAGGTCGGCGCCGAGGGGTGGGAGCCGGTCTCGGAGGCCCCGTCCGTGGAGACGGCGCTGTCGTCGTCGGCGTTCGACCCGGAGACGGTAGACGAGACCGTGAGCGGGCGCGTCGAGCGACTCGAACTGCCGTCGGTGTACCTCGTCGCTGCCGACCTCGACAACGGCCACCGACGCGACTTCGGCGGGTTCGAGGGCACGGAGCGGCTGGCGGCCGGCGCGCGTCTGTTCCAGTTCTCGGCGACGGTCCGGGTGTTCCTCCGGACGGACGCACCGGTGACGCTGACGCGACGAGAGCCCGGCGACTACGAACTGTCGTTCGACGAGCCGACGACAGTGTCGCTCGGCTTCTACAGTACGGTCGACGCTCCGGGGTCGTCGATCGTCGTGCCGCCGACGCCCGACGGCGTCGCGGACGCGCTGTCGCTGGCGCCGGCGACGACGGCCGACACTACGCCAGACCGGACGTGGCCGACGAAACGGAGTCGCCCGCCGTCGATCACGGTGGGCGAGAAGCGACTGCTGCCCGCGGCGCTGCGTGAGCGCCGCCCGGACACCGGGATCGAGATCGTCGTCCCGCCGGACCTCCGGTACCTGTTCACCGCGGCGTCGTTGGGTCACTACCTCGGCGCGACGTTCCGGACGGAGCCGGACGCGCGGCCGCGACTCCTGTTCGACGGCGAGGAGGAACCGCTGGGGACGCTGCCGGCGTTCCAGCGACGCACCGCGTCGCTGCTGCGGCGAGTGTTCTCGTTGGACTGTGTTGCCAGGGGCGCCGGGCCACACGGCGGCCAACTGGCCGTCGCGGACACGTTCGACACGCTGGGGTTGGACGCCGCTCGGCTGTACGAGGCGCCGATGGCCGAACGACTCCGGACGTACCTGGACACCCCGTTCGACGCCGTCGCCGACCGGTTCCCGGAGTGGCACCTCGGGATGTACGTCGACCCGACGTACGACCACGTCGAGACGCTGCCGCACCTCCTGTCGAATCTGTCGCAGTTGTTCCTGCCGTCGGCCACGTCGCTCGACAAGCGGGAGTTCCTCGAACGGACGATGTCCGACGGGTTCGGCGGCCCTCCGCAGGCGACGGCCGACGGGGACACGAGCTACCGGGTCCGCCGCGAGGTGTCGAGCGTCGACCTGGTCGACCCGGACCTGTGCCCGGCCCGCACCCACGGCTGGCTCGCGGACGACGTGCCCATCGACGTGTTCAAGACGCTCCCGGAGGCGTACGAGAACCGCTCCCGCTACCGCGGGGAAGAAGACACCCCGATGTCCGTCGCCGCCGTCGTCGTCGACCGGGACATGCCGTTGTTGACCGTCGACGACGCGGACGACGCCGCCATGCGCGACGAGCACACGGCGGCCGTCGACCACTACCGGGAGCGTGCGCCCCAACTCAACGCGGAGGTACGGATCGAGGAGAACGTCACGACGGCGGAGTTGGCCCGGATCTTCGAGGCCGGCCACGACCTCGTCCACTACATCGGCCACCGAGACGACGACGGCCTGGAGTGTGCCGACGGGGCGCTCTCGACGGAGAGCCTCTCGGAGTCGAACGCGCGCACGTTCTTCCTCAACGCGTGTGGCTCCTACCCGGAGGGGAAGCGACTCGTGCAGAGAGGCTCCGTCGCCGGCGGCGTCACCTTCGAACGGGTCGCCGACGACGAGGCGGCCGAGGTCGGCACCGCGTTCGCCCGGATGATGATGTACGGCTTCTCGATGGAGCGCGCGGTCGACAAGGCCCGCAAACAACTGCCGACGCCGAAGGACTACGCGGTGGTCGGGGACGGAACGTACGTGTTGACGCAGACGGACTCGCTGGTCCCACCGGATGTGTGGATTTCACACGGCGAAGGCAACGACTTAGTTGGTGTTGTTAGACACGGTTCACCATCGACTACTGGTGGGAAAGTCAGAGGAAAATTGGACGAGCAATGGCATCTCTGGGGCTCAGAGCGGTTAAGCAGCATGAATGTCTCAGATCTAATAGACTACTTAGACGTGCTTGAATCTCCTATTGTCTACGAAAATGAACTCTGGTGGCCGGGAGAACTGAAATCTCTGTTCTCGGAGTAGCTTAGTTTACTAAGGCCCAGGGTGACTATCCCCGTCCTCCATCACACCCGGCTCCAGCGCCCACTCGCCGCCACCCTCCAGCACCAGCGTTCCGGAGGCAGCCGACACCGCGAGCACGACCAGGAACACCAGCAGCCACGGGCGGGCCGCGAACAGCTGCACGATCTTCGACGATACTGCTTCTTTTGTCGCCTTCTGGCACGACATATCACTCGAGACGACGAGAACAAGTTTATAACTTTTTATAAATCGTGTTAAATTCTCAAGCCACCTGTATGTCTGATTCTCTGAAAAGTTATACTGTGAGTATACTTCATCAGTATTAACCCACGGGAAGTAGCTACTCTTGGTAATGCCGACTATCGAGCGTCACGAAGTAGAGACGTTCCGTGAACTGTTCGACACGGCCGAGGGGACGCTGTACGCCTTCGATCCGCCGGTGCAGTTGCTGTCTTCGTTCGTCGTCGCCGCCTCGCGGTACGACGAGACGACGCCGCCGATCCGCGTGCTGGCGGGCGCGACGACGCTCCGGCGGTTCACCCGCGACTTCGAGGCGGCGGCGACGGCCGCGGAGCTGTCGGCCGAGGGTCGGCTGTCCGTCCGGACGGACGAGACGACGGAGGGGACGACGGTGTTCGCCACCGCCGAGGCCGTGTTCGTCCCCGTGATCGTCGGCGAGGCCGACACCGCGGTCGCGGCCCGGCGGGCGACGTTCGCGGCGGACGTGTTCGAAACCTGCCGACATGCCTGGGAGACGAGAGACCCGTTCCGACTCACTACCCCGTCGTTGTCGACCGTCCGCGAGACGCTGACGACGGAGTTCGGCCGGGCCGCCGCGGCGGACTTCGAGGCGGCGCTGTCGACGGTCACCCGCGCCCCGGACCCGACGGCGTTCGACCCGGCGTCGGTGGTCGTGATGATCGCCGCCCGTCACGAACAGCTCCACTACGACGTGACGCGGTGGGGCAACGAGATCGGACTCGCCAGTAAGGCGACGTTCTCGCGGAAGAAGACGCGGCTGGAGGAGTTGGGTGTCGTCACGACGGACACGGAGTCCGTCCCGACCGGCCGCCCGCGACAACGACTGTCGCTGACGGAACAGTACGAACGGAGAGTCGAGGAGTCGGGAATCGACTCGCTCGTCGCCGCGGTGCTGTACTGACGCCGGTCGTCAGTCGTCAGTCGTCGGCGGGCGCGGCGTCGCTGCTGCCGCCGCCGTAGCGCTCCTTCGTCCACGAGAGCTTCCCGCCGGCCGCGAGGATCTCCCGTTCGCGCTCGGAGGCGTCCAGAGTGCCCGTCGCCTCCCAATCGTCGTTCACGCGGACGGTGAACTCCTCTTGGCCGTCGCGGACGCCCGCCTCGACGTCGTCGACGATCTCCACGTCGTCACCCTGCTCGATCCGTTCGTAGGTGTCCTCGTCGATCTCCAACGGGACGAGCCCGAAGTTGAACAGGTTCGCGTGGTGGATGCGGGCGAAGCTCTGGGCCAACACGGCCTCGACGCCGAGGAACATCGGACAAAGCGCCGCGTGCTCGCGCGAGGAGCCCTGTCCGTAGTTCTCGCCGGCGACCAACACGCCGCGTTCCGCCTCGCGGGCGCGGTCCGGGAACGAGGAATCGATCCGGGTGAGCGTGAAGTCCGCGTACTTCGGGATGTTCGAACGGAACTTCAGCGCCTCCGCGTTCGCGGGGGTGATGTGGTCCGTGGTGATGTTGTCGCCCATCTTCAGGAGCGTCTCGCCGGCCACGTCGCTCCCGAGCTCCTCCTTCAGGGGCACGTCGCCGATGTTCGGCCCCTTGATGAGGTCGTCGTCGACGGACTGGTCGGGCGCGATGATGTCCGGGTCGTCGGCGCCGTAGCCGGCGGAGTACCCTTCGCCCATCTCGAAGCCGGGCGCCTCCATGTCCAGTTCGCGCGGGTCCGTGATCTCGCCGGTGATCGCCGCGGCGGCGGCGACCTCCGGGGAACAGAGGAACACGGAGTCGTCCTCGATTCCGGAGCGACCCTCGAAGTTACGGTTGAACGTCCGCAGCGAGACGGAGTCGCTGGCCGGGACGTGACCGATCCCGATGCAGGCGCCGCAGGTGGCCTCCGAGAAGTTGACCCCGGCGGCCATCATCTCGGCGGTCCACCCCTCGCGGGCGAGCATCTCGCTGGCCTGCTTCGAGCCGGGTGCGACGATCATCTCCGTCTTCGGGTTGACGTTCTCCGACTCCAGCATCTTGGCGGCCGGGAGAATGTCCTCGTAGGCGCCGTTCGTACAGGAGCCGACGATGACCTGGCTGACCTCCTCGCCCGCGACCTCGCTCACCGGGACGACGTTGTCCGGCATCGACGGCTTGGAGATCAACGGCTCCAGCTCCGAGAGGTCGACCTCGATGGTGTCGGCGTACGCCGCGTCGTCGTCGGCCGAGAGGTCGACGAACTCGTCTTCGCGGTCGAACTCCTCGAGCCACTCGCGGGTCTGTTCGTCCGTCGGGAAGATGGAAGAGGTCGCCCCCAGCTCCGTCCCCATGTTCGTGATCGTCGTCCGCTCCGGGATCGAGAGGCTCTCGACGCCCGGGCCGGTGTACTCCAGCACCTTGTCGACCCCACCCTTGACGGTGAGGTCCTGGAGCAGCTTCAGGATCACGTCCTTGGCCGTCGCCCACTCCGGCAGTTCACCGGTGAGGTGGACGTTGACGACCTCCGGCATCTCGACGTAGTAGGCGCCACCGCCCATGGCGACGGCGATGTCGAGCCCACCCGCGCCGATGGCGAGCTGGCCGAGTCCCCCCGGCGTCGGCGTGTGGCTGTCCGAGCCCAGCAGCGTCTTGCCGGGGGCGGCGAAGTTCTCCTTGTGGACCTGGTGACAGATCCCGTTGCCGGGCCGGGAGAAGTACGCCCCGTAGGTGCCCGCCGCAGACCGCAGGAAACGGTGGTCGTCCGTGTTCTTGAAGTCGAACTGGTACGTCTGGTGGTCACAGTACTGTGCCGCCAGCTCCGTCTGAACCTCGTCCATCTCCAGCGCCTCGAACTGGAGCCAGACCATGGTTCCGGTGGTGTCCTGTGTGAGAACCTGATCGACGTCGATCCCGATCTCCTCGCCGGTCTCCAGCTCGCCGTCCACGAGGTGATCGTCGAGGATCTTCTCTGTGATCGTCTGACCCATATCGCTTGGGACTCCCCTCCGAACAGATATAAATCCGGCGAGAAGACGTGTCCTGCACCGAATCGCAAGACTGCGTCGGGGTGAGCTCCCGCCCGCTCGCAAAGGTTGCCAGGAATTCGACGGCTGGGGAGCCGCCGGTCGTCGGTCGTCGGGTCGGAGCTACGCTCTCCGGCACCCGCTGGCCCAGACCTCGAAGTCGCCGACACAGTGGTAGCCGAACGGGCCGAAGGCGTATCGCACCGTCGTCTCTCTGGCGGGGAGTTCGACCGAGCGGCGGACGCCGTCTCGTCACAGTCACTCTCGGCACAGTCGTTCAGTTCGACTCCGTCCGCCCTGGCACACCCAGCGAACACGCCGCCCGCCCCGGCGACGTCCGCCTCCGCCACCGACCGCAACACGCTGCGTCTGCTGGCTCTTTCCCTCGCACGTCCGGCGTGGGACACCGCGTACGGAGCGTCTCGTGCCGAGATGTCTCTCACTCGGCGCTGTCGGCCCTCTGGGAGACGAGCCGCACGAACGCACACGACTTATACACTCCACAGTGGTGAGTCCAGTCGTGTTTCAGTCGGGAGCGTCGGTCGCAGCCCACCTGCGGCCACACGACGACGCGTCGCTCGCTGACGACCAGGTCCAGCCGAACGGCGTCGATCTGACACTCGACGCGGTGTTCGAGCCGACGGAGCCGGGACGGATCGACACGGACGGCAAACGGGTCGGCGACCGCAGACGGATCGACCCGGACGCCGACGAGGACGGCGAACTGCTGTACTGGCTGGAGCCGGGCGGCTACGTCGTCAGGTACGGCGAGGTGATCGCCGTGCCGGACGGCCACGTTGGGTTCGTCCTCCCGCGGTCGACGCTGTTGCGCAACGGCTGCACGCTGGAGACGGCGGTGTGGGACGCCGGCTACGAGGGTCGCGGCGAGGGACTGCTCCAGGTCCACCACCCGATCGAGATCCGGCCGGGTGCGCGGATCGGGCAGTTCGTGCTCGCGGCTGCCGACCACGAGGAACAGTACGACGGCGACTACCAGGGCGAGAACACCGAAAGAGAAGACAGCGTGGACTGACGGTGGCCCGTCAGACGACGCCCAGCAGAATCTCCGAGACGGTGCCGACGAGTATCTCCCAGGCGGAGAAGCCGACGGTGATCGACGCGACCGTGTCGACGCCGAAGAAGGCGAAGATCGCCGCCCCGACGTAGTGGGCCTTCCGGAGGTCGAACCGGTGTGAGAACCGGTGGAAGAAGTAGGCGTTCGCCAGGCTCACCGGAATGATCGCCGCCATCTCCCCCACCCAGATCCCGGGGCTGGCACCGTACTGTGCGGCCAGCCCGATCGTGATGAGCTGGGTCTTGTCGCCGAACTCGCCGGCGGCCATCATCGAGAAGATGGAGAGGAACCGCCCGACGGGTCCGCCGACGGTGAAGCCGGCCAGCTCGAAGTCGGGCACCTGCGTGGCACCGACGACACCGCCGTCGGTCGCGGAGACGCCGCCGTCCGGAGCCGACTGGTACAGCAACACCGCGAACACGAGGAACAACGCCGCCGTCGTCGCGTCCAAGACGATTCCCGGCAGGACGCGCTGGAGCGCCTCCCCGAACAGGACCTCCAGGGCGGTCCAGCCCGCGAACGCGGAGCTGGCGGCGCCGACGACCAACAACGGTCTGTACCGCGTCGACAGCCCGGCGATGATGAACTGCACCTTCTCGCCCGGGAGCACGGTCAACTGTGCGACCGCAGCGATCAGGGCGATCTCCAGGAATCCAGTCACGCGCCCGCCCCCGTGGTCTCGACGTCGTCTAAGTCGTCGGCCCGGTCTGCCGGGCTGACGAGGATCGACCCCGCGACCGACTCCGGGAGGCTCTGTTCCGTCCCGTCGACGGTCACCGTCACCATCCCGAACGGCGCCACGTCCGTCACGGCGACGGTCGTCCCGGGAGTGATTCCCGCGTCCGCGAGGTACGCGAGGTCTTCGTCGTCCCGGTCGCTCACCCGGGTGACGACGATCCGGTCGCCCGGCTCACACGACGCCAACGGCACTGCCGACTCCTCGACCGGCGGCTCCAGATCCGCACCCGGAATCGGGTCCCCGTGGGGGTCTGCTGCCGGCTCGCCCAACACCTCCGCGACCCGGCGCTCGAACGCCTCGCTGATGTGGTGTTCCAGTGCGTCCGCCTCTGCGTGGACTTCGTCCCAGGAGTAGTCGAGCCGCTCGGCGAGGTACGTCTCCAACAGCCGGTGGTGGCGCAACACCTCGATGGCGACGGTCTCGCCTTCCGCCGTCAGCTCCGTTCCCTCGTACTTCTCGCGGGCGACGAGCCCCCGTTCCTCCAAGCTGTCCAGCATGCTCGTCACCGTCGGCGCCGTCTTCCCCACCCGTTCTGCGATGGCGGAGGTCGACACCGGCGGCCCGGACTCCTCTTGGATGACGTAGATCGCTTTCAGGTAGTCCTCCATCACGTCGCTCAGCATCTGTCTGCCAGGGATTAGACGAGTCTAATTCATAAGTGTGGTGTCTCACACATCGGCTGCCGGGAGCGCCACGAGGCGGCGTCCGTGGCGCTCAGAGGGACCAGCGCTGGAAGAACTTCCACATCGCGTCGCTGGCTTCGGGGGCGTCCGGCGCCACGTACGATCCGGCGTCGCCGCCGGACCACTCGTGACCCATATCGCCGACGAGCCAGTACTCCACGTTGACGCGACCCTGAGCGTCCGTGTAACGGTCGCGGCGGTAGTTGTACCCGCCCGTCGAGTCGTACACGCGGTCGTCCGGGTCCGTGGTAACGACGCCGCCGCCGGCGACGAGGTCGTTCGTCTCCACCGCCTGCGTCCGTGCCTGGTCCCCGTTCACGTCGTTCACGGTGTAGTCGGAGGTGCCGTGGAACACCACGGTGGGGACGCGCCCCGTCACGCCGTAGTCCTGCATGGCGTCGTAGGCGTCCTCGGCTTTGTTGTACGGGTCCGGTCCGCCCCAAGTCATCGCGTACGTGCCGGTCGTCGCGGTGTCTGCGGCGTCGTACTCCAGTCCGGAGTGGATCCCGCCGGCCGCGAACACGTCGGCGTACGACACGAGCAGGTTCGGCACCATCGCCGCGCCGGCGGAGAAGCCGGCGAGGTAGATCCGGCTCTCGTCGCACGACTCCTCGCTCGCGGCGTGCAACGCGATGTTGGTGATCGACGCCCCCTCGCCGCTCCCGCGGTCCGTGTTCGCGTCGTAGTACCAGTTCCAACAGCCGAACGCGTTGGAGAACGACGACTGGTCCGGATAGACGACGACGAACCCCTCCTGGTCTGCGATCGCGTTCATCCCCGTCGCGGCCGCGAAGTTGTCGGGCTCCTGCGAGCAGCCGTGGAGCATCACGACCAACGGTGACCCCGCCGACGCGCTGTCGGGCACGTACTTCGTGTAGTGGAGTCCGTCGTAGTACTCGTCCGTGTACGATCCCCCCGCCGCGGCCGGCACTGCGGCGACTCCCGTCGCCACCGCCCCCGCCCCGAGCGTCTGTAACAGTTGTCTGCGGCGCATGCCGTGTGGTCACAAGCCACGATTCGGGCATAAATTGCCAGGTTCACACGTTAACCCCATCCTGTCGGCAGAGAAACTCGTTTATTTTGGCGTGTAACTACTCGTGTGGCTCGTCGTCGGCTCCGTCTTCTCCAGCTCCCACACCTGTATCTCGGCGTCGTCCGCCAGCGGCTGGCCCTCGAACCCGCCGGCGGCGGTCCAGTCGCCGAACGGGGACGCCCGCGCCAGCAGTTCGACCTGTTGTGGCGGGAGGTGTGCGTTCACGTACGTCTCGCTGGCGACGGCGTTGCCGTCGTCGTCCAGCAGTTCGCGCTCGGCGCGGTACGTCTGTGCGACCGTGTCGTCGACGGTCGTCCGGGTCAGCCCCCGTAGCGTCTCCCCGTCGGCCGTCGTCACCGTCGTCTCGCGCCACTCTCCGAACGACTCCGCCACCACGGACGGCCGCGGGACGTAGACGTCGAACAGGAGTCGCCCGCCGGGACGGAGGAGCTCGTGGGCGGCCGCGAGCGCCGCGAGCTGGTCGTCGACGGTCGTCAGTGCGACCAACGAGTTGTACGGGACGACGACGAGTTCGTACTCGCGGTCCGCGCCCGGCGTCCGGAGGTCGCCGACCCAGACGCTCGGGTGGAGTCCGTCGGCGTCCGCCTTCGCCTCGAGCCTGTCGAGCATCGCCGGCGAGGCGTCGAACCCGTCGGCGTCGACCCCTGCACGCAACAGCTCCAGGTACAGCCGGCCGGTGCCGCAGGCACCCTCCAACACCGGGCCGTCGGCGTCCGCCGCCGCCTCGCGGTAGTACGTCTCGTCGCCGACGGTCGTGTCGTGCAGCTGTGCGTCGTAGAACCGCGCGAACGGCTCCGTGTACTCGTTTACCCCAGTCACGTCCGTTCCTGTCGGCTCGGCGACTGAAGTCTGGCCCGCTGTCACAGGAACTGGGACGCCAGGGGGGTATCGTGATCGGTGATCGTGGCCCGAGCGAGCGCCTTTTTGATCGACACTTTCGCCGTGAGCGGTGCGCGCCGCAGGCGCAGACCAGAACGGTAAAAAGCTCGTGTGACGGGCCGGGAGGGACTCGAACCCCCGACCGTCCGGTTAAAAGCCGGACGCTCTCCCAAACTGAGCTACCGGCCCAGCGAACACGCGTAGTCGCCGGTCAGGTTTAAGCGTTTACTCCGCGTCTCGGCCGCGGTCCCTGCGTTCCTCCGGGAAGTACCGATCCAGCGCCTCGCCGAGCACCTCACCGAGCGGACGGTCGTCCAACGACGCCGTCACGCGGAGCCGTCGGTACGTCTCGAACGGGAGGTCGACGCTGACGCGACCGGGAGAGATTCCGTGTTCGCGGAGGACCCGCCTCGGCTCGCGGCCCTCGTTGATCTCGGAGGCGAGTCGACGGACCTCCCGGACGGTGAGTCCCCCGTCGAGGATGGCCCACGCGAGCGCGAACCGAGCGTCGCCGTCGACGCGGGCGACGTGTTTCGCGGCCGTCGGCGGGATGTCGCCCCGCGCGACGTGGCGCCGGACGGACTGCGGGAGGTCGTGGACGCGGGCCCACTTCCTGATGAACGAGACGGAGACGTCTTCGCCGGCGCGTTCGGCGGCGGCCTTGTACGACCCTTCGCCGCGGACGAGCGCGGCGCTGGCGGCGGCTCCGCGCAGCAGGACGACGTTGTCCTCGGCGCCGACGGTCTGGGTGGCGAACCGACGGACGGTCTCGGCGGCCGCCCGCAGACTCTCCTCGGTGTCCGGGTCGAACCCCACCGCCTCCGCGGCTCGCTCGCCCGCGACGCTCGGGTCGCCGCGGACCACCGGGTCGCCGACCGCTGCCGCCCTGTCTGGCGGCTCGTCGACGTCGCCGGGGTCCAGTTGTTCGTCGGTCACGATTTTTACTACGGCCCCGGCGAGAAAAGCGTCTCGGTGGTGGCAGTCGCGCGCGCACGGGCGACGACACCGACGAGGCTAACCGCCGCGGCGCCAACCCTCTCGCGTGCTCCACTACGTCACGACGAACGACGGCAAACTCGCCGAGGCGGACGACTACCTAGACGAGGTGACGCAGTTCGACTTCGACTACACCGAGATCCAGGCGGCCGATCCGGCGCCGATCGCGGCCCACGGCGCTCGGGCGGCGTACCGCCGCGTCGACGGCCCCGTTCTCGTCGACGACGCGGGACTGTTCCTCGAGGGCTTCGACGGCTTCCCCGGCCCCTACTCCGCGTTCGTCGAGAACACACTGGGGATCGACACCGTCTGGCGGCTCGCCGACGCGGAGCTAGACGACCATCGGGCCGCCTTCCGGTGTGTGTTGGCGTACTGCGACGGGGAGTCGTTCGACGCCTCGCCGGATCCGGTCGACCGCGGTGACCGGGTAGCTGCGGCGGCGACGGGGGCCGACGCGGACGAGGACAACGACACTACGGAGACCGACCTCCCGGTGAAGCTGTTCGAGGGTGTCGTGCGCGGGCAGTTGGTCCCGCCGCGCGGCGACGGCGGCTTCGGCTACGATCCGATCTTCGAGTACGACGGCACGACGATGGCGGAGATGGGGCCCGCGGAGAAGAACGCTATCTCACACCGTGGACGGGCGTTGGAGAAGTTCGCGGAGTGGTACGCACAGCGGTAGCGACCGAGGGTTCTTCAACGGGGAGGCGACCAGACGGCGCGTGCCCTGACCGATCACGCAGCGTCGAACTCGGCGGGAGTGCGACACACCGGCGCTGCCAGTCGAACGTGTCGCCTGCTCGCTCACGCCCGTGGGTCGCGGTCCGGTCCGTCGTACTCCCCCCCGACGACCACGCCGTACAGGCTCTCGGCGTCGAACAACGACGCGAACGCCGCCGGCTCGCGCACGCTCACGTCGAAGTGACCCGCCAGCCCGACACCCGCACCCGCAGTTGTCAGCCGACCGTCTAGCGACAGGACGTGCATCGCGCCGCCGTGGTAGGCGGACGCGAGCGCGGGGTGGTCGTCGGCCGGGTGGGTGACGGACTCGCGCCAGTTCGCCACCCGCTCGCGCCAGTCGTTCGCCAGCGTCTCGTCTGCGAGCGACGCGATCACCGCCTCCGCGTCGGCCAACAGCGCGTCACTCGCAACCAACGTCGTCCAACTGTGCTCGCGGAGGTGGTCCAACGCTGCCCGCGATGGGCCGTCACAGAGGAGGTCGGCCGCGAGCACGTCCGCGTCGGCGACGACCCGCGCCGGCGACGGCTCCGGATCCCCGTCAGTCGCCGCCACGCCTCGCCTCCAGCGCCTCTCGAATCGCCGTCTCGTCGGTCGACACGTCTGTGCCGCGCTCGAACAGTGTACGCCAGGTCTCCACACCGTCTGTGACACCCGCGAACGACTAATCCCTCCCGGTCGTCCTGTCTCCGTCACTCGTCGGAATCGTCCAGGGATCAGACGGCAGTTGCAGTCCGATCCGGTCGTCGACCGCCGGCGGATCGTCGGTGTACGCCACCACTTCGACGCCGTCCACGGCCACGACGACGCGGTGGGCCGTCTCGACGCGAGACCGACGCCGGACACACCCGACGGTCTCGGTGTCCGTCGGGGAGACGAGCGCGACGGCCTCCGGTCGCACGGCCGTCGGCCGCGGCGCTCCCACGCCCGCCGGGAGGACGTTCGCGCCGACGAACCGTGCGACGAACTCCGACTCCGGGCGCTCGAACACGGCCGAGGGTGACCCACGCTGGACGACCTCACCGTCGTGGACGACGGCGATTCGGTCCCCGAGCGCCCTGGCGGTCGTCCGGTCGTGTGTGACGTACACGACCGTCCGGTCGGCCAGCAGTCGGCCGAGGTCGTCACGCAGCGTCTCCCTGGTCGGAACGTCCAGCGCCGCCAGCGGCTCGTCCAACAACAGAACTCCGGGGTCGACGGCGAGCGTCCGGGCGAGCGCGACACGTTGTCTCTCACCGCCCGACAGTGTCTCGGGCCGGCGGTCGGCCAGCTCCGAGACGGCGAGCCGTTCCAGCAGCGTCGCCGGCTCCCGTGTCGTCTCGTGGTAGCGCCGGCCGAACCCGACGTTCTCGCGGACGGTCAGGTGTGGGAACAACGCGTGCGACTGGAAGAGGAGTCCGGCGTCCCGCGTCTCCGGTGGCGCGTCCGTCACGTCTCGTCCGGCAATCTCGACGACACCGTCGTGATCGTGGAAGCCACCGAGACACTCCAACAGGAGCGTCTTCCCACTCCCGCTGGGCCCGAGAACGACCAGTGTCTCCCCGGACGCCACCGTCGCGTCGGCGGTCAGGCGAAACGACTCGGCGCCGTCGCCGAACCGGGCGCGGACGTCGAACGACAGCGACACCACTCACGCCACCCCGGGAGTTCCGTCGTCCGTCACCCAGCGTACGAGGAGGAACACCGCCGCGGAGACGGCCAGCAACACGGCTGCGACGGCGCCGCTCTCGGCGAGTCCCCGGCTCGTGTACGTCTGGTAGACGAACACGGGCGCGTGACTGGCCGTGATCGCCCCGACGCCGGGGACGACGACAGAGACGGTGTACGCGACGACCGCGACGGCGCCGAACTCCGAGACCCCTCGCGCCCACGCCAAGACGCCGCCGGTGACGACGCTCCGGCCGGCCAACGGGAGTGTGACCCGCCGGAACGTCTCGAACGGGCTCGCGCCCTGCGAGCGAGCCGCCATCCGGAGGTCGTCGTCCACCGCCTCGAACCCCTCCCGAGCGCCGTGGACTGCGAACGGCGCACCAACGAACGCCAGCGCCAACACCATCCCGGTCAGCGACGACAGAATCTCGACGTTCGGAAACACACCACCCCGCCCGAAGCCGAACAGGACCAGGATTCCGGCGACGGAGTGGGGGACGACCAACGGGAGGTCGACCAGACTCTCGACGACTCTCTCCCCGGGGAACCCACGAGCGAGGAGGTACGCGAGCGGCACCCCGCCCGCGAGCGACCCGAGCGCTGCGAGCAACGGGGCGTACACGGTCACGAACAGCATCCGGTGGACGGCGCCGTCCGTCGCCGCCTCCCACACGAGCCCCGGCTGTTGTCGCAGGAGAAACGCCAGGATCGGCACCCCGAGCGCCAACAGGAGCGTCGCGGCGAGCCCGGCGATCACGACCCCGAACCAGCCGTCGTCGTTCCGTGCGCCGAGGACCCCGGCCGACACGAGCGCGAACGGGACGTACCACGTCGGTCGCCCGGTCGCCGAGGCGACAGTGAACGCCGCCACCTGGACCGTCACGACGGCGAGAACGGCCGTCGGGCCTCCCCACAGTCCAGTCTGGCCCGACGACTCGGCCTCACCCACCGGCGTCCCGGCTTCGCTCACCGACGACCCGGTCTGGTCCGCCGACGACCCGGTCTCGCCGGAGCGACGTATCGACACAGATACATCGAAACGCCCAACCGGTCATAAGCGTTTTGTCGAGTGGTAGGAGAACACGACCGTGTCCGGAGACCCCGACCGCGCGGACGAGACCGCCGTCGCGGCTGGACTCACTGTGGACGGCGTCACCTTCGACACCACCGACGCGCGGCTCCTGCGTGCCGTCGCGGAGGCGGGCTCCGTCAGCGGCGCGGCCGAGCGACTCGGTCGCTCTCGGGCCCGAGCGCTCGGACGACTCGACGACCTGGAGTCGGCGTTCGGCTCGCTGTTGGAGCGTCGCCGCGGCGGGGCCGACGGCGGCGGGAGCCGGCTGACCGGCGACGGCCGGTCGTTGCTCGAACGCTTCGACAGGCTCCAGGCGGTGTTGGCCGGGACCGTCCGGGCCCGCGAGTCCGTGTTCCACGGCCGCGTCGCCGCGACGGACGGCGACACGGTCGTCGTCGCCACGTCGGTCGGTCGCGTCAGGGGGCTCGCCGTCGAAGCCCCGGTGGTCGACGACCGTGTCGCCGTCAGCGTCCGGAGCGACGCCGTCACGCTCCAGGCGCCCGAGGCGACCCCCCCGGCGGACGCTACGAGCGCCCGTAACCGACTCGCCGGGACGGTCGACAGACTCGACCGGTCGGCGTCCGTGGTCGCGGTGACGGTGGCCGTCGGCGGCGACGAAGAAGAGAACGGAGAGTCAGTCGAGGCGCTCGTGACCGCCGACAGCGCCGACCGACTCGACCTCGCCGTCGGTGACGCCGTCACCGTCTCGTTCAAGACGACGGCGGCCCGTGCCGTCCCGGTCCGGTGACGGCTACAACGCGTTCAAGACGGCGTCGGCGGTGGCGTCCGCCGGCACCGGCTCCCCGCCCGCCTCGTAGGCGGCGTCGGGGTCCTTGAGCAGGTGACCGGTCGTCAGACACACCACGTCCTCGTCGGCGCCGATCGTGCCGTGATCGCGGAGCTTCTTCAGTCCGGCAACGCTGGCAGCCGACGCCGGCTCGACGCCCACCCCCTCGCGGGCGAGCGCCCGTTGTGCCTCCGTGATGGCGTCGTCCTCGACGGCCACAGCCGTGCCGCCAGTCTCGCGGACGCCCGGGAGCGCCTTCGGTGCGTTCACGGGGTTGCCGATCCGGATCGCCGTCGCACGGGTCTCCACATCCGGCCACCGCCTGATCTCGTCGTTCCCCTCCGTGACGGCCTCCACCAACGGCGCCGCGCCGGCCGCTTGGACCCCGGTCAGCGACGGGACCTCCGACGGCTCCATCGCGCCGGCGGCGACGAGTTCTCGGAACGCCTTGTACAGCGCCGAGGTGTTGCCGGCGTTGCCGACCGGCAGGACGATCCGGTCCGGGTACTTCCCGTTGTCGGCGTAGAAACGCTCCAGGATCTCGAAGCCGATCGTCTTCTGCCCCTCCAGCCGGAACGGGTTCAACGAGTTGAGGAGGTACGCCTCGCCGCGGCCGGCCAGTTCTTGGACTACGTCGAGACAGTCGTCGAAGTTGCCGTCTAGCTCCACGATCCGGGCGTCGTGGAGACTCGCCTGTGCTACCTTTCCGGCGGCGACCTTCCCCTGCGGCAGCAGGACGAGCGTCTCTAGCCCGGCGCGGGCGCCGTACGCCGCCAGCGCCGCGCTCGTGTTCCCCGTCGAGGCACACGCCAGCCGGTCGACACCCACCTCCTGGGCGACCCGGACGCCGACGGTCATCCCGCGGTCCTTGAACGAACCCGTCGGGTTCATCCCCTCGTGTTTCACCCGGAGTCGGTTCACCCCGGCGTCCTCGCGGATGCGCGGCACGCGGTGCAACGGAGTGTCGCCCTCCGGTAGCGACACTCCCTTCTCGAACGGGAGGGCGTCTGCGTACCGCCACACCCCACGGTCCGTGGGGCTCGCCTCGAAGTCACCCCAGTCGGGGTGGTCGTCGTACCTGACCTCGAGCAGTCCGTCACAGTCGTCACAGGTGTACCTGATATCGTCGAACGGGGAGAACGTCGACCCACAGGCGACACAGGCGAGCCAGGTCCCGTCGTCCGCCGCCGACGGCACTGCCTCCGACTCGCCCACGAGCGGAAGTTCGGCCATACGCCTCCCTCGGTGCGCTCCGTGAAAAGTCGGGCGTTCGGTGTCAGACGTGCCGGTCCTCTCGCCGGGGCCCGTCTGCTCACTCCGTCTCGTTCGTCTCCTCGGTCTCGTCGGCGCCTTCTCTCTCGTCCGTCTCCTCGGTCTCGTCGGCGACGGCCGCAGCGGCCTCCTCCGGGGTGAACGTCGCCGTCGCCACGGCGTCGGCGGGCACCTCGAACTGGACGGTCTCGATCTCCCCGTCGGCCAACTCCGGGAGCCGTTCGTTGAACCGGCGGTAGAGGTCACTCGCTCGGTGTGTCTCCGCGGCGGCGGCGTCCGCGTACTGCTCGAAGAAGCGGGCGACCGGTCGGTCCCCGACACCGACGCTCGCGCGGTACCGGACCGTGTCCGGCTCCGCACGCTCGGCGCGTGCGACCAACTCCGCGGCGAGATCGCGGAACGCTGCCTCCTCGTCCGGTGCGACCGGGATCTCGGTGTGGACGACGATCACGGACGGACCTCGCACGCGCGCGACCAGTAGCTTGCGGGTGGTCTCACCGGCCGAGCCCACCCGTGGACGCCGCGACCACAAGCCACCTTGCCGTCGGAGTCCGACGAGGTACCAATGGAGATTCTCGTCTTCGGCGCCGGCGCGCTCGGGAGCCTCGTCGGCGGGTTGCTCGCCCGCGAACACACGGTGACGCTCGTCGGCCGCGACCCACACGTGGCCGCCGTCCGCGAGTCCGGGCTCCGGATCGAGGGGGCAGCCGAGGCGACCGTCGGCCCCGACGCCCGGACGGACGCCGCCGGACTCGACACTGATCTCGCAGTCGTCACTGTGAAGGCAGGCGACGTGCCCGCGGCCGCCGCGGCGCTGGCCGACGGCAGCCACGATACCGTCTGGTCGCTGACGAACGGGCTGACGGAGGAACGACTCCGGGAGACGCTGGGCGACCGCGTGCTCGCCGGCACCGCGACGTACGGCGCCGAACTGCCGGAACCGGGTGTCGTCCGGTGTACCGGTCTCGGCGACCTCCACGCCGGGGAACTCGACGACGACGAGACGGAGTCGGACCGTGCCCGGAGCGTCGCCGACGCCTGTCGTGCCGCCGGCGTCGCCTGTACGGCGACGGCACGGATGGACACGCGACGCTGGCGGAAACTCGCGGTCAACGCCGGGATCAACGGCGTCACTGCGCTGGCACGCGTGCGGAACGAGGCAGTGCTCGCAGACCCCGGCCGGCCGGTCGCGGCGCGGGCCGCCCGGGAGACGGCACGGGTGGCGCGCGCAGAGGGAGTCGATCTGAGCGACGAGACGGCCGTCGACGCCGTCCGCGAGGTGGCGGCGGCGACGGCCGACAACCGTTCCTCGACGCTCCAGGACGTGCGCGCCGGCCGGCCGACGGAAGTCGACGCGATCAACGGTGCAGTCGTCCGGCGCGGGGAGACCGCGGGCGTCGGTACGCCGACGAACCGCACGCTGTGGGAGCTGTTGGCCGCTTGGGCGACGGCGAACGCAGACACCAGCGGGTGAGACGCGCCGGCGAGCCGGACGGGCTCGCCTCCTGCCCGCAGACACCGGCAATTACTACCGCATGTCTGTTGGGATATGCCACACGAGAGAAACTCAGGGTAGGTGTGACCACAACTTACATATGCCACACGGTTCATACGGTGATTGCAAGCTAGAGGTCCAAGAACAATGGACAAAAACAGAAATAAAGCACTCGCACTGTTCCTGACGGTGCTGATGGTGGCCGCTCCCGGAGCCGGGACGGTCGCAGCAGCGCCGGGGACAGTGACCGACGCATCGGACACGAATCAGGTAACGTTCGAACAAGGGGTCGTCGACCCGTCGGCGGCCGTCGACTTCGCCGACGAGGGTGAGGTCGACCCGACACTGACCGACGCCGAGGGGACGACGACGGTAGTCGTGCGTCTCGACGGAGCGGACCAGTCACGGATCTCACAGCTCGACCGCGAGGCGAGCGTGCAGAGCCTGAAGTCGCACGCCGCTTCGACACAGCAGAACCTCCTCCGCTTCGTGAGTCAGCGCGACGGGGTCGAGGTGGAAGAACGGTTCTGGATCCTCAACGGTGTCGTGTTGGAGATCGACACGAACGAGGTCGACCTGCAGACTGTCGCCCGGATCGAGGGCGTCCAGCGGGTCCACAGCAACTTCGAGATCACGCTCCCCGAGCCCGACAAGCAGACGCGAGTCTCGGACACGTCGTTCGACGCCGGCGACGACGGTGTCGACACCACCTACGGGCTCGACCAGATCAACGCCCCGGAGCTGTGGTCCCAGTTCGACACGAAGGGTGAGGGTGTCGACGTGGCCGTTCTCGACACCGGTGTCGACCCGGACCACCCGGACATCAACATTCAGGACGAGCACTTCGTCGAGGTCGACTCTGACGGGAACGTCGAGAACGTCGCGCCGTACGACAACGAGGGTCACGGGACGCACGTCTCCGGGACGGTCGCCGGTGGGAACGCCTCCGGCGAGTACATCGGCGTCGCCCCCGGTGCGACCCTGTGGCACGGGAAGGTGCTCGGTAGCAACGGCGGCGGCTCGTTCGCCCAGATCGCCGGCGGGATGGAGTGGGCCGCGAACCAGCCCGAGATCGACGTGGTGTCGATGAGTCTCGGCGCCGGGGGCTACTACCCCGACCTGATCGAGCCGGTCCAGAACCTGGAGGCTGCCGGCAAGATCGTCGTCAGCTCCTCTGGCAACAGTGGCCAGGGGAGCTCCGGTACGCCCGGCAACATCTACGACGTGATGGCGATCGGTGCCAGCAACGAGGCCGGCGACATCGCCTCCTTCTCCAGCGGTGAACTCGTCGATACGAGCTCCGACTGGGGTGCCGACGCGCCCGCCGACTGGCCGGACGAGTACTACGTGCCAGACTACGCCGCGCCCGGCGCGGCCGTGAAGTCTGCACAGAACGGGGGCGGCTACACGGAGCTGTCCGGCACTTCGATGGCGGCACCGCACTTCGCGGGTGCCATCGCACTGATGCTGTCGGCCGGCGGGGAGGGCCTAGAGAAGTCGACGATCCAGAAGGCCCTGACCGACACGGCGACGCTCCCGCCGAACGCCGAGCCGGACCGGTTCGGTGACGGTATCATCGACGTCGCGGCCGCGACCGAACAGGTCACGCTGAACCAGTCGATCACCGGCGTCGTCACCGACACGAGCGGTGAGCCCGTTCCGGAGGCGACGGTGACGACGGACCAGGGCTTCGAGACGATCACGAACAAGTACGGTGAGTACACCGTGCTCGCCGAGGCGGGCGACGTTCAGGTGGACGTCACCGGGTTCGGCGTCGAGAACGCCTCGAAGACCGTGACGGTCCCCGAAAACGAGACGGTGACCCTGAACTTCACGGCCTCGCCGCAGGTCGGCGTCGAGCCGGTGAAGGCACAGCCCGCCGCCGTCGAGGCCGGTGCCAACGTGAGCGTCACTGTCGACGTCGCGAACATGGAGTCGTACAGCACGACGCTGGCAGACGGCTTCGACCAGTCGAACGCCACGCTGTCCGTCGACGGGACGGAGGTGCCGTTCGGCACGACGATCGAGTTCGACCAGCCGGTCGACGACACGGTGACGGTGACCGTCGAGACTGCCGACGGCTCCAGCGGTGACCTGTCGATGGTGCACACCTTCGGCGGCGCCGGCGAGAGCCTGGAGGTGACCACGGGTCCGACCCAGGTGTTCACTGAGCTGAAGGCGGTCGGTGTCGTCGACGACAGCGGCGAGTTCGGCGGTGCAGTCGAGCAGACGCTCGCCGAACAGCTGCCGGCGAGCTACGAGATCGACGTGATCGACAGCCAGACGGCGATCGACTCCGTGGACGCGTACGACGCGTACGTCGTCCAGAACATCGACGAGTCCTCCCCGCAGGAGTTCGTCGAGGTGACGAGCGGCTACGAGGTCGGGACGGTGTACCTCGATCAGTACGGCTCCAGCTCGAACGGTATCGAGGCACGCTCGAACGCGCTCGGTGATCCGGCGGAGACAGACCAGGCGTTCAGCGGGAGCAACCCGTTCCTGGTCGACTACCAGGCCGACCACCCGTTGTTCGACGAGGTCGCCTCCGGGTCGCCGATCCAGCTCCACGAAGGGGACTTCGCGGACCGGACGACGTTCAGCGGGACGGACGCGAACGTCCTCGCCGGCGTTAGCTCCGGTGCGAGTGGTTCCGTCGAAGGGAGCGCCGTCGCAGTCGACGAGGAACGCTGGGACATCCTGACGGCCTCGATGGGGTACACCAGCTTCGTCGGCGCGAGCGACTACACCACGGCAGCGGACATGATCCTCGGGAACGCCGTGGAGATTGCGGCCAACCCGCCGGGTCCCGCCGGTGAGATCTCGGTGTCGAACGAGACCGTCACGCCCGGAACGAACTCCACCGTCTCGGTCCAGACGACCGTCGAGGGTGTCTCCGGGTACGAGGTGACGCTGACGTTCGATCCGGAGAAGGTTCAGGTGTCCGAGGTGACCGGTGTCGACATGGCCGACCCGGTCGTGAACCTGGACAACGACGCAGGGAAGCTCGTGCTCACGCAGGCACAGGCGAAGCCGGTCGACGCCGCGGAGTTCGCCCGCGTCGAGTTCGAGACGACTGGTCTCGAGGGCGGTGAGTCCGCGACGATCGACGTCGCCGACGCCGGGTCCAACGTGTACGACACGAACGGTTCGGCGTTCATCTCGAACACCGACGCAGGTGAAGTCGAGGTGCTCCAGGCAGAGCTGGGTGACGTGAACGCCGACGGGGCGATCACCGCCGGTGACGCCGTCATCGTCCAGCGGTACATCGCCGGGCTGCCGACGGAGACCTCCGGCGACCAGATCGCCACGCTCGCCGACGTGAACCAGGACGGCGCCGTCACGTCCGCGGACGTGACCGCCATCCTCCAGCTGGTCGCCAGCGACGACGCGTCCGGCGAGGAAGAGGAGTCGAGCCAGCAGACGACCAACGAGGTCGAGACCACCCCGCCGGTCGACGCGGCGACTGTGGCCGTCGCCAACTGACCACGCCGGCGCGGACGACAAGCTTTTTTGTTTGCTAAATTATAGCTGTTAGTGCAAAATGAACAGAGTTGTCTCTACGCTCTTCGTGGTGTGTCTTCTCGCGGGGGGCGTGTTCGTCGCCACTAGCACGGTGGCGGCAACGGACGCGATCCACCAACAACAGCAGAACGGGACGATCAACGTCACGACGGAGCAGCGCGGCGAGACGCTGACCGTCACTCTGTCCGCGTCCGGCGAGATGGCCGGGTACCAGGCGAACGTCACGTACGACCCGAGCGTGGTGACGTTCCGGGGAGCGACCGGCGTCGACTTCGCCGATCCGGTGGTGAACAACAACGGGGCGGCCGGCTGGGTGTTCCTCACACAGGCGGCTGCCGACGGCGTCGAGAACCCAGAGCTCGTCCAGATCACCTTCGAGGTCGTCGGGAACGGGAACCCCCAGATCGGCTTCGATCGGTCGAACACACTCCTCAACGACGCCGACGCGGAGGTTGTCGAGCCGACCTACGAGACGAACGAGGTCGGCAGTTTCACGGTCGCCACGGCGACCCCGACGGCGACCCCGTCACCGACTGTGACACGATCTGCGACAGACTCTCCGACCGCGACTCCGTCGGTGACAGACTCGCCGGCTACGGCCGACACGGCAACACCGCCCACCGGCACGTCGACGACACAGTCGACGGAGTCCGGCACGGCGACGTCCGGAACGACCACGCAGGACGCTGACGACGGACTCCTGTCGAGCCCGCTCCTCGTCGGGATCGGCGTCGGCGCCGGGATGGTGTTGCTGCTGGGGGCCGGTGTCCTCCTGGGACGGCGACTCTGAAGCCGACTCCCGCCGCCCGACGACCGTCGAGTGACACGAGTGGTCGGTCGACTCGGCGGAGGGCCAACTCGGCACGGGGTCGACTCGGCGGACGACTACCACCGCCTCGTCGACTCCCTACGATCACTGTTCGAACGCTACGCTCCCCACCTGTGTCGAGACGGTCAACGTCGGCCCACCGTCGCCGACCTGCCCGCTCGCGGCGCCGCCGACGATCCCGTCGGAGCCGGACAGCCCCGGCGCGGTCACGCCCCCGACCGACGAGGACACGCGCACCTCGGCGTCCAACTCCGGACCGGCGCGCAGCCGCACGGAGCCGGTCGTGCTCTCGACGGCCGTGTCGCCGTCGATGGCCCGGACGACCGCGTCGATCTTCCCCGCTCTCGTCCGTACGTCGCCGATGGCCGCGGCCTCCCGAACCGTGATCGACCCCGCGTCCGTCTCGGCGGTCACGGTGCCGTCGACCGACGACACCTCCACGCCCCCGTTCGTCGTCGACAGCTCTGCGTCCCCGTCCACCCCGTCGACCGTCACCCCGCCGTTCGTCGACGAGACCGACAACGGCCCGGTCGTGTCCGTCAGCTCGACGCCCCCGTTCGTCGTCTCGACTCCACGGAGGGTGACACCCGTCGCCTCGACGCTCCCGTTCGTCGTCGCCGCCCGCTCGATCGGGAGATCTGTCGGGACCGCGACCGTCAGCGACACTGTCGCGTCCGACCCCCCGTCGTGTTCTACCTCCACCGAGAGCGGGTCCGTCCCACCGGCGACGACTCTGGCGTTCGCCAGTTCCCGCTCGCTGTCTCCCCGCTTGTGTGCCTCGACGACGACGTTCGACTCGTCGTGTGCGGTGAGTGTGAGGCTCCCGTTCGTCGTCTCGACCGCGAGCGACGACGGACGGTCGAACTCGTGGGTCTCCGTGGTCTCGTGGGTCTCGCTGCCGAACATCGTGAGTGTCGTCTCGGACGGCGACGGTTTGAAAGCTCGCAGAATGGCGTTTCTGTTCGTTCGGTGATGGATCTGCGGTTCGGCGAGGACTGCACGCCGAGTCGAGTCGCTCGGGCAGCCACCGGACGAGTGGTAGCGCCGGATACACTGTGGAGAGAAGTGAAACTGTCTGGACTTCGAACTCTGAAGGAGCGTACTGCCGCTCACTTCGTTCACAGCAGAAGACCTCAGCCGACGTTCGAACCTCGATTACTCCGCTCCCTGCTTCGAATCCCGGCACAGCTTTCGCTGTTAGCTTCGTTCACAGCAGAGAGCCTAGGCCGGGATTTGAACCTCGGTCGCTCCGTTCGCTGGCGCTTACTCCGCTCCCTGCTTCAAATCCCGGCACAGCTTTCGCTGTTGGCTTCGTTCACAGCAGAGAGCCTAGGCCGGGATTTGAACCCGGGCTCTCGTCCTTACCAAGGACGCGCTTTACCTCTAAGCTACCCAGGCAGGCACCACATGGTACCTCACTCGCGTCTTTAGTCGTTTCGATACGCGGCGGGACCGCGGGAGGGCGGCCGACTCCCACGCGACTCTTACAGCACGAACTCCGCGATCGCGGGCGTGAGGAACGCCTCGATCAGCGCGGCGACGACGAGCAACACCGCGACGCCACCGAGGACGTGCGCGCCGTGCCGGAGTTCGTCGGCGACGGTCGCGGCGTCCGTCCGGCCGCGAACCCCTCGCCAGCCGACGCCGGCGAGGTGGAGCCCCAGCCCCCAGGCGACGAGGAGGACGGGAATCTCGAGGATTCCGTGGGGGGCGACGAGCGCGACGAACCCTTGGAGGTCGAACGCGCCGGCGAGCGCGCCGACGAGTGCGCCGTTGAACGCCGCCGCGACGGCCGCGGGCACGCCGAAGGCGAGCCCGCTGTACACGCCGGTCGCGGCAACGAGCCAGTTGTTGGCCGCGATGTTGAGGAAGTCGTTCACCGGGAACGCCCCGAAGACGTTGCCCACGTTCTCCGGCGGCGGGACGGCCAGGCCGGCGGGCGCGGTGAGCCCCCAGCCGCCCAGGAGGCCGACGGCGAACGCCGCCAGCGCGCCGACGACCGCCAGCGGCGACTCGGCCGCGAACCCGGTGAACGCCCGGAGCCCGCCGCCGAACGCCGTCCGGAGCCGGTCGACGACCGACTGCCGAGACCGGGTCGGTACCGTCGGCGGACCGGCGGGTGCGGCCGGCTCGACACTGGTCGCCGTCGCCGCTGGGTCGTCTCGTGCCGCCGTCGTGTGCGTCTGTGTCGACCGAGCGGTCGCTCCCGGCTCCCGGTCGTCCGTGTCGCGGTCGAGTGTTGCGTGGTCGGACGTGTCGCCACCTGGCGCGCTGCGGTCGTGCCCGTCGCGGCCGGACGTGGCGTCGTCACCGTCGGGGGCGACCGCCGCCGACCGTGTGTCCGGAGACGCGGGGCCCGTCCGGACGCCGGCGTAGACGGCGGTGGCGAGGAGATCGACCACCGGGGAGACGACGAGCGGCGTCAGGAGCGCGCCGACGCGGGCGGCCGAGACGGTGCCGAGGACGCCGGCGACGACGCCGGACGCGACGTACAGCCCGCCTGCGGCGACGACGAACGCGACCGCGACGGCGGGGTGGTGCCGGAAGAAGCCGAGACTCCCCCGGACGGCGCCGACGACGCCTCGGTCGTCGACGACGGCGGCCGGCCCGGCGAACGACAGGAGGATCACGACCACCAGCGTGACGAGCACGCCGCCGAGCCCGAGCAGGACCGTCACGGCCGCGGCCACGGAGCCGGCGGCGACGAACACCCCTGTCGCCGCCAGCGGGGCGCCGACGAACAGGAGTCCGACGACGAGACGGAGGAGGAACAGCCCGAGGAACGTCCGCCAGCGACCGGCGCCGCGCACGCCGGCGGTCAGCGCCGTTCGCGCGGGCTCGGGGTCGTCTTCGACCGCGAGCGCGGCCCAGACCGTCGACTGTGTGACGGCGACGGAGACGCCGCGAACGAGCGCGAACGCCAGGACCGACAGCAGGACGCCGGCGACGACGACCCCGACGACCGTCGGCGAGGCGAGGTCGGCGACCGCCGCAGACAGCTCCGGCGGGATCGACAGGTCCGGGGCGCCGGGCGGTGTGCTGGGGTCGGCGGGGTCGACTACGCCGTCGGCGCCGTCGCGGCCGACGAGCGGCTCGGCCGCCCGGAGCACGGGCTCGATCCGGCCGGTCGCGGCCAGGAACGCGACCGCGACCCCGAGCGCCAGCAACAACGGCGCACGGGCGACCCCGGCGGCGCCGAGCGCGACCAGGTACGCCGGCAGGACGGCCGTCGGGAGGTCGCGCACGACCCGGCCGGCGGCCGTGACGGCGCCGGAGACGGTCGGATCACGATCCGAGAGCGGGGGGAGCGACCGTTCCGTCGGCGGACGCTCCCGGTCGTCGTCTGGCTGGGACACGACGAACAGGTGACACGCCAGGAGCGTAAACTCTGCCGGTGGGTGTCGCACGGCGAGACACGGGCACGTCGCGCAGTCTTTTCGGCCCCCCCGGCCGAACACCAGGTATGGACACCGAGGAGTTCACCGACGCGCTGCGAGAGGCACACGAGACGCCGTTGTCGCGGCTGGGGTCGTCGAAGTCGCTGTACGCGCTCACCGGCGGCGAGATGGCCGGCGACGCCGTCCGGGCGGCAGTCGCCCGCGAGGCGACGTTGGCCGCCGAGACGTACGACGACCTCGCGGCCGCGACGGACGGCGAGACACGGACGCTGCTGTCCGACCTGGCGGCGTCGGCCCGCGACCAGGCGGAGACAGCTGGCACGGAGCCGACGGACCGCCAGTTCCCGGATCTCGAAGCGCTGGCGGCGACGGAGACGGACGCCGGCCGGCTCGGCGGCGCACTCGCCCGCCAACTGCTCGCAGAGACGCGGGTCGCCCAGGCGGTGGGGTTCTTCGTCGGCGACGCCGACCCCCAGAGCGCACAGACGTTCCGGTCGCTCCGCTCGGCCGTCGAGACGGACCGCGACCGCGTGGCGGAGGCGCTGGCGGGCGTCGACGACCGGGAGACGGCCCGCGAGGCGGCCGACGCCGTGATCGAGGCCGCCTACGAAGACTACGTGGAGAGTCTCGAGTCGATGGGCGTCGAGCCGAAGAACGTCTGTTGAGCCGGAGGTCGGCGACACGCCGTCTCCCGGCGTGACGGGAGTGCGCGTCACCCCCGGCGTGACGGAGGTACGCGTCACCCCCGGCGTGACGGAGGTACGCGTCACCCCCGGCGTGACGGCACTACACCCCGTCGACGCCCTCTCGGTACGACGAGAGGAGGTCGCGGGCACGTTCGACGTGGTCGGCGGCCGTCTCGTCCACTTCGGCTTCGATCTCTCGGAGGACGTGGAGGTGGCGGGCCAACTTCCCGTGGTCCGGCCCGGTGTCGGCCGTCGCGGCGTCGGCCAACGCCTCCGCCTGCTCGAACAGTCGTTCGCGCGTCTCCCCGGCCGTGGTCTCTGTGGCGGTGCGGAGCGCGTCGCTCGCGTCCGAAAGTTCCTGGTGCACACGACACACTCCTTCCGGCCGTCGTGGTAAACTTATCCCCGTCTCTCGGAACTGTCTGTCCGTCTAGGATTAATTACTTTGTTATTTGAAGAGTTGTAAACTGACGGGAGAGATATATAGTCTACGCATCGGTACCTCCGGCTCATATCAAGGATTAATACGCGAATCCTGGAGACCAAACCACGATGCGATCCAGACGGCAGGCACTGTCACTGACGGGAGCGGCGGTCGCAGCCGGACTGGCCGGCTGTGTGACTGATAGCAGCGGCACGGACACGGAGGCGGGTGGTTCCGGGTCCGAGGAGGCAGGGTCGGACGACTCCGGGGGCTCGGGCGGCTCCGACGGCGAGACGTACGAGGTGGGGTACGAGGACTCGAAGACGACGGTGTCGGCCGCCGACTTCCCGGAGAAGCTGTACGTGTACGCGGTCCAGACGGGCTGGTCGAACTGGGGCGCTCAGATGAAGACGTTCGAGGAGAAGTACGGCGTCCCGTTGAACGACGATCAACGTTCCTCCGGAGAGGCGCTGTCGGACCTGCGGGCTAACGCCCAGGACCCCACCCACTCGGCGTACAACGGCGGCTACACGTTCGGCATCCTGGCGATGAAAGACGGGCTGACTCAGTCGTACAAGCCGGCCAACCGGGACAAAGTGCCGGAGAAGCTGAAGACGGACAACGGCCACATGACGGCCACCCGGCGGATGACGACCACCGTCACCTACCGGAAGGACATCTACGAGGAGGAAGGGATCGAGCCGCCGGAGACGTGGGAAGATCTCAAGCGAGAGGAGATCGCCTCGAAGACTCAGTACCAGCCGCCGAACGCGGCCGTCGGGCTGGCGGGCGCACTGTCGATCAACAACGCCTACGGCGGCAGTCTCGACGACGTGCAGCCGGTGGTCGACTACTACAAGGACGTGAAAGAGAAGGGCGCCGTGTTCGCCGGCAACGTCGAACAGAAGTTCACGAAGGGTGAGGTCCACACCTTCGTCGAGTACGACTACACCGGGCTGGACCTGAAGTACAACGCCGACTCCATCGGCGAGGACCAGGTCGCCACCAGGCTGCTCACCGGCCCCAACGGCGAGAAGGGTGCGTTCAACCAGCCGTACGGCTACGGGATGCTGAAGGGCGCCCCGAACCCGGAGGCGTGTAAGCTGTTCATGGACTACGTGCTGTCGCTGGAGGGTCAACGGAAGTTCCTCGACGCGTTCGTCCGGCCGATCCGCGCGCCGGAACTGGAGATGCCCGACCAGTTCCCGCCGCAGTCCCGTTACGACGAGACGGAGTTCCAGGTGGACTACACGAAGCTCGTGGAGAACCAGAAGTCGATCATCGAGCAGATCGGGAAGGGCGTCGGGCTGACGGGGTACTGAGCCGCCGATGTCCACACTCGACTCGGAGTCACTGCGCCGGGCCGCGACGGTCGCTGCCCCGGAGACGGAGCGGGACCGCGAGCACCGCCGGATCGCCCTGCTGTCGCTGCCGTTCCTCGCGCTGGCGACGTTCGGCGCGTTCGTCCCGCTCGCGGAGATGCTGCGGGTGAGCACCTCCACCTCCAGTTTCGCGGTCGAGGGGTTCACGCTGTCCGCCTACCGGGAGCTGTTCGCGTCGATGCTGGCGTTCGTCCCGATCGTCGGCGACGCGCTCGTCCCCGAGGCCAGCGCCGTGTACGGCTCCGTGATCTGGAACTCGCTGTGGTTCGGCGCCGTGACGACCGTCGTCAGCGTCGCCGTCGGCGTCGGGCTGGCCCACAGTTTGGAGAAGTACGACCTCCCGTTCGAAGGGACACTCGTCACGCTGCTGTCGTTCCCGATCAGTCTTCCGGGGATCGTCGCGGCGTTCATGATGATCGTCCTGTTCGGGACGACCGGCGTCCTCTCGAACGCGCTGGCGTTCCTCGTCGGGACGAACCCGGACGCGGTGGCGCTGACGGGCCAGCCGTCTGGCAGCCCCGCGGCCGTGCTGGGGCTGTTCTTCGGCTACCTCTACTCCATGATCCCGCGAGCGACGTTCCTCCTCCGGGGGACGTACGCGGAGGTGAACCGCGACGCCGAGGAGGCCGCCCGGGCGCTGGGCGCGAGCCCGTTGGAGACGTTCCGGCACGTCACTCTCCCGCAGATTCGGCCGGGGGTCGTCGCGGCGCTGATCCTCACCTTCCGGACGGCACTGGCCATCTTCGGCACCGTGCTCGTTCTGAAGGCGCTGTCGGTCGTGACGTTCCGGTTCGACCAGGAGATCCAGGTCGGATTCGACCTCCCGATGGCGTCTGCGCTTGCGGTGGTGTTCTTCGCGTTCACGCTCGCGTTCACCTTCCTCGGGCTGCGGTTCACGAGCGCGGAGGTGGGTGAAGCGTGACGGACGACGATTTCGCTGCCGACGGGGGCGTCCCGCAGGCGACGAACGGCACGCTGGACCGACTGTCGGCAGAGGTCGGCCGCCGGCTGCTGTTGGTCCTGTTCGGCGTGACCCTCCTGTTCCTGATCGGACCGGTCCTGCTCACGTTCGCCGCCTCCTTCTTCGAGAGTTGGACGGGGCTGGCTCCCAGCGGCCCGCTGACGACGATCCACTGGGAGCAGGCGCTCGGGCTGACGGAGACGGTCGGCGCCTCCCGCGGACTCGGCACCTGGATCGTGGACATCCCGGCGACGGGACTCGCCGTCCGGGTCCCCGCGAGCATCGGGTTCAGTATGCTGCTGGCGCTGGCGGGTGTCGGGATCAACTTAGTCGTCGGGGTACCCATCGCGTACGCCGTCACTCGGTACGACTTCTACGGCCGGGACTGGCTCAACACGGTCGCGGTGTTGCCGATCGTCCCGGGGATCGTCCTCGGGATCGCGTTTCTGCGGACGTACCCGAACCTCCCGAGCGCGGTCGCGTTGATCATCGGCTACTCCCTGCTGAAGGCACCGTACATGGTGTTGTCAGTCCAGTCGTCGTTCGAGTCGATGGACCTGCGCCGACTGGAGGAGACCGCACGGTCGCTGGGTGCCTCCTGGCCGCGGACGCTGGCGACGGTGATCCTCCCGAACGCGAAGCGGGGGATCATCTCCGGGTCCGTGGTGTGCTGGACGCTGGCGGCCGCGGAGTTCAACTTCTCGTACATCGTCTACTCCCGCGGGCCGAAGCCGTTCTCGTTGTTCCTGTTCGAGAACATCTCCAACAACCCGTTCCAACGGGCGGCCGCGGCGGTGTCGGTGTACTTCCTGATCGTCGGGTTAGTGACGGCGTTGCTGCGGGCGACCGGCGAGCGCGGGTTCTCCGCGGGTGGTGTACAGTGACGCGAGCGACTGTCGAGGCAGTGACGACTACGGACACGAGGTGAGCACGATGGCAGAACGAGTGGAGTTGACAGACGTGACGAAACGCTTCGGAGACACCCTCGCGGTAGACGGGGTCTCGCTGACGGTGGAGCCGGGTGAGACGCTCGGGCTCGTCGGCCCGTCCGGCTGCGGGAAGACGACCACCCTCCGGGCGGTCGCCGGCTTCGAGACGCCGACGGCCGGCCGGGTCGCCTTCGACGACGAGCCGGTGACGGACGTGCCCCCCGAGCGCCGGGACGTCGGGCTCGTGTTCCAGTCGTACGCCCTGTTCGACAACCTCTCGGTCCGGGAGAACGTCGCCTTCGGGTTGAAGATGCGAGACGTGCCCCCCGAGCGCCGGCGGGAGCGCGCGACGGAGCTGTTGGAGCTGCTGGGGATCGACGGCATGGGTGACCGCGACCCGACGACGCTGTCGGGCGGCCAACAACAGCGTGTCGGGCTGGCGCGGGCGCTGGCTATCGAGCCCCGCGTGCTCCTCTTAGACGAGCCGATGACCGGGCTAGACGCCAAGCTGAAGCGACGGCTAGAAGAGGAGATCGGTCGCCTGCTCGCGGAGTTGGACGTGACGGCGCTGTACGTCACCCACGACCAGGCGGAGGCGATGGTGATGTGCGACCGGATCGCCGTCATGAACGAGGGACAGATCGAACAGGTCGGCCCGCCGGAGACGGTGTACGAACGGCCGGCTAGCTCCTTCGTCGCCGACTTCGTCGGCACCTCCAACCGGCTGTCGGCGACCGTCGACGGCGACCGCCTGGACCTCGGTCACGCGACGGTGCCGGCGCCGCCGGCCGCCGCCGCCGGCGACGTGACCGTCGTCGCGCGACCGGAGGCGTTCACGCCCGGCGACGGCCCGGTGACGGCAACCGTCGACGAGCGGTTCTACCTCGGCGACCACGTCCGCGCCAGCGCCACGCTCCCGGACGGGAACGAGCTGACGCTCCGATTCGACCCCGGCGAGGAGCCGGACGGCGACGAGGTCTCACTCGCCGTCGACCCGGATCGACTCCACGTTCTGTGAGTGTCGCCGGGGTCTCTCACTCCAGCGCGACGGACTCTCCGTCGGACGCGAACACGGCGTCGACGACACGCTGGATTCGGGTCGCCGTCGACAGTGACACGAGGTCGCCGTCGTCCCCGTCGAGCTCGGCGACGAACTCGTCGAGCAGCCGTCGGGTGGTCGGCGCGCGGTCGTCGACGAGCACCCGTTCGGACTCGCGGCCGCGGTCGGCGACGAGCCGGTGCCAGTCCGTCAGCGTCAGCTTCCCCTCGGTCCCGAGGACGGTGATCGAGTTCTCCTCGTCGTCGGCGACGCCGGTCGCCAGGTCGAGCGTCCCGTGGACGCCGTCGACGGCGAAGGACCCGACGACGGAGGTCTCGTGTCGCTCCGGCCCGTCGTACTGTGTCTCTGCAGTGAGCCGCTCTACCGGACCGAAGGTCTCGTCGACCCCGAACAGGAAGTGGGTGCCGACCTCGCGGATCGGCCCGCCCTGCTCGCGCGACTCCAGCCAGGCGACGTCCTGCCACTCTCGGGGCCACCGAGGGAACCGGAACCGGAGGTCGACGCGCCGCACCTCGCCGACGTCGCCGTCCGACACCCGTCGGCGAAGTTCGCGGAACCCGGGGGTGTAGCGGAACGGGAGGTTGACGCCCGCCACGCGGTCCGTCTCGGCGGCGGCGTCGACCAGCGTCTCCCCGCCGGTGGCCGTCGGTGCGATCGGTTTCTCACACAGGAGGTGTTTCCCGGCCGCGAGTGCGTCCGTGCCGACGGGCACGTGCCCGACCGGCGGGACGCCGACGTACACCACGTCGACACTGTCGTCGCCGACGAGGTCCGTGTGGTCGCGGTGGGCGACACAGTCGTACGTGTCGGCGAACTCCTCGACCCGGTCGGCGTCCGTGTCACACGCGGCCCGGACGGTCGCGTCCGGGTGGTCCGCGAGCGTCTCCGCGAGTCTCGTCCCGATCACGCCGCAGCCGACGACTCCGAACTCGTACACGGTCGCCGTCCGACCGTGGCGCACTTGTGGGTTCGGCTCGCGGCGACTCGTCACACCTCGTCGCGGTCGGTGAACGTCTGCCGGTGGGTGATCAGTCCTGCGTCGTCGAACGTGTGGAAGTCGGCGAACCAGAACTCGACCGGATCGCCGGCCTGGCGACCCTCGAACTGGCCACGGACGGCGACGGTCCCGCCGTCGGCGACGACCTCGCCAACCTCGTGGCTGCCGTCCGACAACGGTCGGTCGCGCTCGTAGAACGTCCGCAGCGCCTCGCGCCCCTCGATGGGAGACTGTCCCGGGCGTTCGTACGTCACGTCCGGGGCGAACAGGGCGACGAGCGCGTCGGTCTCCCCCGCGTCGACGAGGTCGTAGTACTCCCGGACAGTCGCAGTGTGGCTCACGACTTCTCCTGTGACCGCGACAGTATAAGCCGAACGGCCGCCGACGGGCGACCAGGGGGTTCAAGAGCCGGCCCGGCGGAGTCGGAGTGTGACAGACGACGGGGAGCGGCCGGTCGCGCTCGTGACGGGTGCGGCCGGCGGGATCGGACGAGCGACCGTGGCGCGGTTCGCCGCCGCCGGCTGGCGGGTGTACGCGACGGACGCGGACGAGGCGGCGTTGTCGGCGGCCGACTGGGACGGCCACTCGGTGTCGACGGCGCGGCTGGACGTGACGGACGCCGACGACCGCGAGCGGGTGGTCGACCGTGTCGCCGCCGAGACCGGCCGACTCGACTGTCTCGTGAGTCTGGCTGGGTACGCGCTCCCGGGGCCCGTCCTAGACGTGCCCAGCGAGGCGGTCCGGGAGCTGTACGACGTGCTCGTCCACGGGCCGACGGCGCTCGTCCGGACGGCGTTCGACGACCTCGTTGCCTCCGAGGGCCGGATCGTGACGGTGACGAGTTCACTCCTGCGGGCGGTGTTCCCGGGGACGGGTCACTACGCCGCGGCGAAGGCGGCCGCCGCGCGGACGACGGAGGCGGTTCGGATCGAGTGTCTGGACACGCCCGTCTCGGTGACAACCGTCGAGCCAGCATGGGTGGACACCCCGTTCGAGCGTCGGGCGGCCGACAGGCTGCCGGAGGACCGCCGGGCGGCGTTCGACCGGACGTACCGCTTCCACGAGGCGGGACGGATGTTGGACGGCGGGCCGGCGGCGGTCTCACCCGCTCGGGTCGCCCGGACGGTGTACCGCGCCGCGACGGCCGACCGACCACGGTCTGTCTACCCGGTCGGGCTCCCGGCAGTCGCACTGTGGCTCGCCGGGCTCGTGCCCGTCGGACTCGCCGACCAGATCCGGACCGGAGTCGCCGAGACCGTCACCCGGTTCCGGAGCGGTCGCCGCCGGCTCCGTAGTTTCGTCGACCGACTCCGTCGGCGTGTCGGCTAACTCTGCGGGTTCGGCGACCGACTCCGCGGACAGTGGCCCCGGAGTCGAACGGTTCCACCCGCCGGCACGCTCCCGTCGTTCCACGTCGCACAGAGCCGACAGGGTGGTTTCGATTGATAGCCATTGTATAAATCTTCGGGGAAGCGCCGTAGCGAACACACGACACCCCCAGGGTTGTGTCGTGGTCGCCCGACCGTCGAGACACGATGTCGACAGGTACACGGACTGTGGACGGACTGGGAGCACAGGGCAACTGGCGGGCAGGCGTCCTCGGAGGCGTCGCCGGAGCGCTCGTGATGGGCGCGTTGGTCGTCACGATGAACACGCCGACGATCGCGGTTGCGATTCCGTCGCTGTACACGCTGGCGCCGCCACAGAACCCCGCGGCGGGACTGGTCGTCCACGCCGCCCACGGCGCGGTGCTGGGTGTAGCCTTCGCCGGGCTGGCGGGCGTGGCCGGCGTAGACTCGCTCGGGCGCACCGTCGCCGGCGGGGTCGCGTGGGGAGTGGCGACGTGGGTCCTGTTCGCGGCGCTCGTGATGCCGCTGTGGCTGTGGGCGATCGGGTCACCGGCGTCGCCGCCGTTCCCGAACTTCGCACCGCCGTCGTTGCTGTGGCACGCCGTCTACGGGCTCGTCCTCGGTGGGGTGTACGCGGCCACGACGGAGGTCGTCTGAGCGGCAGCGGCGCCGAGAGGGGAAACCCACAAGCCCGCCGCTCACGTCTCTCCGGGTATGAGTGATTGGACGGACGCCATCGTCGGCGACCGGATGCAGGTGGACCAGCAGTTCAACGAGCGGGTCCGCGGCTCCGAGTTCACCAACCAGGAGTGGGGTCTGATCATGACGGCGACGGAGTTCGACATCGAGGCCGCAGACGACCCGGAGGCGGCCCGGATCGTCGCCGACACGGACAAGCTCCCGCAGGTCATGCCGGAGTTAGAGCAGATGTCCGAGGGGATGGGGGGGATGGGCGCCGGTCCCGGCGGTCCCGGGAGCCAGGGTGGCGGCGGCGGCGGCCTCTCGGACGCCATCTCCGGGATCAAAGACGCCATCCTCGGCGGCGGCGACGGCGGCGGCGTCGACGACGACCGGCTCGCGGCCGCAGAGGAGTTGACACAGGAGTACGCGGAGACGCTCCAGAACCACCTCGAACAACAGGGGAAGTGGGAGCAGGTGCGGCTCGCCTACCGGGAGTAGCCGTCCGCCGGGCGACGGTTCAGTCGACGGTTCTCTGCACCACCCGAGAAACGTCTCTGTCGGCGCCTCTCGTCTCTGCCGGGCAACGCTTTAGTTGGCGCCTCCCGTCCCCGCCGACGTGAGCGACGGAGACGAGGAGCCGACGGTAGACCTCGGACTCGCGGACATCGAGTCGGAGATGGCCGACGAGGGGGTCGTCGGGGACGTAGTGCTGGGGGTGCTCGACGGGACGACCGACCCGGCGGAGTGGGTCCGAAACGTCGAGTACGGCAACGTGCTCGTGTTGGACGTCGAGGGTGACCTGAACGAACTCGCCCAGGAGATCGCGCCGGCCGTCTCGGAGATGGACGGCAGCCTCACGCACTTCCGTGGGTTCCTGATCGTCTCCCCCAGCGGCGTCGAGATCGACACGAGCCGGCTGGGTGGCTGAGACGAAACCGTGAGGTGGCCGCGGCCGATACGCCGACGCGATGGAGTGTGACAAGTGTGGCCGCGACGCGGTCCACCACGCCGCCTACTCCGGGGCGCACCTCTGTGGCGACCACCTCTGTGCGTCCGTCGAGCGGCGAGTGCGTCGGCGCGTCCGCGAGGACAGTCTGTTGCCGGACGACGCCACCCCCGAGGATCCCGAGCGGTGGGTGATCGGCCTCTCCGGCGGGAAAGACAGCGTCGTCCTCACACAGATCCTCGCGGAGACGTTCGAGCAGGACCGGCGCGTGGAGATCGTGGCGCTGTCGATCCACGAGGGGATCGAGGGGTACCGCGACGAGTCGCTCACCGCGTCCGAACGCCTGACCGACGATCTCGACGTCGTCCACGAGACCGTCGGCTACGCCGAGGAGTTCGGCGTCCGCATGGACGACGTCGTCGAGGACGACCCGGAGAACATGGCGCCGTGCGCCTACTGTGGTGTGTTCCGGCGCGACCTGTTGGAGGCGTACGCGGAGAAACACGACGCCGACAAGCTCCTCACCGGGCACAACCTGGACGACGAGGCGCAGACGGCGCTGATGAACGTCTTCGAGGGCGACGTGCGTCAGATGGCGAAACACTTCGACGCCTCGCTCGGTCCGTTCCCGGAGCGCAACCCGACCGACCGGTTCGTCCCGCGGGCGAAGCCGCTGCGAGACGTGCCCGAGAAGGAGGTGGCGTTGTACGCCCACGTCCGCGACCTCCCGGCCCACATCACGGAGTGTCCACACGCCAGCGAGGCGTACCGTGGCGAGATCCGCGACCTCCTCCTGGAGTTCGAGGAACGACACCCGGGCGTGCGCCACTCGATCATGTCCGGCTACGAGGAGTTGGCCGCGCTCGCGGCCGAACGACACCGAGGGGAGGACAGCGAGACGGACGAGGCGCTCTCCCCGTGTGTCGAGTGTGGCTCTACGACCGCCAACGAGGTGTGCCGGAAGTGTTCGTTGCTGGCGTCGTTGGAGGCGGCTTAACGCCGCCACGGCGACCGCGACCGACGGGTGAAGCGCCGGGTGAGTGCGGTGTACACCGCCGGCGTGACGAGCGCCGCGGTGCCGCCGACGAGCGCGGGTAGCCTCGGGACGGCGCCGACGACTCCGGCGGTCACGAGCCCGGCGCCGGCGAGGAGGCCGGCCGCGACCGCCAACAGGCGGTACCGGTACGCCGGGAGCACTCCACGGCGACCGGCGTACAGCCCGAGCGGCAGTGCCAGCAGGGGGCCGGCGGCGCCGCCGTACAGCGACCCCGCGAGCGCGCCGACCGTGGGCAGTCCGACCCCGAGCAGTCCGGCGGCCGCGAGTGTCGGTCGCGCCGGCGGGCCGAGCGTCTCGTCGTAGCCGACGGCGTAGGCGGTCGGCGGGACGGCGACGACCCCGCCGAGGAACACCCCGCGCGTGAGTGCCGCCGGCACGGTGTCCCGGGCCTGGAGCAACACGTCGACGGCGACGACCCCACCGACGAGAACGGCGACCCCGCCGACGGCCCACGGGACGAGCACGCCCGTCGGGTCGTCGTCCACGCGGACGGCGTAGCCCGCGAACGGGTACGCGAACACGACCACGACGAGCACGGACTGGTGGACGTCGCCGGTCGCCCACAGCGCGAACCCACCGAACGACAGGCCGAGGAACACCCCCGTCAACAACGCGAACTCCGGCACCCGTCGTGTCACGAACTGTGGTCGGACGGCGGCGGGCAAAACGCCGTCGGACCGCAGGCAACGCAGTAGTCTGCGTTCGACGTAGATTTGTACTGCTGGAGGCGCGACAGTCGCGTGTGACAGACGAGGGCCCGGGCGTCTCGCGGTGGGTGGAAGCGACGACAGCGTTCGACAGGGTGCAGTCGACGGCGCTGTCGACGGCCCCGACGCGGCTCGTCTGGGTCGTCTGCTCGCTCGTCGAGGACCGGCTGGCGACCTGGCCGGACGCCCGTGACGGGTGAGGAGAGGGTAGTGCGGGGGTGGAGTCCGACGAACCCGAACCCGGCCGAGCGCCGAACCCCTGAAGCCGTTCGCGCTCGTAGCCGACTCCGATGAGTGACGCCGAGGGCCCACTGTCGCCGGACCGTCCGGAGGTGGACCGCGACTTCGAGGTGGACGCACCTTTCGACCCCGCCGGAGACCAGCCGGAGGCGATCGCGCAGTTGGCCGACGGCTTCCGGGAGGGGATGGACGAACAGACGCTGCTGGGGGTGACCGGCTCCGGCAAGACGAACACGGTGTCGTGGCTGGTCGAGGAGATCCAGAAGCCGACGCTGGTGATCGCCCACAACAAGACGCTGGCCGCACAGCTGTACGAGGAGTTCCGAGAGCTGTTCCCCAACAACGCCGTCGAGTACTTCGTCTCCTACTACAACTACTACCAGCCGGAGGCGTACGTCGAGCAGACGGACACGTACATCGACAAGGAGCTGTCGATAAACGACGAGATCGACCGGCTGCGCCACTCCGCCACGCGGTCGTTGTTGACCCGTGACGACGTGATCGTCGTCGCCAGCGTCTCCGCGATCTACGGGCTCGGTGACCCGGGCAACTACCGCGAGATGGCGCTGGAACTGGACGTGGGCGAGGCCGTCGGACGCGACGAACTGCTGTCGCGGCTGGTCGACCTCAACTACGAGCGCAACGACGTGGACTTCCACCAAGGCACCTTCCGGGTGCGGGGAGACACCGTGGAGGTGTTCCCGATGTACGGCCGTCACCCCGTCCGGGTGGAGTTCTGGGGCGACGAGATCGACCGGATGACGAAGGTGGACCCCGTCGACGGCTCCGTCGTGAGCCGGGAGCCGACGGTGATGATCCACCCGGCGGAACACTACTCGATCCCGGGCGAGAAGATGGAGACGGCCGTCTCGGAGATCGAGGAGCTGATGGAGCGACGGGTGAACCACTTCGAGCGGGAGGGAGACCTCGTCGCCGCCCAGCGAATCGAGGAACGGACGACGTTCGACCTGGAGATGATGGAGGAGACCGGCTACTGCTCGGGGATCGAGAACTACTCCGTCCACCTCTCGGACCGCGAGCCGGGCGACGCGCCGCACACGCTGTTGGACTACTTCCCGGACGACTTCCTGACGGTGATCGACGAGTCACACCAGACGATTCCCCAGATCAAAGGCCAGTTCGAGGGGGACAAGTCCAGGAAGGACTCGCTGGTGAACAACGGGTTCCGGCTGCCGACGGCGTACGACAACCGTCCGCTCACGTTCGAGGAGTTCGAGGAGAAGACGGGCCAGACACTGTACGTCTCCGCGACGCCCGGCGACTACGAGCGCGACAACTCCGCGCAGGTGGTCGAACAGATCGTCCGACCGACCCACCTCGTCGACCCGGCGGTGTCCGTGACTCCCGCCGAGGGCCAGGTGGACGACCTGTTGGACCGGATCGACGAGCGTGTCGACCGCGACGAACGGGTGCTCGTCACCACGCTCACCAAGCGGATGGCCGAGGACCTGACGGAGTACGTCGAGGAGGCGGGCTACAGCGTGGCGTACATGCACGACGAGACGGACACGCTGGAGCGTCACGAACTGATCAGGTCGCTCCGGCTCGGCGACATCGACGTCCTCGTCGGGATCAATCTCCTCCGGGAGGGGCTGGACATCCCGGAGGTGAGTCTGGTGGCGATTCTAGACGCCGATCAAGAGGGGTTCCTGCGCTCGGACACCACGCTCGTCCAGACGATGGGGCGGGCCGCCCGGAACGTCGAGGGTGAGGTGGTCCTCTACGCGGACGAGCGGACGGACGCGATGCGGTCGGCCATCGAGGAGACGCGGCGCCGCCGCGAGATCCAACGGGAGTACAACGAGGAACACGGCTACGAGCCCCAGACCATCCAGAAGGAGGTCGGCGAGACGAACCTCCCGGGCGCCGAGACGGACACGAGCGACACGACGGACGGTGACGTCGCGGACGCCGAGGCGGCACAGGCCCGCATCCAGGCGTTAGAGGAGAAGATGGACGAGGCGTCGGCGAACCTGGAGTTCGAACTCGCCGCGGACATCCGCGACCGCATCCAGGACCTCCGTCGGGAGTTCGAGCTCGCCGACGACGGCGACGGCGTCCCGCCGGAAGACCCCGCTGGTGTCCCGACCGACGACGAACTCGGGATCGAGCCCGGGGAGTGAGGCGGTAACGCCGACTGGACTGGTGACGATGTCGAACCGACCCGTATTTTACGCGGTCGGTCGAACGACGACTCGTGCCAGACCAGACAGAGTCAGATCCGGAGGTACCGGTCGTCTGTGACGCCTGCGGAACGGAGACGGCGGTGCCGCTGTCGGAAGTGGAGACGACCGTGACGCGGCACAACGAACGGCTCCACGGCGGTGAGACGCGCGCCGAGGTGGATCCGGCGCTGGCCGACCAGCTCGCAGATCTCGTCGCCGAGGAGATGGGGCTGTTGGAGGACTAGCCGGACTCCGCCCGGTGTTCGGAGATGATCTCGTCGACCATCTCCGCCGTACGGCGCCGTTCCCGTTCGCGGGCGCGGTCCTCCCAGTCGTCGATCACCTGCTCCACGTCGCTCTCGCGGGCGACGGCGAGGTCGTCCACCTCCTGCATCGCCACGTCGGCGGCCGGACCGACGGGCACGTCGTTGTCGAACAACACCTCGTCTGCGGCGTCGGAGGTGTTGCCCGACCGCAGGACGACTCGGGGGTCCGTGGCGACGAGCTGTTCTGCGGTCGCCCGACCCGCGCCGGAGGCGTCACGCAGGTACACCACGTCGCCGGACGCGAGCCCGTACTGCTCGTCGGCTTCGCGGATGGCGTCTTTCGTGAACTGTTCGACCACCTTCACCGGGACGAGATTGCGTCCCTCCGCCACGTCGGTGAAGTCGTCGTGGTCCAGCTTCCACAGCGTCTTCAGCCGGGCGAGCTTGTCTTCCATCGCCGACAGTTCCTCTCTCGCCTCGTCGCGCTGGCGCTCCAGCCGGTCGTTCTCCCGGCGGAGCCGGGTCACCTCGCGGTCGCGGCGCGCCTCGCGGCGCTCCTCGCGGCGAGCGTCCGTCAGCTCCGACTCCAACTCCTCGATTCGCTCGTCCTTCTGTTCGAGCTGTTCTTTCAGGTCGTCCGTGTGGTCTTGGAGCCGTTCCACCTGGGTCTCCAACTCCCGGATGCGGCGCTCCTCTTCGGACAGCTCCGGCTCCTCGTGGCCGTCGTCGTCTTCGCTCGGCTCCTCGTCGCCGCCGAGGTCGCGCAGGACTGCCTCGACGGACTCCTCGCCGGAGACGACCCGAGCGATCACCGTCTCGCGGTCGACCCCGGCGGGCACCTTCCGGGTGATGCGCTCGAACTGGTCTTCGTGGTCGTCCAAGGCGTACAGCGCCGCCGCGAGCGCGTCTCGTTCGTGGTCGTTTTCGTACGAGTACTCGCGGGTGCGGTGGAGCTTCTCGTCCACCGGGAGGTCCGTCGGCGGCGTCCAGCCGGCGGCGTCGAACGACCGCCGGAACTGTTCGACCGTCTCCGGAATCGGTGTCACGTCGGCGGCGACGATCACCGGCCGACCACGCTCCACGAGCCACTCGATCACGTCCGCGGTGTCGGCCGTCCGGGTGGAGTGGACGTCCAACACCTCGCCGTCCAAGTCCACGACCGCGACGGCGGTGGTCGTCCCGGGGTCGATCCCGACCAGGACGTGGTCGCGGCGCTTCACCAGCGGCTCGAACTCGATCCCGTCCGTCCGCTCGCGTTCGATCTCGATCCGGGTGTCGCCCACGCGCTCCCGAGAGACCGGGAGCTCGTGAGGCGGCGCCTCGACGATGAACACGGCGTTCTGGAAGCCGCCGTACTTCTCCGTCACGTCCCGCTCGTACGCCAGCCCGGCGTCGTCCAACATCGACTCCACCTCCCGAGTGCGTTTCTTGACGTTGCCGTGGATGCGTCTGGTGTAGCGGTCCTGACTCCAGCCGCCGGAGCCGGTAGAGCGGCCCCGCGACACCTTCACCTCCGTCGTGTCGGCGAACGCCGACACCTCGTAGCCGACGTTGGCGGCCGCCAGCCGCGCGGCCGCCTCCGCTTCCTTCATCGGTTTCTTGCCGTACGGGACGCTGTGGCGAGCCGCCACCCGGGACAACGGCTCCGGCCGCTCGGCCCCCGTCACCTGGACGAGCGAGGTCTCTCCCGGCAGGGACCGCAACAGCCGGACGAGCGCGTCCTTGTCTGCGGCCAACTCGTACATGTTGTCCGTGCCGACCAGGGCCGGCTCCACCTCGTCGATCCGACGCCGGAGCTTCCGGTGGCTCACCACGTCCCGGTGCAGCTCCTCGCCGTCGAACTCGACGAGTGCGTACGAGGGGCTGTCCCCCCGAACGTCCCCGCTCTGTACGTCGACACCGAACACGACCGAGTCGAGCGCACTCGTCCGGGCGTTCACGAGTACAGTGTACGGGGGTGAGTGACAAAAACTCCCCGGCGAGAGCGACCACGAGACACGCCCCGCTCAGCCCGGCCCGTGCCACACCCGTACGCCGTCGGCCGTCCCAGCGGCGACCGCGACCCCTTCGCCGGTCGACACGCCCGCGACGTTCGTCGTCAGCCGCCCCCCGAGCGGGAGCGACCAGACGGCACGCGTGCTGTCGTCACCGCTCCGACGGATGGCGTCGAGTCGTTCCCGACTCGTCCGTGGGAGGAGTAGTTCGACGGTCCCGTCGGCGTCGAGGTCTCCCGCGAGTGCGCCGTCGAGCACCCGCGAGTCGTAGGTGTGTGTCGAGTAGCCGGCGCGGCGCGCCGTGACCCGGAGTTCCCCGTCGTCGAACCGGTAGAACTCCACCGTCCGGTCGACGTGCGGCTTCCGGAGGACGGCCACCTCTCGGCCGGCACCGAAGTCGGCGACACAGAGGCGGTGTCGCCACCCGGAGCCGTACACCGGACCGGTCGCCCGCGGATCGCCGTCCGTGTCGTACAGCCGGAGCCGCGCCCCCTCCCGAGCGTCTGCGACAGTCGTCAGGAGTCCCGACACACCCCCGATCTCGACCGGAAGCGGCGCGAACCCCTCGAACACCGACCGCTCCAGGGAGTGATCGACGACGACCTGCTCGGCGGCGGTGTCGACGACGAGGAGTCGGGACGCCTCCACCGAGTCGCCGAGCGCGCCGTGTCGGTACCTGCCGGTCGCGCCGCCGTACACCGCGTACCGACCCCCGCCGACCGGGACGGGTCTGGCGTCCGGCGGCGCGTCGATGTCGAACGACACTCTGCCGGCGTCGTGTCGGTGGACGAGTCTGCCGTCACCGGCGACGAAGAGCCACCCACGCCGCGTCGGGACGGGGTGAGTGTGTGGCGCGAGCGCCGGGGGTGGAGTGACGACACCGACCGATCCGTCTCTCACGTCGGTGTCGGTCCGGGCCACCGCGTCCGCCTGGGCGTCCCGGTCACTCGCCCGCCACCCGACCGGCGGCGTGTGGACCCGTCCGTGCTCGGCCACCAGCCTCACCCCGTCGCCGACGTGGTGTGTCCGCGCCCGGCCGTTCTCGGCGACGACGGTCCAGACCGACGCCGTCGGGCTCCTGCCCACCGCCGGGTGGCCGACGAGCCAACGTGGTGTCCCCCGTGTCGGAATCTGTGTCTCCGCTCCCGTCGCGACGTCTCCGACACCGTCGAGCACGCGACTCCCACGGGCGTCGACACCCGCGAACGCGAACTGGACGCCTGCGGGTGCCAACGGCCCGTCGACGGTCTCACTGGGACTGGAGCCGTCTGTCGATCCGTCGGGGGTGGTCACACAGCCGGCCAGCGAGACGGCGACCGTGGCGTCGAGCACCGCACGTCGTGAGCGTCGCACACCGCTCGTGTTCCCCCGACGACGGGAAGAGTGTCCGGCTCTGTCCGCCGATTCGCCGTCGGCTCAGAGGTGGCTGGTGTCTCCGGAGGAGTCGAGTCGCCACCCACCGTCAGTGCCGTCGCCCCCTCCACGGTCGTCGGTAGCGTCGCGCTCGACGCGGGTGAGTCCGCACAACGGGGCCTCGACACCCGCAGTCGATCCGACGAGTCCGTCAACGACGCCACCGATCGTCAGGCCGTGACCCACCAACAGGACGGGGCCCGCCTCCCGCGCGACGATCCGGCGCGTGGTCTCGCCCACGCGAGCGGACGCCTCGGCGTGGCTCTCCGGAAACGACGGCGTGACGAGCGGCTCGTGGTCGAGTTGGAGGGTGTCGAACCGCGCGGCCAGCTCCTCACGAGGGAGTGTCTCCGGTTCGGCGTCGAACCAGTCCGCGTTGCGGTGTTCACCCAGCCCAGGTTCGAGCCGGAACGTCGCGTCGATCTCCCGGCAGATCTCCGCCGCGGTCTCGACCGTCCGGGTGAACGGAGAGGCGTACACCGCGTCGAAGCCGACCGACGACTCCGCGAACCGCCGACCGACCCGCCACGCGGCCCACCGTCCCAACTCCGTCAACGGCGGGTCGTGGACTCGCTCCGCCACCGCCTCCCAGTCGTCGGTGACGCTGTCTCTCCGCTCTCCGTGCCGGACGGCCCAGACGGTGTCGGTCACGCGTACGTACTCCGGGAGCGCGCGGCCGAAGACGTTGGTGGCCGTCTCACGCGTCCTTCCGACTGGCCGACTGCGAGAGCCGGACCACTCTGTCGACGTTCTCGGTCAGATCGAGTGTCTCCGGCCGGCGAACGACGAGCCAAGCGTGGACGACGACGGACGAGGCGATAGCCAACTGCGCGACGACGAGAAGCGACTCCTCGGCACCACCCAACGACCCAGACGAGCCGAGTTCCCCGAGTGCCGTGGCGACGACACCACCGGTCAGCAGGCACATACCGACGGCGTACCACCCGCGCCACGACAGTTCGAACGACCCGACCGCGACCGACTCCACGGAGCCCGCGACGACGACCGCACCGGCGGCCACGAGGAGCCCGATGACCAGCGGGTCGCCGAACCGTAGGACCTCGAACGGGAGCGTGGAGGCGACTGTACCCACCGCCTGGAGCCCCCCGGCGTACCGGAGTGTCGACTGATTCACAACAGGTTGTGACACCACGGCCTCCTAACGTTGTCCCCGGCTCTCGACGGGCGCGACAGCCGCGGCCACGCCAGAGTCAGCCGTGACCACAGTAGATTTAAGCTGGCCCGTGGTACTCGGCGACGTGAGAGACACCACCCTCGCGGCCAAACAGAGCCTCGCGTTGCTCCTGACGCTCCCGGTCGCCACCGCCGGTGTCGGAACGCTCACGCGATCCGATCCTGTCGCCGGCGCGTGGTCCGGGCTGGCGCTGGCGGTCTCGACTGCGCTGATCGGATCGTGGGCCGGGCTGTTCGGCGATCCCGACCGGACGGGTGCGTGGCTGGGGCTGTAGCTGGGTCGGAGCTCCGTTCACGACTGCTAATGTACGACTCTCTGTACGTCGTTGTGGTCCCGTTCCAGCACGGACCCGCGTGGAGGACAGTGTGAGTTCCCCAGAGCGGCGACGAATCAAGCAGTTCGCAGTCGTCTCGCTGATCGTGGGGCTGTTCTCGCTGCGGGCGGCGTTACTGGGCCCGCCGTACGCGGTGTTTTCGATACGGTACTGTACGGAGACGACTGGCTCGCTGACCGTCGTCTGGACCGCCGACCTCACGTTCGACTACGCCGGCGGCTGTGGAGCGTTGTTCGCCCGCCACCTCTACGCGGTGAAGTACGTCACGACCACCTGCGGCGCGATTATGACCCTGTACGGCGCTGTGATGCTGTTCAGACACGGACTCCCAGGGATGAATCGATGACCGTTCCAGAGTGGCGACGGAAGTTGGCGATTGTCGCTCTCACGACGGGTCTGCTCAGCCTGCGAGCGGCGCTGACACACCCTCCGGGGCCGGTACTCCAGGCGGGCTGTCAGGGGTGGCACTACAATCCAGTCACGTGGCGAGCCGATCTCACACTCGACTTCTACGATCAGGAGTGTTACGGCTATGCCGACGGCGCACTTGTCGTCTTCTCGCTCGTCACCGCCTGCGGCGTCGTTCTGACGGCGTACGGCGCAGTCACCCTGTTCCGCCACGGCCTCGACGGCAGTCAGTGACTCCCTTCAGTCCCCGCCCGCTTCAGTCCCCGCCCGCTTCAGTCCCCGCCCGCTTCAGTCCCCACCGGCCCCACTCCCACGCTCGTCCATCATGTCGGCGGCGCGGTCGGCCCAGTTCGTGTACCGGAAGCCCGAACCACCACCTCGGAGTCAGCTCTTGACCACAGTACATCTGGAGTCGCGGTAGTCGGCGACGTGAGAGACACAGCCCTCGCTGCCAAACACATCGTTGTGTTGCTCCTGACACCCCCGACCGGGTGGGTGCGTGGCTGGGGGGGCCGTAGTCCGCCAGAGGCGCTGTCGTGGTTGCGTCGGGCCTGTAACGATGTCTAGACAAACAGCTAACAGCAGCGAAACAGAAACTTATACAAACTCGGATTCAATACACGGAGATATAACACGCTCGACCCGGCGGTCTGCACTCAAGAGTCTCGGCATCGGTGTTCTCGGCGTCGGAACTGTCCCAGTGGCTTCGGCCGACAAGAAGGTGACAGTGGTCACTGGGCGGTCGGGGTCTGAGCCGGTTGCGAGGGAGACGGTCCCGCGGCGGTGGTACGAACACGCGAAGGCGGCCCGCCGTGTCAAGTCAAACCTGAGCCGACGGTACGCAGCGAACGACGCGGTGGTGGACGTGGCAATCGGGCGCGGTGACTCGAAGATCGGACGCCTCTGGAAGAACACGGTCGAGGTCGACGTGCAGCGAGGCGCTGCCAGCAGTCTCAGTCTGCCGGACTCCGCTGAGGGAGTCGCTGTCAACACGAACGCCGTCGACCGGACGGACAACGAGATCGAACTCCAGTTCTGTAACAACATGGGGGACTACGACGGAATCGTGGGTGGTGTCGAGACCCGCGCGATTCAGGACGGCGACAACACCCTCGATTCGACTGCCACGATGTGTTGTCCGGTCACGAAGGGCTCGACACAGTACGCCCTGGTTGCGAATCACATGTTCCTGCCGGACAAATCACAGTGTGACGGGAACTGGGACAAGCGACTGTACCAAGACGACGCTAACGACTACATCGGTCAGGTCGAACGGTACAACGAAGAGTTAGACTACGCCCTGGTGAAGCCGTACGACCCGACCATGACAATTCAGAACCGTGTCGTCGGTGAGTCGTGGGCAGACGGCAGTATCGTCGGCCACGCCACCCTGGATGGACTCCAGATTTATATGTCAGGAGAGACGCCAGTGCGCAAGATGGGCGTATCTACGGGCAGGAACAGCGGACGGATTAAGCGTCTTAATGCAGACTTCACATCTGGCTGCCCGTCAATAAATGGCGAGGGTATAAGAACTGGGGCGGAAGGTGCTAAAGGGGACTCTGGCGGACCACACTACGTTACAACGGAGATGGATGGTGTACTCATTACTGGAATGCACGTAGGTGCAAAAGGAGATAAAACTGGAGAGAAATCTTGTACAAATGATGGGGTCTCGGGGAATGAGAGTCCTATACGGCCGGTGAGTATATCTACACCAGCGTACAAGATGTCTAATATAGACAATTTAAAATTTGGATAGGTGGCAGTCCACATGAGTAGGCGCATCAAACAGTTTGCAGTCGTCTCGCTGATCGTCGGCGTGTTCGCGCTCCGGGCGGCACTTTCGAATCCTCCAGCAGGCGTGCTACACGGTGGCTGTCTGTCTGAGAGTGAGCCAGTCACTTGGACCCGTGGCCTAACACTGGACTTTTATCAGCAGTGTAGCATGACCTACGCCGAGCATGCAGTTGTAATATATCAGACTATGGTAGTCTGCGGCGCGATCATGACGCTGTACGGCGCGGTGATCTTGTTCAGACACGGACTCCCGGGGATGAACCGATGACCATTCCGGAGTGGCAACGGAAATTAGCTGTTACCGCTCTCCTGACGGGTCTGTTCAGCCTGCGAGCGGCCCTCACGAACCCCCCTATTTACAACGAGGTCTGCCAGGGATGGGGCTACAACCGAGTCACGTGGCGGCGAGATCTCACACTCGATTTTTATATGCAAGGTTGTCAAAGGCCGGTTGTCGGCTCACTTGCGATCTTCTTGGGTGTCACCGCCTGCGGCGTCGTTCTGACGGCGTACGGCGCAGTCACCCTGTTCCGCCACGGTCTCGACGGCAGTCAGTGACTCGTTTCAGTCCCCGCCCGCTTCAGTCTCCGCCCGCTTCAGTCCCCACCGGCTCCACTCCCACGCTCGTCCATCATGTCGGCGGCGCGGTCGGCCCAGTTCGTGTACCGGAAGCCGAGGAAGGCGACGGCGGCCATCCAGACGTAGTGGAGGCCGACGGCCCAGTAGGCGCCGACGGGGCCGAGTTCGAACACGACGCCCAGGAGGTACGTCCCGCCGAGTAGTACGCCGAACACGCCGGAGAGGCGGGCGACGAGCGGGATACGGGTCTCGCTTGCGCCCTGGAGCGCCCCCGAGAGGACGACGTAGCCGACGAGAAACACGGCGGTGAGCCCGTACACCTGGGCGAAGGCGACGGCGTACGGGACGGCGGCGGGCGAGCCCTGGGCGAACAGGGCGACGAACCGGTCGGCGAAGGCGACGAGCCCGAGGCCGACGGCGCCGACGGTGGCGAGCCCGAGCCCGGTGGCGGCGTACCCCTCGTACAGCGCACGGTCGGCGTCGCCGTCACCCAGCGCCTGACCGACGACGACGGAGCCGGCGACGTTGTACCCGCGCGAGAGCGGACCGGTGACCTGTTGGTACATCCGGCGACCGATCTGGAAGCCGGCGTTGACGGGCGTCCCGAAGCTCAAGAGGAGCGCGTTGAACGGGAACTCCGCGGCGGTGGCGGCGAACCCCTCCAGCACGCGTGGGGTCGACACCCGGACGAGCTGGCGGGCGATCACGAGGTCGCGCGGCCGGACGAGCGAGGCGTTCGTCCGGTCCGTCCACATCGCCGCCAGCAGCGCGCCGGCGGTGAGGAGGTTGCCGGCGGCCGTCGCCAGTCCGACACCGAGAACCCCGAGCTCGGGTGCGCCGAACAGACCGAGTCCGAATACGACGGAGCCGACGATGTTGACGGCGTTCGAGGCGACGTTGACGTACATCGGGGTGCGGGTGTCGCCGGTGCCCTGGAGCGACCGAGCGCCGACGAGCGCGACGTGACGCGCCGGCGCGGTGGCGAAGATGATCGCCAGGTACGTCCCGCCGAGTGTGGCGGTTCGTTCGGCGGCGCCCAAGACGCCGATCAGCTCCCGGCCGAACAGGCCACCGACGAGCACGAACGGCAGACCGGCGACGATCCCCATCAGCAGCGCCTGGGTGACGGCCTCGTCGCGGTTGGCGACGGCGTCGGCACCGGTGTCCTGACTCGACAGGGCGATCGCGCCGCCTCCGAGCCCGAGCCCGATCCGGAGCGGGAACCGGGCGTACAGGTCCGCGAGGCCGATCGCGACGACCGCGGCCGGCGAGAACTGCGCGGTGACGATCACGTCGGTCGTCCGCATCGCCGTCCGGAACGTCTGCTCGGTCATGACGGGCCACGACAGCGACAACACCCGTCGCCAGACACCGAGCAGTCGACTAGCCATACACCCCACTGGAGTGCCCGCCTGTTCACGATGACGGAAGCGGAACGGACGTGTGTGGCGCGTGGCAGCCGACGGCCCGACCCCGACGCCCGCGACGATCGTCGCGTCGGTATCGACCGAACTATGTGTGAAGTCGCTCAGACGATGTTTGTCGATGCAACGCAGACAGTTCCTCTCTGGCGTCGTCGGAACGACGGCGGCCGCGGGGTTCGCGACTGCGACGAACGGTGAGGGGCACCGACCGGCCGAGCAGACGGCCACGATCTCACAACTGTACTTCGACTCGACGTGTAGCCTGCTGAACGCGGACGGAGAGCCGCTGGCGAGCGACGACAGCGTCGTCGTCCGTGCCGCGGAGACGGCAGAGGTGACCGACGAGGACGGCAACGGCGACGCCACTCCGTACGACGGCGTCTCGGCGGCGCCGGCGCTCGCGGCCGTCGCCGACGGGGTCGCCGGGCTCGGCGCGCCGTTCGTGACGGACAGCGCCGACTTCGCGTACGGTAACGACGAGTTCCTGTTGAACCTCTGGGACGAGCTGATCGGCGGGGGGACGGTCCTGTGGGACGAGGGCCACGAGCAGTACTACTACGCAGACCGGTTCGGCACGTTCCTCGACCACGCCGAAGACCAGGGGTACACCGTCGAGTCGACGACGGATATGACGGCGGACCTGGGTGGGGCGGACGCGCTGGTCGTCACGTCCCCGTCGCGGGCGTTCGACGACGCGGAGCTGTCGGCGATCCAGTCGTTCCGGGACGACGGCGGCGCGGTGATCCTCCACAGCCAGTCGGACTACCAGAACTTCGACGAGACGGACAACATGAACGCGCTGGCGGCGGCGCTGTCGCTCCCGTTCCGGTTCGACGACTGCCAGGTGGTGGACGACGAGACGAACGCGGGGAGCTTCTTCCAGCCGGCGACGACGAACTTCGTCGGGCCGGCCGCGTTGTTCGAGTCCCGGGAGGGGGTGCCCACCGGGCCCGAGTTCCAGTTCGACACGGAGTACACCGCCGAGATCACGGACGTGGCCGACGGCGACACGTTCACCGTGTCGTTCCCGGACGCCGAGGGCGGGCCGGAGGAGGTACGCGTCCTGGGCGTGGACACGCCGGAGGTGCCGGCCGCGGCCGACGCCGAGGACCCCCACGAGTGGGAGGGGCTGGGCGACGAGGCCGAAGGCGAGGAGGTCGACGGTGAATACCCGTACCTCTCCTCGTGGGGCGAGAAGGCGTCGTCGTTCGCCAAGTCGGAGCTCGCGGGCGAGACGGTGACACTCACCTTCGACGAGAACGAGGGGATCGAGGACCCGTTCGGCCGGCTGTTGGCGTACGCCCACTACGACCGCGACGGCTCCGGCTCGCGGGACACGCTGTGGTCGCGAGAGGTGTTGTCGGCCGGCTACGCCCGGGTGTACGACTCCGGACTGTCGCGTCACGACGAACTGCTGCAGACGGAGCTGGCGGCCCGCGCGGACGACCGCGGCGTCTGGGGCGAGAGCGATCCGGACGACACCCGGCCGCTGCGCGACGAGCCGGTGTCTCGGCTCGTGTTCCCGCAGGCGGTGTCCGTCGGCCGGTTCGGCGGCGACCTCGCGGACGAGCGCGTGCCCGTGCGGGCCGCGGAGACGGCCTCCCAGCCGGGGGCACCGTTGGTGGCCGTCGACCCGGACAGCCGGCTGGCGGCCGTCGGGGGGACGCTCGTCGGCGACGACTACGTCGAGGAGTTCGACGGCTTCGGGAACGAGCCGTTCGTGGCGAACCTCCTGACGGCGCTGTCGGATCTCGAGGGTGACGTGCTGTGGGACGGCGGCCACGGCCAGTTCTCCGCCGACGCCGGCACCGCTCTGGAGGGTGCGAGCGCGTTCCAACGGTACCTCGAGGGCGTCGACCTGGGAGTCGAGCAGGTCAACGACTACGACACCGGCCTGTTGGTGCGGGGACAGGCGTTGCTGGTGACGCCGCCGGCGAGGAAGTTCGGCTCGGCGGAGCTGTCGGCGATCCGGTCGTTCCGCGACGCCGGCGGCGCGGTGGTGTTGTTCGGCTCTGCCGCCTCGACGGACGCCACAGAGCGGCTGAACGCCGTCGCGGCGGCGCTGGGATCGGACCTCACCCTGGGCACGACCGGCGTGACGGACCCGGAGACGGCCGCCACAGACGAGGCGGACCCGACGACGACCGCGTTCGGCGACGGCAACCTGTTCGGCGCTCACGCCGACACGGAGCCGTCGCTGGCGACGGCGACACCCACCCCGACCACGACCCCGACACCGACGGGGACGACCGAGTCCGCGACTCCGGCAGAGACGACGACCCGAGCCACGACCGAGACGACGGCGCCGGGACTGGGCGTCGTCTCGACGGCCGTCGCCGCCGTCGGTGGTGGGCTGGCGGCGCTGGCCGGACGCCGTCGCGGCGACGACGGAGACGGCGACGACTGAGACGGCGACGACCGAGAGGCCGGCGTAGTAGGTCGGTGACCGCTGGTGACGCCCTGTGACTCGTCGGGCGAGAGGACGGACGGACCGTCGGGGCGGGCGTCGCCGTGGGCTGTTGTCGACGGCGGTAACGGCGTCGCTCCTGCGGGCTGTTGTCGACGGCGGTAACGGCGTCGCTCCTGCGGGCTGTTGTCGACGCCGACACCGTCGCTGCGGGCTGTTGTCGACGACGCCGACACCGTCGCTCCCGTGGCTCACGCCGTCGGGTCGGTGACGAACTCGAAGCGGGCGCCGCCCTCTCTGGACTCGCCGACGGAGATCGTCCAGCCGTGTGCGTCCGCGATCTCCCGGACGATCGACAGTCCGAACCCGGTACCGTCCTCGCTCGTCGTCGTCCCGGGGTCGAAGAGCTCCGTCGGCGACAGCGACGGCAGGCCCGCGCCGTCGTCGGCGACGGCGAACCCGTCGTCGGTGGCGGCCACCCGGACGACGACCGAGCCCTGGTTGTGTTCGAGCGCGTTCCGAAACAGATTCTCCAACAGCTGTCGGAGCCGGCTCTCGTCGGCCCGGACCCGACCGTCCGACTCACACTCCAACGTCCCGGTGGTCTCGGCGTCCGTCTCCGTCCGGGCGGCCGGCCAGGCGGCCTCGGCGACGCGGGCGAGCCCGACCGGAGTGACCTCCGTGACGTGTTCACCCTGACGAGCGAACGTCAGCATGTCCTCGATGAGTTCGTCGGCGCGATCCAGCGCCGTCAGTGCGTCGTCTAGCCGGTCCGGGTCGTCGTCGATCCGGGCCAGCTCCACGTTGCCGCGCACCACCTCCAACGGCGACCGGAGGTCGTGGCTGACGAGACTCGCGAACCGTTCGAGCCGTTCGTTCTGTCGCTCCAACTGCGCCTCGCGGCGACGCAGCGCCCGCTCGCCGACGAGTCTGTCGAGCACGGCCTCGGCGTTGGCGGCGAGCACCCGACCGAGGTGGCTGTCGCGGTCGTCGAACGCCGCCGGGTCCCCGTCGTACAGCGTCAGGACGCCGTGGTCGCCGAGCGGGTACGCCACTGCGGCGGCGACGCCGTCCGGCGTGGCTACCCGCGCCCGCCGGTCGCTGTCGACAGCCGCGTCCTCCGGAACCGCCCCGTCGTCCGTCTCGACAGTGACGTGGACCGGCTCCTGGCGGGCGAACGCGCGGCCGACAGCCCCCTCGCCGGGGTCGCGGGCGAGGACCGCGAGGTCGTCCGTCTGGCTGCGCTCCGAGAGGACACGGAGCCGACCGTCCTCCGGGTCGTGGCGGTGGACGGCACACCCCCCGGGCGACAACAGGTCGACAGCCACGTCGACGACGTACGTCGCGGCCGTCGAGACGGAGCCGGCCTCCATGAACTCCCGGGTGGCGTCGTGGAGATCGGCCAGACGGTGTTGGTACGTCCGAGTGGCCTGTTCGCGGGCCACCCGGTCCAGTGCGGCGGCCGCCCGAGCGCCCAGCGTGTACGCCAGGTCGCGGTCGAACTGCGAGAACCGTTCGGTGGTGTCGGCCACGAAGTGGAGCACCCCCCACCGCCCGACCGGGACGGACACGATCGACCGACCGCCGTCCGTGGCGGTGGCGTCCGGGTGTCGGCGGGCGTCGGCCACCCGGACCGCCTCCCGGTCGCGGTAGCTCCGCCCGGCGACCCCGGCGTCGGCCGGCCGGGGGTCGACCGCCGACAGCTCGGCGCCGGCGACCGCGACCGGCTCCAACACTCCGTCACGCCCGTGGTAGACGACACAACGGTCGAACGACAGCACCGTCTCGGCGGCCGAGACGGTCGCCTCGTGGACGGCCGCGGGCGTCCCGGCGGCCGCGAGCTCCAGCCCGGCGTCGTGGAGCGCGGTCACCCGGTCGCGGTCGGCGACGTGACCGGACACGTCCACGTACACCCCCCAGACGAACGGATCGGACCCCGTGGCCCGGTCGTCGCCGCCGGGGACGACGGCGAGGTGGAACGGGGCCGACTCCCCGTCGCCGGCCACCTCCACGTCGTGGGTCGTCGCCTCGCCGGCCGCGGCCGCCGTCCGGAGTCCCGGCCGAGAGACGGTGGCGGCGTCGACGGCGACGGACTCCGGGAACCCCGGCAGTCGGCCGCCCCGGAGCTGGTCGCGGTCCGTGTCGAACCGCTCGGCGAACGCCGGGTTGGCGTCCAACACCGTCAGCCCGCCGTCCGCGGGGAGCCAGCCGGCGACCACGGGGAACGGTGCGTTGTCCACCAACGCCGCCGAGCCGCCCGACCCCGCGTCCGCGACGGCCCGTCGGATGCGCTCGGCCAACTGCTCGAAGTGGTCGCGTCCCCGCCCCTTCCGGACGTAGTCCGTCGCCTCGAGCGCGGTCACGTCCGCCGCGACCGACTCGTCGCCCTCCCCGGTGTACAACACGAACGGCAGTTCCGGATGTTCGTCCCGCACGGCCTCCAACACGTCCAGCCCGGTCCACCCGGGCATCTCGTGGTCACAGAGAACGAGGTCGACGTCCGTCGCGTCGCCGACCCGTTCCGGCACCGCCGTCGGATCGGGCTCCGGCAGCGTCTCGATATCGGCCACGGTCGACAGCATCTCCGCGGTCAACTCCAGAAACTCCCGGTCGTCGTCGACGTGTAACACCCGTGGCCCCGACATCGGGCGACGGTTCGTGTTCCCCCCACAAACGTCTGACTCACACTGCGAGGCAGGTCACCCAATGTAATTACACGAAAAGAAAATCGAATTTACGCGAGCTGTGGGTGACACGGCGCGTTCGCCAGCAGATTCAAGACGGTGTGGCCACCCTCTCCGACCGTCCGCCGTCGGCGGGGTCAGACGATGCAACCCGATCCACTCGCTTTCTACGTGTTCGTCGTCGCTCCGCTGATCGCGCTGTCCGTCTCCGTCGTCGGCTCCGTCCCGGTCGTCCGCGCGGTCGGCCAGCGGTGGCTGTTGCTCCTCGTCGCGGTCCCGGTCGTGATGATCGGCGCACAGGCTCTCGAACTGCTGGCGGTCGTCGAGACCGGGACGATTCCGGGGACGGCCGGCGGCGAGTTCGTGGAGACGGCCGTCAACGTGCTCACCGCCGGGGCGGTGTACTACGGCCTGACCGTCACCCGCGACCGCGAGGCACTGTCGGACCGGCTCTCCGACCAACGGCAGCGGCACGAACGACTCGTCTCGGAGTCGTTGTCCCCGGTCGTGGTCGTCCGTGACGGCGCCGTCCGGGAGGCGAACCCGGCGGCGGAGGCGTACTTCGAGGCAGAGACACTCGCGGGCGTCGACGCGACGACGCTCGTCGCGGACGGTGAGGTGCGCCGCCTCCAACGTCGCCTCCGGACGGTCGTGGAGACGGGCGAGCCGACCCGGCTCGAGGAACTCGCGTGTCTCACCCGAGACGGGGACGAGCGGCTGGCGGCCGTCGCCGCCGGTCCGGCGGAGTTCGCGGGCGAGGGGGCGGTCCAGCTCGACTTCCACGACCTGACGGAACACCGGGCGATGTCGGCGGAACTAGACCGGGTGCGCGACCAGCTGGAGGAGGCGTTCCGCAACACGAACGACGGAATCCTGTTCTTGGACCGTTCCGGCCGGGAGACGGTGTTGGAGTGCAACCAGACGGCCGCGCGGCTGTTCGGCTACGACCGGGAGACGCTGCGCGGGCTGTCGCCGACGGCCGTCTACGACGAGACGGCGCTGGCGACGTTCGCCGAACGGGTCGTCGCCGAGGACGGCTACGTCGCAGACGAGCTGTCTGCGACTACCGCCGACGGGGAGACGGTGCCGACGGAGGTGTCCGGCTCCCCGACGACGCTGGGGGATCGAGAGGCGTTGCTCGCAATCGTCAGGGACGTGCGGGACCGTCGCCGCCGGGAACGACGCATCCGGGTCGTCAGCCGACTGTTGCGACACAACCTCCGCAACGACATGAACGTCGTGTTGGGGCACCTGGAACGACTGCGTGCGGCCGCGCCGCCGTCGGCCCACGACCACGCCGACCGGATTCGCGCGGTCGTCGACGACCTGTTGGAGCTGTCCGGCGAGGTGGAGATCGCCCAGGAGACGCTGGGTGAGTCGACGGAGACGGTGTTGGACGCTCGGACGCTGCTGACGGAGGCGGTTGCGACCGCCCGGGAGAACAACCCGGACCGGGAGCCGTCGGTGACCGTGACGGCGCCGGCGGAGCTGGCGATCCGGGCCGACCGGTTGTTGGAGGTGGCGCTGGCCCACCTCGTCGACAACGCAGTAGAGCACGCCGACTACGACGAGCCGAGCGTGCGGGTGACGGCGACTCGCGTCGGCGACACCGTCCGGTTCACCGTCGCCGACGACGGCCCGGGGCTCCCCCCGGTCGACCGCCGGGTCGTGACTGGGGGCACGGAGATCGACGACGCCGAACACGTCGACGGCTTCGGGCTGTGGGTGGTGGCGTGGGTGACGGACACGCTCGACGGGGAGGTGACGTTCCGTGACAACGACCCTCGCGGGACGGTCGTGGAGCTGACGGTGCCGGACGCGGTCGTCGACACGCCGGCCGACGCCGAGCCGGACGCGCCAGAGCGGTAACCGCACGACGGCGTCGTCCTGCCGAACGGAAACGCTTAAAGGGTGTCTCCCACTACGGACGGATGCGCTCACCTGGGCCAATAGCTCAGTCAGGTTGAGCGCTCGGCTGATAACCGGGAGGCCTCCGGTTCAAATCCGGATTGGCCCACTCCCATCCGGGAGCGCAGGGCTGCACTCCCCAGCCACCTACTCTGGTCGTTCACCCGCCCAGCGTGTTCTCCACCCCGAACAGCATCAGGACGACCGTCACGACCGCGACCACGATGCCGATCAGCGCCGACACCCCGGGCGGCAACACCGGACGTACGAGAAACGCGGCCAGGAGCAGGCCGAGCATACCGACGATCCCGTCGAGACGGACTCGGAGCGCGTCGTCCATACCCGATTCCACCGACGGCACCGACGAAACCGTTGTGGCTCGCGGCGAAAGCGTCAAGTCCCGACCGGTCGACTCTGCAGGTGTGAACGCGAGTCGTCTCGTGGAGTACGGTGGTCTCGTGGCGCTGTTGCTCGCGGCGCTGGCCGTCGCGATTGCCGCCGGCCTCCAGGTCGTCTGAGCCTCCCTCCGGGGGAAAGTTCATACACCACGCCCCGGTGTGTTCCGATAGACGAACTCGCGGAGTGGTGTCCGCGGACACACACCAATGAGAGACAGACGAACGGTGTTCACCCCTGACGAACCGCTCGATGTCCTCCACGTCGACGACGACGACGGGTTCGCCGAGACACTCGTGGCGTATCTGGAGGACGTGATCGGTGGCTTCGCCGTCACCCGCGTCTCCGACGGGGAGGCCGCCCTGGATCGGCTGTCGGCGACGACGTTCGACTGTGTCGTGAGCGACTACCGGATGCCGGGGATGGACGGACTGGAGCTGTCGGAGGCGGTCGGTGAACGAGAGCCTCGGCTCCCGTTCGTCCTGTTGACGGGCCGAGGGTCGGAGTCGGTCGCCCGCGAGGCGGTAGAGGCGTCCGTCACGAGCTACCTCCCGAAACGGGCCGACGAGGACGGGTTCCGTCGACTGGCCGACCGCGTCCGCGACGCCGTCGACCGGGCACACACGGCGGTGAGCTACCGCGAGGTGTTCGACAAGGCCGGCGTCGGGCTGACCGTCCGCGGGACGGACGCCGGCCGTCTGTTGGCCGTCAACGACGCCTACTGTGAGATGCTGGGGTACGACCGCGAGACGCTGCTGTCGGCGACGGATCCCGTGTTGCCGGCGGACGACCCGGAGACGAGCGACACAGGAACGGGCGACCCGGAGACGAGCGACACAGGAACGGACGACCCGGAGACGAGCGACACAGGAACGGACGACCCGGAGACGAGCGACACAGGAACGGACGACCCGGAGACGAGCGACACAGGAACGGGCGACCCAGAGACGGCGCCGGAGACGGACGGGGGAGCGTCGGCGACGGACGACCCGGGAGTCGTGACCCCGGTCGCGGGCGGCGACGACCGGGCGGCGGCGTTCCGGTCGGCGGTCGCGGACGGCGCCGGCGAGGCGACGTGGGCCGTGAGCGACGCGGACGGCGACCGGCTGTGGCTGGACGTGCACTACGAGATCGCGGCGATCGGCGGCCGCGACCGGGTGCTGGGGAGCGTCCACGACGTGACAGAGCGCCGCGAGCGCCGCCAGGAGTTGGCCGACCGGACGGAGCAGGTGGCGGCACTGCACGACGCCGCCGCCCGCATTCAACGGTGTGAGGCGGGCGACTCCGTCTACGAGGAGGTGGTGCGGGCCGCAGAGGAGATCCTGGAGTTCGACATCTCCGTCGCCGACGCCCGCGAGGGGGACACGCTCGTCCCCCGAGCGGTGTCGGCGGCGATCTCGGAAGACGAGTACTACGAGACGACGCCGGTGGACGCCGACGACAACCTCGCCGCGCTGGCCGTCCGGGAGGGCGAGCCGTCGGTCGTCGACGACGTGACCACGCGGGAGGCGACACCGGCGGACACGGAGTTCCGGTCGGTGTTGACGGTGCCGATCGGGGAGTACGGCGTGTTCCAGGCCGTCTCGCGGTCCGTCGCCGCGTTCGACGAGTCGGACCTGGAGCTGACGGACCTACTCGTCACCCACGCCAGAGACGCGCTCTCGCGGCTGGAGCGGGAACGGGAGCTCCGGGAGCGCACCCGGGAGTTGCGACGCGAGAAGGAACGGTCGGAGGTGTTCGGCAGCGCCGTCTCACACGACATGCGCAACCCGTTGAACGTCGCCTCCGGCCACCTCTCGTTGGCGCGTGAACGGTACGGCGACGACGACAACCTCGCGGCCGTCGCCTCGGCGTTAGACCGGATGGAGGCGATCACGGAGGACGTGCTCACCATCGCCCGCGAGGGAGCGACGGTGGAGGAGACCCAGCGAGTGCAGCTGACGGCGCTGGCGGAGAACTGCTGGAGCAACGTCGACACGGAGGAGGCGACCCTCCGGACGACAGACGAGTCGTTCGAGCTGGCGGCCGACCCGCGACGGCTGCGCCACGTCGTGGAGAACCTGTTCCGGAACGCCGTGGAGCACGCCGGACCGGCAGCGGAGATCGAGGTGGGTGGTCTCCCGGCAGACACGGACGAGACGGCGGGGTTCTACGTCGCCGACGACGGCCCGGGGATCGACCCGGACACCCGCGGCGACGTGTTCGATCCGGGTTACTCCACCGCCAGCGACGGCACCGGATTCGGGCTGGCGATCGTCCGGGAGATGGCAGTGGCCCACGGCTGGGACGTCTCCGTGACGGAGTCGGCGACGGGCGGCGCTCGCTTCGAGTTCGACGGTGTCGAGACGGAACCGAGAGGTTGACGAACACACGGCTCCAACGACACACGTGACCGACGAGAACGACGCCGCTGGCGGCGGAGTGTTCGGGTGGGAGGCGCTACGGCTGGTGGCGGTGTTGGTCGTCGGCGTCGCCGGTACCGGGATCGTCCGTCGACAGTTCGGCGTGTGGGGGTACGACGGGATCGGGCGACTCGTGTACGTCTTCGGCTACGGTGGGACGATTCTCCTCGTCTGGTACGTCTGGCTCCGGCCGTTGGACATCAGCGGCCCCAGCGGCGAGGTGACGTACGGCGACGACGAGGAGTGACACTGGCCGAGAACGGAAGCTACACCTTCGACCCCCCCCCGACCCCCTGGTGTGACGGACACGAGCTTCTTCGACGGCGGGGAGCGTGCGCTCCCGGGCGTGCGCCGGGACGGCTACGTCTGGCCGGCGTACGACGACTACTCCTTCGACCGCGTCCCGGGGACGGCCGCCCGGGCGCTCGGGGTGGACCTCGACCGCGCGCTGCCGCCGGCGACGGTGCCGGACGGCGACTACGAGCGGGTTGTCGTCCTGTTGGTCGACGGCTACGGCTGGGACCGGTTCCAGGCGGGCGAACGGCCGTCGTTGCTGTCGCGGGCGGCCACGGCCGGCGAGACGACGGCGATCACCTCCGTCTACCCCTCGGAGACGGCGGCCGCCATCACGTCGCTCAACACCGGACGGACGCCGGCGGAACACGGACTGTTGGGGTGGAACCTCCGCCTGCCGACGGTCGACCGGACGGTCCAGACGCTGCCGTTCGTCACGCGGCCGGCCGACGACAGGCGGGCGGCGGCTGCCGCCGCGGGCGAGGATCCGACCGTCCCGGAGCTGTCGCCGACGGACGACCCCCGAGACCTGACGGCGGCGACGGACGGCGCGGTCGACGGCGAGGACCTGTTCGACGGCCGGTCCGTGTACGAGCGGCTGGGCGAGGCCGGCGTCGAGAGTCACGCGATCCAACCGTCGCGGATCACGGGCGGGCCCTACGGAGCGCAGGCGTTGGCGGGCGCGACGGTCCACGGGGTCGACAGCGTCGCCGAGTTCGGGCTGTCGATCCGCCGGCGGCTGACCGCCGCGACCCAGCCCACGTACGTGTACGCCTACTGGCCGGCCGTCGACGGGGCGGCCCACGACGCCGGCACGCGGAGCGACGAGTACGCGGCGGAGCTGGCGGCCGTCTGTGGCGCGGTCGAGCGGGAACTGGACCGCCTCCCGGACGCGACGGCCGAGGAGACGCTCCTGCTCGTGACCGCAGACCACGGCCACAGACAGTCGGACCCGTCGGCCGCGGTCGATCTGACGACACTGCCGGACGTGTGGGGGAGTCTGGCGCGTCACGACGACGGGCGACCGGTGTTGCCGACTGGTGGACCGCGGAACCTCCACCTCCACCTCCAGCCCGGGACGGAAGAGACGGTACGGGCGGCGCTGTCGGACGCCGACTTCGAGGCCCGCGTCCTGTCGGGTGAGCGTGCCGTCGAGGCCGGGCTGTTCGGCGACGGCCCGGTGTCGCCGAAGCTCCGGGAACGGGTCGGCGACCTGGTGGTGGTGCCGAAGTCCGTCGGGGTGTGGATCGACGACGAGCGACGGAAACTCGAGTTCGTCGGCCAGCACGGCGGCCAACACCCCGAGGAGATGTCTGTGCCGTTCCTGGCGGCGCCAGTGGGGTCGTGGTGAGGAGAACGGAACGTTAATATCGGGCCGAAGGCGACTTCCGGAACAGAGAACATGCTCCCGTTACAGGTCATCGACTCCTTCCTGCTCGACTACAACGTCGGGCAGGCGCTCCTGCTCGGGTTCATCCTGTCCGTGGCGGGAACGCTCCCGTTGAAGTCTCGGAAGGTGTTGTCGCTGGTCGCGCTGTCGTTCGGCGTGATCTTCATGCTCACGCCGCAGAGCCTGGTCCCGATCCACTACCTGTTCCTCGGGATCGTGTTGGTCGTCGTCGCGCCGTTGTTGTACGTCACCGCCGGGCGCTGACGGAAGTACGGCCGCGTCGGACAGTCTTATCAGTAGTCCGGCGGGTAGCCGGTGCATGGTCACGGTCCGTGCGCCGGCGACGACGGCGAACCTCGGGAGCGGCTACGACACGTTCGGGGCGGCGTTGGAACGCCCGGCCGACGAAGTCACGGTCCAGCGGGCGACGGAGACGACACTCACGGTGACGGGGGCGGGCGCAGAGTACGTGCCGGAGGCGCCGACGGAGAACACGGCCGGAGTGGTAGCGGCGACACTCGACGCGCCGGCGACCATCGAGATCAGGAAGGGGATCAGACCGGCCTCCGGGCTGGGGTCGTCGGCGGCGTCGGCCGCGGCGGCGGCGGTCGCGCTGAACGAACTGTACGACAGGGGGTACAGTCGTGCGGAGCTGGTGTCCGTCGCGGCGGAGGGGGAGGCGGCGGCTTCCGGCGAGGTCCACGCGGACAACGTCGCGCCGGCGTTGCTGGGCGGGTTCACCGTGACCCGGCCGGACGGGACGACGGTCGTGGACGCGGAGCTATCGCTCGTGGTGTGTCTGCCGGCACAGCCCATCTCCACCCGGGAGGCGCGACAGGTGGTGCCGTCGTCGCTGTCGATGGACGACCACGTCGAGACGGTTCGGAACGCGGCGACACTGACCGTCGGGATGTGTCGATCCGACCCGGCGTTGGTCGGGCGCGGCCTGGACGACCCGGTGGTGACGCCGGCGCGGGCGGCGCTGGTGGACGCGTACGACGCGGTTCGAGAGGCGGCCACGCGGGCTGGGGCGACGGGCGTGACGATCAGCGGCTCCGGTCCGGGTGTGCTCGCGGTGACGCGACCGACGGACCAACGCGCGGTCGCGTCGGCGATGGTCGACGGGTTCGAACGGGCCGGGATCGACGCCCGTGCGATCCAGACCGGAGTCGGAGACGGAGCGACCATCAGGTGAGCCGACGCACCGGTCGCTTCGGCCCTTCGGGTGAGCACGCTGCCCGCGTTCACCGTCGCCGGGCGGCTCACCCGCCCGACTGCGAGCGGAACCTTCGACCTCGCCCCGCTCGGGGCAGAACGGTCTGGGGGAAGGGTTTTGTATTCTCGCGGAGAAGAGCGACCGAAAGCGGGTTCGCGTGAACTAATGGCGTACAACGAGTCGTTGTTGACGGTGGCGGCGTTCCTCTCGGGGGGGCTGTCGGGACTGACGGCGCTGATCGCGGTGTCGCGCAGCCGTGGCGGCGCCCGGGTCGCGGGGGACACGCTGGCGGGCGTGGCGCTAGCGGCGGCGCTGTGGGCCGTGACGTTCGGACTGCGGCTGTCGGCGGAAGGCGTGGGGACGGCGTCGTTCTGGCTGCGCGTGAGCAACGTCGTGGCGGCGCCGATCCCGACGCTCCTCCTGGTGTTCTCGCTGTACCAGACGGGCAACGCGAGTCTCGTCGACGAGCGAGTGGCGGCGTTGCTGGCGGTAGAGCCGACGGCGGCGGCGGCGTTGGCGCTGACCAACCCGTTGCACCAGGCGTACGTGATGGGCGTGACGACCGTGGGGGTGCCGGCGGCGACCCCCGGGGTGTTCATGTCGGCGCACCTGGCGTACGGGTTGTTGGTCTGTGGTGTCGCGGCGGTGTCGTTCGGAAACGAGGCGGTCGGAACGACGGGACCGTACAGACGGCGGGCGACGTTACTGCTGACGGCGGTGTCGGTCCCGGTCGTCACGGTGGTCGCGTACGTGACGACGCTGCCGATAGCGCCGCCGTACGACACGACACCGGTGTGGTTCGGGCTGTCGTCGTTGTTGTTCCTGGTCTCCATTCGGTCGTACGGCCTGTTCGACGTGTCGCCGGTGGCACACGAGACGGTGTTCGAGGAGATCGACGACGCCATCGTCGTCGTCGACGACCGAGGGCTGCTCGTCGACGCCAACCCGGCGGCGACGACGGCGTTCGGCGTGGACGACGACGACGTCGGCCGACCGGTGCGGGCGGTGTTGCCGAACCCGGAGGCGATCGACAGCCTGCTCGTCGACGGGGAGACGACGTTCACGGCGGAGGGGCGACACTTCGAGGCGACGCGCACGTCGATCAGCGTGGGGCAGGCCGGGGCCTCGAACGTGTTCGTGTTCCGAGACGTGACGGACCGCGAGCGGGTGGAGCGTCGGTTCCAGACGTACATCGAGCAGTCGAACGACGTGTTAGTGGTGTTGGACGCGGAGACGACGGTGGAGTACGCCAGCCCGGCCACACGACGGGTGTTGGGTCACGACCCAGAGACGCTGACCGGTCGCTCCGTGTTCTCGTTGGTCCACCCGGACGACCAGTCGTCGATCCACCGAGTGTTCCGCTCGGTGACGAACGCACACGAGCGCCACGAGGCGTCGGACGGGGGGGTCACGGACGGCGGGGTGGAGGCGGAGTCGGCGACGGACGAACGGATCGGGGGAGTGCCGGGCGACGACGAACGCACGACGAGCCGCGAGACGACAGAACGCGAGCGGTTCCGTCTCAAACACGGCGACGGCGGCTGGCAGACGGTGGAGGCGGTCGTCACGGCCGGCGTCGGCGCGACGGCGGACCGACTCCTGGTCAACATCCGGGACGTGACGGAGCGCCAGCGGTACGAACAACGGCTCCGGGTGTTGAACCGGGTGTTGCGTCACGACCTCCGGAACGACGCGAACGTGGTGTTGGGGTACGCGGACCTGTTGTTGAAGTCGGACCTGGACCCGGCGGTCCGGGAGCGTGCAGAGGCAGTCCGGCGGAAGGCCAACCGGCTCGTGGAGCTGGGCGAGCAGGCGCGGGAGGTGGACCGCACCCTCCACGCGGAGGGGGGCGAGACACACCGGATCCAGTTGGACGACGTGGTCGACAGCGTGGCCTGGCGCGCACGAGAGACGTACCCGGAGGCGCAGGTGGACACGGAGTGTGAGGGGGAGTGTGCCGCGCTCGGCAACGATCTGGTCGACTCGGCGCTGTGGCACCTCGTCTCCAACGGGATCGAACACAACGACAGCGCGGAGCCGTGGGTTCGGGTGTCCGTGGAGTCGACCGACGACTGGGTTCGCGTGACGGTCACGGACGACGGCCCGGGCATCCCGGAGTCCGAACGGAACGTGTTGGAACACGGGACGGAGACGGCGCTGGAACACGGCAGCGGGCTGGGGCTGTGGCTCGTGAAGTGGATCACGGACAGCGTCGGCGGCGACGTGTCGTTCGCGGAACGCGACCCGCGTGGCTCGATAGTGACGGTAGAGCTGGCGACGCCGGTCGGCGACCCCGGAGAGACCCAGGCGGAGTAGCTACACGAGCACGAGCGGCTCGTGGTCGTCCGGCGGTTCCTCGACGACACGGAAGGCGGCGGCGTGCGCGGCCCGACAGGCCGCAAGCGTCGCGTCGGACAGCGACAGCGTCGCGGCGAACTCCGGCCAGACGCGCTCCGGGACGGCGAGGTAGTGGGTGTCCCCGTGACGGGCGACGAGCGGGTCCGTCTGGAACGCCTGTCGGTAGTCGTACACGAGCGCGGGGACAGTCGGCGCCGCGGCGGCGTCTCGGACGGCCGCGAGCGCGTCCGCCAGGGTCGGCTCGGCGACGCCGTGGTCGGCGGCGACGCGCGCGGTGTCGACGGCGGCGAACGGGTCGGTCGGGTCGGTCACGAACGGCGTACGCGACGGACGGGCAGGAGGGTTCCGGTCACTCGTCGACGACGGTCGGAGCGCCGCCGTAGCCGCCGGCCGACTGTGTTGCCGTCTCCGCGGGCAGCGAGGGGAGCGACTCCGAGCGAGTCGGCAGGTGCCCGTGGTCGAGCGTCCCGAGGATCCGCGTCTCGTCGCCAGAGAGTGCCACCCGGAGCGTCGGCGCGAGCGTGCCGCCGAAGCGGGCGAACTGCTCGTCTCGCGGGAGGTCGGCAACGTCGTCCAGTGACATCCCGCCCAGGTCGTAGTAGTTGAAGAACGACGTGACGAGCAGCTCCTCGGCGTGGGGGTACGCCAGCCAGGAGTACGTCTGGTAGGGGGCGTTGGCGGGGTTCGTGACGACGAGCCCGGTGTCGTTGAGCGGGCGGTAGTCGCCGCGGAGGTCGTCGGCGACGAACCCGTAGAGCGCGTCGAAGCCGTCGAACCCGGGGGCGAACGTGTGACGGTGACTGGAGACGAACAGGTAGTACCGGCCGTCGTGGACGACGACGTGCGGTCGCTCCAGCTCCTGGTTGACACAGACGGAGTGGAGCAACGGGGCCTCGGGCTCGAACGTCGTGGGGCTGCCGTCCGGGCTCGTGGCGACACCGACACAGCCGTTGAACGACTGGGCCGTCGTGTCGCCGCCACAGCGGTCGCTGTCCTCGGAGACGGGGACGTTCGCCTCGAACAGGAGGTGTGTCTCGCCGGTCGCGGGGTCCTCGAAGAACCACGGGTCACGGAACGTGTAGATCATCCCGCGGGACTGGGCCTGTGTCTCGTAGCGGTCGCCGTCCGGGCGCAACACGGTCTCGTGGCGCCAGGAGCGGTCCAGTCGGGCAGTCTCGTCGGTGACGCGCAGCCGGCCGTCCGTGCCGGCCGCGAGCCGTTGGGTGTAGCTCAACTCCGTCTCGTTCGCCTCGCCGGCGGCGGTGTAGTAGAGGGTCACGTCCCCGCGGCTCGGATCGTCCGAGTCCGGCTCGAACAGTGCGCTGCCGGCCCACTGCCGAGAGCCCAGCGGGCCGTCCGGCTCGAACGCCGGCCCGGCGTCGCGCCAGGTCCGACCGTCCGGAGAGTAGAGACACCGGATCTCGGCAGCGTCGTGGCGCTTGCCCGGCAGGAGGTCGTCGGGGGCGGTGAGCGCGAAGATCACCCGCACGCCGCCGGGCGTCGCCACGCTGCCGTCGCGGGTCCGCAACAGCCAGGTGTCCCAGAGGTGGAAGTCGTCGCCGACCCGTTCGTCCGGCGGGTAGACGACGGGAGCGACCGTCTCGGCCGTCCGGACGAGTCCGTCGGCAGCCCCCCCGCTCCACGACGGGATCCCGTCCCACCCCGGTGGGTCGCTGTGTGACATACTCGCGGGGTCGGGGCGGCCGCTCAAGCCTCTGTCGCTCTCCGCTCACCCGCGACATATTCGGACCTTCCACCAAAGAATTATACTCTGACGAACGAAAATGGGGACGTGAGACGGACCGACAGGACGTGTGGCGCACACCAGAACCCATATGCACGCGCCGGAGGTATTGTACAGTCGTGACAAAACGCCACGTCGAACTCCCGGCCGACGCCGAGTCGGGAGTGTCAGCCTTTCTCGAACGGGTCGACGAGCGTCTGGCCTCCGAGGAGGACACCTGTGCGGTCGTACGGGAGACGCTCGTCGACCTGTTCGGCGACCGCGACGCCTACGAGCGCTGGCAGAACGGCGGCGACGTGTCGCCAGCAGAACGGGTTCGGCTCCAGGGGTACGATCCGTGTAACGCGACACTGGAGTCGGAGTACTACGCGGAGAAAGACGAGGAGGCGTTCCAGGAGTCGAAGTACCTCCAGTGGCTCTGGCGGCAGTTCGACGACACCCCGATGGCCGACAACATCGAGTTCGCGCTCCGGTTCCGACGGATGCTCGCCGACCACCTGTTCGCGGACTGTGGCGACGACTGTCGGTTCTTCAAGGGGATCTCGTTCACCTACGGCCACAACATCGAGGTGGGGGACAACGTCGTGATCCACGACGACGTCCACTTGGACGACCGCGGGGAGTTGACCATCGGCGACCGGGTGTCGATTGCCGACTCCGCACACGTCTACTCCCACGACCACGACGTAGTCGACCAGACGGAGGTGTACAACTACCACACCGTCGTGGACGACGACGCGCGAATCGGCTTCGACGCGATGGTGCGAGCGGGCTCTCGTGTCGGCGAGAACGCGATGCTCGGCGCGAAGGCGATCCTCCAGGGGGACGTGCCCGACCACCACGTCGCCGTCGGCACCCCCGCCCGGAGCGTCCGGGTCAAGCCCGGGTGGGAGTCCGTCGCCGCCGACGTGGACGACCGGCTGCCGGACGGGCGGGAAGAACGGAGACTCGAGTACGCGCTGTCGGGTGAGTTCGACGAGTTCGACGAGTTCGGGCGGGAGCTGACCCCGCCCGACGGCGTCGAGGCCGACGACGACTGATCGAGCGAGGCTGTTCTGGCGTGTCTCACCCGTTCGTCAGCGGCCGCCTCGGCCTCGGCGGCTCCCGCGACACCGACCGCAACCGACAACACACACCCGGCCGACTGCCGGAGTGTGAACCTGGGCGTCGTCGGACTCGGACGGATGGGACGGATCGTCACCGAGCGGCTGCTGGCGGCGGACCACGACGTGGTCGCGTACGACGTCGACGCGGAGGCGACGGCTGCCGCCGCGGAGGCGGGCGCGCAGCCGGCCGACTCGCTCGGAGACCTGTGTGAACGGGTCGCGGCCGCCGGCGAGACGGACGCGACGGTCGTCTGGCTGATGGTGCCGGCGGGTGACGCCGTCGACGCCACGCTCGGGGACCTGGAGCCACACCTCTCGGCCGACGACGTGGTCGTCGACGGCGGCAACTCCCACTTCGAGGACTCCGTCCGACGGGGGGAGACGACGGACGCCGCCTACCTCGACTGTGGCACCTCCGGCGGGCCGGCGGGTGCCGAGCTCGGCTTCTCGTTGATGATCGGTGGCCCGGAGGCGGCATACCAGCGGCTGACGCCCGTCTTCGACGCGGTCGCAACCGGACCGGACGGGCACGCCCGGATGGGTCCCAGTGGCGCCGGTCACTACGTGAAGATGGTCCACAACGGCGTGGAGTACGCCCTGATGCAGGCGTACGGCGAGGGGTTCGAACTCCTCCACCGCGGGCGGTACGACCTAGACCTGGAGGCAGTCGCTCGCACCTGGAACAACGGCGCGGTGATTCGGTCGTGGCTGTTGGAGCTGTGCGAGGAGGCCTTCCGCGAGGAGGGGACGGACCTGGGCGACGTGGCCGACCACGTCGCCGGCGGCTCGACGGGCACCTGGACGGTTCAGGAGGCGCTCGAACGGGAGGTCCCGGTGCCGTTGATCCACCAGGCGTTGGCCGAGCGGTTCGGCTCCCGCGAGGACCGGTTCGCCCGGCGACTCGCCAACCGGCTCCGGTACGGCTTCGGGCGTCACGAGGTGCGACGGCAGGAGTAGTCGGGAGACGGCGGCGGCGTCGCCGGGGAGCGGTCTAATCACAACCCTATTGAACCCCCGTGTCCAAGCCGCTCGCATGGTAGACCCCGTGGCACTCGGGACGGGCGCGGCTCTCGTCGTCGTGTTCGTCGTGCTGCACTACGCCCGCGGGACGGGCTGGGAGCCGACCGGCGACATCTCCGACGAGGTGTTAGAACACCGGGCCTCGACGGTCGAGGAGACGGAGTTCCCGGAGCCGGGCAACCGGGCGATCGGCGGCGGCGGCGTCGCCGCCGGCGCGGTCCCGGCCGGCGAGGACGGTGAACTCGCCGAAGGCGGCACGGCGGTCGAGGAGGAGGCCGGTCCCGGCGACATCCCCGACGACGAAGTGGAGTACTACGAGGTGGAGTTCGCCAAGGAGGGCGAGACCATCGAGGTGGCCAACGACGAACCCCTGCTGGATCAGGGTGAAGACGGCGGGATGGACCTCCCGTACGCCTGTCGACAGGGCCAGTGTGTCTCGTGTGCCGGCCAGATCACGGACGGCGGCAACTCCGAGGAGTACGTCGAACACGACGACCAACAGATGCTCGGCGACGCCGAGCTCGACGACGGCTACACCCTGACGTGTGTGGCGTACCCCCGAGACGACTTCACGATCGAGACCGGAGAGGCACCCTGACACGGTCGCCGTCGGCCTGTCGACCGGCCGTCCCGTCGTCGTCTCGTACCCACTACCACGACGATTCTCTCTGCGGTAAGTCACCGACCGACCGCCCGTCGACGAGACACTAGAGCCGCCTGCCGTCTGGCGAATCGGAACGGAGTCGGCCCCGACGTAGTGGTTTCTGGTAAAGAAGTTCGAAAAATAACTTTGTGGTGTCCGTTCGAACGAGAACCTGTGCGTCACACCGCACTGTAACCATGTTCGAGGATACCACTGACACGACGGACGAATCACAGACGACCTCACGGCGGAACGTGCTGGCGGGACTGGGAGCCGGCGCGGTCGGGCTGGCGACGGTCCCCGCGGTCACACGGGCGTTCAACCACGGAACGGCCTACGAGTTCACGGTCACAGTCGAGAACGTCTCCCGGGGGACGACGCTCCAGACGACGGTCGACGGCGAGTCGAGCGAACAGGGGGTACCGCTGTCACCGGGCGCGTACGCCGTTCACTCCCCGGATCGGCCGATCTTCACGACCGGCCGCCGGGAACGGGACAACGGGCTGGAGGAAGTGGCCGAGGACGGATCACCCGGACGACTCGCGGAGTCGCTGGCCGGGCGTGACAGCGTCTTCGACGCGGGGGCGTTCGACACGCCAGTCGGCGCAGACGGGCCCGGTCCGCTCCCGCCCGGTCGGAGCTACGAGTTCACCGCGGAGGCGCTCAGCGGCTCTCCGGAGATGTCGCTCTCGCTCGTGACGATGTTCATCCCGTCGAACGACGCGTTCTACGCGTTGGGCGGCCAGGACGGCCTCTCGTTGTTCGACGGCGACACGCCGAGGACGGGCAACGTGACCAACGCCGTCGGACTGTGGGACGCCGGCACGGAGGTGAACCAGGAGCCGGGTGTCGGCGACCACCAGGCACAACGACAGCGTGCACCGGGTGTCGGCGACGTCGAACGCGAGGCCGTCGCTCCGATGGTACGAGTGAACGGCTACGACTACCCGGACGTGTCGGACGTCGTCGAGGTCTCCACGTCGGCCGAGACGGTGAGTGACCAGTAGCCGTACAGAGCCACAGTCGACGACACGGACGGCGGGTTCGCAGCGTGCACGGACAACCGACCAAGCTTTAGGCTCGCAGTCGGCCTCCAACAAAGAGAGACGACACATGGAGAAAGCGCTCTGGTATCTCCTCACGGCGACACGCGGCGGGGAGAACCGACTGCGGATCATCCGTGCCCTCTCCGAGCAGCCGAAGAACGCGAACGAACTCGCGGACGAACTGGACGTGGGCTACAAGACGGTGCGACACCACCTCGACACGTTGGAGGAACACGGCCTCGTCGAGGCCGGCGAGCAACAGTACGCGCGACTCCACTTTCTCACCGACCAGTTCAGACGACACCGCGGCCAGTTCGAGGAGGTCGCACGACAGGTCGAACACGACGACCGGCCGGACGTTGCACGGGACGGCGGGTGACCCAGAGTGTCGATGAGCGGGACGATCATGGTCGCGGGCGCTCTCTCGGGCGCGAACCTGCTCCTGTTGGGAGCGGTGAGCGGACTGTGGATACAGAACTACCGGAGCGTCGGCACGTCGTTCGTCCTCGGACTGCTCGCGTTCGCTGTCGCACTGTTCGCGGAGAACGCGTTGGCACTGTACTTCTTCGTCACGATGCAGAGTCTCTACGCCGGCGACCCACACGTCCAGCAGGCAGTTCTGTTGTTGCGTGCCGTCCAGTTCGTCGCGGTCGTCGTCCTGACGTACACGACGCTGCGGTGACGGGTCGTCGCCGTGTGAGTCGGTGACGACGCACCGGTGTGTTGATACGTCCCCTCGCCACAGTGGGTGACGGATCAGTCGTGACTGCGACGGAGCCGACGGACGACTCGCTCACCTCCGGAACGCTGGCCCGTCCGATGTTCGAGCTCGCGTGGCCGATCGTCGCCACGCAGTTGCTCCAAGTGGCGTACAACCTCGCCGACACGGTGTGGCTGGGACGCTACTCCACGGACGCGGTCGCGGCGATCAGCCTGGCGTTCCCGCTGATCTTCCTGTTCATCTCCGTCGGCGGTGGGTTCAACGTCGCCGGCTCACGCTCGTCGCCCAGTACACCGGCGCGGACTCCGCGGGGTCTGCGGGGACAGTCGCCGGGCAGACCCTCGGGTTCATCACGGCCATCGCGGTCGCCGTCGGCCTGTTGGGCTACGCGCCGACGAACCCGCTCTTGGCCGTGTTGCCGTCGTCGCCGGCGACGGTCGGCCAGGTGATCCCGTTGGCGGCCGGCTACATGCGGGTGTTCTTCGCCGGACTCCCGTTCCTGTTCGGCTTCTTCGTGTTCTCCTCGCTGATGCGGGGGTACGGCAACACCCGAGCGCCGACGATCGTCATGGCCGTCTCCGTGTTCGTCGACGTCGTGATCGACCCAATCCTGATCTTCGGGGTCGGGCCGGTGCCGGAGTTGGGCGTCATCGGTGCGGCGGTGGCGACCGTCCTCTCGCGGGGGATCGCCACCGTGATCGGGCTGTACGTGTTGCTCGGGACGGCGGCCGGTCCGGACGTGTCGCTCCCGGACTTCCGACCGCGGCTGGAGTACGTCCGGAAGACCGTCCGCGTCGGGGTGCCGTCGGCGGCCGAACAGTCCGCGAGCGCGCTGGGGTTCATCACCCTGACCGCGGTCGTGGTGACGTTCTCGCCGGAGGTAGTGGCCGCCTACGGGCTGGGCAACCGACTCGTCTCGCTGGTGTTCCTCCCGGCGCTGGGGCTCGGCCGCGTCCACATCGTCTACGGCCTCGCGGTCGTCGGCGACTTCGGCCCGGCCGGAATCTGGATCGGGATGGCCGCCGGCCAGATTCTCGGTGCCGTCGCCGCCGGCGCGTGGTTCACCCGCGGCACCTGGAAGTCGACCGTGATCGACGAGGGGGGCGACGAGGCGGGTGACGCCGACGACGCGGTCGGCGACTCCGACGACGCGGCCGACAGTCCGCCGTCCGACGGCTCGCCGGAAGACGACGGAGAGCCCGCCGACGAAGCCGAACTCGACGAGGCGTTCGTCGACACGACATTCCTCGCGGGCGACGAGGAACGGTCGGAGTGAGCAGTCGGGGACTCACCGCCGTGGGTCCGGCTCCGGCAGCTGTTCGACGACGACCCGGTCGGGAACCACTCCGCGTGACTCCCACTTCACCAACTCGTAGCCGAACCGCCGTTGGATCTCGACGCCGCCGTACTTCGGCGCGATTCGGTACTGGAGGCGGAGCGTTCCGTCGGATTCGAGTCTCGCGTCGACGTCGTCCAACCGCTCTCGGTCCTGATCGAGCGGCGCACACGCGACCGTGAGAAACGTCTCCGGCGGGCTGGCGGAGCGGTACGGCTCCTCCTGTGTGTCGTCGAACAGTTCCCAGTGAAGTCCCTCGATTGCTTCGTCTGTCGCCGCGAGTGTCGCGTCGATACCGTCCGCCGACAACGACATTTGACCGCCGAAGAACGGTTCTTCTCTCCTGAAGCTGTACGCCCGAACCGGATTCGGATCGGCGAGACTCGACAGACAGCCAGCCGTAGCTCCGAGGAGCGAAACTCCCGTCGCCAATGCTGTCCGTCGTCTCATCAGTCTGGTTCGTCAGATGTCCGCCTGGAACGCCTCATCCTCCTTTACCCACTGTTCGCTCCCGCCACTGAACACCGGTGCCGGGTACGGACTGAAACTGATCCCGTCGAGGCTGACGGTTCCAGAGGTGTGGTACCAGTCGAAGAAGATTTTCCGTGTGTCCGGACTGCCTTGATCCTTCACCTTGACGTACTCACCGTAGAACCCGGTGATGTCCCCGTCGCTGTCCACTGGTTGATCGTAGTAGCTGTCGTAGTCGCTGTAGCCGAGACAGGAGCCTGTCGGGCCAAAGCAGTTCTTGTTGTCCTGTTTCGCAGTGTACGGCCCGGTGTAGTAGTCGCTGCGGACGAACTCGTCGTTGTTGTACCCGATGCAGACGCGATCTAACGGACGGTAGCCCGGCTCGTACGCATCTAACTGCTTGTTGACGTACGTGAAGTCGATGGTCGGACGGAATGTCGTGTTGTAGTCCGTCGTGAACGTCATCTTGATCTTCGAGTTACCCTTCTCAAACTGAACTCCGACATCGGAAGTCGTCTCCACGTCCTTCTTCTGGAACTCGAAGCGCTTGTCTGCGAGGTGATCGCGCCACTCTTCAGTGGTCCAGTCTAGCCGCTTCCGCAGCTCGATTGTCTTCTCGTACATCTTCTTCGGGTCGGGACGGGCGAGTCCTGGGACGGACGCACCCGCGGACAGTGCGACGATGCTTGCTCCAGTCTTCAACAGCTGCCGTCTGCCAGTGTCACCGAACATCAAGTAGAAGAAACACGGCACAACTAATATACTTTTATGACCAGGGGTAGAATGTCAGATCGGCTAGGTATTTAACGAAGTGAGATTGATTAAACGCCGTCGGAGCCGGCGACGAGGAACGCTCGGAGTGAACGCCGCCCATCGAAGGGTTGAAATTGTCGACCGAGTTAGATAGAGTGAGGGCGGCTAGTTCAGCGGACAGAACACTTGGTTCCGGACCAAGGGGCCGGGGGTTCGAATCCCTCGCCGCCCGTACAGCGAGACCGCGAGCAGTCGAGCGAACCGGCAGCGAGGATTCGAATCGGGGAACGACCACAGGGAGTGACCGAGGTTCGAATCCCTCGCCGCCCGGTAAGCGACCTTTCTCACTCCTTGGGTGCGCGCCTGCGCCGCGCACCCAAGAAAAAGCCCGATCAAAAAGGCGCTCGCTCGGCTGCTTCGGTCCCTCGTCCGCGTCTTGGATCGTAGTGCTCCAACGACCGCGACCGCTCCGCTCCCGAGCTGCCCACACCAGCGACCGCTCTCCACTCTCCGTACGGCCCTCCGACCTCGCTCACCTCTCTCCGTCTGCCCGACACTACCCCGCCCGCACACGGGGCGAGCGCGTCTGACGAACCCACTCGACGGCTCTACCTGCCGAACGGAAGTACGTGCGTTTATCAGTGCGGCGGCCGGAAACGAGGTATGGAGGTGAGTCAATGGCCAGTTCTTCGTTGATCGCAGTCACTGCCACCATCATCGCGGTCGGGGTCGTGGCGAAGCTCCTGGCGGACCGCTTCCAAGTGCCGAGCATCATCTTCCTCGTGACCGCCGGAGTGTTGCTCGGACCGGAGGGGGTCGCCGCCGTGTTCCCGCAGATCGACCCGTTGATCACGCCCGACTCCTTCGGCGACGCACTCCCGTCGATCGTAGGGCTGTCGGTGGCGATCATCGTCTTCGAGGGGGCGTTCCACCTCCAGGCACCGAAGCTCCGGGAGGCACCCAGCGTCACACTCCGACTCGTGACGCTGGGCGCCGGCGTGGCGTTCGCCGGGACGACGATCGCGGTGCGGTTCGCGCTGGGAGCAGACTGGCTGGTCGCGGCGCTGATCGGAGCGCTGCTGGTCGCCACCGGTCCGACGGTCATCACGCCGATCTTGTCCGTCGTTCCGGTGCGGAACCGTGTCCAGGCCGCACTGGAGACGGAGGGGATCGTCAACGACGTGACGGCGGCGATCGTCGCGGTCGTCGTCTTCGAGCTGATCATCAGCGAGGGAGCGACGCTCGCGGAGTTCGTCGTCCTGTTCGTCGAGCGGCTGGGGATCGGCGTGGTCGTCGGCACGCTCACGGCGGGGCTGATCTACGCCATGCTGCAGTACGTCGACCTCTCGCCGGGCAACGCCCCACAGAACGCCCGACTGCTCGTGCTCGCGGGCGCACTCGTCGCCTACGGCGGCGGTGACCTCCTGAAGACGGAGGCGGGCGTCGCCGCCGCCGCGACCGCCGGAATCGTCCTCGGTAACCTCCACGTCCCCTACGAGGAGGAGATCACGGACTTCAAAGGCGACGTGACGCTCGTCGTCCTCTCGTTCGTGTTCATCAACCTCGCGGCGATTCTGGACTTCGACACCCTCCGGGCGCTGGGGGTCGGCGGAATCTTGATCGTGTTGGCTATCGTGTTCGTGATCCGGCCGGCGCTCGTGTTCCTGTCGGCCCGTGGCGACCGGTTCACCCGCGAGGAGAAGCTGTTCGTCTCCTTCGTCGGGCCGCGGGGGATCATTCCCGCCTCGGTCGCCACCTTGTTCGCGGTAGAGTTGGCCGACGCCGGGATGCAGTCGGCCGCCGACACGCTCGTCGGCACAGTGTTCCTAGTCATCCTCGCCACGGTCGTCTTGGAGGGCGGCCTGGCGCGCCGAATCGCCGAAACACTCGACGTCATACCCATGCGAGTTATCATCGTCGGAGGCGGCACCGTCGGCCGTGCGCTGGCGGACCGCCTCGAAGACCGCGGAGAGAACGTCGTCTTAGTGGAGACGGACGACGAACAGGTACAGTACGCCCGCAACGAGGGTCACACGGTCCACATCGGTGACGGGACGAACATGGAGGAGCTCCGGGCGGCCGGCGCGGACAACGCCCGGACCGTCATCGCCGCCACCGGCGACGACGACGCCAACCTCCTGATCGCCCAGCTCGTGGAGTCGACGTTCGACCCAGAGCAGATCCTCACGCGGGTGAACGACCCCAGCAACGTCGACGCCTTCGAAGAGTTGGGCGTCCAGACGGTGTCGACGACGCTGGCGACCGCACAGGAGTTGGACAACTACATCGAACGGCCGGCGATGGCCCGTTGGATGAACGAGCTCGGCCAGATCGGCGACGTGCAGGAGATCAAGGTGACGAACGACGAGATCGTCGGACGATCCGTTCGGGACCTGGGTCCGGAGATGCCGGGGACGAGTCTGATCGCGTTGGTCGCACGCGGCGGCGAGACGAACGTCCCGGACGCCGACACCGTCCTCGAAGAGGGTGACCGAGTGACGATCATCGGCGACCGCGAGGACGTTCGAGAGTCGATGCAGGAGTTCAACCCGAACTGACGGGGACCGACGGAGAACTGCTTCGAGTCCGCGTCGATCCGACTACCGGATCACGTCGAGACCGTCGTCGGTCTGACGGCTCCGCTCGCGGTCACCACCGTCCGACTGGTGTCTGTCGCCGTCTGCGTTCGCTCGGGCGTCGAAGTCGGCCTCCGTGAGGTCGCCTTCGATGCTCGCACGCGACCGGTCGGCCTGTTTCTGCGTGCTCGGACCGAGCACCTGGGCGCTCTGGACTCCGGTCATGATCGCCATCACCCGGACCTTCCCCTTGTACTCCTCCTGGATGCGGGCGCCCCAGATGACGTTCGCCGACGCCTCCAGCCGCTCCGTGATGGAGTCGGCGATCCCCTCGGCCTCCTTCAGCGTGAGGTCGGGGCCGCCGGTGATGTGGACGAGTCCCCCGCTCGCGCCGCGGTAGTCGACGTCCAACAACGGGTGGTTCATCGCGTCGTTGACCACCTCCTGGGTCTTGTTCTTGTCCTGGGTCTCGCCGACCAGCATCACGGCCACGCCACCCTGGTCCATGATGGTCGACATGTCGGCGTAGTCCAGGTTGATGAGACTCGGCTGGGTGATGGTCTCGGAGATCCCCTTCACCGTCTCCGCGATGATCTGGTCCATCACGGAGAAGGCTTTGCCGATCGGGAGGTTCGGGACGTAGTCCAACAACCGGTTGTTGTCCAGCACGATGATGGAGTCGGCCTCCGTGCGGAGGTTCTCCAGCCCCTCCTCGGCTTTCACCGTGCGGGCGCGCTCGACGTTGAACGGGGTCGACACCATCCCGACGACGATGGCGCCCTGTTCTTTGGCGATCTTCGAGATGACGGGCGCGGCGCCCGTCCCGGTGCCGCCGCCCATCCCGGCGGTGACGAACACCAGATCCGCGTCGCCCAGCACCTCCTTGATGGTCCCCTGGGCCATCTCGGTGGCGCGCTCTCCCATGCTGGGGTCGCCGCCCGCACCGAGACCCTGAGTCAGGGACTTGCCGACGAGGATCTTCGTGTCGGCCTCGACCATCTTCAGGTGTTGTTTGTCCGTGTTGATCGCGACCGTCTCTGCGCCGTTGACACCGATGTTGTACAGGCGGTTGATCGTGTTGTTACCGGCCCCGCCCGCGCCGACGATGACGATCCGGGGGTCCCCGAAGTCGTCGCCGTCCGCGTCCGCCATCGAGCGGTCTTCTTCTTCCGCGTTCGCCAGCGCGTCCTGGACGATATCCTGCATCGGCCTACGCCTTCGCCCAGCCGCGCTTGTTGTCGCGGCGGGAGCGATCGCGGTTGTCGTCGTCCTGTTCGTTCAGCATGTCTCGAACCGCGGCCCGAATCGCCTCGCTTCGGTTCGGGTACTCACCGCTCTCGACCATGCGTTCGACCTCGTCGATCTGCTGTTTCGGAATCCGTAGTGTCACACGCTCCATGTTGTGTTCCCCCGGTAAGACGATCCGCCGGTCTCCCCGGTGGATCGTGCCGTCCTGCGGTTCCCCCACCGCGTGACGACCCGTATGACAGACCGTCTTACACACTACACGCAATCGACCCGCGGCTTATAAAATTACCGGCCGTGTCTTACAGTACCACACGGCGGCTGTCTTACGGTCACTGACGCCCGACGCCCTCGGACTCCCCCAACACGTCCGCCGCGGGCGTCCGACGCCCGCAGCCGGGGCAGAACGACCAGTCCGACCGAACCTCGTCACCACACTCGCAGAACAGGCGCTGTACGGCCTTCTCGCCACAGTTCGGACAGTAGACGTGACTGTCAGACAGCTCCGTCCCACACTGACTGCAGGAACGGTCGGTGGAGCCGTCACTCGCGTCAGACGCGCGACGCTCCGGAGCGTCCGATACCCCCCGACCGGAGCCGTCAGACACGGGACCGCCCTCGGTGTCAGACACGCTGTCGTCGAACGTGTCTGACAGCCGGTCTCCCAGGGTCTCCGCGTGGCGCCGTTCCCGACCGTTCGAGACGCCGGCTCGCTCTCGACGGACGTTCACGACGACGCCCGGCTCCCGCCGCTCCCGGGCCGGTGGTCGACGTTCCCGGCCCGTGTCCGTCGACTCTGCCGTCTCCGTCAACAACGCTCGGAGCCGGCGCTCCAGCAGCCGGTCGAACAGCTCCGTCAGCTCCGGGTCGGGGTCCGCCCGTCGCCCGGTGTCACGCCCCGGGTCGTCGAGGTAGGCTCTGAGCGCCTGCCGCATCACCTCGCTCTTGGAGGCGTCGTGAGCCTCCAGCCGCTCGACGAGTTCGTCGTCGGCCCGGAACGTGATCTTGCTCACGAGACACCCGTACGGTAGCCCACGTGTCAAAGTTTTCCCCGTGCGTCTGTCGTCCGTCTGACGCACGCCCGGGTTGCGGCGCTAGACGTACTCCGAGTGACCGCACGCCGCACACTGTACCCGCTTCCAGGAGATTCCCGAGTCCGTCACGAACTCCCCTTCGCCACAGTGTGGGCAGGTGGCCTCGACGGCGTCTAAGTCCGCGTCCGCGGCGAGGTACTGAATCTTGTACTGCTGGTCTTCGACCGTCTCGCGCAGCTCCGCGAGCTCCGCCTCCAGTTCTGCAATTCGCTCGTCGTCCGTCATACACAGACACACGCGCGCACGGCCCTTCTACCCTTCGGGGTTCTCGATCGGCGAGTCGACGCTCACTCCTCTGTCGTCTCGCCGTCGGCCGCCCCCGTCTCCGTCGTCTCACCGTCGGCCGCCCTCGTCTCCGTCGTCTCACCGTCGGCCGACTCGCCGTTCGGTCCGTCGCCCGTCGTGTCTCCGTCCGGGTCGTCCGTCGCTCCGTCGTCGGCGCCCTCGTCGTCACCGCCGCCCTCGTCGCTCTCGTCGTACTGTTCGAGGACGATCTCCTGGCCCCGCTCGGCCGTCTCGTACGTCTCTCGGAGGTCCGCGATCGGTGTCTCTGTCGCGTCCACCCGGAGGTCGTCGTAGTACGGATCGAACTCTCGGTCTTCCGTCGTCTCGACGAGCAACGCCGCCGACTGCACCGGCAGCTCCTCGCGTTTGTCCCCACCCTCCTCGTGGCCGGCCGCGAGCGCGTCGATCAGCCGTTCGGCCAACGGCGCGTCGCCGAACGCCGTCGACTCGTACGTCTCCGCGACGCTCTCGACGACCGACCCCCCCGTCAGGAGGTTGCCCGCGACCGTGTAGTTCTCCCCGACGGTGTGGCCGTACCACCCCTGACACTCCTCGCCGGAGAAGGCGAACGTCCCGTCGGCGTCGACGCCGTGGAGCTGCCGCTGGGCGCTGCCGTCGTCGGCGTTCAGGAGCGACTGGAGCGCGTCGTCCACCGCCAGCCCGTCGTCGAGGTACTCCACGCCCTTCCGCCCGAGTTCGACGTTGACGAGCGACTGTGTCGCCACCGCCCCGTTCTCGGAGGCGAACGGACACAGCGTCCCCACCGCGGGCAGTCGTGTCGTCACCGCGACCCCGAACCGTGTCTGTCTGTCGCCGTCGTCGTCCGTGTACTCCTCGCGGACACAGATGCTGAACGTCACAGACGCTGGTGGTGGGGCGTGGGCAAAAGTCCGCAGGTGTCGGCACGGTGGACGACTCGTGCAGTTCGGATCGAAGTGACTATAATTGGTACTACTGTAGCGACCGTGTGTCGGACAAAGGGAACAGGCCGGATATTGACGATCCGACGGCCAACGAGGAGGGCCTCCCACGCGGTGACGCGGTCCTCACCGAACAGAGGCGAAACTTGGATCGACAGGTCACGACACTCCGAGAGATCGACCAGACGGCCGCACGCGCGGTTCGAATCGCTGCAATTATCGTCGGGTTCGTTACGACTGCCGCGACAGCCGTATCACAGACTGGGAGTTCTCCGACTCCCTCGACCCTACTCTTGACCGGTCTCGGGATCGTCTTCCTCTTGGCGACGATGGTGCTGGGTGTTCTAACTCTCGGTGAGACGGCGTACAAGACCAGACTGACAGACGGAGAGTACATGCGTCTGAGCAAACCGTATCCGCCAGACGGGTCAGAACGGGTCGCTCTCCGGAAGTATCACAGGAGTTGGTCTGCGGAGATATCGGAGGTACTCGACAATAATTCCGAGAGACTAGCCGGTGTACAGCGCTCTCTGATCCTCGGAGTAGTGCTCGTCGCCGCCAGTGGGTTCGCTCAACTGTACGGGCGGACATTAGGGAAACTACTGTTGCAACACCTCGACTACGCAGTAGCGAACAGCGTAGTGTTGACTGGAGTCGTTAGTGCACTCTGTTCGCTCCTCGTAGTTGGCGTTACAACTCTCCTTGCACTCCGGGTTGTCCTGTGAGTGATACGAAAGGCCCCACTACAGTGAGAATCTTCTTGTGCACGTGCGTCAAAACGTCGTTCATGAGCCTCAACAGTGACGCCCGCGAGTACGTCGATACGTTCGAGGCAGACGAGGTCGGGCACGTTGAGGTGTTCTCCGAGGGGGACAGCTACGTCGGCGTCCCAGTAGACGGGGACGAGCAATACTCACTGCGGCTGAAACGAGGACAGAGAGACGTGTTCGTCACACAGTTGGACGGAGGCAGAGAAATCACGCTCCGCCCTGTCGACGACGGGTTCTTCCGGAGCGCTCAACCGGTCCCGCGGTTCGTCCGCCGACTCGCCGGACTGGAGTCGCGTTCCGACCGCGACTAGTTCGGCACGACGCTGATCGTCTGCCGGCGGTCGACGGCGTCCTCCAGCTCCTCGGCGATGGCGCTCCCGCGTGACACCTGGATGTCGCCGCCGCGGCCGACGGTCGCGGTGAACAGGTACTCCCCGTCCGCGCGCACCTCCACCGTCTCGCCGACGTGTTCGTCCATCCGGATCACGACGTGGCGGCTCGTGATCTCCGGCTCGACGACGGTGCCTTGCGGCTGTGGCGTCCCGCCGCTACCGCCACCGGCCGCGACGGCACCCTCACTCCCACCGCCGGTCGGGCCGCTCTCGGGGTTGTCCTCGTGGGTGCGGACGTCGATGCTGATGCCGAGCCGTTCTTCGATCCCCTCGATCCGGCCGCCACCCTTGCCGATCACGTAGCTGATGTCGTCCTCGTCGACGTAGACGACCGCCTCGTCCGTGCCACGGAGTTCGACGTCGACGTGGCCACGGGCGACCGAGCGGATCTCGCGTTCGATCTCCTGGCGGGCGATCCGATCGACACCGGAGTCACGCCCCTCCTCACCCTCGTCGAGTGGGACGGTGACGACCTGACGGTTGAAGGTGTAAATCTCGTACGCCGGGCGGTTCGTCTCGAAGTCGACCACCTGGATCACCGGGCGCGCGAGGTCCTCGGCGGTGAGCCCCTCCGGCACCTTCACCTCCGTCTGTACGTCGTACACGGTGTCGACCTCGCCGGCCTCGATGAACACGACCGTGTCCACGACCTGCGGGATCATCCCCAGTTCCACCCGGCCGACGAGCCGTTGGAGTGCGTCGATGGCCCGTGTGGCGTGAGTGACGCCGACCATCCCGACGCCGGCCAGCCGCATGTCGGAGAACACCTCGAAGTCGTTCGTCTTCCGCACCTCGTCGTAGATGGTGTAGTCCGGCCGGACGAGCAACAGCGAGTCGGCCGTCTTGGCCATGTCGCCGCCCAGCGCGGTGTACTGTGTCACCTCGTCGGACACCTCCAGGTCCCGGGGCTTCTCCATCGTCTTGACCGCGTAGTCGCTGTCGGTGAGGAACTCCGCGACCGCCTGCGCGAACGTCGACTTCCCGGCCCCCGGGGAGCCGGCGATCAGGACCCCGCGCTGGCGCTCCACCAGCCGGTCGCGCAGCTCGTCGGCGTACTCGTAGTCGTCCAACTCCGTCTGGACGATGGGGCGGACGGCGGTGATCTCGATCCCGTCCGCGAACGGCGGCCGGGCGACCGCGATCCGGTAACTACCGTACTGGACGATGTTCATCCCCGGCTCGGACAGTTCGAGGAAGCCGTCGCTGGACGCGCGTGCCGTCTCTACCACGTCGTCGGCCCACTCGGCCATCTGGGCCTCGCTCGTCGGCTCGTCGCCGATCTGCTGGTAGTGCATGTCGCCGACGGAGCCTCGCTTGCCCTTCGGCACCGTCCCCGTCTTCAGGTGGACGGACATCGTCTGCTCGTCGAAGAACTGCTCGACTGCGAGCCCGTCGTCCGTCGTGGAGCGGTCGACCGCCTCGACGTACTCGACTGCGACCCCGGTCGCCTCCGCCGTCTCCGCCTGGACGTAGTCGGAGGTGAGCAGCGTGGCGTCGTACTCGCCGGCCACGTCCCGGACGAGCGCGTCGATGGCACCCTCGTCTGCGCCGTCGACCCGGTGGTCCGCCGGGCGCTCGCCGACGAACGCCGCCTGGACGGCGCCGTCGTCGTCCAGCCGGGCGAGTTCCTGGAGCTCGGTGAGTCCGTCCCAGCCGGTCTCGCGTCCACTGTTCGCCTGTGCTTCCAACTCCGCGACGACCGCCTCGGGGACGTACACGGTCGCGTCCTCGTACGTCCCGTCGGCGACCCGTTCGGACACTCGTCCGTCGACGACGGCGCTCGTGTCCGGAACGACGTTCATACGGACATTTCGCGCGGGAGACTCATAAGCGTGTACACTGCCGCCGTCTACCCACAACTTCATACCCCGGCCGACGGTTCACTCGGACGTGAGTACGGAGACGTTCGCGGCGATTCGCGAGAGCGGCGTCGTCGCAGTGTTGCGGGGTGTCGAGGCGGCGACACTGGTCGAGATCGGCGAGGCGTTGTTGGACGGTGGGGTGACGACCCTGGAGGTGACGGCCGACAACCCGGACGCGCCGGCGTTGATCGACACGCTCCAGACGGAGCTCGGCGACCGCGCGACCGTCGGTGCGGGGACGGTCATCGACGGCGAGACCGCACAGTCCGTGATCGCGGCCGGCGCGGAGTTCGTCGTCTCCCCGTCGAGTCACCGGGACGTGATCGAGACGTGTAATCGTCACGGCGTCCTCGTCGCTCCGGGGATCATGACCCCGACGGAGGCGGTGGAGGCGTACGAGCAGGGAGCGGATCTGGTGAAGGTGTTCCCGGCGAAGACGGTCGGCCCGGACCACGTCGCGGCGATGCGCGGACCCCTGTCACAGATCCCGATGCTGCCGACCGGCGGCGTCACCCCGGACAACGCCGGTGCGTTCCTGGAGGCGGGCGCGGTCGCGGTCGGCGCCGGCTCCGCGCTCGTCCCCGACGAGGCCGTCGAGACGGAGGAGTTCACCGAGATCACTCGCCGAGCAGAGCGGTTCCGCGAGGCCGTCGCGGACACCCGCGGGGAGTGAACGGACGGCGGGCGAGCGACACACGACGGGCGCTCGGGTGTTCTCGCATCACGGAAACGGTACGCTTTCCAGTATCGGAACCCAATCGAACGTGTGTTCACCGGAATCGTCGAGACGACGGGTGAGGTGACCGGACGCGAGGCGACGGCAGACGGGCTGCGGCTGCGGATCGCTGCGACGGGACTGGACGATCTGTCTCACGGGCAGTCGATCGCCGTCAGCGGCGTCTGTCTGACGGTGGAGTCGTTCGGCGACGAGGAGGGCGGCGACCGGCGGTGGTTCGAGGTGTTCCTGGCGGCCGAGACGGTCGCCAAGACGTACTTGGACGACGTGACCGTCGGCGACACGGTCAACGTCGAACGGGCGCTGCCCGCGGACGGCCGCTTCGACGGCCACCTCGTCCAGGGCCACGTCGACGGCACCGCGGAGGTCACGTCGATCGAACGGGTCGGCGAGGACTGGCGCTTCGGCTTCAACCTCCCCGAGCGGTTCGACAGCTACGTCGTGCCGAAAGGCTCCGTCGCCCTAGACGGGATCTCGCTCACTGTCGCCGAGCGCGACGCGGACAGCTTCGAGGTCGCCATCGTCCCGACGACCTACGAGGTGACCAGCCTCTCGGAGAAGTCCGTCGGCGACCCCGTCCACCTGGAGGTGGACGTGGTGGCGAAGTACGTCGAGTCGATGGTGTCGGGGTACACGGAAGAGCTGTAGCGGCACCCACGGTGACTCGTCCCGACGCTCCGAGACCGGCCGCGTAGTTCTGGTGTACTCGATGGCCAATAGATTAATCAGGAGACGAGTACAACCCACGGTCGCTCCTAGCACGGTTCCGACTCGGAGGGGAGACTGTGTGGGGGCGCAGGGCCCACAGCCACACTCGAGAGCGTTCGAAGCCCGGCGGTCGTCGCGGTCGACCCGGCGACGCCCTGCCGAGACCCCGGCTAGCTGCCGGTGGCTGCGTGGTTGCCCTGCCGTGTTCCCTCGGCTGCGCCACGAGGCCACTCTCGGTGTCTCCGTGCCCGTGTACCGTACACACCGAGAGCAGATCGGTCGTCCCGGCACTCTCCGTTCCGAGCCGGGGCCTCGGTTCCTCCCCGAGTCCACATCGGAGTTTTGAAGCCCCACCGCGCCGTCACGCGGAGGTATGAGCCTGGAGATGACCCACGACTGCCCGGAGTGTGGGGAGGAGACGACGTTCTGGCGTGCCGCCAGCACGGAGCTTCACCTCGGCGAGAAGACGAAGTGGCGGTGTACGGAGTGTGAGCACACGCTGATCCTGATCGGCGGCGAGGGCGGCATCGACTCGTCGGCGGGCGCGTGACCCCCGAGTAAACGCCTTTTTCACCCCGAAGCCCGTCGACCCGGGTATGCAGGGCAATCTGCCGCCCGAGGCACAGGAGAAGATTGAGGAACTGCAGGACCTCCAGGAGCAGGCCCAGAATCTGGCCGAGCAGAAGGAGACCACGGAGTCGGCGCTCACGGACGCCCAGACGGCGCTGGAGGCGCTAGACGACATCGACGAGGACGCCCAGATGTACCGCGAGGTCGGCGAACTGCTCGTCGAGGCGGAGTACGACGACGCGCAGTCGGATCTGGAAGACAAGACGGACCGGCTGGAGCGGCGTGCAGACCAGCTCGGCTCGAAGGAGTCACAGGTCCAAGAGCAGTTCGAGAGTCTCCAGGAGGAGCTCCAGCAGCTGCTCCAGGGTGGCGGCGGCGGCGGCGGAATGCCGGGCGGCCCGGGCGGTCCCGGCGCCGGCGGAGCCTGACGGGCGATGGCGGAGTCCGACCCGACGAACGAGACGGTGGTCGAGACGGCGTCTGCGGCGGCCGAAGGGGTCGTCCTCGACCGGTACAAGCAGTCGGCGCTCCGTGACTTCGACGTGACTGTCACGTTCGAAGACGGCGTGCTGGACGTGGACGTGTACGTCAATCCACCCGCCGACCCCGACCACGACGCCGAGGCGGTCGCCGACGAGGCGGCGCGAGCGGCACAGGACGCGGTCGACGACCTGTTCGCGTAGCCCTCCGGTCTAGTTATCGAATCTCGGAACTGGGGGCGAACTATTTTTTAGCCGGGGAGCGCGACCGGTACCAATGTCACGGACTGTCGTCCGTCGCCGGTCGACCGCGGCGCCGGGGTGGCCGCCGTGACGTTCGGACCGGCCGCCTACGAGCGGGCCTTCGAGAGCGCCGGCATTCCGGTACTCCTGATGGACCCGCAAGGGACCATCCGCGACGTGAACGACGCCGGCCTCTCGTTTGCCGGCTACGACCGCGAGGAGCTCGTCGGCACGACCGGAGACACGATTCTCGCACAGCGAGCGACGGTCACGGAGATCACCGAGGCGATGGCCGCCGGGAACACCTGGCAGGGCGACCTGGAGCTGCGGACCGCGGACGGCCGGACGGTGTACGGGCAGGGCTCCGTCGCTCCGATCCGGACGGGCGACGACGAGGCGCCACCGGGCTACGTCGCGGCGTTCGTCGACGCCCGCCAGAAGCGGCAGTACGAGACCGCCGCGGAGGTGTTGAACCGGTTGCTGCGCCACGACCTGAAGAACGACCTGAACGTGGTGTACGGCTACATCCAGCAGGCCCGGAGAGAGACGGACGACCCGGCGGCGCGGACGGCGCTGACCGACGCCCGCGAGACGCTCTCGCGGGTGATCGACAAGAGTGAACGCGCCCGCGACCTCCGGAAGCTGTTGGACCGCGCCTACCAGGAGTCCACCTACCCGGTGCGACTCGACGTGGTGTTGTCCCGGGTCGTCGCGGACGTCTCGGCGACGTACGAGGAGGCGACGTTCGAACTGGGCGACCTGCCGACGGTGTCCGTCGTCGCCGACGACCTCCTGGCGACGGTGTTGGAGGGAGTCGTCGAGAACGCCGTCGAGCACAACGACGGCGACCCACACGTCGGGGTGGACGTCGAGACGAACGACCGGACGGCCGTCGTCCGGGTGGCCGACGACGGACCGGGGATGTCACAGGGGGGAGACGTGGTGTTCGGTCGTGGCGCGACGGACGCGCTCAACCACGGCGACGGCATCAGTCTGTTCTTCGCCGACAGTGTCGTCCGGACGTACGAGGGGCAACTGTGGTTCGAGGAGTGGGAGGCGTCGACGCCGCCGCTGTCGGCCGAGTCGGGCGGCACCGTGTTCAAGCTCGAACTCCTGCTGGCGGGCGGCGGGGAGTGAGTCGCCAGACGCCTCGGGTCGCTAGTAGACCGAGCGGGTTATCCGCCCGTCGGGCGCACCTCCGGGTATGAGCGAGACGTTCACGCTGGCGACCCGGAGCTCCGACCTGGCGCTCCGGCAGGCCGAGCGGGTCCGGTCGGCGCTGTCGACGCGACGGCTCGACGTCGAACTGCTCCACGTCCAGACCCAGGGCGACCAGGTCCGCGACGAACTGATCTCCGAACTGGGGATGACCGGCGCGTTCGTCCGCGCGGTGGACGAACGGGTGATGGACGGAGAGGCGGACGCGGCCGTCCACTCGATGAAGGACATGCCGACCGAGCAGCCTCCGGAGCTGTCTGTCGCGGGCGTGCCCGAGCGAGCCCCCGCCGGCGACGTGCTCGTCACTCCCGAGGAGAACGGGAACGGACTCGACGACCTACTCGTGGGCGCGACCGTCGGCACGGGGTCGCTCCGGCGACAGGCTCAACTGCTGGCGACGCGCCCGGACCTAGAGGTAGCGCCGCTACGGGGCAACGTCGACACCCGGGTCCAGAAGCTGTTGGCGCCGACGCTCCAGGCAGAACACGAACGCCGGACCGAGGCAGAAGACGACGACTCCGACGAGGAGTTCGACCGGACGCCCGACGAGTGGTTCGACGACCTGACCGAACTGGAGCGAGGGGCGCTCGAACGGACGCCGGACACGGAGTACGACGCGATCGTGCTCGCGGAGGCGGGGCTGCGGCGGTTGGACCTGTACGATCACCCCGCGGTCGGCACCCAGCGGCTCCCCCGCTCGGAGTTCGTCCCGGCGCCGGGCCAGGGAGCGCTCGCGGTGACGACCGCGACACCGGAGACGCGCGAGACGGTCCGGAGTGCGTTCGACCACGCGCCGACGCGCGTGACGACGACAGTCGAACGGACGCTGTTGGCGGAGCTTGGCGGCGGCTGTGTCGCTCCGATCGGGGTCCACGCGCTGCTCCAGGGGGAACACGTCTCCGTCCGAGTGCGAGTGCTGTCCACGGACGGCGACGAGGAGATCGCAGAGTCGCGCGACCTCTCGGCGGAGCGACACGCCGAGGCCGCTCGGGAGTTTGCGGCCGACCTCCGAGAGCGTGGTGCGGCGGAGCTGATCGCGGCGGCCCGCGAGGAGACCGGAGGTGACCGGCCGTGACCGAGGCCCTCGGGACGGTGTACCTCGTCGGCTCCGGCCCGGGCGACCCGGAGCTGTTGACGGTGAAGGCCCGGCGACTGTTGGACGAGGCGGACGTGGTGCTCCACGACAAGCTCCCCGGCCCGGAGATCCTGGAGTCGATCCCGGCCGACCGCCGGGAGGACGTTGGCAAGCGCGCCGGCGGCGAGCGGACGAGCCAGGAGTACACGAACGACCGACTCGTCGAACTCGCCCGCAATGGGAAGACGGTCGTCCGGCTGAAGGGCGGCGACCCGTTCGTGTTCGGTCGCGGCGGCGAGGAGGCGGAGGTGCTGGCCGACGCCGGAGTCCCGTTCGAGGTGGTGCCGGGCGTCACCTCGCCGGTGGCCGCGCCGGGCGTCGCCGGTATCCCGGTCACCCACCGCGACCACGCCTCCTCCGTCTCCTTCGTGACGGGCCACGAGGATCCGACGAAACCGGAGTCGGCCGTCGACTGGGCGGCACTCGCCGACACCGGCGGCACGATCGTCGTCCTGATGGGGGTCGGGAAGCTCCCGGAGTACACCGCCGAGCTGCGAGCAGCCGGGATGAGCCCGGAGACGCCGGTCGCGCTCGTGGAGCGTGGCACCTGGCCGGAGATGCGCGTCGCGACCGGCACACTCGACAGCATCGTCGACGCCCGCGACGAGACGGGGATCGAGCCGCCCGCGGTGACGGTGATCGGCGAGGTGGCCGCCCAGCGTGCCGACCTCGTCGAGTTCCTGCGGGGGCGTGGAGACGCGGACGCGACGGCCGCGGCGACCGACACTGGTGGGTCGGACGACGCCGACGACGGAGGTGACCCGGCGTGACGAGCGAGGTGCGCGCGGCCGTGTTCCGTCCGGACGACGAGCGAATCGACGACGCCGCCGAACTGTTGGCGTCGCTGGGGGCGACGCCGGTGCCGGACCCGATGCTCGCCGTCGACGCGACGGGCGCGACCCCCGCTCGGGGAGACTGGACCGTGTTCACCTCGAAGACGGGCGTCGAACTGGCGGCCGAGGCGGGCTGGACGCCGACGGAGACGCGGGTCGCTACGATCGGTCCGGCGACGGCCGACGCCGCCCGCGCTGAGGGGTGGGAAGTGGATCTCGTCCCCGAGGAGTACTCGTCTGCGGGGTTGGTCGACGCGCTCCCGCCGGCCGTCGGCGACGACGCGACCGTGACGGTCGCCCGATCCGACCACGGCTCGGCGGTGTTGCTCGACGGGCTGCGCGAGGTGGGGATCGAGACGACGGAGACGGTGCTGTATCGGCTCGTCCGCCCGGAGGGGGCGGGCGAGTCGACGGAGCTGGCGGCCGACGGGGCGTTGGAGGCTGCCCTGTTCACCTCGTCGCTGACGGTCGAACACTTCCTGGAGGCCGCGGGCGAGCGCGGCGTCCGTCCGGCGACCGTCGACGGGCTCGGTGAGGCCGTCGTGGGCTGTATCGGCGAGCCGACTGCCGCCACCGCCCGCGAGCACGGGATCGACGTGGACGTGGTGCCCGGGGAGGCCACCTTCGAGACGCTGGCGACGACTGTGGTGGAGCGGGCGGCCCCGAGCCACCACGAGGCGTGATCTGTGGCGGCCACTCGTTTGAAGTCGACTCCCCCGCACACACGACCGATGACGACGTTCGATCAGTTCGCGGTGACGGACGGCTCTGTGACGGCCGACCCGGCCGACGGATCGGCGCCGGTGACCTTCGACGCGGCGCTCGTCGACCGACACGACGACGGTACCGCCGGGTGGGAGCCGCTGGTCGCCGACTGGCTCGACGCCGGCGACGGGTCAATCTCGTTCGACGCCGACGGCAGTGCGGCGTTGTCGAGCGACCGCGTGCTGTCGGCCACGGAGGCGTCGTCGGCCGTCGCCGTCGGCGACCGTCGCGGCGCAGAGGCGGTGCTGGCGTACCTCGCTCACGAGGGCGTCGTCGGCGTCGACGACGACTCGGTCACCGTCCTCCGACCGTTCGAGGAGGTCGCCGAGACGCACACGGCGGTGTACAACAACTGGGCGGCGACGGTCGACGTCCTCGTCGACCGGGTGGACGTGCTCTCGAGTCGGATCGAAGCGGTAGAGATGAGCTTTGATGCGCGAGACGACCCGACCGCCATGCTGTCCGTAGACCCCGACAGCCTCTCGATGGCGATGGAACGGTACTCTCTGATCCGGGACACGCTCTTCGACCACATAGGCAACTTCAGACAACTCGCACTCGACCCGACCATCCTCCCGGAGTCGCTCGTAGAGGGCAGCGAACAGTTCGCGGCGTTCGTCGAGTCCTCTCTCGAGGAGCTCCCGACCGTGACGGAACTCGCGACGACCGCCGACCGGACGATATTCGAGATCGTCGAACGGATCGCAGACCAGTACGCCGGCTTCCTCTCGTCGTTCTCGTCTACGTTCTCTCCGTCAGAGAAGATGGCGGATCTGTCTCCAGACGAGTTCATGGACGAGATCACCGAGTCTGAGTCCTCCGATCGGATGAAGATAGAGCCGGTGACTCCCGACGACTCTCTCGAGGAACACGACGACGAGGAGTTCTTCGACTCTCTCGGAGAACACGACGAGGATGTCGGTGGGTCGGACGACTCCGCCGACGACCCGTCCGACGCGAACTGACTCCCCGCCGACAGCCAGAAACGCCTTTCCGGCACGCGGTCGAACCGGACGACATGTCACACGAGCAGTCGCGCGACCTCTACGACCGTGGTCTCTCCGTACTCGCGGGCGGGGTCAACTCCTCCGTCCGGGCGACGAAGCCGTACCCGTTCTTCGTCCAACGCGGCGACGGCGCCCACGTGATCGACGCCGACGGCAACCGCTATCTCGACTACGTGATGGGGTACGGACCGTTGCTGTACGGTCACGACCTCCCGGAGCCGGTGACGGCCGCCGTCCAACGCCACGTCGCCGAAGGACCGATGTACGGCGCCCCGACGGAGATCGAGGTGGAACACGCGGAGTTCGTCGCCAGACACGTCCCGTCGGTGGAGATGCTGCGGTTCGTCAACTCCGGGACGGAGGCGACCGTCTCCGCGGTCCGGCTCGCCCGTGCGATCACCGGCCGCGACAAGATCGTCGTCATGCAGGGCGGCTACCACGGCGCCCAAGAGTCCACGCTCGTCGAGGGAGAGCCGGGCCACCCCAGCCCCTCCTCGCCGGGGATTCCCGAGGACTTCGCCAAACACACCATCCCGGTGCCGTTCAACGACACGGAGACGCTCCGGGAGGTGTTCGACCACCACGGCGACGAGATCGCGGCGGTGTTGACGGAGCCGATTCTCGGCAACCTCGGAATCGTGATGCCCGAGGACGGCTTCCACGACACGATCCGAGAGCTGTGTGACGACCACGGCGCGCTGTTCGTGTTGGACGAGGTCATCACCGGGTTCCGGATCGGCGGGCTCCAGTGTGCCCAGGGCCGGTTCGACATCGACCCGGACCTGACGACGTTCGGGAAGATCATCGGCGGCGGCTTCCCCGTCGGCGCAATCGGCGGCAAGGCGGAGTACGTCGAGCAGTTCACGCCCGGCGGCGAGGTGTTCCAGTCGGGCACCTTCTCCGGCCACCCGGTGACGATGGCCGCCGGCTACGAGAACCTGAAGTTCGCGGCCGAGAACGACGTGTACGACCACGTCAACGAACTGGGCGAACGGCTCCGTGCCGGGATCACGGACATCTGTGAGGACCAGGCCCCGGAGTACACCGTCGTCGGCACGGAGTCGATGTTCAAGACGATCTTCACCCGCGATGCCCCGACCGACTTCGACGACCACTGCGAGGCCGGCTGTGCCCAACGGGAGTCGTGTTCCCGGTACGACCACTGTCCCAAGCAGGGTGACGACGTGCGCGACGCCGCCACCGAGCGGTGGGAACGGGTGTTCTGGCAGGAGATGAAGGATCGCGGGATCTTCCTGACTGCGAACCAGTACGAGTCGCAGTTCGTCTCCTACCGCCACACGGCCGAGGACATCGAGGAGACGCTGGAGGCGTACAAGGAGGCGTTGTAGCGGGCACGGCGGCTCTCGGAGGGAACCCGGAGGGCTACTCGACGGACCAGAGCGCCGACGTCGTCGACACCGTGGAGGAACTGCGTCCAACCGCGTCGACCACCGCCTGCCGCCGCTCGGGGGCGTGGTCCGTCGGCAACCCGTCCGTCTGGTCGTCGCTCGGCGGGAACGGCTCCAGTTCGATCGGGTCGCTCGCGGCAGTCGTCTGCGGCGACTCGAAACCAGGTACAGACTGTTCGGCGGCCACTCCGGCGTCGTCCCGAACCGCACCCCGACCCGGACGTACTGCTCCCCGGTGTCGACGATCTCGTCTCTCGATCACCCGACTCTGTTCGCGCGAGAGCGCCGAGAGCTCTCCGACCCGACGAACTGAAGTGGCTCCTGGCCTCTCGATTCGGAGGATGAACGTCACAGTCTCTCTGCTCGCGCTCCTGACGGGGCTCGTCACGGGCGCGGTGTTCGCGGCACTGGAGGTACCGATCCCGGCGCCGCCGGAACTGCCTGGCATCCTCGGCATCGTCGGGATCTACGCGGGCTACAAGCTGATCCAGTGGGCGGACGTGAGCGTCGACCTCCTGACCGCCCTGGGCGGGTGACCGAGGGTACAAGCCGTCGCCGTCCGACGGGTCGGTATGGCCAGCCACACGGCACGACGACGCACGCTCGCCCGACTCCCGTCGGGCGTCGAGATCGACACGACGGTCCACCACTACGGCGACGGCGACCCGACGGTGTACGTCCAGGCGGCCCAACACGGGAGAGAGATCAACGGGACGGCGGTGTTGCGCCGGCTCCACGAGGAACTGCTGGAGACCCCCCTCTCGGGGACGGTCGTCGCGGTTCCGGTCGCGGACCCGCTGACGTTCGACCGGGTGAGCTACACGACCCCGGAGGGGTTCGACAGCGTCAACCCGAACATGAACCGGTGTTGGCCGGGACGCGAGGACGGCACCCTCCACGAGCGGATGGCGGCGACGCTGTGGGAGGAGGCCGGCGCGGCCGACTACGTCGTCGACCTCCACACCGGGAGCCGCTCGATGGAGACCCACACCGTCTACCTCCAGGGTGACGACGACTGCCGGCGGCTCGCGGAGGCGTTCGGGACGGAGCTGTTGTTGGCGGAGCCGGCCGGCGAAGACGCCGAGGCAGAGTGGGACGCCCGCGACTTCGGCGGGAAGTTCCGCGTCGCCGCCACCCGCGAGGGGATTCCGGCGATCACGCCGGAGCTAGCACACAACAAAGAGCTCGTCGAGGACGCGATCCAGACGGGTGTCGCCGGAGTCCGGCGGGTGCTCCGGGAGGTCGGCGTCCTGACGGACGCTGAGCCGGTGCCGGACTGGGACGGGACGCGCGCCCGGAACCACCTCGGTCGGGTGCAGGCGTCCGCGTCCGGGTTGTTCCAGCCGGCCACGGACCTGACGCTGGGCGACGAGGTGTCCGAGGGTGAGACCGTCGGCGAGGTGTTCGACCCGACGACGTACGAACGGCTCCAGACCGCGACGGTCGACCGAGACGGGCTCGTCTACTCCGTCGCCAGAGAGGCGACGGTGACGGCCGGTCAGACACTCGTCGGCGTTGCCACTCGGCTGTAGCTCGGACTCGAGTCTCCGACCGCTCGGGCGGCCAGTCTCAAGTGCCCAAACTCTCGAAGAAGCCGGTCCCCTCCTCGCTGGTCGTCAGGAGCGGGACGGAGACGAGCCCACAGACGACACCGAGCACGACCGTGTACGCGAGGAACCCGAGGAACCAGTCGACACCGAGGAGACCCGGAGCGCCGGCGAGGATCGTGCCGAGCTTCGCGCCGGCGGCTTGCGTGAGCAACGCGACTAGGAGCCCGGCCATCCACGCCCCGGGGTAGACGCGGGCGATGTCGGCGGCCGACTGGCCGGTGAGGAGCCTGGCGACGCCCGCGCCGACGGCGACGGGGACGAACAGGAACGCGCCGCTCAACAGGACCGCGACCGCTGCGGCGTCCCCGCGGAGCCCCCCGACCGCGCCGACGAGGGTGAATCCGCCGACCAACGCGAGTGTCCCGCCGAGTGCGGCCGCGTGGCCGACCTGGCGACCGACGACGTGGGCCGTCAGCGACAGCAGCACGACCGCTGCGCTGCCCGCGAGGAAGAACAGCTCGTACAGCCCTGCGAGACCGGCGAGTTGCACGCTCGCACGTCAGTTGGTGCCGACCGACCTAAACGTTACCCCCCAGAGTATCGACGAAGATAACGAGACCGAGGGAGGTCGGATCTCCGGGCGTGATCCGTCAGAACGCCCGGAGGTCGTCCAGCACCGCTGCGGCGTCGCCGTCGTCGATGGCCGCGCGGGCACGTTCCAACCCAGTCTCGAGGCTGCCGGCGTCGCCGCGGGCGTAGATCCGGAAGGCGGCGTTGAGCGCGACGGCGTCGGCGAACTGGTCCGTCCGCTCGCCGGTCACGACGGCCTCCGTGATCGCCGCGGAGTCGGCGGCCACGTCGTCGACCTCCAGGTCGGCCTCCTCGAAGTCCATGCCGTACTCCGGGGTCTCGATCTCGTAGTCCGTGAACGACGAGTCGCCGGCGTCCCCGTCGGCGTCCCACTCGGCGACCTTCGTGTAGCCCGGCCGGATGTCGTCGTACCCCTCCATCCCCTGGAACATGATGACTCGATCCAGGTCGTGGAACTGGCTCTCCTCGAACGTCTCGACGACCTTCTTGGCGAACGCGAGGTGGTAGAACGACCCCAGGTGGACGTCCGCGTCCGCGGGGTTCGCCAGCGTCTCGATCGTGTTGACGAACGTGCGGACACCCATCATGTCGCGTCGGTCCCACAGCTCCTGGACGGCCGGATTGAACGCCGGCTGGTAGTAGAACCCGAACCCGGTCTCGTCGACCATCTCCGCGGAGGTCGCCGGCTCGATCTCCGTCCGGACGCCCAGTTCGTCCAGGACGTGCTTGTAGCTCTCCTGTTTCTGGGTGGGGACGCGGTCGCCGGAGTGGGCGACGACCGGCGTGCCGGCGCCCGCGGCGACGACGCCGGCGGCGACGCCGAGAATCGCCGTCTCACCCTTGCCGTCGTAGTTGGCACCACAGTCGACGGGGTCCGCCTCCGGGGCGACGGACGCCACCCGTTCGCTCATCTCGTCGACGTACGCGGCCAACTCCTCTGGATTGTTGCGCTTCCACCGGTTCGCCAGCCAGAACGCGCCCAGGGTCGTGTGGTCCGGCTCACCCGCGAAGATCCGTCGGATCGCCTCCGTCGCCTGCTCGCGGGACATGTCGTCTGCGGATTTCGGCCCGGAGCCACAGACCTCCGTCATCAGCCGCTTCAGCGGCCAGTCGCCGAACGTCTCGCTCGTGGACTCTGTCGCCTTCGCCATACGTCGGGTTGGGCGTGCCGGTCCAAAAGGGGTGTGGTCGACCCTACCGGCCGGGAGAGTGTCAGTGATCTATTCAGTGTTCAACCGCTAAACGACTGTTCACTGAGTGAGATTCTCCTATATCCTGGTAAATATGAATCGTGATTAATGTAATTACCCTCTAGGCCGTCGTACCGAGTGCGATGGAAGACAAAGACACGGACGACGGTGTGCAGCGGCGAGACGTTCTGCGTGGTATCGGTGGAACAACGGCTGCGGCGGCGTTCGGGAGCGGGGTGCTCTCGGACACTGCGGCGGCGAGTGACGGCCTCCCGGACGGGTTCGAGCTGACGGAGCTGACCGGCGAGGCGGCCCGGCGTGCTGTCGACGGGCTCGCACGGACCCGAGAGTTCCGACGCCTCCGGACGGCAGTGCAGGACGCGGGGGCACGTCTGGATCGATCCGCGGCGGTCGTCTACCGGGCGAGCTACGAGGGCCGGAGCCGGACACTGGCGTCGGTCCCGACGGCGACCGACGAGGACCACCGAATGGTCGTCGGCCGAAACGACGACGGTACGGTCGTGATGGGGGCGCTGGAACGCCGTCAGGAGACGGCCGACGGCGCCGAGATCACCTACCGGGAGCTGCCGTCGCTCGCGTCGGAGAGCGAACTGTCGACGGCGGACGCGACGACCGACGACGATGGGCTCGTGAGCCGGACGGTGACGGTCTCCTCGGAGACCGACGGAACGGTGTCGACGGACGTCACCGAAGACGACGTCTCCACCTCGGGAGTCTACTGTTTCAACTGCAAGCTCCTCGTTGCACTCGTCTGTGACGTGGGCTGTGCTGCGGGCACGGCGTTCATCTGTGGACTCGCCGGGACGGTGACGAGCGCGATCGGGATCAGCGCCTGCATCTTCATCACCGGCCGGATCTGTTACGTGATCGCCGCGGCCGGGTGCTTCCTCAACGCCAGCGAGATCTGTTGTCGCGCCGGCAACTGGTGTTGTTAGGGAGACTCAAGTGAACAGAGACGAGAGAACAGCTGTGACAGACGACACGAGCGACGCGACGGTGATCCGAGCGGGAGCGGCGGCGACGCTCTTCGTCGCCGTCGGGACGTTCCTGACCACTCGGCTCGCACCGGGGACCGGACGCCTCCCTCTCGTCGCGGGGGTGCTCACGGTCGCGGCGGCCGGCGTCCTGATCGGGGTCGTGAGCGAACGGACCGGCGTCGGCGCCGGCGTCGCTCTTGCCGGCTCGGCCGTCGCCGTCGTCGCCTGGACTACACCGGTGTCGACGTACCCGACGATGTCGGTCGTGTTGGTGGTGCTCGCCGTCGTAGAGCTGCTCGCCGCGCCGGCACTGGCGCGACTCGGGCGCTTCGGTCGCTCGACCGGTGACTGGCTCCAACGCCGGTGAGCCGACCGCGAGTCACCACGACCGCGCGTCTCCGGCGTAGCGTTCGAACGTCCGTTCCCCCCAGGCGACCGCGTCCTCGTCGTCGGCGAGGAGTAACGCCCGCATGATCCCGTCCTCGTACGCGGCGACGGCGACCCCGTCGGCCGACAGCCCCAGCCCGAACGGCACGGGACCGTCCACGACGGCGACCCGACACCCGTCGGCGGCCGACATGGTCGACGACGCTTCGGGGTGATCCTGTTCCAACCGGTCGGCGTGTGACGCTGCCACGACGAGCTCCACGTCGGCACCGTCGTCTACCTGCTCGGCCACCGCTCGGACGTACGACGGGCCGACTGCGGGAGTGACCGCCCGGAACGTCGAGGCGTCGCCGAGCCAGTCCAGAAACGCCATCACTGGAGCGTGTGGGTCCGTCGACGTCGACGCCGTCACCGTCGCTCCGGACAGCGCCGCGATGTCCAACTCCGACGGGTCGACGTGTTCGAGAAACGGCTCCAGTCGTTCGACCGTCTCCAGGCGCTGTCGAAAGCTGTCGTAGGCGTCGACAACCAGCCGTCCGGTGGCCGTCGCGGTGTACTGGCAGCCGTTCTCTGCCACCCAGCCCCGTTGGACGAGCGTGCGGAGGTTCCGTTGGACGGTGACACGCGAGGCGTCGACCGTGTCTGTCACGTCGCGGACGGTCCGGCGGTCGTCGACGAGCGCGTGGAGGATCTCCCGACGAACTGACGAGCGGCCGAGAAACTCCAGTGGCTCACAAGGCACGAGTGAAATACACGGTGAGAGATAAAAATACACTTCGGTAGCACCAGACAGATCTGACCCGAAAGCGGTAGGTGGCTGCCACCCCATGGACAGACGATGAGTACACCGGACGCAGCGTCGGACTGGCGTGCCGGCTTGGACGAGACGGACGCCGCCCTGATCGACGACTACCAGAGCGACTTCCCGGTGGTCGAAGAACCGTTCCAGGTGCTCGCCGACCACCTCGGGACGACGGAGTCGGACGTACTCGCTCGCGTGGAACGACTCCGGGAGGCGGGCGTGTTCCGCCGGTTCGGCGCGGTGCTCAACCCGCCGGTGATCGGCTCGTCGACGCTGGCGGCCGTGAGCGCCCCGGACGGCCGCTTCGACGAGGTCGCCGAGACGATCAACGACTACCGCCAGGTGAACCACAACTACCGCCGCGACCACGAGTGGAACATGTGGTTCGTCGTCACCGCGGCCTCCCGGGATCGACGCGACGAGATCCTGGCGGAGATCGAGGCTGACACCGGCTGTACCGTCCTGAACCTCCCGATGCTGACGGACTACTACATCGACCTGGAGTTCCCGGTCGTCAACGACGACGCCTTCGCCAGAGAGTCAGTCGCGGAGACGGACGCCTCCGCAACCCGGATCTCCGAGTCCGCGACGGGTGACCTCTCGGCGCTGGAGGGGGAACTGCTCGTCGAGATCCAGGACGGCTTCCCGCTCACCCGGACGCCGTACCGTGACGTGGCCGACGCCGTGGACGCGTCCGTCACGGACGTACTCGCCGCGACCGAGCGGCTGCGCGCCGACGGCTGTGTCAAACGGATCGGCTGTGTCGTCAACCACGTCGTCACCGGCTTCCGGAACAACTGTATGGTCGTCTGGGACGTGCCCGACGACGAACTGGACGCCCGCGGCGAGGCCGTCGGCGAACTGCCGTACGTCACGCTGTGTTACAACCGCCCGCGCCGGCCGGATCTGGACTGGGAGTACAATCTGTTCACGATGGTCCACGGCCGGGAGGCGGACGCCGTCGACGACAAGATCGACGAACTCGCGGCCGACCACCTCCCGTTCGAGCACGAACGGCTCTACTCCACGGAGACGCTGAAACAGACCGGGGCGCGCTACGACGAACTGGTGTAGGGTTAGCAGAGAACAACCGCTGGCAGTTCAGATGTCTGGGGTTCGCAGTACGTGCGCACCCATCGATTTATTCTCTTCCAGACGATATAGTCGGGTGTGTCACAGCGGAGCGCCAGACCACGACTCGAACGCCTGCGTAGCCCAACAGACGTAGTAGACGTATCGGGTTACTTTGGCGAGGAGTCGCTTGACGACACGTTCGTCACTCTGACCGACGACGAAGTAGAGTCACTGACCGCAGCCGTCGGAGACGAGACCCAACGGCTCCGGTCGGTCGGGTCCGACTGACGGTCACTGTTCTTCCGCTCCGTTGCACGGACCGCCAGCGTCTTGTCGGAGGCAGTCACTCACACAGTAGAACCATGACAGACCGCGAGAGCGTGCTGTCGATCCTCCGGGACGACGCACGTGCCAGCACGGCGGACATCGCCAGACAGACTGGGTTAGACGAGGAGACGGTCGCGGACGCCATCGAGTCGTTGGAGGCGGACGGCGTCATCCGGGGCTACCGGGCGGTCGTCGACCCGGACCGCGCGGAGACGGAACGGGTCCGTGCGGTCGTGGAGTTGGACGTTCGACTCGACCGCGAGACGGGGTACGGCGACGTGGCCCGCCGGATCGCGGCGTTCCCCGAGGTCGAGACGCTGCGGCTCGTCTCCGGCGACTACGACCTCCTCCTGGAGGTCGAGGGTGAGTCGATGAACGAGGTGTCGTCGTTCGTCTCCCAGAAGGTGGCGCCGTTGTCGGCGGTGACCAACACCGTGAGCCACTACGTGATGGACACGCACGTCGAGGCCGGAATCGTCTTCGACGACGACGACGAGGACGACCGACGCTCCGTCACCCCATGACGATCGAGCCGTCCGAGCGCGTCGACCGGGTCCCACCCTCGGGGATCAGACGCTTCTTCGAACTGGCGGAGGCCCGCGACGACGTGATCTCGCTGGGCGTCGGCGAACCGGACTTCTCGGCGCCGTGGGCCGCCCGCGAGGCCGCCATCACGGCGCTCGAACGCGGCCGGACCTCCTACACCGCCAACCGCGGCCGGATGGATCTCCGGGAGCTGATCGTCGCCGACAGCGCCGACAGTCGCGGCGTCGAGTGGGACCCGGAGACGGAGGTGCTCGTCACCGCCGGCGCCAGCGAGGGGATCGACCTCGCCTGCCGCGCGCTCGTCGACCCGGGCGACACCGTCGCCGTCGCGGAGCCGACGTACGTCTCGTACGTCCCGGCGGTGCGGTTCGCCGGCGGCGAGGTGTGTTCCGTTCCGACCCGACCGGCGGAGTCGTTCGCCCTCACCTACGACCGGCTGGCGGCCGCCGACGCCGACGAGGCCGACGTGTTGCTGTACTGTGACCCGAACAACCCCACCGGCGCACGGCTCTCCGACGACCAGATTCGGGGTGTCGCCGAGTTCGCCCGCGAGCACGACCTCACCGTGTTGGCCGACGAGATCTACGCCGAGCTCGTCTACGACGGGGACCACACCTCCATCGCGTCGCTGCCGGGGATGCGCGAACGGACGGTCGTGTTCGACGGCTTCTCGAAGGCGTACGCCATGACCGGGATGCGACTGGGGTACGCGCTCGGCCCGCCGACGGCGATCCGGGCGATGAACCGCGTCCACCAGTACACGATGCTGTCGGCCCCGACGACCGCGCAGGCGGCCGCCGTCGAGGCGTTGGAGAACTGCCGCGACGCCGTCGCCGACGCCCGCGAGGAGTACGACCGCCGGCGTAACTTCCTCCTCTCGCGGTTCGCCGACCTCGGAATCGACTGTGTCCGCCCGCGGGGCGCCTTCTACGCGTTCCCCGCGGCGCCGGGCGGCGACGCCGAGGCGTTCGCCGAGGCGTTGTTGGAGGAGGCGGGCGTCGCGGTCGTCCCCGGGGGTGTGTTCGGCGCCGGCGGCGAGGGTCACCTCCGGGTGTCGTACGCCACCGGACTCCCACAGCTCCGAGAGGCGACACGCCGGCTGGAGGCGTTCCTCGCGGACTGGTGACGACCCCGAGCGGGGGGTTTATGCCGCCTTGCTCGCAAGAATTGCGTATGGACTTCGAACTCTCTGCGGAACACCGGATGATCCGCGACCAGGTCCGGGAGTTCGCCGAAGAGGAGATCGAGCCGGTCGCCCAGGAGCTGGAGGACGAACACCGGTTCCCGGCGGAGATCTTCGACCAACTCGGCGAGTTGGACATGATGGGGGTGCCCGTCTCCGAGGAGTACGGCGGCCTCGGCGGCGACCAACTCATGTACGCGCTCGTCACCGAAGAGCTGGGACGGGTCTCCGGCGGTGTGGGCCTCTCGTACGCCGCACACGTCTCCTTGGGTGCCAAGCCGATCGAGCTGTTCGGCACGGACGAACAGAAGGAGCGCTGGCTCCGCCCGCTCGCAGAGGGTGACGAGATGGGGGCGTGGGCGCTCACGGAGCCGGAGTCCGGCTCCGACGCCTCCGACATGGACACGACGGCCGAGAGAGACGGCGACGAGTACGTCCTGAACGGCTCCAAGCAGTTCATCACGAACGCCAGCGAGGCCAACAGCGTCCTAGTGAAGGCCGTCACCGACTCCGACGCCGGCTACGGCGGCATCTCGACGTTCATCGTCGACCCCGAGGACGACGGCTTCGAGGTGACGACCATCTGGGACAAGATGGGCCTCAACTGCTCGCCCACCTGCGAGATCCGACTGGACGACGTGCGCGTCCCCGAGGATCGGCTCCTCGGCGAGGAGGGGGAAGGCTGGGAACAGACCATGAAGACGCTGGACGGCGGCCGGATCTCCATCGCCGCCCTCTCGACCGGGCTCGCACAGGGCGCGTACGACGCCGCCGAGTCGTACGCCGACGACCGCGAGCAGTTCGGCAAGTCGATCACGGAGTTCGACGCCATCCGCGACAAGCTCGTCGACATGCACCGCAAGACGGAGCGCGCCCGGCTGCTCACCCACAAGGCCGCGACGCTGTACGACAACGGGGAGTCCGTGGGCCAGGAGTCGTCGCTGGCGAAGCTGGACGCCTCCGAGGCCGCCCGCGAGGTGGCCGAAGACGCCGTCCAGGTGCTCGGGGGCTACGGCTACACCGAGGACTTCTCTCCGCAGCGCTACTACCGCGACGCCAAGCTCATGGAGATCGGCGAGGGCACCAGCGAGATCCAACACCTGGTGATCGGAAGAGAGCTCGGACTCTAAAACACCGATCTTCTTACCGTTCGGATGCGCGCCTGCGGCGCGCACCGCTCACGGCAAAAACATCGATGCCGCCAGATCCCGGAGGGATCTGGCTGCTAACCGGATCGCTCCGCGATCCGGTGATGAAAAAGGCGCTCGCTCGGGCCTTCGGCCCTCGCTCGCGTCCGGGTTCTAGTGCCGTACCGCGACCGCACCGCGACCGCTCCCCCGCTCGCGTACTGCATCGTAGTGCCGACCGCGGCAACACCGCACCGCAGTCGGGTGATTCTCCCGGCCGACGCTCGGCTCGCACCGCTTCGCACCGCTACCGAGAAATTCCCCTGGCCAGCACTCTGACCGCCCCGGAGAAATTTCCCCGGCCGGCGCTCTGACCGCCCCGCAACCGCACCGCCGCCGCACCGCCCCTGCCGCCCCCGTCGAACGACGCCAGCCTCAAGCCCGTCGCGCCCGGATAGGTACTCTGTCGATGCAGACGGACGAACTCCGCGAGCGTGCCGCCGCCCTCCCGCACGAGCCCGGGGTGTACCAGTTCTTGGAGGGTGAGACTGTCCTGTACGTCGGCAAGGCGGTCGACCTCCGCGACCGTGTCCCGTCGTACACCGACCCCCGCTCGCGGCGTGTCGCCCGGATGGTCGAGCGCGCAGACGACCTCGACTTCGCCGTCACCGACACGGAGACCCAGGCGCTCCTGCTGGAGGCGAACTTGGTCAAGCGTCACAGCCCGCGGTTCAACGTCCGGCTGAAAGACGACAAGTCCTACCCGCTCGTCCAACTCACGGACCACTCGATCCCCCGGATCGAGGTGACGCGCGACCCCGACGAGGGCGCGACCGTGTTCGGCCCGTTCACGAACGTCGGCCGCGTGGAGACAGTCGTCAAGGCGCTCCGGGAGACGTACGGTCTCCGCGGCTGTTCCGACCACAAGTACGACAACCGCGACCGCCCGTGTCTCGACTACGAGGTCGGCCTCTGTTCTGCGCCGTGTGTCGACGAGACGGACGCCGAGAGCTACACCGAAGACGTGACGGCTGTCAGACGGTTCCTCCAGGGCGAGACGGGGGTGCTCGTGGACCCGTTGGAGCGTGCGATGGAGGCCGCCGCCGCCGACGAGGCGTTCGAACGCGCCGCCAACCTCCGGGACCGACTGGCCGTCGTCCGAGCCTTCCACGGCGACGGCGGCGAGGCGATCAGCGGCGACGGCCGCGAGTCCGCCGTCGACGTGCTCGGCGCCACCGTCGAGGGCGACCGCGCCGTCGTCGCCCGACTCCACAGCGAGGACGGCCAGCTCGTCGACCGGTCGCGTCACACCATGGACGCACCGGAGGGTTCCGAGGGTGTCGCGGCCGTCCTGTCGGCGTTCCTCGTCCAGTACTACGCCGAACGGTCGTTCCCCGACGCCGTCCTCCTGTCCGAGCGCCCGGCCGAGCGCGAGGTCCGCGAATGGCTGGAGACGGAGGGGGTCGCCGTCCGCGTGCCCGGCGCCGGCCGCGAGGCGAAGCTGGTGGATCTCGCGCTGAAGAACGCCCGCAGTGGCCCCAGCCGGACGGACGAACTGGGGGCGCTCGCGGACGCACTCGGGACCACCCGCCCGGAACGGATCGAGGGGTTCGACGTGTCACACTCTCAGGGGAAGGCGGCGGTCGGCTCGAACGTCTGTTTCGTGGACGGGAGCGCCGAGAAGGCGGACTACCGCCGGAAGAAGCTGCCCGACCGCAACGACGACTACGACAACATGCGGGCGCTCGTGACCTGGCGGGCCGAACGGGCCGTCGAAGGCCGCGACGACCGTCCGGACCCGGACCTGCTCGTCGTCGACGGCGGCGACGGCCAACTGGGGGCCGCACGCGACGCGCTGGCGGCGACCGGCTGGGACGTGCCCGCCGTCGCGCTCGCCAAAGACGAGGAACTCGTGATCACGCCCGACCGCGTCCACGACTGGGACGACGACGAAGGGAAACTCCACGTCCTCCAGCGCGTCCGCGACGAGGCCCACCGGTTCGCCGTCCAGTACCACCAGACGCTCCGGGACGAGGTGTCGACCGTCCTGGAGGACGTGCCCGGCGTCGGCCCGGAGACCCGTCGCCGACTGCTGCGTCGCTTCGGCTCCGTCGAGAACGTCCGCGACGCCGGCCACGACGACCTCACGGACGTGCCGGGCGTCGGCGACGCCACCGCCGAGACGATCCGGTCGCGGCTGTGATCGCCCCGGGTCTGCTGGGTTTTTGCCCGCCGGCCGACAACCCCGTCGCATGACCGAGGACACGCCCGCCGACGACGGCGGCACGTTCGACACGGTGCCGGACGCGGCGATCGTCGACGGCCGGGCGACGGACGCCTACTTCCGGAACACCCGCGACGCGCTGACGGCCGCGGACCGCAACCCCGAGGTCGTCGCCGAGGTGACCGCAGACCAGTTCCCCACCGGCGAGTTCGAACTCCTCGCGGGCGTCGACAACGCCGTCCGGCTCCTGACCGGCCGCGACGTGGACGTCGAGACACTCCCCCCGGGGACGTCGTTCGACGGTGGCCCGGTGCTCCGGATCGAGGGGTCGTACCTCGGCTTCGCCGAGCTGGAGACGGCACTCCTGGGGTTCCTCTCACACGCGACTGGGGTCGCAACGGCCGCCCTGGAGTGTCGCCGCGCCGCGCCGGAGACGACGCTCCTCTCGTTCGGCGCTCGCCACGTCCACCCGGCGCTCGCGGGCATGGTCGAGAAGAGCGCACTCCAGGCCGGCTTCGATGGCTTCTCGCACGTCGCCGCCGGCGACCAACTCGACCGGGAGCCCTCGGGAACGATGCCCCACGCGCTCGTCATCTCCTTCGGCCGCGAGGACCGCGCGGCCGCCTGGCGCGCGTTCGCCGACACGACCGACGGGCCGACGGTGACGCTGTGTGACACGTACGGCGACGAGGTGGAGGAGGTGTTGGCGGCCGTCGACGAACTCGGCGAGGAGCTGGACGGCGTCAGACTCGACACCACCGGCTCCCGCCGAGGGGACTTCCGGGACATCGCTTGTGAGGTTGCCTGGGAGTTAGACGCCCGCGGCCACGACGACGTGGACGTCTTCCTCTCCGGCGGGCTCGGCCCGGCCGACCTCCGTCACCTCCGGGACGTCGCCGACGGGTTCGGCGTCGGCGGCTACGTCTCCAACGCCGACCCGGTGGACTTCTCGTTGGACCTGGTGACGGTCGACGGCGAGCCGGCGGCGAAACGCGGGAAGCTGTCGGGCGCGAAGTCGGTGTACCGCACCGCAGACGGCGGCCACCACGTCGGACTCAGGAACCGGGCCGGCCCGGGAGACGGGGAGTCGCTGCTGGAACGAGTCGTGACGGACGGAGAACGGACGGCCACGTTCGACGTCGACGAGACGGCCCGACGCGCGCTGGCGGACGCGCAACGGGTCGGGTTCCGGGAGTGACTACAGCTCTTCGACGCTGCCGCCGTCCGGGCGCTCTCGGTACACCTGGCCGTCGATCAGCGTGACGACGGCCTCGTCGTCCTGCCAGGCCAACGGGGAGAGCCCACACTTCCGGCAGGTCCGCGAGAGGAACTGCTGGGCGCTCCAGTCGTTCTTGACCGGGACGGTGGGGTACAGCCAGCCGTGGGTGCTGCCGTAGTTGACGGCGACCCCGTGGCGACCGAGTTCGATGTCGGCGACCGGGTCGTCCGTCAGCATCACGTCCTCGACGACACAGACGGACACCTGGAGAGTGTCGAGTTCACCGCTCTCTACCTCGGAGCCGCCGGAGTCGGACGACGCGGCGCCGATCGCGGCGTCGACGATGGCGTGGCCCAGCTGGTCGTCCGTGCGATACGAGCCCGCACACCCGCGGAGCCGACCACGCCCGCGTGTCGACTTGAGTCGGACGAACGCGCCGGTGCGGTTGTAGAACGCGTCGCGCATACTCCCCGGATCCTCGCGTTGTCCCCGTTCGACGAAAGCGGTCACCGATTCCCGGGCGAGTTCGACCGCGCGAACGCCGTCTTGGTACGAGAGTTCCACGGCCCGAGCCTGAGACATGCCCGCACAGATGTGCCGGGGAGACTTCAACTCTTCCCCACCTGCCGGGAGAGTTATAACCGGCTGTGCCTTACCCGGGGGTGGCAGAGGGAGCCCGACTCCCGTGGCGACACGAGGAAAGTCCCCCCACCGTCCGGACGGGCGACCGGGCGCAAGCCCGGAGTCGGAGACGGCTGGCTCTGGAACAGAGACGACACCGCCCGGGCCGACCGATGAGGCGTGCGAACCGACCCGAGAGGGGGCCGCCGCCGCTCACGCGGCACGGAGCACCGCGCGGACACACCGCGCGGGCCAGGGAGACCCCGCCGAGGGTCGACGCCCGGGAACGGATGGAACGGCGAATCCTCGCCGGTGCAAGCCCGCGCCGACGGCACGGACCACCCGTGCCCGATGGTAGTTCGGACGACGACCGCCCACACGGGCGGGCCCGGTGCGGGCGCTCAGCCGAATGTCGGGCCGAACCGAAGGGGGCTTACTCCCCTCAGCCGCACTCACTCGCCCAGCGGCCGCGCCGCCCCGTCGCCGCAACCGGCAGCTATACTGGCGCGACACCCGTGTCACGAGCGTGTCACCACGCCAGTCGTTTCTCGCCGGCGCCCGCGCGATCGCGCCGGTGTTGCTCGGCGCGATCCCGTTCGGGCTGGTCGCGGGCGCCGCGGCCGTGTCGGCCGATCTCACGGTCGCACAGGCGCTGGGGCTGTCGACGGTCGTGTTCGCCGGCGCCTCACAGTTGGCAGCTATCGAACTGTTGGGTCGGGACGCCGCCTTCCTCGTCGTCGTCGGGACGGCGCTCGTCATCAACGTCCGGCTCGTGATGTACTCCGCGTCCATCGCGCCGTACTTCGAGGGCGTCTCCCGGGCCCGCCGGGCGTTGATCGCGTACCTCCTGACGGACCAGGCGTACGCGCTGTCCATCACCCGGTTCCGCGACCGTGGCCCGTCCGTCTGGTACTACCTCGGGACGGCCGTCCCGCTGTGGGCCGTGTTCGTCGTCGCCACCGCCGTCGGCGCCGTCGGCGGCGCCCAGTTGCCGTCGTCGCTGCCGCTCGGGTTCGCCGTCCCCCTCGTGTTCCTGGCCGTGCTCACGCCGGCCGTCACCGACGACGCCGCCGTCGTCGCCGCCGTCGTCGGCGGCACGGTCGCCGTCGCCGGCGCGTCGCTCCCGCTGAACCTCGGGCTAGTGGCGGGCGCGCTCGCCGGTATCGCCGCCGGGCTCGTCGCCGACGAACTGTCCGGCGAGACCGGAGAGAGCGAGGGCGACGGCGAGCCCGAGCGCGACAACGAAGACGACGGGGGTGAACCGGCGTGATCGCGTGGCCCGCCATCGTCGCCGTCGGCGTCGGGACGTTCCTGCTCCGGGCGTCGTTCCTCTACCTCTACGAACGAATCGACCTGCCCGACCGGGGGGAACGAGCCCTGGAACTCGTGCCCGCGGCCGTACTGTCGGCGCTCGTCGCGCCGTCGTTCCTGGCGCCGGAGGGGGCGGTCGTCGTCCTCGGCAACGACCGGCTGCTCGCGGGCGCCGTCGCGCTCGCGGTCGCCTGGCGGACGGAGAACATCCTGGCGACGCTGGCCGTCGGGTTCGGACTACTGCTTGGGCTCCGACTGTTGCCCTTCTAGTCGCGGGCTACTCCCCGACAGGCTCTGCCGACAACACGGCGCTGGCGGCGGCCTGCCCGCTCTCCATCGCCCCTTGGATCGAGGACCACTCCGTGTAGTCGCCCGCGAGGTAGACGGAGCCCGACGGGGCCGTGACGGACGGCAGGTCGTCGAACACGCCCGGCGGCTGGGCGAACTGGGCGAATCGGAGCCGGTCCGTGTGGATCGGTTCCAACGACTCGAACGACTGTTCCGGGTACCACGCCGACAGCGCCGCCCGGGTGTCGGCCGCCAGCGACTCCTCGTCCCGTTCCAGCGCATCCTCACCCAGGAACGTCGCACACAGCAGTTCCCGGCCGTCCGGGGCGTACTCCGGGGCCACCTCCGACAACGGCACGACCACGTTCGGCGACGCCCCGTCCGTGTGCAACAGGATCTTGTCGCCGGTCTCCACCCGCGCGTGCTCCGGCAGGCTGTAGAACTGCGTGGTCGACGACTTCCCCTCTGTCGGAATCGTGTCGACGCCCGTCAGCTCTCGGGCACTCCGCGGGTCGGCGGCGACGACGACCGCGTCCGCCTCCCGGCTCGCCTCCGTCGTCTCGAACCCGACCGGACCGGCGCCACGAGTCCGGCCGCCGCCCCGGTCGTGCTCGACTGCCGCGACCCCCTCGTTGCGGACGATCTCGACCCCGGCCGCCCGGGCCCGGTCGGCCAACTGCTCGGCGATCGCCCCCATCCCGTCGGCGGGAACGGCGATCCGGCCGCGCGAGAGCGTCCGGAACGTGTACTGGAACACCTGACTCGACGTGGCGAGCGAGCGGTCCAGAGTGATCCCACCGTAGAACGGGGCGACGAACTTCTCGACGTACGACTCCGAGAACCCCCAGTCGTCCAGGTACGCCCGGATCGACTCGTCCGACCCCTGGAAGAACTCCGACTCCTCGCGGCTCCGGAGATCCTGACGCAGGAGGAGCGTCCGGAGCTTGTCGCTCGTCGGCACCTCCAGGTTGAGAACCGACTCCACGAGCGCTCCCGGGTCCCGCAACGGGTCCGACAGCACGGCGCGGGTCCCCTCTGCCGTCGAACACAACACCGCGCCCGGGGAGAAGCCACGCAGATCCAACGCGTCGAGATCCAACTCCGTCCGGACGGCGGGGTAGGCCGTGAACAACACCTGGAAGCCGCGGTCCAGGACGAACCCGTCGCGGTGGCGCGACCGCACACGGCCACCCACGCTGTCGCGTGTCTCGTACACCCGGACGTCGACACCCGCGTCGGCGAGTCGACGCGCGGCGACGAGTCCGGCCAGTCCCGCGCCGACGACGGCAACCTCCTCGCTCATACCCGGCGGTTCGACGCCCGGGAACTAAGGCGTACAGATTCCGTCGGCGTCACTCCGCGGGGGCGCCCGTCTCCACGCCGAACCCGTCGGCCCCGAGCGTGACGGTCACCTCCTCGAACGCCGCGTGGAACTCCCGGCGGTGGTGGCCGTCCGGGTCGAACGACATCGCCGGCTCCACGAGCCCGGCCTCCTCTAGGTCGTCCAACCGGCGGTAGACGGTCGGCCGCGAGACGCCAAGTAGCTCGACCAGCTCACACGCCGGCTTCGCGTCGCCCGTCACCGCCTGGAGGATCTGGCGGGCGTACTCGTCGGTGAGGAGGTCGACGACCTCCTCGGCCGGGGAGTCGATCGCCGGCCCGTCGTCTTCGTCGGTGTATCGCTCTCTCGCGCGCTGTACGGCGGCTGCGTCGGAGGGCGCTGACATCGTACTCGAACGGAGGCGCTACGATACCATATAAAGGTATCCCCGTTTGCTGGTCTCGAAAACCTGCACAACCCGGTCACAGTTCGCCGGGAGCGAGAAGAACCCATATGCCCCTCGCGGTCGGAGGCTCTCGTGTGACAGACGACACTGCGTTCGTGGGGCTGGACTGCGCGGACTGTGGGCGACGCCACGACCCGGGCACGCACGGGCGGTGTGACTGTGGCGGGGTGTTGTCGCCCGCGTACGACCCCTCGCCGGCGACCGTAGCACGCGGCGTGGCCGACGCCGCCGCGGCGCCGTTGCCGTTCTCGCGGGGCGAGCGACTCTCCGCGGCGGAGGGGGACACTCCGCTCGTGACCGCGGTCCCGTTGGCCGACGAGATGGGGGTGGCGTCGTTGGCGGTGAAAGACGAGGGACGGAACCCGACGGGCACCGTCTACGACCGCGGGATGAGCGTGGCCGTGACGGCCGCCCGCGAGGCCGGCACGGAGCCGCTGGCGCTCGCGGCCGCGGGCAACGCCGGCCAGTCGGCGGCGGCGTACGCCGGCCGCGCCGGGCTCCGGTCGTACGCCTTCGTCCCCTCCCGAACCGCCTTCTCCAACAAGGCGATGGTGAACGTCCACGGCGGCGACATGCGAGTCGTCGGCGGCCGGTTCGGCGACGCCGCGGCCGCCGTCGACGACCAACTCGCGGCGGACTACTACTCGCTGTCGGCGTTCGACACGCCGTACCGCCACGACGGCGCCAAGACCCTGGCGTACGAGCTCGTCGCCGACTTCGCCCGCGAGCAGACGGACGACCCGTTGGTCGACGGCCCGGCCGTCGAGGCCGCCGCCCCGCTGGCGACGCCCGACGCCGTCGTCGTCCCGGTCGGGACGGGGGAACTGCTCGTCGGGTTGGAACGCGGGCTCGCGGAACTGGACGACGCCGACCTGTTGGCCTCGCTGCCGACGGTCGTCGCCGCCCAGCCCGCCGGCTGTGCCCCAGTCGCCACCGCCTGGGAGGCCGACGCCGACGCGACCGAGCCGTGGGAGGGGCCCGACACCATCGTCGGCGAACTGGAGATCCCCGACCCCGCCGGCGGCGACCTGGCCCTGTCGGCGCTGTCCGACCTGTCCGGAACGGCCGTCGCCGTCTCCGACGACGACGCGCTGGAGAGCGCCGTCACCGCCGCCCAGACGACCGTCTTGGAGGTCGGCGGCGCCGGCGGCGTCGCGCTCGCGGCCGCCTGGGAGCTGGCCGACGACGGCGACCTCGCGGCCGACGACGACGTAGTCGTCGTCAACCCGGACGCCGGCGTGAAGACGCCGGACGTGCTCCGCAGTCACCTGATGGGCCAGGGGGTCTGACCGACGATCAGCCCCGGAGCCGGCCGCCGTCGACGGGCAGGGCGACCCCGTTGACGAACCCCGCCGGCTCCGACGCCAGGAACGCGACCACCTGGCCGAACGCCGCCGGGTCGCCGATTCGGTCCATCGGCACGTCCGCGGCCCAGTCGGCCAGCCCCTGGTCGTAGCTGTCGAACTCGCCACGCTCGATGCTGTCCTCGATCAACTCCTCGATCCGGGCGGTCTCGTGGGCGCCCGGCAGGACCGCGTTGGCGCGGATCGACGGCGCCCACCCTCTGGCGACGGACTTGACGACCCCGACGACGCCCCGACGGACCGCGTTCGAGAGGATCAGGTTCTCGATCGGCTCGGCGACGCTCGTCGACGTGATCGCCGTCACGGTCCCCTTCGGGCTGTCCTCGAGGTGCTCGCGGGCGGCCCGCAGCGTCCAGACGACGCTCATCACGAGGGTGTCGTAGGCGCCGTACCAGTCGTCGTCGTCTACGTCGGCGAAGGCGCCCGGCGGGACACCCCCGGCGGAGGTGACGACGTGGTCGATCCCGCCGAACCGGTCGGCCGTGGCGTCCACGAGCGCGCGCACCGCCGACGGCTCCGTGAGGTCCGTCTCGACGGCCATCGCCTCTCCCGGCGCGTCCGCGAGTTCCGCCTCTGCCGTCTCCAGTCGTTCGGGCGTCCGGCCACAGATCACCACGTTCGTGCCCGCCTCGGCCAGCGCCGCGGCCGAGGCGAAGCCGAGACCGCTGGAGCTGGCCGTCACCAGTGCCGTATCGCCGTCGACTCCCAGGTCCATGTCCGGGGCGTGGGGCGGCGAGACAAAAGGCAGTCGGGTGGCGGCAGCCTCACCCGGACCGTCGCACCTCGACCCCGCCGTCCTGTCCGACGCTCACGGACAGCGCGACCGTCACCGCTCGTCCCTGGACGGCGTCGCCGGCGGCGTCGGAGACGAGCTTCATCAGGTCCGGCGCGGTGTACGACACCTTCACCCCGGCGTCGTCACAGGCGTCGTACACCCGGTCTGGCACCTCGTACAGGTCCGTCCCGGCGGCGACTTCGACGGTGACGGCGGCCGTCAGCGCCTCCGCGACGGAGACGGTCTCTCTGGCGCGGGCGACGTTGTCACGGGCGCTGGCCTCCACGCTGGAGACGTTCGCACGCGAGGTGCCCAGCCGGTCGGCGATGGTAGACTGCCGGAGCCCCCGCTCGCGCAGCGCCAACACCTCTGCCTGGCGACGCGTCAACACGTTCGCGGCGGCGTCGAAGCCGGCACGCTCCAACAGCTCGTCTGCGTCTGGCACCTCACCGCCCCGTTCGTCGTCGGTCACGGTCGCCAGTGGGAGACACGGAGACAAAAAGCGTCCGTCGTCGGGAGAGCCCGCCGGCGGGCGACGGAGCCTGGACTGTCCGACCGCGGCGCCGGACCCCGAGCGGGGTCACGCGCCCCAGAAGTTCTCCCGAGAGCCGAGCCGGTCGTCGTCGTCGCCCCGCCCACGATCTCGGTCGTCGTCGCCGTCACCGTCGTCGGTCGACGCCGTCGGCTCGTCGTCCGCCTCCGGATCGTGCTCCGCCACGACCTCCTTGGCGCGGGCGTGGTTCTGTTTCACCCGGTCGATCCGGACGGTGACACGGGCCGGCGGGAGCACGCCGTCGACGAGGACGATGAACCCGTCGTCCGTCTTGCCGACGCCGGCACCGCTCTCGTGGATGTCGTCTACGTCGAGGGTCACTTCCTCGCCGGGCTTGAGTGGCTGTGACTTCAGGTCGGAGATGGGCATGTCGTAGCTGGCACACCACTCGGCGCCGCCGCGGTCGCCGTAGTGTGAACACCCCATTCCCTGGATACGCTCGGAGTACCGGGGGCACTCGTCTGCGAGTGGACAGTCCGCCATACCCTACCGTCTCGCGGGAAGCGATTAATCCTTTGCGTCCGACCGCCCGCTGCGGCGACCGCCACCGTGGCACACTGACGAACGAGTCCCGAACTCCTGTCTGCGACGAACTCCTGCGGATACGCGAACCGGAGACGGGAACGAAGTGATTTGAAGCCACGAACACGACGAGTCGAAACGATGGGCGAACCGATCGAGACGAGACCGCTCGACCTGGCGTACGGAGTCGCCGTCTCTGTGGCCGTGTACGCAGACCTGTGGCAGTACGGGACGCCGAGCTACGACCCTCTCACCGGTGGAGTGTACGCGCTCTCCGGTGTCGTAGCCGGGGTCGCCGTCGGGGCGTACCGAGACACCCTCTCTCCGAGAGTGGAACTGATCCTCCTCGGGTCGTTTACAGTCACGGCCCTCCCGTTACTCCACGCCACCTCGTCGGCCGAACTCGGCTTGGCCGTCGTCACTGGGACGTGGACCGCAGTCTTATCTTTCGACCCACGGGTCCTCGGGTAGATCGCCGTCCGGCGCACAGACAGCAGAAACGATATACCGGTCGCTCACGGCGTAGCAGACATGGGACTCGTCGACGACGTGATCGACCTCCTCACCGCCGATCTGTCGCTGACACTGATCCTCGCCGGGTTGTTGCTGTTGGTGTTCGGCGGTTACTTCTTCCTCCGTCGACTGTTCGTGAAGTCCGTCCAAGGCTACCGCGACGGGAAGGGTGGGAGGTAACACGCCGCAGTAGACACGCACTTGTGCCCGGGCGACGAGCGTCGGGTATGGTATCCGCGGAGACGCTGGGACTGTTCGTGATCGCCAGCGTCGCGTCGTTGTTCATGGCCTGGGCCATCGGCGCCGGCTCCTCCGGCTCTACCCCGTTCGCGCCCGCGGTCGGGGCCAACGCAATCGGCGTGATGCGGGCCGGGCTCGTCGTCGGCTTCCTCGGGTTCCTCGGGGCGGTGCTCCAGGGGGCGAACGTCACGGAGGCGGTCGGCACCTCGCTGATCGACGGCGTGACGATCACGGCGACGGCGGCCATCGTCGGGCTGTTGACGGCGGCGATCCTGGTCGCCGTCGGCGTGTTCGCCGGCTACCCCATCGCCACCGCGTTCACCGTCACCGGCGCGGTCGTCGGGGTCGGACTCGCCTTGGGCGGTGCCCCCGCCTGGTCGAAGTACACGGAGATCGCCACGCTGTGGGTGACGGTGCCGTTCGTCGGCGGCTTCGCGGCCTACGCCACCGCCCGGGTGCTCCGCTCGGATCGAGTCCCAGAGACCGTTGCCGTCCCTCTGCTCGGTGCGCTCGTCGGCGCGATTCTGGCGAACGTCGGCTTCACTCCCATCGGCCCGCCGGGTGAGCAGGCGTCCGTCGCAGCCGTCCTCGGGTCCGTGATCGGCGGCGGCGTCGGCAGTCTCCTGGTGACGCTCGTCTCCGCCGCGCTGGCCGGCGGACTACTCCGAGTCGACCTGGCCCGCGACGAGACCGGCGGCCAGCGCCGATTTCTGTTGGCGCTCGGCGGGCTCGTCGCCTTCTCCGCGGGCGGTTCGCAGGTCGGACTCGCGATCGGCCCGCTCGTCCCGTTGCTGGGCGACGGGATCGACCTCCCGGTGATCGCACTCCTGGCCGGCGGCGGCTTCGGGCTGCTCGCCGGCTCCTGGACCGGCGCGCCACGGATGATCAAGGCGCTCGCACAGGACTACTCCAGTCTGGGGCCACGACGGTCCATCGCCGCTCTGATCCCGTCGTTCGCCATCGCACAGACGGCCGTCGCGTTCGGGATTCCGGTGTCGTTCAACGAGATTGTCGTCTCCGCCATCGTCGGCTCCGGCTACGCCGCCGGCGGGAGCGGCGTCTCCCGACGGAAGATGGTGTACACCGTACTGGCGTGGGTGGGATCGCTCGTACTCGCGTTGGGTGTCGGCTACGGCGCGTTCACCGTCGTCGACACGCTCGTCTAGCTCTCGGCCTCGACGCCGGTGTCGTCGTCGACGGCCGTCTCGTCGTAGCCGTCCGTGATCGACACCCGTGCTCGGGTGATCCGGGTGTTGTCGACCCCTTCGATCCGGATGTCCACCCCGTTGAAGCTGATCTCTTCACCCTCCTCCACGAGCCGTCCGGCGCGGTTGAACACGAAGCCGGCCAGGGTCTCGAACTCCTCTCCCTCCGGAAGTTCGATCCCCAACACCTCGTTCACCTCGTCGATGTTCACCTCGCCGCGCACGAGAACGGTGTCGTCGTCGACGAACTCGAACGGCTCGTCTTCGTCACCCTCCAGGATCTCCCCGACGATCTCCTCGGCCATGTCTTCGAGGGTGATGAGCCCCTCCGTCGTCCCGAACTCGTCGATCACGACCACCATCTGGACGCGCGACTCCTGCATCTCCTCCAGGAGGTCGTCGACGTTCTTCGACTCTGGGACGTGGAGCGTCGGCTTCACGACGTCGTCAAGTGCCGGGTTCGCCTCTCCGTAGTAACGCTCCCGGACCAGGTCTCGGATGTTGACGACGCCGATGATGTTGTCCAGTGTGCCCTCGTACACCGGAACCCGTTCGTGGTCCGCCTGGACACACGTCTCGATCGCCTCGTCGACGGTCGCCTCCTTCGAGACGGCGTGGACGTCCAGCCGGGGGGTCATCACTTCCTTGGCGATGGTGCTGTTGAACCGGAAGATCCGTTCCAGCATCTCGCGTTCCTCCTCGTCGATCACACCCTCCCGTTCACCCGTCTGGATCATGTCCTGGATCTCGTCGCGGGTGACGTAGGAGCTCTCGATGGCGGAACGACCGCCGGTGATCTGGTTGACGACCCGCGTGAGGTAGTCGAAGGTGACGATCAACGGGTAGAGGACGTACTCGGACAGCTTCAGCGGCCTGGCGATCCGCAGCGCCCACGACTCCGTGTTCTCCACGGCGTAGCTCTTCGGCGCCGACTCACCGAACAGGAGCACGAGCGCCGTGATCCCGAACGTCGCCGCCAACACCGCCTGCCCCTGGCTCATGAACCGGGCGAACAGGCCGGTGGCGATAGACGACATCGCGATGTTGACGATGTTGTTCCCGACCAGGATCGTCACGAGCAGCCGGTGCGGGTCCTCTTTCAGCTGCTTGACCACGTTGGCGCCGGTCCGACCGTTCTCCACGAGCGCGTCGACGCGGTGGCTCGGGAGCGAGAACATGGCGATCTCCGAGGAGGAGAAGAACGCCGACAGCCCGATCAGGAGCAGGATCGAGAACGCTCCGGCGACGGTGACCGTGGTGTCGTTGATCGGGAGCGTGTCGACTACTCCCCCCAACTGGAGGGTGAACGAGACAGCGAACGCCGACGACAAGTCCATACGACTGTCTGGTTTGCCGTCACCCCGGTTAAGGATTTCCTCTCCTCGACGGCCGTCCCGGCTCCAGGCGGCCGTCTCGCGGCGTGCCGCGGGCGAAGACGTTACGCCTGCGCCCGCCGTACGGAGGGTGATGCCAGCCGACGACCAGATCACCCTGTACCGACTCCAGGCGTGCCCGTTCTGTGAGCGTGTCGTCCGTGCGTTGGACGAACACGGGGTCGCCTACGAGTCGCGGTTCGTCGAACCGATGCACTCCGAGCGCGACGCCGTCGCCCGTCTGACCGGCAAGCGGACCGTCCCGGCGATCGTCGACCCGACGACCGGCGTGACGATGTCGGAGTCCGCCAACATCGTCGACTACGTCGAGGCGACGTACGACGACGGGGGTGCGTGACCGTGGTGGAGTTCGACGTGGTCGACCTCCCGACGACGGACCACCCGACGGTCGGCGACGAGGCGCCCGACTTCACCCGCCCGCTCGTGAACGAAGAGTACTGGGCGGACGCCAGCCTCTCGGAACTGGCCGCCGACGGCCCGGTCGCGCTCGTGTTCTACACCATGGACGGCGCCTTCCCGGCGACGTACATGTGGAACGAGATCCGCGACCGGGAGTGGGGCGACCGCGTCGAGGTGGTCGGCGTCTCCGTCTCCACTCCGTACGCCCACAGCCGACTGATCGAGGAACGCGGGATGGACTACCGACTGTTCTCCGACCCGACCGCCGAGCTCGCGGACACGTACGGCGTCGCCCACGAGCTCGACGGGATGACCGGCGTCACGGAACACCGACCGGCGGTGTTCCTGATCGACGAGGACCGCACCGTCCAGTACGCCTGGGTCGCCGGCGAGTGGCCGGAGTTCCCGGACTACGACGAGGTAGAGGCCGCGGTCGCCGAGCTGTGACCTGTCGGGAGAACGGAAGATGATCCCGGCCTGAGAAAATTTTAAGAACTATCGGGATAGTCCCGTGTCTGGGGAATGAATCTCAGCTCGACACGACGGACGTTCCTGAAGACGGCGGCGACGACGGCGGCCGTCGGCGCGGGAACGGCCGGGGCGGCGACGGCGGCGAAGAGCTACGACTACCTCGACCCGGTGTTCACCACGGCCGACCTCAGCGTCCGCGAGGGCCCGGGGACGAGCTACGCGCGGAAGGCGGTCGCGGACGAGCGGACCGGCGGTCGGGTGTACGAGGGGCCGGAGTCGGCAGACGGCTACAACTGGTGGCGAGTCGACTTCTCCGGCGACGCCGACAACGGCCCGGTGACGGGCTGGGTGGCCGAGAACTGGCTGTCGGCGGCCGACTTCGCGTGCCCGATGACGGGGACGGTGACGGACACCTACTGGGCCTGCCGGCCGTTGGACGGCTGCACCCGCTACCACCGCGCCGTCGACATCGCCAACGGCGGCGGCACTCCGATCACGGCCGCGGCCGGCGGCACCGCCGAACACCGCTACGACGACGGGGGGTACGGCAACTGGCTGCTGATCTACCACGGCAACGGCTGGAAGACCGGCTACGGTCACCTCCAGTCGTTCGCCGTCGCGGACGGCGGGACCGTCTCCCGGGGCGAGACGGTGGCGTACGAGGGGTCGACCGGTTCCGGCTCCGGCCCACACCTGGACTTCCAGGTGTGGGACCCGAACTGGTCGAAACGCCGTTGTTACTACGACGACGGGGAGTCCGTCGTCGAAGGGACCGGCGTCCCGCGGGCGTTCTTCTGAGCCGGGGCACCGTGGCCCGTCACACACTTGTCGCCGGCCCGTCGAGGCCCGGGCGTGAGCCAGATCGACGCGGCCGCGGCCGCCGTCCGCGACGGTGACGCGGTCGTCTACCCGACGGAGACGGTGTACGGGCTGGGTGCCGACGCGACGGACCCCGAGGCGGTCCGCCGCGTGTTCGAACTGAAGGGGCGCGACCGGTCGAAGCCGTTGTCGGCCGCGTTCCCGGACGTCGAGACCGCGCTCGCGGCCGTCGAGGCCGGCGAGCGCGCCCGGGCACTGATGGAGGCGTTCCTCCCCGGACCGGTGACGGTGGTCGTCCGGCGCGGGCCGTCGTTTCCGGACGTGTTGACGGCCGGAAGCGACCGCGTCGGTGTCCGCGTCCCGGCCAACGACGCCGCCCGCGAACTGGCCGCCCGCGCCGGCCGTCCCGTGACGGCGACCAGCGCCAACCGCTCTGGCACCGGGAGCGTCCGAGACCCGGCGGAGCTGGCCCCGGAGCTCCGCGACGCCGTCGCGGTCGTCGCCGACGAGGGACCGACCCCCGGCGGGGAGAGCACCGTCGTCGACCCGGAGCGCCGGGAGGTGCTCCGTGCCGGCGCCGACGCCGACGAGATTCGCGCCTGGCTGTCGGAAGACTGACGCTATAGGTCCCGTAACGACCTCTGTGTGAACCAGTGCCATAGATTCAAGTGTTGCCGCTTCTCGCACTCACACGCCATGGCGAGCCACACACACTTGACGGGGCGTGTCGTCCAGCCGCCGACCGGGCCGGTCGCGGGCGTCACGGTGGAACTGGTCGTCGACAGCGAGACGGTTGCGAGCGACGAGACGGACGACGACGGGGGGTTCACGCTCCACGTCGACGAGGCGCCGACGATGGAGTCGACACTGGTCGTCGACGACAGGATCGAGGAGTCGGTGACGGTCGCGGACGACGGCGGCACGGTGGACCCGGTCGTGCTGCCCCCGGACGGCGACGCGGGGCCGTCTCACCACGGACACCGACCCTCTCCGGGGGCGATGAAGCTGATGACGGCGTCGTACGCGGACGACGTGAGCGGCGGCATCCACGGCAGCGTCGAGCAGCGTGGACTGACGGAGACCCCCCGGCGGCCGGCGGCGTCCGGGCTCGGTCGGTTCGAGCGACTGTTCGACTTCCTGCCGGCGGCGACCCACGACGTAGCGTTCTTGGAGGCGCTGGGCGGTCCGAACGGACCGATGAACCTCGGCGACGAGGAACGGCCGGAGCGACGCGACTTCCCGCCGGCGGGGTACGTGTTCTACGGTCAGTTCATCGACCACGACGTGACCTTGGACACGACCTCCAGTCTCGACCGCCAGGTCGACCCGGCCGCCCTCCGGAACTTCCGGACCCCCGGACTCGACTTGGACAACGTGTACGGCGCCGGCCGCGAGGTCGACCGTCACCTCTACCAGAACGGTGACCCGGGCGCCGCACAGAACGACGAACACAAGCTCCTCGTCGGCCCGGACACGGACGGCACCCTCGCGGACCTCCCGCGCAACGCCCAGGGGGTGGCACTGATCGGCGACCCACGCAACGACGAGAACCAGATCCTCTCACAGCTCCACGTCTCGATGCTGGGCGCTCACAACCGGATCGTCGACCGGCTGGCCGACGAACGTGCCGGCGAGTCGGCGGCGTCGCTGGAGGAGGCCAGCCAACTCCTCCGGTGGCACCACCAGTACCTCGTCGTGAACGACTTCCTCCCGCGGGTGTGCCAGGAGACGGTGCTGGACGACGTGTTGGAGAACGGCCGGGAGTTGTTCACCGTCCCCGACGGGGAGCAGCGGTACGTTCCCGTCGAGTTCGCCGGCGCGGCGTACCGCTACGGCCACAGCCGGATCGAGGAGACGTACCGACTCAACGAGGGGCTCGAGGCCGATCTGTTCCAGGGTGAGCCACACCTCCGTGGGGGCCGCCGACTCCAGGGCGACCGCCGGATCGACTGGTCGTACTTCTTCGACCTGGAGGGGACCCAGTTCGAGGGGGCGGCGGACGACGAGGACCTCCAACGTGTGGCCCCCATCGACCGACGGCTGCCGGAGAGTCTGCTCCGCCTGCCGATGTTCGCCGACGAGGGGGCGGTCGCGTCGCTGGCGACCCGTAACCTCCTGCGGGGTCGTCGGCTGGGGCTCCCGTCCGGCCAGGCGGCCGCGCGGGCGGTGGACGCCGAGGTGTTCACCGCCGACGACCTCGGGTACGACGACGACGTCGCGGCCGTCAGACGGGAGTCCGGCGTCGAGCCGGGCGACCCGGAGACGCCGTTGTGGTACTACGTGCTCGCGGAGGCGGAGGTGGCCAACGGCGGCGCCCGGCTCGGCCCGGTCGGCAGCCGGATCGTCGCCGAGACGCTGCTGGGGCTGGTCGACGAGAGCCGGGCCTCCTACCGCACCGTGCAACCGAACTGGACGCCTGCCCACGTCGACGAGCTCCCGTTCGACGAGGAGATGGGGGTGGGTGAACTGTTGGCGTTCGGCGCGGACGCTCGGTGCTGAGCCGACTCACGGCCGGAGCCGGCTCCAGAGACTCTCGGTCTCGACGCCACACTCCTCGCGGTAGTCACAGGGTCCACACCGTGGGGAGTCGCGGAGCCGCGGCGGCGGGCCGTCGATTCCGCGGGTCGTCCGGAGCGCCCGGCGGTAGGCGGCCGTCCGGCGGACGCTCAGCCTGACGCTCCGGACGACCGCGTGTGCGGGGTACTCCACGAGCGCCAACGGCACCTCCCGTTCGCGCTGCCAGGCCAACGCCTTCGCGGCCGCGACCGCCCGGACGCTCTGTGGCTCCCACACACCCGTCTCGTGTGGCGCCCCCGGAGAGACAATCACCGGGACCGGCGGCGGATCACCGTCGCCGACCCCGGGCAACAGCTTGTGGGCGACCCCGTGACAGTCCTTGCCGGCGAGGTAGACGTCCCGCTCCGGCGGCGCCGACAGCGCCGCCCAGTCCGGTCGCTCCGCGAGACCGGCGAGTCGGTCTCGGTACTCCGCCGGCGGGACGGCGACGGGAGCCGCCGTCAGGTCCGTCTCCGAGTCGCGTAGTTCCGGGTAACGGTACGCCAGTTCCTGGACCGACCGGACGGACGCCGGGACGCTCCGGTCGTCGTCGCGGCGGGCGTAGTAACACTGTCGTGGACAGTAACAGGCGCGGGCGAGATCCGAAAACGGGACCAGGTCGCTGTCGGTCGACTCTGCCCCGGCGGTCGTCGTCTCGTCGGTCGGGTGTGTCGGCGTGTCGGACACGGCTGTGGCCACTGGTCGCTCCATCGCACTTCAACGTCGGGCACGGACCGCGGCGCTTTTTGTAGCCGGCGGATGAGTCGGGTGACGATGACGTCCTCACAGAGCAACCTGGCGGGGCTGTCTCGGTTCGTGTTCCGGGCCCCGTCCTGGTACCGGAGCGTCGCGATAGCGCTCCTGCTGGCGGCAGCCGCGGGGGTCGCGGCCTTCGCCAGCCCGGACGCCGGGCAGGTGTGGCGCGGTGTCCTGTTCGTCGGACGGGACGCGTGGCAGGGGGTGTTCTTCGTCGGCATCCCGACGGTCGTCGCCGGCCTCGGGACGGCCTGGGTCGACAGGGTCGTCGGCGGCCAGCTCACCCGCGACCGGTCGATGCTGTTGGCACTGGCCTGTGAGGTGGTGCTCGTCGCGGTGCTGGCGTTGGCCGGGGTGGCAGTGTACCTCACGCCGCTCCAACAGCAGTTCGTGTTCGACACGCTGGTCGTGGCGCTGGCGTCCGTGTTCGCCCTCCGCCTGCTCGTGATCGCCGCCGTCTCCCGGTCGTCGCTGACGCTGTCGGCCGTCCCGGCGAGCATCCAGACGCTGGCCTCTGCGGTCCTGTTGTTCGTCTACAGCGGAACACTCCGGGCGATCGAACTGGGCGTGCCGCTCCAACGAGCGTACGTCACGACGTACCTCTCGCGGGCCGACGAGGCACCCCCGGAGCTGTCGGTGATCTCGCCGGAGCACTTCCTCCTGTTGGGGGTGACGTGTGTGCTGTACGCCGGCGCGGTGTACGGCTTCCTCTACGTCGTCGACCGGCCCTGGCGGGAGTCGCTCGGCGTGTCCGTCCTGGACTTCATCCAGGGGTTCGTCGGCCACATCGCGGACGGCAGCCGCGAACTGGAGACGTTCTTCGAGCAGATGGGCGAGGAAGCGGTCGTCCCGGTGACGGTGTTGTCCGTCCGGCGACCGGACGGGACGGAGACCGCCCGGTGGGTGTTGCCGATGATCCACCCCGGACCGATGGGGGAGATCGGCGGCGGCAACCTCCCCGTCCGGGTGGCCGAGGAGACGGACGGACTGGGGTTCCCGCCACACGCCACCGCCGGCCACGACTTCAACCTCGTCACGGAACGCGAGGTGGATCGACTGTTGGACGCCGCCGAGCGGGCCGGGCGCAAACTGGAGTTCACCGACCGCGCCACCCCGAGCGTCCGGACGGCCGCCGGCGAGGCGTCGATCCTCGGCCAGGCGTTCGGCGACGACGCGCTCATGACCGCCACGTTCGCCCCGGGGTTCGCCGACGACGTGGAGTACGCCGTCGGACTGTCGGCCGCCGCCGAGGCCCGCACGAACGGGTTGGACGACGTGATGCTCGCGGACGCCCACAACTCCAACAACGGGCTGGAGGGACCGGACCTGGGTCACGTCACCCCGGGGTCCACCCGGTCGTTCGACATGATGGCCGCCGCCGGCGACGCCGGCGACCGACTGGCGACGGCGCCGCGGTCGGAGTTGGCCGTCGGCGTCGGGCACGTCGAGACGGAGTGGGAGCCGGAGCAGGGTGTCGGTCCGTTGGGCGTCCGCACGATGGTGACGGAGGTGAGCGACCAACGGACGGCGTACGTCCTCGTCGACGGCAACAACATGGAGCCGGGCCTGCGCGGCGAGATCGTCGACGCCCTCGACGACTTCGACGAGGTGGAGGTGTTGACGACGGACACCCACGTCGTCAACACCGTAGAGGCGGAGAATCAGGTGGGCGACGTCCTGCCGTGGGCGGACGTGATCGAGGCGGTCCGACGGGCCACGGACGACGCCGTCGCGGACCTGGCCCCGGCCGAGGTCGGGATAGCGACGGAACACGCGGAGGTGACCGTGTTCGGCAACGACCGCACGGAGACGCTGGCGAGCCACGCCAACGCCGCCGTCCAGATGGGCGGCGCCCTGGCGGCGGTCGTCGTCTTGGCGTCGCTCGCGGTGTCTGCGCTGTTGTTCTTCCTGGCGTGAGTCACACCGACGTGGCCGCGACTCTCGTCGCCGTCGACGCGAGTCACGCTCACGTCTCGGCTTCGATGTAGACGGTCGACACCCGGTCGTCGACACCCTTCAGGTCCGCCTCCATCGCCTCGATCCGGGCGTCGATCTCGTCGGCGTCCAGCGTCGGGTCGAAGCTCACGTCGGCGGCGACGAGCGCCGTCGCCGGCCCGACGAACATCGACCGGAGGCCGTCGACGCCGACGACGCCGTCGTGGTCGGTCGCGACCGCTCGGAGCCGGTCCTCGTCGCTGCTCGACAGCGACTCCCCCAACAGGAGCCGTTTGTTCTCCCAGGCCAGCGCCAGTGCGAACGTCATCAGCAGGGCACCGATCAGGAGCGCCGTGACGGCGTCGTAGATCTCGTTGCCGGTGTAGTGGGAGGCGATCACCCCGACGAGCGCGATGGCGGCCCCGCCCAGCGCGACCGCGTCTTCCGTGTACGCCGTGAGCGTCGTCACGTCGCTCGTCTCCCGGAACGCCTCCCGGATCCCGCTCCAGCCGTACTCGTCGATCTGGCTGCGCAGTTCCCCGCTCGCCTTCCGGAAGGCGTACGACTCGAACGCGATTGCGGCGACCAACACCCCGACGCTCAGCTGGAACGTCGACAACGGCACGAGCGCGGTGAAGTCCACGCCGGCGATCACGACGTCGCTGGCGCCGCCGCCGTGGCCCTCGGCGGTGACCGCCTCGTAGCCGTGTTTCAGCGACTCCCACCCGGCGATGCCGAACAGGAGCACGGACACCAGGAACGAGTAGAAGAACTGTGCCTTCCCGTAGCCGAACGGGTGTGACCGGGTCGCCGACCGCTCGGAGTACCGAATCCCGATCAGGAGGAACACTTGGTTGCCCGTGTCCGACACGGAGTGGTACGCCTCTGACAGCATCGAAGGGCTCCCCGACGCGAGAAACGCGAAGAACTTCAGCACCGCGATAGCGCCGTTCGCAACGAGTGCCGCGATCACGACGGATCTGCTTCCGGCCATCGTGCCGCCCGACGGCGCCCCCAGTGATAAAAGTAGGCGCCGACGGGTGGGGACCGTCGGATTCACGTCGCTGCCGACACGACTCCCGGTCGTGTTAGTCGCGGTCTCGGACACGCACGGGCGGGCGGAGCACAGACTGGCCGGTCGCACCCGCGAGGCGGTCGCGGCCGCAGACGCCGTGATCCACGCCGGCGACTTCTACACCGGCGACGTGCTCGCCGCCTTCGAGTCCGCCGCCGACCGGCTGTACGGCGTCGTCGGCAACAACGACGACGCGACCGTCCGGAACCGCCTCCCGGAGAGTCGGGTCGTCGGCTACGAGGGCGTGACCTTCGCCGTCCGCCACCGCGCCCGCTCGTCGACCGCGCTGTCGTTGTTCGGCCGCGAGCACGACGCCGACGCCGTCGTCTACGGTCACAGCCACGACCCCGGAGTGGAGACGACCGACGACCTCGTCTTGGTCAACCCCGGCAGCCACGCCCAGCCCCGCGGCAACCGACAGTCACACGCGGAGTTCGAGCCCCGACCCGGAGGCGGGCTGGACGGCCGACTCGTCACTGTCGAGGGAGAGACGTTCGCGGAGTTCACGATCGAGAACGACTGAGACCGGGGGAACGGGGGCGTGACGCTTGGAGGGCCGTGCCCCGGGGACCGTAACGTCCCGTACGTGTCACCGACACAAGTAGCCACGGAAGACTCAAACGACCGTTTCAGCGTCGCCGCCGCGCCAACGCCGCGACGCTCGTCGCCGCGACGAGCGCCACCACGCCGCCGAGGAACAACAACACCCCGGGGGAGCTGCTTAGGCTGTCGAGCAGCGTCGGCCCGGCGTCGACGGCACCGTCGGCCGCCTCCGTCGAGGCCGCAGAGATGGCGTAATCCCCGGCGTCGCCCGTCCCCGCCAGGTCCGGCGCGAACGGGCCGTCGAGCAGCCACTCGGCGGCAGCCGCCACGACCGCCAACGGCGCGAGCCCGCCCAGCAGTCGCTTCAGTGCGCCCCGGAGCCCGCTCGTCTCCTCCTCGCGGCCGGCGACGACCACCAACGCCCGGTCGGCCGGGCCGTACACCGTCATCTCGCGGCCCTTCTCCGAGTACACCGTGTCGGCCTCGTGGACGAGCCCGGCGTCGTCTAAGCTGTCGAGGTGGTACTGGACGTTCTGGAGCGTGGTGTCGACCCGGTCGGCGAGTTCACTCGCAGTCGCGGGCTCTTCGTGGAGAGCGGTGAGGATGCTGCGGGCCGTGTCGGCCGACAGCGCCGACAACACCGCGTCGGCGTCGTCGCCGTCCACGCCGACCACGCGCGGCTCCTCGGGTGCGTCGTGGTCGCGCCGTTCGGGAAACAGGTCGGCCATCGCCGACACGTCCCGGCGCGGGCGTCGTAAGTCTTCAGGTACGTCTCGGGGCGTGCGTCACCGACCCGTCGGCTCGATCTCGTCGCCGACGGCGTTCATCACCTGGACGGCCGCGCTCGCGGCGAGCCCCCGCGCGACCTCCTCGCGGTCCTCGTCGTCCAGCCCGGCGGTCAGCTCCTCGATGCTCGGCGAGAAGCCGGCGCTGACGGCGCGACCCACCGGCGGGCGGACGGCGACGGTCGCCTGCGGACCGTCGTGGCCGTAGCCGAGCTCCGACCCGACCGTGTAGCCGTCCGGGAGGTACGACTCCGTTCGAGTGACGATGTTGGCGACCGCCTCCCGGAGGGCGTTCTTCTGGTCGGTCGTGAGCTCTACTTCCTCCAGCTGTCCGGCGTCGACGACGCCTGGCTGCCCCGCGTAGGGGTTGTTGCCGTTCATCGAGAGTCGTCTCCGTTACGAGAGGCCCGCAGTTAAGAGCGTCGCCCCCTGCGAACGGATCACACGCTTCGGTCGCCGCCGCCACGGGGCGGTCCGCCGATGCGCTCGGTGGTCCCGTAGGCGGCGACGACGACTGCTGCGACGTGGGCGTCGGCCGCGCGCGCCGCGGGTGCCAGCAGCGTCTCCCGGTCCGGCAGCGTCCAGTCGCGCAGCCCAGCACCGGCGTCCAGCCCACGACGGAGCCGTTCGCGGACGGCCGCCGTCGTCTCCCCGGTCGCCTCGTAGAACAGCCCCGGCCCCGGCCCGGTCGCCCACCCCAGCCCGGCGACGAGGTCGGGGTCGTCAGCCGGCGCGACCGGACGCGCGGCCGCTCCGTCGGCGGTCCCCGTCGGCGGCGCCGCCGTCTCCGCGAGCACGGTCGTCAGCCGGCCGCCTGCAGGCCCCAGGTCCGGGACGCTGTCGACGACCCGGACGTGGCTGTCGGCCGGCAGGACGGACGACACCGTCACGAGGTTGTAGTCGGCGACGCCGGCGCCGGCGAGCGCGGCGTCGAACGCCGAGAGTTCGGTCGGTCCGCGGCCGAGGCCGGCCGCGACGTTGACCTCCATACACGGAGGCGACCGCAGAGAGGAAAGTGGCTGTCGGTCGGAGCGCGTCCCGCCTCAGTACTGGTACGGTCGCAGCTGGTCCGCCAGCGCCCCCTCCTCGTCGTCTTCCACCTTGTCGCGGGCGTCCTCGAAGTCCTGGCGACGCACCTCCGAACGACTGTCGCGGATGGCGAACATCCCCGCCTCCGTCGTGAGCGCGTTGAGGTCCGCCCCGGAGTAGTCGTCCAGCTCGGCCGCGATGTCCGCGAACCCGACGTCGTCCGCGACGCTCATGTCGCGGGTGTGGATCTCCAGGATCTTCTCGCGACCCTCGGGGCCCGGCTTGGGCACCTCGATGAGCCGGTCGAACCGACCCGGCCGGAGAATCGCCTCGTCCAACATGTCGAACCGGTTGGTGGCGGCGATGATCCGCACCTCGCCGCGGTCCTCGAACCCGTCCATCTCCGACAGCAGCTGCATCATCGTCCGTTGGACCTCGGCGTCGCCGGAGGTCTTCGAGTCCGTCCGCTTGGCGGCGACGGCGTCGATCTCGTCGATGAAGATGACTGCCGGCTCGCGTTCGGCGGCGAGTTCGAACAGGTCACGCACGAGCCGTGCGCCCTCGCCGATGAACTTCCGGACGAGCTCGGAGCCGGCCATCTTGATGAACGTGGCGTCCGTCTCGTTGGCGACCGCCTTGGCCAGCATCGTCTTCCCCGTCCCCGGCGGGCCGTGGAGGAGCACACCGCTCGGCGGCTCCACGCCCACTTCGCGGAACTGGTCGGCGTTGACCAACGGGTCCTCGACGGCCTCGCGCACCTCGCGGACCTGCTCGTCGATCCCGCCGATATCGTCGTACACCACTTCGGGAGAGCCGTCGACTTCCATCGCCTGAGCACGAGCGTCCGTCTCGTCGTCCAGCACCGTCTGGATAGAGAAGGAGTCGTTGATGGCGACGCGGTCGCCGGCCTCGAGGTTGTCGGCCCGCTCTGCCGACACTTCCGTCAGCACCTCCTGGTTGTTGCCGTGTTGTTTGATGACGACACCGTCGTCCGTCAGCTCCTCGACCGTGGCGACGTACAACGACGAGGTCTTCAGCGCCTCGTTGCGACGCTTCAGTTCGTCTACCTCCTCGCGGAGGCCGTTCCGCCGAGACTCTGCGTCCTCCAGACGGTCGTCCAGTTCCTCGTTCACCTGGACGATCCGAGCGAAGTGCTTCTGCATCGCGTCGAGCCGTTCCTGGTCGCTCATCTCCGGATCCAGATCCAGACGAGGGCGCTCCGGGAGAGAAGGGCTCCGTGACATTGTGATACACCCCTACTTCGGTGCCGTTCTTAATGGGGCTTTGGGTCTCGTGACCTTTTTCTTTCTCGACCCCGTCACGGAACACTCTCGGCTCGACCGACCGTCACTCCAGGCCGAGGAGCGCGGCCGCCCGGTCGAGGAAGTCGTCGTAGACGCCGATCGCCGACTCCACCGGCTCCGCGGTCGTCAGGTCGACGCCGGCCGTCTGGAGAATCTCCAACGGGTACGCGCTGCCGCCGGCCTCCAGGGCCCGCCGGTAGTCGGCCGCGGCCGACTCCCCGTCTTCCCGGATCGACTCCACGATGGCCGCCGCGGCGGAGATCCCGGTCGCGTACTGGTAGACGTAGAAGTCGTAGTAGAAGTGCGGGATCCGCATCCACTCCCGCCGGATCAGGTCGTCGACGTTCACCGCGTCCGTCGCGTAGAACGTCTCTTTCACCTCGCCGTACAGTTCGTCGAACGCGTCCGGCGTCAACGGCCGGCCCGCCTCCGCGTGTTCGTGGATCCGTTGCTCGAAGTCCGCGAACATCGTCTGCCTGAACAACGTCGACCGGAACCGTTCGAGGTACTGGTCGATGGCGTGTGCTCGCAGTTCGTCGTCGTCGACGTTCTCCAACAGGTGGTGGGTCAGCAACGTCTCGTTGACCGTCGAGGCCACCTCCGCGACGAAGATCTCGTAGTTGGCGTCGTGCCACGGCTGGGCGTCGTTGGCCAGCTCCGAGTGCATCGAGTGACCCAGTTCGTGTGCCAGCGTGTACAGCGAGGACACGTCGTCCTGGTAGTTCATCATGATGAACGGCTGGCTGTCGTACGTCCCCGCGGAGTAGGCGCCGGAGCGCTTCCCACGGTTCTCGTACACGTCCACCCACCGCGACTCCAGCCCCTCCGCCATCCGCGACTGGTACGCCTCACCCAGCGGCGCGACGGCGTCGACGACGAGTTCCTTCGCGCGGTCGTACGGAATCTCCGGGCTCTCGTCGCCCGTCAGCGACATGTACACGTCCCAGCTCTCGACGGTGTCGACGCCCAGGGCCTCCCGTTTCAGCTCCGCGTGCCGGCCGAGCGTGTCTGCGTTTTCTGTCACCGTGTCGACGAGCGTGTCGTACACCTCGACGGGGACGTTCGGCCCGTCCAGCGCCGCCGCCCGCGCGGAGTCGTACCCCCGGGCGTCGGCGGTCTTCACGTGGGTCTTGACCGCCTTCGACAGCGTCGTCCCGACGGTGTTGCGGACCGTCCCCCACTCCTCGTAGAACGACTCGTGGACGTCCTGGCGGAACGCACGGTCGGGCTTCTGGAGCAGCGTCGTGAAGTTGCTCTGTGAGATCTCGACGGGCTCGCCGTCCGGCCCGTCGACGGTCGGGAACTCCATGTCCGCGTTCGTCAGCATCTGGTACGTCTCGCTCGCGGCGTCCAACACCTCGCTCAGCTCCGACAGCAGCTCCTCTACCTCCGTCGAGCGAGTGTGTTCTCGTTGTCGCCGCACGTCGTCGAAGTAGTGTTCGTACTCCGCCAGCGCCGGCTCCTCGTCGACGAACGCCGCCAGCGTGTCGTCGGCCATCGCCTGCAGCTCCGGCTCCAGGAAGCTGACCGTGCTCGACAGCTCCGCCCTCATCGACTGGGCCTTCGCCGTCATCGCCTGGTACTCCTGGTTGCGGGTGTCCTCGTTGGACCGCAGCTGGGCGTACTGGGCGACACGGGCGGCGTCCCGCGAGACGGACTCGTACGTCTGTAGCAGCTCTCGCAGCGTCGCGGCGCTCTCGTCGACTCGCCCCTCGTAGGCGGCGAGATCGTTGAACCGCTCCTGGACGGACGCCAGCGTCTCCTCCCAGACCTCGTCGTCTTCGAACAACGACTCGATACTCCACTTGAACTCCTCGTCGATCTCCGAGCGTTCGGGGACGCTACTCATACACGCCGGGAGGGGAGCGGTCAGGGTAAAACTTCGCGTCTCCGACGGCCGAACCGGTTCCCGTCAGTCGTCCATCGCGATGTACGTCTGCGTCCGTTCGACCCCCTCCAGCGAACGGACGTCGCCGGCGACGACCCGTTTCACGTCGCCCGGGCTGTCCGTCGTCACCTTCACGACGAAGTCGACGTCGCCGGCGACGATGTGTGCCTCGACGACGTCGTCCGTGTCGGCCAGTGCGGACTTCACCCGGTCCGCCTCGCCGGTGTTGGCCTTCACCATGACGTAGGCGGTGACAGTCACGCGGACTCACCTCCGGCAGCGGCCGCGGCCGCCTCCTCGTCGGACCGGCCCAAGAGGAGCTGACGCACGTCTCCCAACACGTCGAAGTCCGCCAGCACCGCGATCCGGTCGCCCGTCTCCAGAGAGTCGTCCGGCAACGGGATCCCCATCGGGCCGTCGGCCTTGCCGAACGCCAACACTCGAGCCTGCGAGGGGAGCGTCACCTCCGAGAGGTTGTACCCCTTCATCGGGGAGTCGTCCGTGACGGTGAACAACACCACCTGGAGGTTCTCCGCCACGTCCGCGATGGCCTGGAGGTTCCCGCCCAGCAGGGCGTTCTTGGCGCCGATGGCACCCAGTCGCTCCGGGTAGACGATCTCGTCTACCTCCTCGGCGTACTTCTGGTAGATCCCCTCGCGGTAGTCCTCGTCGATCCGCATCACCGTCCGGCAGTCGTGGTGTTTGCCGATCAGGCACGCGGCGAAGTTGGTGTTGAGATCACCCGTCAGCGCACCCAGCGCGTCCGCGTCGGCGACCCCCGCCTCCACGAGCAGCTCCTCGTGGGAGCCGTCGCCCTCGAGACACTCGAACCCGTCCGTGCGTGCCCGAGCCGCACAGTCCGTGTCCGACTCGACGAGGGTCACCTCGTGACCCTCCTCACGCAACACGCGGGCCGTCCGCAGTCCAACCCGACCGGCACCGACGATGAGGAATCGCATACTCCGGCGGTACGACAGGTCTCCGTAAAAGGATTGTCCCACAGCCGCCGGCTGGAGCGGCTGTGTCGCCGGAAACGCTTATCTGTCGAGACGTGGCATCGTATCACATGGTTCGGGCGTACGTGATGGTCCGGGCGGGAACTGGGGCGGTGGAGACGGTGGCCGACGCGGTTCGGGCGACCCCGCACGTCGCGGAGGCACACGTTGTCGCCGGCGACTACGACGTAATCGCGGAAGTCGAGACCGGGGAGATGTACGACGTGATGGAGATCGTCGCCAACGAACTCCACGAGGTCGCGGGCGTCGAGACGACGAAGACGTACGTCTGTATCGAGTGAACGACCCCACCCGACTCTCCCGGCGCTGCGTGCTCCGGTCCTCGGGGGCAGGACTCTGACGTGGACTCCCGGCAACCAGCCACCGACAGCGGACCGGCGACTCTCGCCGTTCGGCGTCCCACCACTCACACGCACGTCCACTCGTGGACAGCAGGTCGAACGGCCGCTGGGATCAGGTTCGCGGCGTGATCGGTCTCGTCGCGGAGGCAGTCGTAGAGCGCGTCCGTGTGGCCGTACCGGTCGTGACACACTCGGTGTGACGGCAGTCGGACCGACGGAACTCGGCGGCACGGTTGGCGCAGTGGAGGCACTGCCGGGCGGACTCCTGAAGGTCGTCGCGTCGCTCGTCGAGAGGGTTCTCCGTGACCGACTCGCCGACTTCGTTCACTCCGTGAGGTCGGAGACCCCACCTCGAGACTGCCGGCCTACAGCTCTCGCCGCGGGGCCGGCGTGGTGTTCTCGTACTCGACGAGCCGGAAACGGTCGTACTCCCGTTCGTTCACGACCTCCCAGCCGGCGCCGAGGTACGGGAACACGGCGTCGCCCTCGAGCTGCTCTGGCAGTTCGGAGACGAACGCTCGGTCGGTGAACGGGAGGAACGTCCGGTAGACGGCGCCGCCGCCGATGACCGACAGCACGCTCCCCCCGGCTGCCTCGGCGGCCGCGACGGCGGCCGCTCGCGAGGTGACGAACGCCACGTCGTCGCGTTCGCTCGTCCGGTCCTCGTCGCGGGTCAACACCAGGTTCGTCGACTCCGGAATCGGCTCCATCTCCTCGAACGTCTGTCGGCCGACGACCACCGGGTCACCTCGAACCCGGTCGCGGTACTGGTCGAAGTCCTCCGGGTACGACCACGGCACCCCACTGTCCACGCCGACCCCGCCCGTCCGCGACACCGCGACGACTGCCTGAATCTCCATACGACCGACAGGCTCCGGAGGAGAAAACACCCTGCGTTAGCGGTAGCCGATGTTGGCGAGGTGTTCTAACACCTCCTCGGGGAGTTCCTCCTCGCCGTCCGCCCGCGGGCTCGCCGACGACGGCTCGGCCCGGTCGGCGGCGATCCGGTCGACCACGACGGACGGCTCCCCCGGCCCGGTTCCGAGCCGACCCTGGGCGTCGTGGGCGTGGACCCGCGCCGCCTCGCCGTCCCAGTAGGCCACCTTCTCGACGCCCGGTCCGGCCAGGTCACGGTACAGCGCCGCCGACTCACTCACGTACTGCTCGTGGTCGTCGCCACAGAACTCTCGGGCGGTCTGGAGCTTCGGCCCGTCGATGGGCCGCCGGTACACCAGCGTCTCGCCGCCGGGCGCCGCGAAGACGCCGTCGTCGACCGCCGTGCGAGCGGGTTCGTCGCTCCCGTCCCCCTCGCCGCCACTGTCGTCCCTCTCGCCGCCACCGTCGTCGCCGTCGAACCCCGTCACGGGCTCGACCCACCGTTGTACGGCCGCGGGGAACCGCGCAATCGTCGCCAGATCGTCGATCCGGCGGGCGGTCGCCTGGCCGGGCGCCCGAACCACGAGCGGGACGTGTGTCAGGTGTTCGTGGGTGCCGAGGGTGTGGGCGATCGACGCCGGACCGTCCGCCAACGGCGACAGCTCCCCCAGACCGTCGCCGTGGTCGGCGGTGACGACGACGAGTGTGTCGTCCAACAGTCCGCGGTCGGCCAGCCCGCCGACGACGCGCTCGGCGACGGCGTCGGCCTGTCGAATCCCCCCGTCGTACAGCGGGGCCAGCGCGTCCAGGTACCACAGCGGGTGCCGGCCGCCGTAGAACTTCCAGACGAACTGGCCGCGGCCGATCTCCGACTGGAGCCGCCGGGCCTCCTCGTCGCCCCACTCGTCGTACGCCGGCAGGGGGAGGTACGGCCGGTGACCGTCCATCACGTTGACACACGCCCCCCACGCCCCGTCCCGGTCGTCGACCCACTCCAGGAACTGGTCGGCGTACCAGAACCCAGTGGGTGCCTCCATCTCGAAGTCCCCCGGCTGTTCGTGGTCCGTCGGCACCTCGCTGGGCACACCACGGACGGTGTCGAACGGCCCACCCAGCCCGACCGGGTGGTCCGTGATGTACACGTTCGAGGAGAACACGCCGGTGTCGTAGCCGGCCTCGCTCAGCGCGTCCCAGACGCTGTCGCCGCCGTCGGCGGTCGTCGTGATCTCGATTCCGTGGCTCGGCACGCTCCGCCCGGTCCAGACACTGGCGTGCGAGGGGAGACTCCAGGTGCTCGGGGCGCGGGCCTGGCCGTAGACGGTCGACTCGGCCGCGAACGACTCCAGGAACGGGGTCGTCGCCCGTCGGTGGCCGTGTAGCGAGGTGTTGGCCGCCCGCACGGAGTCCAACACGACTAACAGTACGTTCGGTTCGGTCACTGCTGTCGCTGGGTCGGCCGCCGATTTCAGCGTTCCGTCCCGTCGACGCGGACCACGACGGCCGTCTCCAGAATACGGTCGTCGGCTGCTGCCTCGTGGACAGAGTCGTCGGCTGCCGTCTCGTGAACTGCGTCCGCGTCGACCTCCGTCCCCCCGCGCACGACCCGGACCGCCGGCACCGTCTCGACACCCTCCAAGAGCACTCGGTACGTCCGGTCGGTCCCCGCGGGCAGCCGGACGACGGTCTCGCCGTCGGCGACGGTCACCTCGGCCGTCTGTCGTCGGCCGTCGACGACCCACGCACCCGACGCCGCCCCGTCGTCGTCCGGGAACGCCCGGAGCGTGAGCGGGTCGGCGTCGCAGGCCCCGACGTGCGGACCGGGTGTCTGCTCGGCGACGAGCGAGCCGACGGCCCACAACACCGGCAGTTCGCTCCGCGGGGACGACAGCCGGCAGCGCGTCGGTCCGTCGACCCGTTCGCCCGTCCAGTGGTCGACCCAGACGCCGTCCGGGAGGTGGACCGTCAGCGGCTCTCCGGGTGCGGTGTCCGGCCGGACGAACAGACTGTCGCCCACGAGGTGGCCCAGCGACTCCACGGGCACGTCCGCGTCCGGGCGGGCGACGTGTGTCGGCCGCAACAGCGGGAGCCCGGTCTCGCTCGCCAGCCGGGCGTGGTGTGTCAGATACGGCAGCAGTCGGTAGCGCAGCCGGGCGTACTCCCGGACGGTCGCCGCGATGTCGTCGCCGAACGCCCACGGCTCCCGCGGGCTCTTCCCGTGGAACCGTGGGTGTGACAGCGCCAGCAGCCCCCACTGCGCCCACCGGCGGTAGAGGTCCGGCGACGGGGTCGGCTTGTAGCCGCCGATGTCGCAGCTCCAGAACGGCACGCCGGAGGCGGCCAGGCTCAGCCCCCCGCGGACGCTGGCGACGAACCCGGCCTCCGTCGCGGTCGCGTCCCCGCCCCAGTGGACGGGGTACTCCTGTGCGCCGGCCCAGCCGGACCGCGACCACAGCAACGGTGTCTGCTCGCCCTCGCTGCCGTCGCCAGTGTCGCTGCCGTCGCCAGTGTCGCTGCCGTCGCCAGTGTCGCTGCCGTCGCCAGTGTCACTGCTGTCGCCAGTGTCACTGCTGTCGCCAGTGTCACTGCTGTCGTCGCCCTCGTCGAACGCCCCCGCGACGGCCCGTTGGTACGCCACCGGGTAGTCGTTGTGCGCCGCCCGTCCGGTCCGGCCGTCACTCACGACGGCCTCCGGCGGGAGGTACTCTCCGAAGTCGGTCTTGAACACGTCGACACCCTGGGCCAGCAGCCGACGGTGACGCTCCCGCCACCACTCGACGGCGTCCGGGTCGGTGAAGTCCACCACGCCCGCTCGGGTGTCCGACCGACTCGGTCGCCGGACGACCAACGGTCGACCGTTGCCGTCCTCGGCCAGGTAGCCCTCGTCGTGCGCCTCGGCGAACGTCTCCGTCCCGACCTTCGGGTAGGGGTACTCCCAGACGGAGACGTGGAAGCCGTCGTCCGCGAGGTCCGCGAGGAGCCCCTCCGGGTCCGGGAACGCCTCGCGGTCCCACGTCAGGTCCATCGCGTCCGTGTCCATCCACCCCGGGTCGAGGTGGAGCAGGTCCGCGGGGGTCCCGGTGTCGCGCAGTCGGTCGGCGACCGCCCGCACCTCCGCGGCCGACTCGTAGCTGTTGCGCGACCACCAGACCCCGAGCGACCACTCCGGCACCCGCGGCGGGCGACCGGTGAGCGCGGTGTACCGCTCCAGCACCGTCTCCGGGTCACCCCGGAACACGACCGCGGTGAGGCTGCTGTCGGCGACCGCCAGCCGGGTCGTCCCCGGAGCGGTCGCGCCGAAGTCGAAGGTCGCGTCGGCGGTCGTGTCGAGGAACACCCCGTAGCCACGGTCCGAGAGGTACATCGGTACCGGGAAGTACGTCTCCCGGCTGCCGGTGCCGTTGGGCTGAGACACCCGGGCCTCGATCCGGTCGCCGCGGTGGCAGACGCCGCCGAACTGCTCGCCCAGCCCGAACGGGCGCTCGTCGGGCGGCAGCCGCACGGACAGCCCGGTCTCCGTCACCGTCAGCGGCCAGCCCCCCCGCTCGGACTCGGTGAACCCCGTCGGCGGCACGACCGGCCGCTCGCGGCTGTCCGTCTGACTCCCGGTCGACAGCAGCGTCGTGTCGCGCGTCTCGTCACGGACGGTCAGGCTCGCGGCCTCGCAATCGAGGGTCACGCCGAGCCCGTCCGTCCGGGCCCGGACCGCGCCGTCGGTCTCGTCGACCCGGAGGCTCGTCGGCTCGCGGAGCGTGTCGTACGACAGTCCGAGCGGAGAGTCGCCGGCCGGCACCGCCTCCGGGTCCGGCGACAGCTGGACGCGGACGGCGTCTTCGGACAGGAACTCGACGGCCAGTCGCGGACGACGGCCGTCCGACAGCTCCGCGGGCGGACCGGCGCCGGAGACGCCCCGGGTGGTCGTCCGACAGTCGACGGTGTCGCCGTCGCGGTCCCACTCCGTCACCGCCGCGAGTCCGACGTGTGTCACGCCCGGCCGTCGGGCCGACGGGGAGATAAGTCCCGCGTCGCCGTCGGCGAAGTCGTCTCACCCGGTGACGGTCGAGCCCCGCGCGTTCGGCGACAGCCAGGTGAGGCCGACGGCGACGATATCTAGGTCGCCGCCCCTACCAGTGTCCAAGCTTCAATTTCTAGAACAAATAAAGTAATCGATGTCTGAAATTCGAACGTTGGGGATCTTCACCGGGAAGACGATCCATTCCGAAAAGAACTTATTAGCTACTGGCTGACGTAGGTTTACCCCAGATAAAAATATCCAGCGATGAAAAAAGACAGAGTTCTGTCGAAACGCCGTCGTTTCATCCGTGCTGTCGGGGGAACAGCAGCAGTCGCTTCGATGCCGGCTAACGTGGCTGGGAGAGTAGCGTCCAGCGGCCCGCCGAGCGTGACGGTGAGCATCCGGAGAAGTCGAGAGAACCCGATGTCGTTGAGACAGGCGAACGCGCGTCTGAAGGCGGCAGTCTCCCGGTTCCGCGACGAGGCGGGCTTCGAGAGAGGAATCGGGTACTCTCAGGAGGACACCTCCGAGGCGAGAGACGTGTACGCACTGACCGTCCACGTCGACGAGGAGGGTCGTCCTGCATCGTACGTCGGATCTGTCCACAGTGGACCGGAGGCGACAGCGGGTGACGACCCCGAGGTGATCGAGCGGCTCCACCGGAGAGCCGACGAGTTCGAGGCTCGTGTGACGGACTCGATCACGAACGTCAGTCGGCTTGCAGGTGGCGACTCGGGCCCGATCGCCACCGCGTCTCCGAGCCCCGAGTGGCGAGTGTTCGAGTCACCACAGAGGGATACGGTATCAGACTGGGGGGTGCTCCAGACGAACACGGACATCGGGAGCTACGTCTACAACGACGACGACGAAGCGAAAACCTACCACTTCGGGACGTTCACCTCTCACCTCAACAGCCCGGGAGTCCAGGAGTACGGCAACAACTACCACCAGAACGAGGGGAGAGTCGAACACGACTACGACACTGGACTCTCTGTCGATCTCAGCCGCTACGCCCCGAGTTCGAACAAGACGAGCGACTACTCCTACAGCGGGTCGATTTCGGCCGGCGTCTCTGGGGCAGATCTGACGGTCGGGGCGTCGTACGATCCAACTAACGTGTCCCGCTTCGACGAGTCCAAGCTCACCGAAGACCGCGCTGTCTGGGACTGGGAGTACAACAACAAACTACTGTGGGACGGTGCGACAGAAGAAGCGGACACGTTCGGGCCGTCGTCACTGGGCTACACCACAACCACGCCGGAACAGAACGACCTGATCGTCACTATCGACCGGTCGGCAGACTGGTTCGACCCGAGGCGGGGAGAACGCAGTCCGAACCTGTCTTCGGTCACGCTCGTCAGGTACGACACGCCCTGACGACAGGCGCAGGCTGCCAAACAACGACACAACCGCATCGGCACTCCTCCTGTACGCCGGGTGGACGACAGCCGATGCAGTCAACCCCGCGGGCGCCCCACCCTCGGGCGTGCTCGCACTCGACATCGAGAACTTCCTCGTGGAGATCGACGACGGCAGCGTGAAGAACGTCGGCCCGCAGACGAAGTCGGCGACTGCGAAGCTGTTCCACCCGGAGACCGTAGACGCCCGGGCGTTCGGCGACAGCCAGGTGAAGCTGACGGCGACGGACGACGACGGCAACGAGGTTCAGATCGCCGTCTCCCCGGCGCAGGCGGCGGCGCTCGCCGAGCAACTGCGGGACCTGGAAGCGACTGCCTACGACTAACCCCGGACGAATCGCGGGATACCACGGTACTGGACGTAGACGAGGGCCCCGGCGACGACGACGATCGGCCCGACCGCAGCCGTCACGTCCACCTGAACCCCGAGGTTCCACAGCAGGACGATCCCGTGGACGTACGTCAGCGTCACGCCGGTGAACAGGATCCCGAGCGACGTGACAGTCGGGTCCGCGGGGTTCCGTTCGAAGAGCCAGACGAAGCCGATCACCGCGAGCCCGAGCGCAGGCACCAACAGGACGCCTCGGAGTTTCGAGACGAACTGGTCCGGGCCAGCCGGGCCGAAGTGGATCGCCATCTCTGCCGGCAGCGCCGGCCAGGCGACGAGCCCCGCCAGCCCGCCGACGAGGACGAGTCCGCCCGCCAGGAGACTGGCCGTGCGGACGGTGAGGGTGTCGAGGAGCCTCATACGAGACCGGACGCGGGTTCGACTGTTCAACGTTTCGGCGGCTCTCTGCGCCCGAGACCGACGGGCTCTTGCGGTCGACACGTCTCGTATCCGGCGATGGAGACAGCCACACAGCGGGACCCTCCGACGGACGCGGAGCTGCTGTCCGTGCCGGCGTCGTCCGAGCGGATCGCCGGCGACGGCGTCGACCTCCACGTCGTCACCGCGGGCGACCCGGAGGACCCGCCGGTCGTCCTGTTGCACGGCTTCCCGGACTTCTGGTACGGCTGGCGCGAACAGGTACCGGCGCTCGTGGACGCGGGCTACCGCGTGGTCGCCCCGGACCAGCGCGGCTACAACCTGAGTGACGCGCCCGAGGCCGTCCGCGACTACCGGATCGACCGACTCGTCGCCGACGCTGCGGCGGTGGTCCGGTCCACCGGCCGTGAGTCGGCGCACGTCGTCGGTCACGACTGGGGGGCGATGGTCGCCTGGAGTCTGGCGCTGCGGCGGCCGTCGCTCGTCGATCGATTGGGGATCGTCAACGTCCCACACCCGACCGTGTTCGGCCGGACGCTGCGGTCGAACCCCCGGCAGATCCTCCGGTCGACGTACGCCTTCGGGATGCAGCTCCCCCGGCTGCCGGAGTGGGCGCTGTCGCGCAACGACGGTGACCTCCTGGCGAGCACACTGGAGTCGACCGCCCGGCCGGGGACGTTCTCGGCGGCGGAGCTCCGGCGCTACCGCGCCGCCTGGGACCACCCGGGTGTCGTCCGCGGGATGGTCAACTGGTACCGAGCCGCCGGCCGCTACGGCATCAGACCGCCGGTCGACCGGGTCGAACCCTCGACGCTCGTCGTCTGGGGCGAGGAAGACGACGCGCTCGTGCCGGAGATGGCCGGCGAGAGCGTCGAGTTCTGTGTCGACGGCCGACTCGAACGGTTCCCGAACGCTTCACACTGGGTCCACCTGGAACGCCCGGACACGGTCTCCGACCTGCTGGTCGACCACCTCGACGCCGCGGGCGACTGACGGGAGCCGAGCATAAATTCAAAGACGATTATCACGTTCGAGTATCACGACGACAGCCTCTTTCCCGGGATCCCGTGACTGCGTCACAGGTACTCATGGAGTTGGATCCACGTGACAGCTACGGGGGGAAGGTGGTCGTCGGTTTCCTGTTGATAGTTCTCGTCGGCGGTGGGGTCGGGGGTGTGCTCGTGACGGACATCCAGTCGGAGATCAGAGGCGACAAGCTCGCGGCGCTGACGGCGGAGTCGGACCTCCAGGAGGACACCGTCTCGACGCTGCTGGGGAACCTCCGCGAACGGACGCTGTCGTTGTCCGGCACGGTCGTCTCCGTGAGACGGCAGGCGACAGACGAGACGGCCGTGGAGGGGACGCTCCGGCGGGAGTTCGAACGGCGCGTGGAGCGGTCGAACGCGACGAGCGTGGTCGCTCTCGCGGACGGCGACACCGGTGAGATCCTCGTCTCCTCGGAGTCGGACTTGGAGGGGGTGTCGGCGGCGATCGTGGGGTACGACGTCCCAGAGAACCTCACCGCCGGTGAGACGGTTCTCCGGGTGTCGATCGACGGCGGCACGGAGTCGTGGATCGTCTACACCCGAACGAGCGACGGCGACGTGTTGCTCCACGTCACGCCGTTGTCGTTCGCGGAGGCGGAGCTGGAGGGGGTGCTGGACGCCAGTCGGACGCGGATCGTGGACGACCGTGGCCGAGTCGTGTACGACTCCGTCGACGAGGAGCTCGTCGGCACGCAACACGTCGCCGGCGAGGGAGTCGACTCCCCGGCGGTCGCCGCGGGGCTGGCACGGGGGAGCGAGACCGGGACCCGCACCGTCGACGGCGACCGGACCCCGTTGAACGGGACCGCCGTCGCGGCGTACGACGGCGTCGCCGGCGTCGACTGGACGGTCGTCTCCTACACCCAACCGGGGGCGTTGTTCTCCACCGTCCAGTTGCTGTGGCGTGACCTGTTGATCCTGTTGACCGTCGTCGGCGTGTTGCTCGCCGGCTACGGCCTCACCGTCGAACGACCGACCGCCCGTCGGATGACGGAGCTCCGGGGAGTCGTGGAGCGACTCCGAGACGGCGAGCTGGACGAGCCGGTCGAACGGACCCGTCGTGACGAACTGGGTGACCTCGCGGCCGGGCTCGACACGATGCGGGAGAACCTCGCGGCCGAGATCGACCGCGCCCGGACGGCCCGCACGGAGGCGGAGACCGCCCGCGAGGAGGCGGAGGCGTTGTCCGACCGCCTCGCCCGGACGGCAGACGACTACGCCGCGTCGCTGTCGCGGCTCGCGGACGGCGACCTCACGGTCAGGGTCGACGCAGACCGGGACCACGACGGGATGGCGACCGTCGGCGAGACGCTCAACGAGACGGTCGCACAGTTGGAGACGACAGTCGCGGCCGTCCAGGCGTTCGCCGACGACGTGGCCGACTCGATGGAGACGCTGTCCGGTCGCGCCGACCGGATCGAGACGGCCGCCGACGGCGTCGACGACTCCGTCCGCGACATCGCGGCCGACGCGGACGACCAACGCGACCGGCTCCGCGAGGTGGCCGCGGAGACGGACGACCTCTCTGCGACGGTGGAGGAGGTGGCGGCGACGATGGGTCAGGTCGCAGACAGCGCCGACCGGGCGGGCGACCTCCGGCGGGAGGGGCGCGAGGCGGCCGAGGACGCCGCCGACGCCTTAGACGAGATCCAGGCGGAGACGGACGCGGCCGTCGACGCCGTCGAGGCGTTGCTCGACCAGATCGGCGAGATCGGTGCGTTCGCGGACGTGATCGCCGACGTCGCCGACCAGACGGACATGCTCGCGTTGAACGCCAACGTCGAGGCCGCCCGGACGAACGGAGACGGCGAGGGGTTCGCCGTCGTCGCCGACGAGATCAAGTCGTTGGCCGAGGAGGCCGGGGACCGTGCCGACGACATCGAACGCCTGATCGCGGACGTGGAGACACAGAGCCAGACCACCGCAGCCCGGATGCGCGCCGCCAGCGACCGACTGGCCGACAGCAGCGCCACTGTCGAGCGCGCCATCGAGACGTTCTACGACATCGACGAGGTGGTGGCCGACGTGAACGACGGCATCCAGGACGTGACCCGGGCGACGGAAGACCAGGCGGCCTCGGCGGAGGCGGTCGGCACTACCGTCGACAGTGTCGCCGAGATCGCCGAGCGCACCGCCGTCGAGGCGAACGCCGCAGCCGACGCCACCGACGACCAGACGGACGCCACCCGCGAGGTGGCCGCCACTGCCGAGAGCCTCGCGGCCGACGCCGCCGACCTCTCTGCCGTCGCCGCACAGTTCGACACCGACGCCGACGCGACGGACGTGGACCTGATAGACACCGACGCGGCGGCTCTCGACGGGGCGGATCTCGACGCGACGGACGCCCCGTCGCCCCACGGCGACGACGACTGACTGCCGCCGAGGAGTCGCCGACTGCCGACGCTCCCGCACCCACCGGGATCGACATGGAGCGATCGAGTGAGTTCGGTCGGGCACCGCCCTCTCTGATCGAGTTCACTCTCGTCTGCGGCGACACTGCCCAGGGAACGAGAGGCTGTAGCGGAGCAGTCGCGGGACGGTGCGGTTGCGGAGCGAGGCGGTCGCGGAGCGGGAGCGGCGAGGCACTAGCTCTCGGACGCGAGCGAGGCCGGTAGGGCCGAGCGAGCGCCTCTTCGGTCGACATCTCTGCCCCGAGTGGTGCGCGCCTGCGGCGCGCATCCGAGGCGAAAAGGTCGTGTAGTGCTCGGTCAGGGATTCGAACCCTGGTCGTCGGCTCGAAAGGCCAACATGATTGGCCGGACTACACCAACCGAGCGTACGAGTCACTGCGGCAGCCGCACACTTAACGCCGTCGGATCGACCGAACCGCCCGCCCGCAGTCGTCTACTTCCCCTCGAACTCCGGCTCCTCGTCGCCCATGAACGCCATCACACCCTCCATCAGGTCGTCCGTGTTCATGAGCTGGCCGAACGCCTGCGCCTCGACCGCCAGCCCGGCGTCGGTGTCGTCGCGGCCGGCCAGCATCGCTCGCTTCGTGTACCGCTGTGCCACCGGCGGCCCGGCGGCGAGGTCACGCGCGAGCTCCCAGGCGCGCTCGTCCAGTTCGTCGGGCGCGTGGACCTCGTTCAGGAAGCCGTAGTCGGCCATCGTCTCGGCGTCGTACCGCTCTGCCGTGAAGATAATCTCCTTCGCGCGCCCCTCGCCGACGATGTGCTTCAGCCGTTGGGTGCCACCCCACCCCGGGAGCAGCCCGAGGTCGTGTTCCGGCTGGCCCAACTGCGACCGGTCGGACGCGACCCGCATGTCCGCACAGGTCGCCAACTCCATGCCGCCGCCGAGACAGTAGCCGTCGATGGCGGCGAGCACCGGCATGTCCGCGGCCTCCAGCTTCCCGAACGTCTCCTGTCCCTGCCGGGACAGCTCCGTCCCCTCTAGCGGGTCGCCGCCGCCGGCGGCCATGCTCTGCACGTCCGCGCCGGCCGAGAACGCTCGGTCGCCCGCGCCAGTCAACAGGATCGCCCGCACGTCGTCGTCTGCCTCCAGTGTGTCGACCGCGTCGGCGAGGTCGTCCAACAGCTCGTCGCTGATCGTGTTCATCCGGTGGGGTCGGTCGAGCTCGACGTGACCGACCCGGCCGTCGACGCTCACCGCCAGCGTGTCGAACTCGTAGCCGTCCGTCGTCTCGTCGGTCTCGCCGTCCCCGTGGAACGTCTCGCCGTCCTCGGCCAGGTCACGCAGGAACGCCGTCGCCTCGTAGCGGGCCGCGCCCGTCGCCTCGGCGGCGTCGTCCAGCGTCGCCACCAGATCCGCGACTCCACGGTCGTCCGCCAGCTTCGCCGGGCCGTCCGGGAACCCGGCGCCCAGCTTCACCGCACGGTCGACGTCTGCGGCGTCGGCCACGTCGTCGCCGATCAGCCCCGCGACCTCGTTGGCCATCAGCGCGAGCAGTCGGTCGTGTACGTCCTCGCGGCCGGCGTCGGCCGGAATCTCCGCGCCGTCGCCGTCCTCGTACTCGTAGAAGCCGCTGCCGGTCTTCTTGCCGAGCTCCTCCGCCTCCACCTTCTCCGCCAGGAGCGGACACGGCTCGTAGGCGTCACCCAACTCCGCGTGCATGTACTCCAAGACGTGGTAGCCGACGTCGATTCCCACCTGGTCTGCCAGCTCGAAGCTCCCCATCGGCAGCCCCAGGTCGAACTTCGTCGTGGCGTCCACCTCGGCGACGGTCGCTTCGCCCTCGTGGACGAGCCACGCGGCCTCGTTCATCAACGGGACCAGCACGCGGTTGACGACGAACCCCGGGGAGTCCTTCCGGACCCGAACGGGCGTCTTGTCCATCTCCTCGGCGACCCCTTCGACGGCCGAGAGCGTCTCCTCGCTCGTGTGCGCACCGGAGATCACCTCGACCAGGTCCATCCGCACCGGCGGGTTGAAGAAGTGCATCCCACAGAACTGCTCCGGGCGGTCGGTCTGCTCCGAGAGGTCCGTGATCGAGATGCTGGAGGTGTTCGAGGCGAACAAGGCTCCCTCGGGGGCGTGTTCCTCGACTTCACCCCACACGTCCGCCTTGATCTCCATCTTCTCGGGCACGGCCTCCACCACGAGGTCGGCGTCGCTCACGGCGTCTTCCACCGGCACGACCGCCTCGACGCGCTCCAGCGCCGCGTCGGCGGTCTCCTGGTCGATTCGGTCGCGCTCGGCCAGTTTGTTCAGCGACCACTCGATGCTGTCGTAGCCGTCCTGCACTAGCTCCTCGTCGATGTCCCGCAGCGCGACATCGTAGCCCGCCAGGGCCGCCACCTCGGCGATCCCGTGTCCCATGTTGCCGGCACCCAGCACTGCGACCGTGTTCACGTCTGCCGCGTCCATGCCTGCACGGTCACGTCGCTGGGGATTCAACGTTTCCCTCCGCCGTGACGGGAACGTACGACTCGTTTGTGGGTGTTTCACGGCCGCGGCCGCGAGGGGTTACGCCGGCCCGTCTCCGCCGCCGTCCGCGTCGCCCTCGCTGTCACCGCCCGTGTCGCCCTCGCTGTCACCGCCCGTGTCGCCCTCGCTGTCACCGCCCGTGTCGTCCGCGGCGAGTCCGGCCAGGTGTGGCGCTTCGTGGACGATTATCTCCGCCGCCCCCAGCCGCGCGGCGTTCTCCGACCCCGGGAGACAGAACACGGGGACCCCGCCGGCGACGCCCGCGGTCGCTCGCGTGGCGATCACCGCCGTCCCCACCTCCTCGCGGGAGTACTGTCTGAACAGCTCCCCGAACCCCGGGAGCTCCGTGTCGAGCAGCGACTCGACGGCCTCGACGGTCACGTCGTCCGGTGTCACCCCCGTCCCGCCGGTCGTCACGACACAGTCCACGTCGTCGCGGCCGACCAACGTGTCGACCGTCGACTGGACCGTGTCGAACCCGTCCGGCACGAGTTCTCGGTGAACCACCGCCTCGCCCGCCGCCTCGACGGCCGCCGCGATGGCGTCGCCCGCCGCGTCGTCGTCCAACGTCCGCGAACTCGAGACCGTCACCACGGCGTAGCCCACCGTCTCCAGGTCTCCCGCGTGGTGGTCGTGATCGTGGCCGTCGTGACCCTCGTGATCGTGCCCATCGTCGTGGCCGTGCCCGTCGTGATCCGCGTGACTGTGACCCTCGTGATCGTCGTCCACGTCGTGCCCGCCGTGATCTGCGTGTTCGTGGTCGCTCACACCGACGGCTCCGGCGCGCGGGGGCAAAGAGCCGGCGCTCCGGCGTCGGGTGGACTTTTCACCTCGGGCGACACACTGACGACAGTGACCGAAGCACCGCTCGTGACGCTCCTGGCCGGCGCGTCGTTCGGGCTGGCGCTGGCGGCGCCCCCGGGACCGATGAACGCCGTCATCGCGGAAGAGAGCGTCCTCCGGGGGTGGACCGCCGGCTTCCGCGCCGGGCTGGGCGCCGCCGCCGCCGACGGCGTGTTCCTCCTCCTGGCGGCGCTGGGCGTCGTCGGCTTCGTCGACCGCCTCCCGCTCGTCCGGGGCGGGATGGTCGCGGTCGGCGGCCTGTTGATGTTGTACTTCGCGTACGGCGCCGCCGCCGACAGCGGCGTGTTCGCCGTCCTCCGGGGCGCCGGCGGGCTCTCTGCCGGCTTCTTCGACGACCCCGACGACCCAGACGACCCAGACGACCCTGCGGTCGTCGCCACCGGGTTCCGGAAGGCGTTCGTCCTCGCGTTGACCAACCCCTACCAGGTGTTGTTCTGGCTGACGGTCGGCGTCGGACTGCTCGACCCGGGGGAGATCGACGTGTTCGCAGCCGCCGGCGTGTCGGCGCTCGCCGGCAGCCTCGTCGTCGAGACCGGGAGCCCGGCGTTGCTCGTCGGCTTCTTCGCCGGTATCGGCGTCTGGATCACCGGGTTCCCCGGCGCGCTCGTCGGTGCCCGCCGCCGAGTCGCGTCGCTGGCGCCCGCCGTCGCCGTCGGCTCCGCGCTGCTGTTGGCCGGCTTCGGCGTCGCCTTCCTCGCCGACGCCGCCGGCACGCTCGCGGCCGCGTTGGAACTCCGGTGACCCCGCGGCAGATCGCGTCGCCGACGGGCTCCCGAGCGGTCCGGAGCCAGTTCAGACCGTGTCCAACACGTCCAAGACGGCGTCCCGTTCCTCGCGCCCGGGGTCGTGTTCGCTCCCGTCGCGGTCGCTCTCGCGGTGGGCGGTGACGCTCCGGGCCATCGCCTCCCGTACCGGCGTCGACTCCCAGCCCAGCGACGCCAGCCGGTCCGTCGCGAGAACGTGGGGGTAGTCCCGGTAGAGGACGAAGTCGTCCGTCGACAGCCCCGCGGCCGACAGCTCTCGCTCGCCCGCGGCCACCACCTCCACGTCCGTGTCCGCCACGTCCGCGATCAGTTCCACCATCTCACGGAGCGTGACGAGCCGCCGGTCGCCGACGTTGTACGCCGCCCCCGGCTCGCCGGACGCCGCGACGATCCGCATCGCCGACGCCACGTCCTCCACGTACGCCCGGTGCCAGACGTTGTCGCCGTCGCCCGGCACGATCACCCGATCCTCGGTCGACACTCGCTCGATCCAGTAGTCCAGCCGCTCCGTGTAGTCGTGTGGGCCGTAGACGATACACGGCCGCACGGAGTAGGCGTTCACCCCCGACTCCGCGGCCTCGGCGACCACGCGGTCACCCTCGGCCTTCCGATTCCCGTACGTCTCCGGGCTGTCGTCCGTCGCCTGCTCGTCCGTGCAGTCACACAGCTCCGTCACCCCTTCGCGTCTGGGGATCTCCGCGGCACCGTACGCCGCCCCCGAGGAGACGTACACGTAGCCGTCGACGTCGTCGAACACCTCCGTCGCGGTCGCCACGTCACCCGGCTGGTACGCCACCATGTCGAACACGTACGTCGGCTCGACCGCCAGCTTCGCCGCCTCCAGGTCCCGACGCTCCGTCCGGTCCGTCTCGACGTGATCGACCTCGTCCGTCTCCGCGAACGGATTGTCGTGGTTGCCCCGGTTACAGATCGTCACGTCGTGGCCGTGTGCGAGCAGTTCCTCGACGAGGTGTCTGCCGATGAAACGCGTACCGCCGATCACGAGACTCCTGGTCACGGTCGGGAGTCACGCGGCCGACGTGTGAGCGTTGTGATCCGACGGCGTCGGGAGCGTGCCGTCGGACACCGGAGGTCTGCCGACGGCGTCGGAAGCGTGTCGTCGGACACCGGAGGTCTGCCGGCGGACGCCAACGGAAGGGTGCCGCCCGGCGCGCCGTCGGAGCCCGTCACGGAACGTCCCGTCGGCCTACAGCAACAACAGTTCCGGCGACTCCAGCCGCTCCATCACGGTGTTCGTGAACTGTGCGGCCTCGGCGCCGTCGACCACGCGGTGGTCGATGGAGACGGACAACGGCATCGTCGGCGCCGCGCGCACCTCGCCGTCCTCGGCGACGGCGCGCTCGTCCAACTCACCCACCCCGAGGATGGCCGTCTCGGGGTAGTTGATGATCGGCGTGGCGTACTCCCCGCCGAACACGCCGAAGTTGGAGATGGTGAACGTGCTCCCGCGGAGTTCCTCCGGCGACAGCTCCCGGTTCCGTGCCCGGGTCGCCAGGTCGCTGATCTCCGCCGACAGCTCGACGAGCCCCTTCTCGTCGGCGTCCTCCACGACCGGCACCATCAGCCCGGCGTCCGTCGCCACCGCGATGCCGATGTGGTAGTCGTCCCGGATCACGATCTGTTCGTCCTCCTCGTCCAGCCGGGAGTTGAGGATCGGGAACTCACGGAGCGCGTCCACGACCGCCTTCACCACGAACGGCATGTAGGTGAGCGACACGTCCCGTCGTTCCGCCCGCGGGGCGAGCCGCTCGCGGGTGTCGACGAGGTCGTCCACCGTCGCCGTGTCGTGGTGGGTGACGTGCGGGGCGGTGTACTTCGACTCCGCCATCTTCTCGCCGATACTGCGCCGGACGCCGCGGTAGGCGACCGTGTCGGCGACGCCGTCGTCCGACTCTGCCGTCGTGCCGTTCGTCTCTGCTGCCGCCGGTTCCGTGTCGGCGGTCGCCGTCGCGGCACCGGTCTCGGTCGCCGTGGTCGCCGCGGCGTCGGCCGCCTGCGCCGCCTGCTGTGCCTCGGCGTACGCCTGCACCTGCTCGGCGGTGACGAACGCCTCCCCGTCGCGGGTCTCGTCCGTGGGGACGGCGTCCAGATCCACGTCCTCCTCGTCCGCGACGCGGCGGGTCGCCGGCGCCGCGAGCGTCTGGTCGCGGTCGGCCGTCTCCACTGCCGTCGCCGCGGCGTCGGCCGTCCCGGCGGCGCCGTTGTCGTCGCCGGAGACGACCGACTTGGCGCTGTCTATGTCCACCGACTTCGGGCCGTCCGGCTCTTCACTCGTCGACTCGGCGTGATCGCGCACGTCGGCCACGGTGATTCGGCCGCTCGGGCCAGTTCCCTCTACGGCCGTGATGTCGACGCTACGCTCGCGTGCCTCCCGACGAGCCGACGGCGGGGCGAACACCCGTTCGTCGGAGACGCTCACCTCGCCGTTCTCGGCGTCGCCGGCCGCCGCCGGGGCCGCGTCCGCGTCGACCGTCGTCTCCGCGGGCTCGCTCGACTCGGCCGCGTCCCCAGCCGGGGTCTCGGCCGGCTCGTCGCCGCCCTCGTCCGTCTCGAACACGACGATCACGTCGCCGACGGGCACCATCTCACCCTCCTCGGCGCGGAGTTCGGCGACGGTGCCGTCGAACGGCGACGGCACGTCCACCACCGCCTTGTCCGTCTCCACCTCGGCAACGGGCTGGTCTTCGGTGACGGTGTCGCCGGCCGAGACGAGCCAGCTGACCAGTTCGCCCTCTGCGATCCCCTCGCCCACGTCCGGGAGCTCGAACTCTTCGCGTGCCATGTCAGAACTCCACTGCGTCGCGGATGCCTTCGGCGACGCGCGCTTCGTTGGGCATGTAGTAGTCCTCCAGCGAGTACAGCGGGTACGGCACGTCGTAGCCCGTCACGCGCTGGATCGGTGCCTCCTGGTACAGCAACGCCTCCTCCTGGAGGATCGCGGTGATCTCGCCCGCGAGCCCGCCCGTCTTGGGCGCCTCGTGGACGACACACGCGCGACCGGTCTCCTGGAACGACTCCACGATCGTCTCGCGGTCCAACGGCGACACGGACCGCAGGTCGACCACCTCGGCGTCGATCCCGTCGTCGGCCAGCTCCTCGGCCGCCTCCAGCGTCGGGCGGGTCATCGCGCCGTACGTGAACACGGACACGTCCGACCCCTCCCGGCGGACCGCCGCCTCGCCCAACGGCACCTCGTACGACTCCTCGGGTACGTCACCGCGGAACGCCCGGTAGATCAGCTTCGGCTCCAGGAACACCACCGGGTCCGGGTCGCGGATCGCGGCGATCAACATCCCCTTCGTGTCGTGTGGCGTCGACGGGATCGCTACCTTCAGGCCGGCCTCGTGGGCGTAGAACGCCTCTTTCGACTCCGAGTGGTGTTCCGGCGCCCGAATACCGCCGCCGTACGGCGCACGCAACACCATCGGACAGGTGTACCGTCCCCGCGACCGGGTGCGGAGCCGTGGCATGTGTGAGACGATCTGGTCGAATCCGGGGTACATGAACCCGGAGAACTGGCACTCCGCGACCGGCTTCATCCCCATCGCGGCCATCCCGACCGCAGTGCCGACGATCCCGGACTCCGCCAACGGCGTGTCGATCACGCGGTCGTCGCCGAACTCCTCGTACAGTCCCTCCGTGGCGCGGAAGACGCCGCCGTTCGCGCCGACGTCTTCCCCCATCACCACGACGTTCTCGTCGCGTTCCATCTCCGTCGCCAGCCCGTCTCGAACCGCCTGGACGAGCGTGAGACTCTGTGTCGCCGTCGTCTGCTCTTGTGTACTCATGGTCACTCCTCCGTGAACGCGTCGTCACCGTACTGCTCGCGGATCTGTGCGAACCGCTCGGCCTGGTCGCCCAGCGCCGGGGTCTGTTCCGCGTAGACGTGCTCGAACATGGACTGTGGGTCCGGGTCCGCCGTCGCCTCCGCCTCGTCGATCGCGGTGGCGACTTCGTCTTCGACGGACGACTGGATCGCGGCGACGCGGTCGTCGTCCAGGACACCCTGACTCTGCAGGTACGCCTCCAGCCGCGGGATCGGATCTTTCTCGCGCCAGCGTTCTTCCTCCTCCTCCTCGCGGTAGACGGAGGGGTCGTCGGCGGTCGTGTGAGCGCCGAACCGGTACTGGACGGCCTCGATCATCGTGGGACGGAGCTGTCCCTCCTCGGGGTCCTTGGCCTTCTGAAGCGCCTCGCGTGTGACACTGTAGACGGCCAACGGGTCCATTCCGTCCACCTGGACACCCTCGAAGCCGTACGCCTCCGCCTTCTGTGCCAGCGTCTCGCTGGCGGTCTGGCGCTCCCGTGGGACGGAGATCGCCCACTGGTTGTTGTTACAGAAGAAGACGTTCGGCGTGTCGAACACGCCCGCGAAGTTCAGCCCCTCGTGGAAGTCACCCTCGCTCGTGGCGCCGTCGCCGAAGTAACAGAGGAACGCCCGCCCCGGGTCGTCGTCGTCCGACTGGAGCTTGTCCGCCCACGCCATCCCGGTCGCGTGCGGTATCTGAGAGGCGATGGGCACTGCGACGGTGAACACGTTCGTGTCCTCGTCCGGACTGTTGCCCCGTTCGTCACCCATCCAGTAGCGCAGCGTCTCTTTCAGTTCGAGCCCACGGACGACCGAGGCCGCGTGTTCCCGATAGGAGGGGATCATCCAGTCGTCTTCGGCCATCGCCATCGCCGAGGCGACCTGTGCCGCCTCCTGCCCGGACAGCGGCGGATACGTCCCCATCCGCCCCTGGCGGTTGAGCGACACCGCCCGTTCGTCGAAGTGGCGGGCGAGCTTCATCTGCCGGTACATCGAGACGAGTTCGTCGTCGTCCAGGTCGGGCACGTCACCGACGACACCGCCGTCCTCGTCGAGTACCCGTACCATACCGTCCGCCGGATCACGTTCGAGCGTACTCACGGTACCCACCTTTGCATACTTGCTTCTCCCGCTCTCGCGGCATAGTGTTTTCGTAAGTATTGCCACGCCCTCCGCGCGCGCCGTCGGCACGCTCGTCCGCGACTCGCACGCAACACCACTACAGACTAATACTGGCAACGGCTGCCGGGATTACTGACGTTCCTTTTAAGTACTCCAGTTATCAGGCTGGAGTTGTGTTGTGTAACGCAGGGATTTTAAGCTCGATTATAGAAAACTATAACTTGTACCGGTTACTCCGTACTAGTATGGCTCGCAACGAGTCGACACGGCAGTCGCGAGCGCTCGGCCGCCTCCGTGCGGGCGCGCGGCTCGTGATCACCCTGGCACTCGTCGTCGGGCTGCTCACCGCCCAAGTCGGGTCGGTGGCGGCGACCGGCGGCGAGGCCGACGCAACGACCTCCGAGACTGATGTCGACGTCGAGTGTGGCTTCTGGAGTGCTCTCCTCGATTGGCTCGGCCTCGTGGACAACGGCTGTGCCAGTGCCCTCGAGAACGGGATGATCGGCATCGGCCCGTAGTCGCCCCGACACCACCCCCCAGTTTTCGGCTCACCGACGCTCGTCTAGCTCCTGCTGGAGGTCGTCGGGCCACCACAGCTGTTGTTCGAACACGATGGGCGACTGCGCGATGTTGAGGTACTCCTCCAGCTTCGACCGGGAGACGGAGTACACCCGCTCACGCCCCAGGAGGTACCGTCTGTTCGGGTCCTCCATCAGGGTCGCACGGGCGTAGCCACCGTGTGCCCACGTCTCTAGGTTCTCCGTCAGGATCCGGAACTCGTCGTCGTCGACGCGGAACAGCCACCGCTTCGGCGGGGCCAGCGCGTCGTTCTGTGCGACGACGTGTGAGCCGTCGCCGACGACGGCGTAGTCTTTCGGCATCAGGAGCTGCCGTCGGGCGTAGTCCAGCCCCCGCTTGACCGAGAACCCCAGCACCATCAGTCGGGCGAACGTGGTCCCCACCCGGGCGGCCTCGCTGTCGAGCACGCTCTCGAAGGTGACACCGCCCGCGATAGACCCCTTCCGGATCAACGCCTCCCCCTCCGGGTACGACCCGCAGGCGTTGAGGAAGAACGTCCGTGCGTTCGACTCCGAGAGACTCTCCGTCGAGAGGTAGCCGTCCGCACACTCCAACCCCTCCCGTTCTCGGTGGCCGATGAAGTGGACCAGGTCGTGACCCGCCTCGAACGTCCGGGCCAGCTCCGCGACGGAGATGTTCTCTCGGACGGTGATGTCGAGGTTCAGCTCGTCGGCCCGCGTCTCGTAGTGTTCGATGGCGCGGTCGTGTTCCGCTCGCATGTCCACGTTGTTCAACACGGCAGCCACGGTGAGCCCGCTCCCCTCGCTGTCGAGGTACTTCCGCCGGTTCTCGTACGCCTCGGGGAACGTCTTGAACACCTCGATCGGCACGTCGTCGGCGAGCCAGCCGTGTTCTTGACCCGGACCCAGCTCCGGCTGCACCAGGTCGACGTTCGACACCTCCCGCGTGACACGCCGGAAGGCGTCCGGCTCCCGGTCCGGCAGGTCGCGGGCGAACGTGTCGTTCGAGGACAGCTCCACCCACTCGTCTTCGGTCAGGTCGTGTGACTCCGGGAGAAAGAAGTGCGGCAGCTTCTGGAGCAGGTGCGACAGCGTCGGGACGTGGTCGAACGTCGGCGCGACGTACATCGAGAGGTGCCACTCCGGAAACCGGTCACGCACCGCGTCGAACTCCGTGTCGAGGTACGTCCGCAGCCGTTCTGCCAACGGGGCGTCGTACAGCCGCTCCGGATCCAACTCCAGTTCGTCGAACGTGTCCGCCACCGTCAGCCGCTCCCCGTGTGGCCCGGCGCTGCGGGCGACACAGTCCAGGTAGAAACACCGAGCCAGCGTCTCCGCAGTCCGTCGCTGGAACGTCGGCAGCTCCCCCAACGGCTCCACTCGGCCGGCGCCACGCAACGCCGGCTCCGCGTCCGGCTCCACCCGTACCTCCGCTCCGAGGTAGTGGATCAGCGACGCCCCGGTGAACAGGTACGCCACGTCCGGCGGCACCACGAGTTCGATCCCGGTGTCCGGCCGGTCGTCCGTCACCGTCTCCGGCACCTCCGTCCGGTCGCCGAACTCGATCCGAGGCGGCTCGTTCCGGAGCGTCGGCCAGGTGCGGTCCGGCGACGTGGTCTCGTTGGCGCTCCCCATCGTCGTCAGCGCCGTCGCGACACCCTCGACCGTCTTCGGGACCGTGACGGTCGCCTCCACGATGTCCACCTGGCTCTCGAAGGCGACCGCGACCGGCGTCTGCTCCCGAAACTGGAGCACGTACCGTTCGCTGCCCCCCTCGGTCGCCTCGAACTGCACTGTCGCCGGCCCGTCACACCGGATGAACAGTCGCACGTTGGCGTCCACCCGCAGGAGGTACGGCTCCCTCCCGAGCCGTTCGGTCTCGTCCGGCGCCGCCTGCCGAACCTTCCCGGTGTCCAACTGGATCAGCTCCGTCACCACCGGCGGGAGTTGGAGGCGTCTGACGACGCCCGACACGGTGTGTTGCGGGTCGTCCGGACCCGTCTCCACCGTCGACAACGCGTCCGCGACCGACGGCCCCTCGGCTGCCGACGACCACCCCTCCGTGCCGACCACGACGGTGTTCTTCGCCGCGTCGGTTACCCGGATGCCGTCGTCCAGCCAGGTCGTTTCCATCGACACCTAGACGGTCCGTCCCCCCCGTCCATTTTGCTTTCGTTTCTACTCAAAATTAATTGTCGTGTATCAATCTTTGTTGCGGCAGAAAAGAACGCGATGGGGTCGTCAGTCCCCGGCGCGGGCGGTCGTGCGGGCCGTCTCGACGGACTTCCCTTCGCGGACGAGTGCTTCGACGAAGAACTCTCCGGCCTTGTACGACGACCGGACCATCGGCCCGGAGGCACAGTAGAGGAACCCGAGCTCCTCTTCTGCGACCCGTTGCCAGGTGTCGAAGACGTCCGGGTGGACGTAGTCGAACACGTCCAGGTGTGACCGCGACGGCTGGAGGTACTGGCCCAGGGTGACGATGTCCACGCCGACGTTCCGGAGGTCACGCAGCGTCCGGTACACCTCGTGGTCGTACTCCCCGAGTCCGAGCATGATGCTCGTCTTCGTGTGGATGTCCGACTCCCTGTCCACCTGTTGGAGCACGTCCAAGGTCTGCTCGTAGCCCGCACGGCGGTCCCGGACGGGCCACTGGAGCCGTTCGACCGTCTCGACGTTGTGGGCGATCACGTCCGGCCCGGCGTCGACGATCCGACGGACCGCCGCCGGATCACCGCCGAAGTCCGGGATCAACACTTCCACGAGGATTTCCGGATCCCGGCGTTTGATCTCTCGAATCGTCTCCGCGAAGTGTCTGGAGCCGCCGTCTGCCAGGTCGTCCCGGTCGACGGAGGTCAACACGACGTAGTCCAAGCCGATCTCCGCGACCGCCGCCGCCACGTTCGCCGGCTCGTCTGGGTCCAACGGCTCCATCCCGCCGGTCTCCACGTCACAGAAGTTACACCCACGGGAACACCGGTCGCCCATCAGCATGAACGTCGCCGTCCCGCCGTCGCCGCCACCCCCCTCGCCGCTCCAACACTCGCCCAGGTTCGGGCAGTTCGCCTCCTCACACACCGTGTGGAGGTCACGCTCTCTGAGAGTCTCCTTGATGTCCGTGAACTCCCGTCCGGAAGGGGGTTGCGTCTTCAGCCAGTCCGGCTTCCGCCGCCGACTGCTCATACTCACTACGTGGACGGGGAGTGGCAAAAGGGTGGGGTTCTGTGTCGTCGCGCCGGGTCACTCCGTCAGCAGCCCGAGCGCCGCCTCCGGGTCGCCGTCCATCCGTCCCAACAGCTCCCGTGCCTCCGCTCGGGCGTCGCCGTCGACGGTCACACGCACCATCCCCTCGCCGGGCTGGCCGTAGACGACCCGCCAGCCGTCCGGCACGCAGACGAGCGCCGGCAGCGTCGCCAGGTCCTCCTCGCCGTCGACGTGGAGGACGGTCGACTCCTCCGCCGCGACGGCCTCGCGCAGCCGGACGAGCAGGTCCCGCGTCAGCGTCGCGGCGGGGTTGTCCACCCGAACACGCGACTCCTCGTCCGGCAGCGCCGCGGCGGTCGCGTCGCTCACCCGTTCTCGCTCCGTCTTGCCGTCGACCACCGCGACGCGGGGGGTGTGACCCGCCCGCAGGAGGTGTGCCGTCACCACGTCGCCGACGGCGACGACGGGAGTGTCCGCGCCCGCGAGCAGGGTGTCGGCGTCCTCGAACACCGACCCCAACGGCTCTTTGAACGCGTCCCGCAGCGAGGCCGGCAGCGTGACGACGGCGTCGTCGCTCATCTGACCTTCAGCGCGTAGCTGCCCGGCTCGTCGACGTTCATCTCCTCGCCGATGTCGGAGTCTTCCGGGTGGTTGACGATCACGTAGCCCGCCCAGTCCTCCGTCAGCGACGAGGACCCACAGTTGTCACACGTCTGGCTGTCCGGCCCGTTGACGTAGTGACACTCCCGACAGGCGAGACGGTCCTCCGCCATCAGGCGTCACCCGCCGTGGCGCCCTCGTTCTCTCGGCGGCGCCGGTCGGACTCCAGCCACTCGTGTTTGCCCAGCCCCGGCTGCTTGGCCGTCAGCCCGATCTTCGAGTCTCGGGGGTCGCGCTCGTCGATGCTCTTGGTGACGATCCGGACCCGCACGTCGTCGCCGACGCCCAGCGTCCGGTTCGACTCCGTCGAGGCGAGCTGTTGGTTCTCCCCGTCGTACGCGAGGTACTCGTCGGAGATCTGCGAGACGTGGAGCAGCCCGTCGACCGGCCCGATCCCGACGAACGCGCCGAACTCCACCACCTCGACGACGCTCCCGTCGACCACCTCCTGCATCTCCGGGTCGAAGGTGAGAGCGTCGAACTCCGCCTCGTAGTAGACGCCGGGGCGACTCGGCAACACCGACCCCTGGCCGATGTCGTGGACCTCGACGACGCTGACGACGCTGCCGGCGTCCTCGTCGAGTCGGCCCTCCAGTTTGTCCTGCAACAGCTCCTTCACCCGCTGTGGGGTCACGTCCGCCAGGTGTTCCGGCGGCACCTCGACCGTGTCCTTGAGTCGTACCCGTTTGTACATTGTCGTGTATCGTGTTGGTCGCCGTCCCCTCGCTCGGGGCGACGGCCCGCTCGTTCGCTCGTTGGTCGTCCGCCCGGTCCGTCTGCCCGCCCCGCCTCCGTGCGGCCGGGGTGCGGTCCGCCGTTACGGCTCTGTTACGGCCAGTGTGTTCGCCCCCCTTAAACCGATTACGCGAACGTCCCGCGAGAGCAACCGGTCTCGCAGGCCGCGGTCGTTCGTCGCGGCGTACCGCGGCGACGACAGGGCGACCGTCTCCCCGTCCGCCACCGGGCCGGTCGTGTCCGCCGGCACCGACCCGGTCGCCAGCTCCACCACCGCGTCGTCGGCGTACTCTGCCCGCGCGTCCACGACCCGACACCGGTCGACGAGGTCCCGGCCGACGGACGCCGCCCGCGCCGGCTCTCCGTCGTCGGCCAACGACTCCAGTTCGTCGACCACCGGTGCCGGAACGACCCGGTCGCCCGGCGCGACCCGGTCGAGCTCCTCGAACAGCCGGACGCCCGCCTGAACCGGTGCCGTCAGCACGCTCGTGTCGAGCACGACTGTCGCGGTGGACGGGGCCACTGGCTCACTCCAGCAGCGTTCCGACGCCGATCAGTCGCCAGCGCGCGCCCATCCGGCGGTTGATGGCGATCTTCGACGACGGATCCGCACACACCGGTCGTTTCAGCTGCACCTCACACTCGCCGCCGCGGGCGCTCGTGACGGAGCCGACCGTCGTGCTCGTCCCGACGGTGAGCATCAACGGCTCCCCGGTGGAGATCTCGTCGACGGCACCCTCGCCGACGACCCGGTCCAACAGCTCCACTTCCATCTCGAAGGCGTCCACCGTCGGCGGCAGACTCCCGGGCTCGCCGGCGATCTGCCCCGCCAACGCGTCACCCTTCGTCAGCGACGGGTCCAGCCCGGTGCCGACGCCGAGCAGTCCACCCGGACCGACCTGGTCGACGGGCTCGTTGCCCGCCTGGAGCGACCGCACGGTCGTCTGAATCGGCTCGTAGCCCGTCTCGCCGCCCTCCTCGACCTCGCGGCCGGGGCGGAGCTCCAGTTCGTCGTCCGCCTCTAACGTGCCCTGTGCGAGCGAGCCGCCGACGACGCCCCCGAGGAGGTCCTCGTGGGTCGTCCCCGGTCGATTGATGTCGAACGATCGAGCGACGAGCATCCGCGGCGACAGCGTCTCGTCGCGTTCCGGCGTCGGAATCTCCGACTCCAGGGTCTGGATCAACAGGTCCGTGTTGATCTCCTGTTGGGCGGAGATGGGGACGATGGGAGCGTCCTCGGCGATGGTGCCGGCGACGAACTCCTTGATCTGCTCGTAGTTGTCCCGCGCCTGTTCCGCGTCGACCAGATCCACCTTGTTCTGGGCGATGACGACGTTGTCGATGCCGATGATGTCCAACGCCATCAGGTGTTCTTCCGTCTGTGCCTGGGGCACGTCCTCCGTCGCCGAGACGACGAGCACCGCGCCGTCCATGATCGACGCGCCCGCGAGCATCGTCGCCATCAGCGTCTCGTGACCCGGGGCGTCGACGAACGAGACGGTTCGGAGGTGTTCCGTCGGTTCGCCGTGTTCCGGACACTCCTCGGCGACCGTGTAACACTCGGGAGCCTCGCAGTCGGGGCACTGCCGCAGCGTCGCGTCGGCGTACCCGAGTCTGATCGAGATCCCGCGTTTCATCTCCTCGCTGTGCTGGTCCGTCCACGACCCGGACAGCGCCTGCACCAGCGTCGTCTTCCCGTGGTCGACGTGGCCGACGAGTCCGATGTTCACCTCCGGTTGTGTGTTGTCCGTCATGAGCCTCCAGAGAGAGTCTTACTCCCTGTTCGCTCGGTACGACTGATAAAACTGCTGTTCTACCGACGGTACGACGGTGACCAGCCGGCACACCCCGCTGCCGTCTGCCGAACTGATCCCGAGAAGAGCCCCACCACGCCCCGACAGGGGGTGATCCACGAGCCGACAGGGTCACCGCGAACGCACAGCTGTCACGCGCGCCGTCACCGTTCGACCCACTCCACGCCCGCCACGGTCGACACCACCTCCGGTCCGAACGCGCCGGCGGGAGTCTGGAACCCCGCCGGGGCGCCGTCGGCCACCCGGTCCGCGAGCGCGACGGCGCTGTGGGCGGTGAAACGGTACGTCTCCGGCGTCCGGAGCCGCGCGGTCTCCGTCCTCTCGCCGTCCGTCACGCGGCCCCAGACGTACGTCTCGCCCGCCTCGCGGTCCCGTTCGTCCGGGCCGTCGACGACCCGGTCGACGAGCCCGTGGAGCAACGACTGGACCGGCGCCGCTCCGGCGAGGGGAGCCAGCCGGCTCCCCGCCCGCAGCAGTCGGCTCACCGCCCCCGGCTGGGCGGCGTACACGGTGACGTTCTCGATCCCGGTCGTGTGGTAAGCGGTCGACACGTCGCCCCACGGGATCGCCGCCGCACGGGTCTCCCCGCGGCCGAAGTCGATCCACCGGACGTCGTGCGCCAACGGCACGGACTGGAGGTGGCCGTCGCGTCGGACTGCCCCGCCGGCAGACAACGAGTCCACGACCGTGTGGGCGGTGCCCGGGGAGACGCTGCCCAGCCCCTGGAACCCCAGCGACAGCCGTGTCGCCGACGGCAGTCGGTCCGCGAGGTGGGCCGCCAGCGCGTCCGTCGGCACCACGTCGAACCCGACGCCCGGCAACACCGTCACCCCGGCCTCGCGGGCGGCGTCGTCGTAGCCCGCCAACGTCTCGAACACGCCGATCTCGCCGGTCACGTCGCAGTAGTCGGTCCCGGTCGACAGACACGCCTCGACGAGCGGCTCGGCCGTGTGGACGAACGGCCCGGCGCAGTTGCAGACCACTGCTACGTCCGCGACCGCGTCGGCGACCGTCTCCCGGTCGTCCAGCGCGAACACGCGCGCGTCCACCCCGTGGTCGTCGGCGACGGCCGTCGTCGGCTCCCGTCGCCGCCCGGCGACGACCGGCGAGAGCCCACACGCTCGGGCCCGCTCGACGACGAGCCGCCCGGTGTAGCCGTACGCCCCGTACACGAGGAGCCGCCCGTCGTCTCCCGTCTGGTCGGTCATCGTTCGTCCGTCCGCGCCGGAGCCCCGAGTGGGGTTCGGTCGGGCCCGAACGGACGCGTTTATCAGGCCGACACGCCTCAGTAGAGGTAACGAGCCACGAGCCGATGATTTTCGAAGATCTCCCCACCACACCGACGGCCGAGGAGTTGGTCGACAAGGCCTTCTCCCGTGCCACTCGCGCCGGCCGCGCCAAGGACGGCCGCGAGGCCCAGGAGTCGATGCTGCGGACCGCCGGCAACGTCCTCTCGGACAACCTGGAGAACGTCGTCACCGCCTGGCCGGACTTCGCCTACGAGGTGTCTCCGTTCTACTACGAACTCGCGGACGCGTTGGTCGACGTCGACGAGGTCCGCCAGTCGCTCAACGAGGTCGGCTGGGCCGGCGACCAGATCGAGAGCCTCCGGGACGACTACACCGGGAAGCTCCGCACCGCCGACCGCGAGACCGCACGCAAGACCCGGAAACAGGCGTTCGCTCGCTTCGCCGACATCACGGAGGAGGTGGCCGACGACCTCCGCCGTCTCAACGACGCCCGCAACGAACTGCGCGACCTCCCGGACATCGACCCGGAGGCACCCGTGATCGCCGTCGCGGGCTACCCCAACGTCGGCAAGTCCGCGTTCGTCAACAGCGTCACGCGCGCCAGCAACGAGACCGCCGAGTACCCGTTCACCACCACCGGGATCCAGGTCGGGCACTTCGACCGCGACCGTGTCACCTACCAGATTATCGACACGCCGGGGCTGCTCGACCGCCCGGCCGACGAGCGCAACGACGTGGAACAACAGGCCGTCTCCGCGCTCGCGCACGCCGCCGACGCCGTCCTGTTCCTCGTCGACGCCTCCGCACGGTGTGGCTACCCACTGAACGTGCAGTTGGACCTCCGGGAGGCCGTCGACGCAACCTTCGACGTGCCCGTCCTCACCGTCTGCAACAAGAGCGACGTGTCGAGAGACGTGGACGCCGAGGCGTACATGAGCGTCACCGAAGACGAGAACGTCGACGACGTGTTAGAGCGGGCGGCGGTGGCGGTGGGGTACGACCCGGGGCTGCCGTCGCGGGAGTGAGTCGTGGAACGACGACGTCGTCACGGCCGGCAGCGCGACCCTCAACACTCAAACCCGTCGAGACCAAGCCGGTAACATGGTCACAGTCACGGACTTCGTCGTCAGGCTCCTGACGAGCGCCGTCGAGATGGCGGCCAGGATCGGCGGCCAGGTCGCGCTCAAGGACCCGTTGTCGTTCGTCTCCGTGTTGTTCGGCACCGTCTTCGTCACCGGCGCGGTCGCGGTGCTGGGCTACCTCGCGGTCGGGGCGTTGTTCAACGAACTCGGGATCACGACGCCGACGCTCGGGCGCGGACAGCGCGAGGCCGACGGCCGCATCCCGACCGCGCGGCCGAACCCCGAGGCACAGCGGGAGGCGAAGGGCGCGGCGCGGGCGAAGCAGGACGAACGGTAGACGAACGGAGACGACTGGAGACGGCTACTACTCCTCGCGGATCTCGTCGGGCGCGGCCTCGGCGGCCAGTTCGACGGCGGCGTCCAGGTCCGGCCCCAGCGGCGACCCGACGACCAACGAGTCGGCGTGCTCCAGCACGGCGTCGATCCGGTCGGCGACCGTCTCGGGCGTGCCGGCGATACAGAACGCGTCGATCATCCCGGGCGTGACGGCGTCGAACGCCTCCGAGAACGACCCTTCGGCGATCAGGTCGCCGATCTCCTCGGCGACGCCGTGGTCGACGCCGTGGCGGTCGAGCACGGGCGGCGGGGAGCCGGCGGCGACGAACGCCACCGGCGGCCGGGCGGCCTCGCGGGCGGCGTCGCCGTCCTCGCCGACGCTGACGCTGGCGTACGCCGCCAGATCGAAGTCGTCGGCGGTCTTCCCGTCGGCCTCGCCGATCCCCTCGGCGACGCGGTCACGCGCCCACGAGAGGTCCGCCGGGTGCGAGCCGTTGAACAACAGGCCGTCGGCGCGCTTGCCGGCCATCCGGCACATGTGTGGCCCCTCGCCGCCGACGTAGACGGGGATCGACGCCCCCTGTGGCGGCTCGTAGTTGAGGCCGGCGTCGTCGGCGTCGAACGTCCCCCCGCCGTCCACCCGTTCGCCCGCCCAGAGGTCGCGGGCGGTCTCGAACGCCTCCAGCACGGGCCGGAGCCCGCGGTCGTCCGCCATCCCGAGGTTCCGCAGCGTGGAGGGGTCGCCCGGGCCGAGTCCGAACACCGCGCGGCCGTCCGTGAGCTCGTCCAGCGTCGCCACCTCGCTGGCGAGCGTCACCGGGTGGCTCTCGAACGGGTTGGCGACGCCCGGACCGAGCCGGACGCCGTCCGTCTCCGTCGCCAGCCGAGTCGCCACAGCCGTCGCGTCGCGGTTGTTGTAGTGGTGCGAGACGAACACGGTGTCGTAGCCGGCCGTCTCGGCGGCGGCGCCCAGTTCGACGACCCGTTCGACCGGGTGCTCGGGGGTGAGTTCGATTCCGAGCATCAGAACTCCCACTCCCTGACGGCCTGTCTGACCAGATCACCCTCCACCGCTCGGAAGTGTGCGTCGCTCTCGCCGTGGTCGCCCCACTCGAAGTCGCGGACGACGACGGCGGGCGTGCCGCTGTCGGCCTCGCCGGCGACGAGGTTGGCGGCGGCAGCGAGCTCGTCGACGACGTTCTCGACGGTGACGCCCAACTCGCGCCCCTCGCGGTCCGTCTCGCCGCGGTAGTCGCGCCCGGGAGCGAGTCCCGCCCAGCCGACGGCGACCCCTCGCTGACCGTGGCGGAACGGTCGCCCGGAGGTGTCGGTGACGACCACGTGGTCGGCCGGCAGCTCCGCCCGGATGCGGCTGGCCGACTCCGACGGTCGGCGCGGGAGGAGGAGGATGTCCCCCTCGGGGACGTTCGAGCGGTCGATGCCGGCGTTGACGCCGATGTGACCGAACCGTGTCTCCGTCAACAGGAACGGTGACTCCATCAACACCTCCGTCGACTCCTCCAAGACGGCCTGTGCGAACCGGGGGTCCTTCTGTTCACCTGTCACCTCCTCGAGGTTGTCGGCGATCTCGCGGGCCCGCGGTCCCGCGGGGAACTCCGAGAGCTCCGCGGCGCGATCCTCCGCCTTCGAGACGACGGTGGAGGCGACACACACCACGTCGTCCGGACGGAGGTCGACCCGGTCGCGGATCAGCGCCGCGAGGTCGTCGCCCGGCCGCACCTCCGGCACGTCCGGGACTGGAAACACGTCCATACCACCTCGTGGCGCTCCGCCTCAAAAACCGCCGTGGTGTTGGCTCGATTGTCCGGTGTCGGCAGTGGAGACGGTTCCCTCGTCGGCGTCCTTCCACTCTCCGAGCCCGGCGGGATCCAAGTGGACGTGGACGTCCGTCACCTCGCCGACGGCCAGGACACACTCTCGGAGTTCCGTCTCTAGGTCGTGGGCGGCCGCGAGCGTCATGTCGCCGTCCACCTCGGCGTGGAACTCCACCTCGACGCGGTGACCGACGTAGAAGGCGGTGAAGTCGTGGAGTCCGTACACGCCCCGGTGGTCTAGGATCGCCTCGCGGATCTCCCGTTGGAGCGACTCCGGCGGGGCGGCGTCCAGGAGGTACGTCAGGTTCTCGCGGGCCACCTCGACACCCTGCCAGACGACGAGCAGGCTGACGAACGCGCCGGCGACGGGGTCGAGAATCGGGCTGCCGGTCGCCATCCCGGCGACGCCCACCATCGCCGCGGCGGTGGTCCACAGGTCGTTCTTGCTGTCGGCCGCCAGCGCGGCGAGCCCGGGGGAGTTCACCTCCCGGTTCACCCGCACGGTGTACCAGTAACAGGCGCCGCGGTCCGCGAGCGCGAACAAGAGCCCGGCGACGAGGACGGCGCTGTACGTCGACTCCGGCCCGGAGAGGTACGTCAGCAACGACTCGCGCAGCAACGCCAGCCCCAACAGGACCAACACGCCGCCGACGAACAACGCTGTCAGCGGTTCGAACCGGTCGTGACCGTGTGGGTGGTCCTCGTCTGCCCCGTCGAAGGCGGCCCGCCCCCACACGAGGACGACGGCCCCGGCGAGCAGGTCCGCGACGGAGTGGACCGCGTCCGCGACCAGCGCGATACTGCCGAACGTCACCCCGAGCGCTCCCTCCACGACGATCTTCAGCAGACTCGAGACGACGTTCACCCAGGACGCCTTCAGGAACTCTCGTCGCCGGTCTGTCATCGTCTCCCCTCGGCGACTGACGGGCAAAAAGCCACCCCTCGGTCGGTCGTGTGCCCGGCCGTCTCGACGGCACGACGGAGCGGACGACCGCACGCCGGGAGAGCAACCGGCGGCGGGTCCGGGCGACGGTCAGACGGTGTCGATCCGCTCGGCCAGCCAGTCGACGGCGGCGTCGACGGCGTCCGGGTCCGTCCCGGACACCCGGACCCGAACTTCCCGGTCGGCCCGGGAGGGGTAGCTGCCGACGGCGACGTCGAACCGGTCGCCCGCGGCCGCGAGCGTCTCCGCCAGCGCACCCTCCGGCGCCGGCGACCGGACCGACCGAGACACTCGGTCGCCGCCGAACTCCTCGGCGACGTTGCCGAACACGCCTCGCATCTCCTCGGGCACGCCCGGGAGGAGGTAGACGCCGTCGACGACGGCGCCGGGCGCCAGCCCGACGGGGTTCTCGACGTGGCGGGCCCCGGCCGGCAGTGACGCCCAGGCGTCCGGATCGAAGTCGAGGTCGTACTGCTCGAACAGCTCCGGCTCCGCCTCGGCGAGCGCCGCGGCCGTCCGTTCGACGGCCGCGCGAGCCGCCTCGTGGACGACCACCTCGCGGTCCAGCGCGTCGGCGACCGCCGGCACCGTCAGGTCGTCGTGGGTGCCGCCGAGCCCGCCGGTGACGAGGACGGCGTCGAACCGGTCGTGGTACGCTCGGATCCGGTCGACGAGCGTCGGCGGGTCGTCCGGCACGGTCAGGATGCGGCGGACGACGCCGCCGCGGTCGGTCACCTGGCCGGCGAGCCACGTCGCGTTCGTGTTCTCCGTCTCCCCGGCGAGCAGTTCGTCCCCGACAGTGAGGATGGCGACTCTCACGACCACACGACACACCCCGGGCAGAAAGCGCTGTGGACCGAAACGCACACGGCCCGCCCGCCACGACGGGGTGACGTGAATCCGCGCCGTCTCGTCGCCGAACACCCGTTGCCGTCGTTGTTGAGCGTCGCGGCGGTCGCCGCCGTCGCCGCGACGCTGTGGCTGGCCGTCGCCGCCGCCGCCGAGACGACACTGACGATCCGTGTCGGGGCACTCACCACCGTGCTCGTGGTGTTCGCCGCCGGATTCTGGTTTGGACCGCTCGTGTCGTGGTACGACGAGCGGTCGTAGCCGGCGCGAGCGCTACTATTTGGACCGCTCGTGTCGTGGTACGACGAGCGGTCGTAGCCGACGCGAGCGCTACTATTTGGACCGCTCGTGTCGTGGTACGACGAGCGGTCGTAGCCGGTGCGAGCACCCAGCTTCGGCGCGAACACTCGAGGCCGACACGAGCGCCCGAGAGTGGACGGAGTTTTCTCTCCGGCGGGTCACCCTCCGGTCGTGACAGTCAGACACGACGGACTGACAGTCGAGTGGCTGGGGTACGCGACGGTGCGGCTGGAGACGGACGACGGGACGGTCGTCTACCTCGACCCCGGGCGCTACGGGGTGCTCGACGGCCAGTACCCGAAGGACGGCGACGTGGTGTGTGTCACCCACGACCACCACTACGACTCGGACGGCGTCGAACGAGTCGCCGCCCAGGACGCGACGGTAGTCGTCTACGAGGGTGTCGACCCGTCCGGGATCGACCGCGACGTGGTCCCGGTCGAGGAGATCGACCGCGAGACCGTCCGGATCGGTGAGACGGACCACTGCGCCGCCGCCGGCGTCGACGTGTGGACGGTGCCGACGTACAACGAGCCGGACGGACCACACGTCGACGGTGACGGGGAGCCGTACCACCCGGAGGGGTTCGGGGTCGGCTACCGGCTCTCCGTCGGCGACGTCTCCGTGTTCTGGCCGGGCGACGGGGACGCCTTAGACGGGTTCGCGGAGTTGGACGTGTCCCTCTTCCTCGCCAACATCGGCGGGAACGTCGTGAGCGACCGCCACGAGGCGGCCGCTCTCGCGGAGGCGATGGACCCCGACCTCGTGTTGCCGGTCCACTACGACACGTTCGATCTGTTGGCGGCCGACGGGACGGCGTTCGCGGCCGACGTGGCGGCGCGTGGGGTGCCAGTCGTGTTGGACGAACCGACAGACGACTGAAAGGCGGCGTCTCGCAGCGGGAACCCCCGCGCAAGCTACTTGAGCGACGGTCACGTCGTTCCGGTCGGAATGTCGGAGACGCCACGCTACTGTTCCGCCTGCGGGGAACGCCTCTCTTCCGGGGACAACTACTGTCCCGCCTGTGGCGACCCCGTGACGGCGACCGACAGCGAGCGCGCGCGGACGGGCGCCAGCGGCGGCGGCCGACGCGACCCCGGCGCCGCGACGACGGACGACCGTCACTGGCTCAGCCAGCGTGTGGCGGACCTCCGCGCCCGCGGCTGGAAGGTGACGTACGACGACGGCGACCGGGTGGAGCTGGTCGACCGGGGTGTCGGGTCGATCCCGGTCCACCTCGTGTTGTTCTTCGTCTCGAGCGGGCTCGCCAACCTCCTGTACGCCTGGTACTCCTACACCTGGGGGGCGCCGAAACGGATCGTCACCGCCGACGGCAACGAGGAGGTGGACGACGACAGCAGCCTCGGCACCGCCCTGGCGGTCGTCGCAGGGGTGGTTCTGTTGGGGATCAACGGGCTGTTGTTCGCAATCTCGTTGCTGGTGGGTGTCCCGCAGATCGCCGTCTCGGTACTCCTGTTCACCGTGATGGCCGTCGCTGGCACCGTGGCGTTCCGGAGCGACATCGACACGGAGTCGCCGTCCACGTTCGGCCGCGAGCGGCGCGTCGAGACGGAGTCGGTCGAGACCCCGCCGGAGTCGTGTGCTGCCTGTGACGACCGAGTCGTCCGAGGAGAGCGTCGGGAGTTCTCGGACAAGTTCTACCTCGCGGGCGTCCCCGTCCGGACGCACGAGGAGGGGTCGAACACCTACTGTGCCGACTGTGTCGCCGACAACCGTGGGCCGGACGACGCCTCCGATCTGGAACGAGAGCTCAGACAGCTCCGCACGGACAGTCGAGGACGCGAACGCCCGGAGCGGAACTGAGCCCGGCCTGGGTCGCTACCGTTATCGGCCGTCGCCGGCTACCGGCGCACATGCCGTTCGACACGCGACCGGACCGCGACGCCGAGGTGGTGCTCGTCGGCCGGTCGAACGTCGGGAAGTCGACGCTGATGCGGGAGCTGACCGGCCACGACGTGGCGACCGGGGGGAAACCCGGGGTGACGCGGGAGCCGAACCACTTCGACTGGACCGGCCCGGATTTCCTCTACACGGACCTCCCCGGCTTCGGGTTCATGTCCGGGGTGTCGGAGTCCGTCCGCGAGCAGATCAAGACGGACGTGGTGCGGTACGTAGAGGACAACGCCGACGACATCGTCGCGGGCGTGCTCGTCGTCGACGGGAAGGCCGCCGTCGACATCATCGACCGCCACTCCGGCCCCGACGAGGTGCCACACGACGTGGAACTGTTCGGCTTCCTCCGAGACGTGGACGTGCCCGCGGTGGTCGCCGTCAACAAGATGGACAAGGTGGACGACCGCGACGAGCGACTGGACGAACTGTGTGAACGACTGGGGCTGTACCCGCCCTGGCAGCAGTGGGACGAGACGATCGCCCCGATTTCGGCGAAACGCGGCTCCATCGACCCGCTGCGGGACGCGCTCCGGGCACACGTCGAAGCGACCGGCCGCGAGCAACTGCTCCAGTACGTCGTGTAGCGACCCGTCGTCCCGCAGAGCGCCGAACGACGGACCGCCACAGTCGTTGTCTCTGACTTCGCCGACCGCAAGACATACGACATGCTAGCCCAATACTCGGACATAAATTACATCGTGTTCGGGAGAAAAACCCACTCGGGAAACGCACTGCCGTCGGTCGAGGTTCACAGACGGGGCGACCGTCGAGAGTGACGAGAGACACGAGCGATACGAGACACACGAGACGATGGTGACACTACCGTGGCCGGCGCTGCTCTCGCTCGCGGCCGGTGTCGGTGCGCTGTACACGCTGCCGCGCGCCTGGCGCCACCGCGACCAGCCCGGCGGCCGTTACTGGATCGCGTTCACGCTCGCCATCGCCTCGTGGGCACTGGGGTACGGCGGCGCGTTGTTCGTGTTCGACCCGGCGCTGCGCCAGGCCGTCGGCGCCGTCACCTGGGTGGCGAAGAGTCTGGTGCCGCCGACGTTGCTCGGGTTCGCGTTGGCGTACACCGGTCGCCCACACCTCGCCAGGTCGTGGGGTGCTCGGCTCAACCTCGCCGTCTGGATCGGGTTCGCGGTGTTCGAGGTGCTCAACCCGCTCCACGGGCTCGCCTGGCAGAACTACCGGATCGACCCGGTGTTCGGCGCCGCGACAGTGTCGCTGGACGTACAGCCCGCGCTGTACGCGGTGTACGCCCTGGCGTACCTGGAGGTGGGGCTGGCTGTCGGACTCTTGCTCCAGGCGGTCGTCAGGTACGGCTCCGTCTACCGTCGGCAGCTGCTCACGCTGGTCGCCGGCGCGTCGCTCCCGACGCTAGCGACGGCCGTCTGGCTGTCCGGCGTCGGCCCGGTGCCACAGCTCAACCCGACGCCGGCGGCCATCGCCGTCACCGTCAGCGGCGGCTACGTCGCCCTGTTCCACGGTGACCTGTTCGCCGTCGGGCCGGCGACCCGGCGCGCGGCCGACCGCGACACGCTGGACGACCTCGCCAGCGCAGTCGTCGTCGTCACCGTCGCCGGCCGGGTCGTGGAGGTGAACGACAGCGCCGAACGCCTGTTCGGCGTTCGCCGTCCGGGCGTGCTCGGCGCGCCGTTGTCCGTCGTCGCCGACTTGGACGAGGCGACGCTGTCGGCGCTCGTCCCCGGCACCGCGGCCGACTCCTTCGACGACGCCCCCGACCAGACCGTCTCGCTCACCGTCGACGGGGAGCAACGGGCGTTCGTGGTGAAGACCTCGCTCCTGACGGACCCGACCGGCCAGCCCGTCGGTGCGACGCTCGTGTTCCAGGACGTGACCGAAGAGCGTGCCCGCGAGCAACGACTCCAGGTGCTCAACCGCGTTCTCCGGCACAACCTCCGCAACGACCTCAACGTCGTCCACGGCTACCTCTCGGCGGCGATAGAACGGGTCGACGACGACGAGATCGTCGAGATGCTCCAGACGGCTCGCCGGGAGGCGGCCTCCCTCGCCGAACTCGGCGAGAAGGCGCGCTCGTTGGAACGACTGCTGGACACGGACGAGACGCCGACGGAGACGATCACGCTCGACGAGACCCTGGAGGCGACCGCCGCCGAGTGGATCGCCGACGACTGCGACCGTGTCGACTGGCACGTCCCCTCGGGGCTCCCCGTCGAGACGGACGCGGACGTGGTGTCGCTGTTGTTCGGCAACCTCCTCCAGAACGCCGTCGACCACGGCGGCGGACGCGTGACCGTGCGACTCCGCGAGGTGGACGGGGACACGGCGGTCGTGGCCGTCGCAGACGACGGCCCGGGGATCCCGGACCACGAACTCGCGGCGCTGGAGCGCGGCCGCGAGGACCAACTCGACCACGCCAGCGGGCTCGGACTGTGGCTCGTCGAGTGGAGCGCGACTGCCCTCGGCGGCAGTGTGACGTTCGACTGCACGGACGGGACGACTGCCGTCGTCAGGCTGCCGGGTGTCGACGACGGCCACCCTCGGACGGCGTCGACGACCGACGGAAGCGCCCGTCAGTAGCTGTACGCCAACACTTCGGCGCCCGTCTCGTCGAACACGTACACGGTGTCACCGTTGTTGTTCCATACCGGGTAGCTGCTACCCCAGTAGAGGTCCGTCTCCGTGTCTGTGCCGCTGCCGGTGTGGAGCGTCACCGTCGCCCCGCCCGCCAGCGTGAACCCGCTCGGGAACTCGTAGCGCTTGCCGACCTCGTCTTCAACCGCGTACCCTCCGAGTTCGATCCCGTCGGACTCCGGGTTCTCGAACACGACGTACTCGTCGTTCAGGTTGTCGTACTCGTCGCCGGCGGCGTTCGCGTGGAGGTTCTCCACCGTGATCGTGCCGCCGGTGGAGCCTCCGTCGAACGCCGAGAACAACGGGAAGTCCCCGTCGAAGACGGTCGTCGTCGGGATCGTCTCGTCGCCGTTCACGTTGTTCGAGCCGTCCGTGACGCTGCCGCCGTTGAGCCGGAGATCCGTCCCCAGGTCGTAGGCGACGTAGTTGAGATTGTCGCGCGCGGCCGTCGTCGCGCCGCTGTGCCCCAGCAGCACGACCGCACCCCCGCCGTCCCGGAACGACTGGAGCGTCGACAGTTCGCCGTCCGTCCACCCCTCCTCCGACGGAGTGACGAGCAGTGCACGCGCCCTCGAGAGGTTCGTGTCGCTGATCGTGTTCACCTGATCGTAGGCGATTCCGACCCCCTCCAGGTATCGCTGGAAGTAGGCGGTGTCCTCGGCCGACAGGCCGTAGTCCGCCTCGAACTGGCCGTGACCGCCGTCGATCAACACCTTCCCAGACGTCTCCGAGAGGCTGTCGAGCAGGTTCGCCAGGAACGCGAAGTTCTCGAACGTCGACGTGTCGACGGCGAAGTCCTCGGCCTTCTCGTAGCTCTCGGCGACGATCGGGCTGGCGACGACGCCGACCCGGTTGGTCTCGTCGACGGCCGCCAGCGGCACGTCCGAGCCGTAGCTCACCTGGCCGCCGGACTGGCTCGCGGTCGACTCTGCGACCACCGGCACCCGCGACCTGTCGACGGCGCCGCCGGTCGTCCGGACGCTCTCTGCCGTCGGGAAGAACAGATCGTCCACGTCGCGGTTCCGGATCTCCGAGCTGTCGGCCGGGTCCGACTGCGTCCAGAGCCCACGGCCGTCCGCGCGGGCGTCGGCCTCGGCGGCTCGGAAGTCGTCGTGTCGGGAGAAGCTCGACGAGTACAGCCGGGCGTACCCCTCCTGGACAGTCCGGAGGTTGTACGGGTCGTTCCGGCTCCCGTCGCCGGTGGCGTCGTAGTCGATGTACGCCAGCAGCCGGCCGAACTGGTCGAAGATCCCCGGCTCCTCGTCGTCGAAGGAGATGTCGACGGTCTCGCCAGACAGCTCACCCCGGGCGAACTCCGTCGCGTTCTTCCCCCAGGTGTCGAGGTACGGCTCCGACTCGATCCCCTCCCACTCCTGGAGCCGCTCGAACCGATCGTTGCTGTCCTTCTCGGGGGTGTCGAGCCCGAGCACCCGGATCGGTTCCTCGCGGCCGGTGTCGAACCGCACGTCCACCGTGTCGCCGTCGGCGATGTCGATCACGTCGACCGTGTGGGTCTTGGTCGGGTCGATCTCCAGCCCCTCGCGGTCGGCGAACAGCCCCGATGGTCCGACGAACTCGTCGGTCGTCGGCTGGTAGAACGCGCCGCCGTTGTACGTGTCGTCGACGACCTGGTCGTCGTTGAACCGGAACCCCACTCCGAGGGCCGCCGCGACGTCGTTCAGGTTGTCCGTCTCGTCGTAGTTGTCGTAGTCTGCGGTGTCGTGGAGGAACACCGCGCCGCCGCCGGCGACGAACTCGGACAACGCCCGACGCTCCGTCTCCGTGAAGGCCGTCGCCGGACTGGAGACGACGACCCCGTCCGCGCCCGACAGGTCCGCCGGCAGGTCCGTGCTCTCCGCCACCGTGTAGTTGCCCTGCGTCTCGGCGTAGTTGGCGAAGTTACGGAACTCGTACAGCCCGTTGTAGCTGTCGTGGCTCTCGTCGAACAGGACCGTTCCGCCCTCCCCCACGAGCGTGTCCCAGACGTTGAGCAGGAACTCCTCGTTGCCGCTCTGGAAGTCCGCCGACTCCGTGGCGAGCTGTGCGCCGAAGCCCGCGACCGAGCCGTCGACGGCCGCCAACGGAATCGGCGTCGTCGAGTCGTAGATGGTCGCGTCGCCCGCGCCGTCGCTGTCCTCGTTGCGGGCAGTGTCTTCTGCCGTCACGACGACCACGTCGCTCGTCAGCTCCGTCCCGTCCGTGTCGACGAGCGAGGCGGTCGAGTCGAACTGCAGGTAGTCGACTGCCGTCGCGGCCCGTGCGCGGGCCGCCGTCGCCCCGATTCCCCCGACCGCCGCCGCCGTACTGACACCGAAGGATGCCAGGAAACTACGTCGTTGCACGCGATTCTTCCGTTCTTCCCCACGTAGATATCAGTTTCTGTTGTGTATATTTAGCATTCTATAGTGCAACCTTCTCGTGAAGGCGTGGAAACGCGGTGACAGGCGACGGACCGAAGTGCCGACGGCCCGGAGGCGGTGACGATGCTCACCCTGGCTTCCGACTTCGGGACCCCGTACCCCGCGGCGATGCGGGGTGTGATCACCCGCCGGACGGACGCGACGGTCACCGACGTGGCTCACGACCTCCCGCGGCAGGCGCCGCGGACGGCCGCCTTCTGGCTCAGATTCGTCCTGCCGGAGTTCCCCCCGGCGGTCCACTGTGTCGTCGTCGACCCCGGCGTCGGGACGGACCGCGCCGCGCTCGTCGTCCGGGCCGGCGACCACGCGCTCGTCGGCCCGGACAACGGCGTGTTGCTCCCGCCGGCGCGGGCGCTGGCGACCGCGAGCGACGCGTCGCTCGAACTGTTCACCGTCACCGTCGACGACCCCGCCAGTGCCACCTTCCACGGCCGAGACGTGTTCGCGCCGACCGCCGCGGCCGTCCACGAGACCGGTGTCGACCGGCTGGAGACCCGCGACGACCTCACCCCGACGGACGACTACGAGGAGCTCACGCTCCCGGAGCCGTCCGTCGACCGCGCCGACGGCGCGGTCGCGGCGGCGACGGGCGAGGTCCTGGCCGTCGACGACTTCGGCAACGCGATCACGAACCTCCCGGGCGACCTGGCCGACGGCCGCGTCGGCGAGCCGCTGCGGGTCGAGACCCCCGAAGAGACCACGGCCGCGCCGCTGACCCGGACGTTCGCGTCGGTCGCGCCGGGCGACCCGCTCGTCACCGTCGGCAGCCACGGCTACCTGGAGTGTGACGTGAACCAGGGGCGCGGGGACGAACGGTTCGGATTGGGCGTCGGCGACGAGGTGACGGTGCGGTGGTCGGAGGGCTGATCCCTCTACTTCTCGATGATCGACTCCTCTACCGCCTCCCCGAAGTGGCGGGCGGTGTCCTCGTAGTAGACGAGCAGTTCGTCGCCGGCGGCGAGGTCGGTCACGGCGAGTCGGCCCTCCGGGGTGGCGACCTTGATCGTCTCGGCGTTCTGGAGCAGAGTCTCGACCCGGTCCGTTCCCTCCTCGGTCTCCACCTCGGCGCTCACCCGGAACATCGGACGGCGTTCGATCTTCGCGCGCCCGACGACCGCCTCGCGGGTGGTGCCGTCCGTCGACACGACCTGGACTTCGTCCCCGCTGGACAGCTCCGAGAGGTAGTTCGTCCCGCCGTCGGGGTTGCGGACGTAGGCGTGGACGGCGCCGGCGTTCACCCGGAACGGCCGGGAGGCGACGTACGGGGAGTCTGCGGTCTCGGCGTGGACGAAGAACAGCCCCCGAGACATCGACCCGACGAGCATCCCCTCGTCGTCGTCCATGATGCTGCCGGTGTCGACACAGACCCGGTCGGCGGAGCCGACCCGTTCGACCTCCGTGACCGTCGCCGTCTGGAGGTCGAGCTGCTCGCGGGTGGCGTCGTCGCGCGCCTCACACGTCGCCCGGATCTCGTCGGGGTCGTCCGTGTCCAGTAAGACGCCGTCGGCACCGATCTCCAGCGTCTCGAAGGCCGTGCGAGCCTCCTCGGCGGTCGTCGCGCCGGCGACGAGCGTCGTCTCCTCGCCGACGCGGGCGATCAGGTTCTCCAACGGGATGATCGTCCAGTCGTCGGCGGCGACGAGCAGGAACTCCCCGTCGCGGGCCGCCTCTGCGGCGAACGACTCGTACGACTCGTCGAAGATCCGGACGAACGCCCCGTCGACGCCGCCGTCGCCGCGCCGGAGCGTCGACAGGTCCGCCGACCCGGAGAAGTCACCCGGGAGGTCGACCGTGCCGTCGCCCTCGCCGTCCTTGCCGACGAGGTGGAGGTCCGCCTCCACGTCGTCGCCGTCGGCGTCGACGATGTCCACGTCGGCGTCGGACTGGAAGGCGGCGACGTTCACGTCGCCCAACTCCCGCACTTTCGCCACGTCCCGTTCGTCGACGACGACCCAGTCGACCCCGGCCTCCAGCCCCGCCGTGATCCGACGGCGACGGCGGTCCCAGTCCCCGACCGCGTCGTCGGCCCGCAGCCAGACAGTCCGCTCGCGTGTCATCGTCCGGACGCTCGGCACGACTCCGCTTGAACCTGGCGAACCACCCGCCGGCCGTCGCCGCATGTGTTAACAACGATCCGAGTACACACTTCGAAAGAATAATATCGTTGGAACGTCTTCTCTCAGAGAAGGCAGTCCGTCGCGGCTTTCTGCGTCCAACGATGTCTCTCACCACGCACACCCACGACTTCGACACGACCACGCCGGCAGTCGTCTCGCTCGGCAGCGAGGCGACGGCCGGGGCACTCGACAGCCTCGACACCGTCGACCACCACCGACCGCCCGACGCCGACGCGGCGTTGGCACTGATCGGGCAGGTCGACTGTGTCGTCACCGAACGGCGACTCCCCGGGGAGCGAGACGGGCTCGAGGTGTTCGACGCCGTTCGGCGTCGGTCGGCACACGTCCCCGTCGTCGTCGTGACCGACGACACGGGCGACGCGAACGATACGGACGACGCGAGCGACACGGAGTCGTTCGTTCGGGAGGCGTTCCGGCGGGGTGTCACGGGCCACGTCGCTCGTCGCGGCGGCGACCCGTACGCCGAGGCGCTGGCGACTCGCGTCGAGGTGGTCGTCGAGCACGCCCGCGACGAGCGGGAACGCGCCCGGAGTCGGGCGACGATAGACGCCCGGCCGGAGCCGGTCGTGGCCGTCTCCCCGACGGGCCGGGTGCGGTACGCCAACCCGGCGTACTGCGACCTGTTCGACCGCCAGGAGTCGACGCTCGTCGGCGAACCGCTGTCGGCGGTCCACCCGGAGGGGGACACGGAGCGACTCCGGCGGGCCGCGGCGGCGACGGCCGACGGCGACGAGTGGTCCGGTACAGCCGTCGGGCTACGGGGTGACGGGAGCCCGGTGCGCGTGCGGGCCGTCGTGTCACCGCTGCCGGACGGCGGGTTCACGCTGGTGGTGACCCCGACGGACGCCGGCGTCTCGCTGGGCGAGGCGCCGAGACGGTAGCTTCTTCCGACGTTGTCGACAGTGTGTCACCGTGCAGCGGCTCGTACTCGGCTCCGGCGACGCAGCTACGGACGTTGCGGAGGCGACACAGGACGCCGTCGGCACTGTTCGCGTCCTCTCGCCCGACGAGGGCCACGTCCAGGCGCTGCGAGAGGCCGGCGTAGACGCGACGACCGCGGACCCGACGGACCCGTCCGGCTACCCGGACCACGCGGACGTGGTCGTCGTCGTCGCGGAGGCGGTGACGGAGACGACGACGGCCGCCCGTGAGCAGTTCCCCGACGCCGCAGTCGTCGTGTTCCTCCCGCCGGGCGCGTCGGCCGCCGACCGAGAGCGGGTCACCCGTCTCGCCGACCAGGTCGTCGACCGCGGCCGGGAGGTGACCGACCGAATCAGAGACGTGACGGCGACCTCGCGGGCGAGACGGCTCCGACGGCTGCTCGCCACGCTCCGTGACGCCCGGGAGCCGTTGGCCGTCGTCACCCACGACAATCCGGATCCGGACGCGATCGCGGCGGCGTTGGCGCTCGTTGACCTCGCGGAACGGATCGGCGTCGACGCGGAGGCGGGCTACACCGGTCGGATCTCCCACCAGGAGAACCGTGCGCTGGTCAACCTCCTCGAACTGGACCTGCGTGATCTCGACGGCGTGGACGTGCCCGAGACGTACGGCTCCGTCGCGCTCGTCGACCACGCGGTCCCGGGGGTCAACGACAGCCTGCCGCCGTCGGTCGAGCCGCTGATCGTGATCGACCACCACCCCCCGGAGGACGGCGTCGACGTGCCGTTCACCGACGTGCGACCGGCGTTGGGGGCGACGGCGACGATGCTGACACAGTACTTCGAGACGATGGGCGTAGAGATCGACAGGACGGTCGCGACGGCGTTGTTGTACGGCGTCCGGGTCGACACCCGAAACTTCACCCGCGGGGTGACGGAGACGGACTTCGAGGCGGCGGCGACGCTCGTCGACCGGGCGGACCCGAGCGTGTTGGACCAGGTGGAGTCGCCCAGCATCGCCGGCAGCGTGTTCGCAGTGCTGTCGGCGGCGATCCGCAACCGGACCGTGCGCGACGACGTCGTCACCTCCTGTGTCGGCGAACTGCCGGACCGAGACGCGCTCCCGCAGGCCGCGGACGAACTTCTGGCGATGGAAGGGGTGTGCGTCGCTGTCGTCTACGGCCACACGGACGGCACCGTCTACGTCTCCGCCCGCGGCCGTGGTGCCGACGTCGACCTCGGCGAGGCGCTGCGCGACGCCTTCGGCACCATCGGCTCGGCCGGGGGCCACGCCGACATGGCCGGCGCGCAGTTGGATCTGGGTATCCTCGGCGACCCGGGGGACCCCGAACAGCTCCAGAGCGTGTTGGAGGAGGTCGTCTCCGACCGCGTGTTCGAGACGCTCCAACAGACGGCCCCGCCGCCGGCACCTGCCGACTGGGCGACCGTCCCGCCCGACGAGGAGTGAGGACGGCAGTTTCATGCCCGCGGCCCCCCTCGCGGCAAGCGTGGACCGCAACCGCTCGTTGGACGAGTTCACCGACCCGGAGTCCGACGACTCCGCCTCGTCGGACCGCGAGACACCGGACGAGGGAGACGAGCCGGGTGACTCCGGTGAGGTGGACGAGGGAGACGAGCCGGGCGACTCCGGTGAGACGAGAGAGCCGGACGATGGGGGCGACTCGGACGACCCGGCCGATCTCGACGACGCTGTCCTCCCGGACCCGTCGACCGTCGAGCCGTTGGCACCGACGTTCGCGGTCGGCGGCTCGGCGACCTGTGTCGACTGTGGCGATCCGGCCGCCGTCAGATGGCGCGGCGGCGACGGCTACGTCTGTGCCGACTGCAAGGAGTGGTAGTCGCCGGTCTCACCGACGGCCGTCGCGGTCGAACCCCCGCGCGAGCGTCGACGACGCCACTGACAGCACGGTCGGTCGGCCGTGGGGACACGCGAACGGGCTGTCACACTCCGCGAGTCGCGCGAGCAGGTCTCGTGCGGTCTCGTCGTCGAGTTCGTCGCCGGCCTTCAGCGACGGGTGACACGCCAGGTCTGCCAGGAGGTCCGCCCGCGGTGTCGGTGACTCCCCGCGGGCGAGCGCGGCCGCCGTCTCTCGCAGCGACGCCGGCGCCGCCGTCCGTCCGAGCGGCGCCGGCACCGCCCGGACCGTGACGGTGCCGCCGCCCAGCGACGTCGCGTCGAACCCCAGTGCCGACAGTCGGTCGCCGTGTTCCTCGACCGCCGACGCGACCGTCGGGTCGACCGACAGTGTCGCCGGCGGCGACACCGCCCGCGAGGGCAGGTCGTCGCCGACGGCTGCCCGCAGCCGTTCGAAGTTCACTCGTTCGTGGGCAGCGTGTTGATCGACGACGAGCAGGTCGTCGTCCGCCTCACACAGGAGGTACAGGTCGTCGAACTGGCCGAGGTACGTCGCGTCCGCGAGCACGGAGTCGCCGGTCTCGGGCGCGAGCGCGGTCTCGACGTCCGTCGCCGTCTCGGCGGTCCGTGTCAGGTCCGTCGTCGACAACGCCTCCGAGACGGCCGTCCGGACGCCGTCCCGGACGGTCTCGCCCGCCTGGAGCGCCACGCGACGCTTGGCAGGGTGGACGTTCGGGTCGACGGCCGCGGCCGGCAGCGACAGCCGGACGACGGCGACCGGGGCGTCACCCTCGGCCAACAGCCGACCGTAGCCGTCGACGACCGCTCGTCGTAGCCGGTCGTCGTCCACCGGACGACCCCGGACACCGACGTGGACCGCCCGCCCGTCCGATCGCGTCACCGAGGGATCACAGACGAGTCCGTCGACGGTGAGAGTCGCCCCCTCGCCGTCGGTCGCCTCGCTGTCGTCTCCCTCCGTCTCACCCGTCCCGTCCACGCTCGGCAGCGTCGTCTCGAACTCGACGGCCGTGGCGGCCCGTGCAGTCTCGCGGTCGTAGACGGCCAGCAGGGCGTCTCGCGTGCCGGTGCCGGGCGTCGACAGTGTCTCCCGGCCGTCGTGGGTGAGTCGGATCGCCGTCCCCGGCGAGAGGAGGGCGTACCGAGCGACGAGCCGAGAGACTCGGCCGAACTCCCGGCGAGCGTCGTCCAAACTCTCGCGACGCGCCGGCCGGTCGGCGAACAGGTCGCGGACGGTCACGGTCGTCCCGCGGGCGCGACTCGCCGGCGCCGTCTCCACGGCGAGGTCGCCCGCGGTGCCCGTGACGCTCACCCGGACGGCACCGTCGTCGCCGTCGTTCGTCAACAGTTCCAGCTCTCCGGCGGCGTCGGCGACGCTCGCCAACGCCTCCCCCCGGAACCCCAGGCTGTCGACCCGCGACGGCTCTCCGTCCGGCGGGAGCTTGCTCGTCGTGTGCGGGTGGACGGCGCGGCGGGCGTCTGCCGGCGAGAGCCCTCGGCCGTCGTCGCGGACGGTCAGCGTCCGGCCACCGCCCTCGACTCCGACCTCGACCCGGTCGGCGCCGGCGTCGAGCGCGTTGTCCAACAGCTCCGCGACCGCGCGGGCCGGCCGCGTCACCACCTCGCCGGCGGCGATCCGTTCGACCGTCGTCGACGACAGTTCGCGGACGCGGCCGGTCACGGCTCGTCACCCGTCCCGTCGCGTCCGACACCGTGGCCCCGGTCGTCGCCCGCGGCGACGCCGTCGCGCACGATCTCGTCTGCTCGTCCGGCGAGGTCGTTCAGCGCCTGGAGCGCCTCTAACGGCGTCGTCTCCGCGACCGACACGTCGGCCAGCTCCGTCACCAGCGCCGCGACCGCCGGCGGGAGTTGGCCGTCGTCGTGGTCCCGAGCGGCGAGCGTGTCGTCGTATGCGTCGCCGCCGACTGTGTCGCCCTCGCCGTTCGCCCGGTGTCTGTCCCGCCCCGTCGTGTCGACACCTTCCCCGTCGGTGTCGTCGGTGTCTGGGTCGCCAGTGTCGTTCGTCTCCACGTGGTCGGTGTCGCCAGTGTCGTCCGTCTCCACGTGGTCGGTGTCGCCAGTGTCGTCCGTCTCCACGCCGTCCCCCTCGTCTGCGCCGTCGCCGTCGACTTCACCCCCACCGCCGGCGTCGGCGGCGATCTCCGCCAGGGTTCGTTGATCCGGCTCGGCAGTGCCGACGAGTTCCCGGGCCCGGGCGACGACCGGCGCGGGCACGCCCGCCATCTCGGCCACCCGGACGCCGTACGAGGAGGAGGCGGCCCCCTCGCGCACCCGGTGGCGGAACGTCACGTCCCCGTCCGTCCGGGTGGCGTCCAGGTGGCGATTCCGCACCCGCGGCAGTTCGTCCGCCAACGCCGTCAGGTCGTGGTAGTGGGTGGCGAACACGGTGGTCGCCCCGAGTTCGTCGTGGAGGAACTCCACGGCGGCGCGGGCGATAGCGCGACCGTCCGTCGTCGCCGTCCCGCGGCCCACCTCGTCCAACAACACGAGCGAGTCGTCGGTAGCGTCGTGGAGGATGTCCGTCAGCTCCGCCATCTCCCGCATGAACGTCGACTGGCCGCCGGCGATGTCGTCGCTCGCGCCGACGCGGGTGAACACCCGGTCGACCACCGGGAGCGTCGCCGACGCCGCCGGCACGAAGCTCCCGGCCTGTGCCAACACGACCGCCAGCGCGACCTGGCGCATGTACGTCGACTTCCCGCTCATGTTCGGCCCCGTCAGGAGCGTGACGCTCCCCCGGGAGAGCCGGGCGTCGTTCGGGACGAACTCCGACTCCGTCCGCTCGACCACCGGGTGGCGGCCCCGCTCGATCGCCACCCCGCCGTCGTCACCGTCCGGGCGCATCGACGGTCGGACGTAGTCTCGCTCGACCGCGACCGTCGCCAGCCCCGCCAGCGCGTCCAGTCGGGCGACCGCGTCCGCCAGCGCCTGCACCCGGTCACTCTCTTCGGCCACCCGTTCGCGCACGGCCACGAACGTCTCGTACTCCAAGGCGTCGGCGCGTTCCTCTGCGCCCAGGATCTCGTCTTCGCGGCGCTTCAACTCCGGCGTGTAGAACCGCTCTGCGTTCTTCAGCGTCTGGCGCCGGGTGTACTCCTCTGGCACGTCGTCGACGTTGCTGTTCGTCACCTCGACGTAGTAGCCGTGGACCTGATTGTACCCCACCTCCAGGGTGTCGATCCCGGTGCGCTCGCGTTCCCGTGCCTCCAGGTCCGCGATCCACTCGCGTCCCTCTCTGGCGGTCGCCCGGAGCTCGTCCAACTCCTCGTCGAACCCCTCGCGGATCACACCACCCTCCGTGATCTCGTGGGGCGGGTCGGCCACGAGCGCGGCCTCGAGGTACTCCCGCAGCTCCGTCAGCGGATCCAGGTCCTCCCGCAGGCTCGCCAGCGCGTCGACTCCCTCCAGTGTCTCCCGTAGCTCCGGCACGACCGTCAGCGTGTCCGCCAACGACCGGAGGTCCCGGGCGTCTGCTCGTTCGCGTGCCGCCCGGCTCACGAGTCGCTCGAGGTCGTAGGCGGCGTCCAGTCGCTCCCGCACCTCCGCCCGCACGAGACTCTCGTCTGCCAGCGCCCCGACTGCGTCGTGTCGCGTCTCGATCTCCGCCCGGTCGACGAGCGGCCGCCGCAGCCACGACTCCAGCCGTCGCCGGCCCAGCGCCGACCGCGTCTCGTCGACTGTCTCCAACAGTGTCCGGCCGGAGGGGGTGTGCGCCTCGAACAGCTCCAGCCCCCGTAGCGCGGTCGCGTCCAGCCGAAGGCTTCGCCGAGGATCGTACTGCCGCACCCGCGTGACGTACGACAACGGCCCGTCGTCACCCTGCGTGTACTCCGCGTAGCCCAGGAGGCCGCCCGCGGCAATCCGTTCTGCGGGGTCGAACCGGTCGGCGGCCGCGTACGCCCCCAGCCGATCAGTCGCCGTCGCCGGCTCGAACGCCGTCGCCTCGTACCCCGTCGCCGGCGCGTCCGGGTCCACCGCCGCTCGTGTCTCTCCGTCTACGTCCGGGCCGACGACCACCTCCGCCGGGCCGACACGGGCCAACTCCGCCGCCACCGCCGCCCGGTCGCCGCTCGTGACCGCACACTCTCCCGTCGACACGTCGACGTACGCGAACCCCAGCGACTCCTCGCCGGCCGTCCCCGGCGCCGTCGCCACGCACGCCAGGTAGTTCGACTCCCCGCCCGCCAGCAGTTCGTCGTCGACGACCGTCCCGGGCGTGACCACCCGCGTCACCGCCCGGTCGACCAACCCCGTGGTCTCCTCGGGGTCTTCGACCTGATCTGCGACGGCGAGCCTGTGACCCGCCGCCAGCAGTCGGTCGAGGTACGTCGCCGCGTTGTCGATCGGAATCCCACACGCCGTGTACGTTCCCGTGGAGTCCTCGCGCTCGATCTTCGTGAGCTCGCACACCCGCGCGACCTCCTCGGCCGTCTCACAGAACGCCTTGTAGAAGTCGCCGACCCTGAACAACAGGATCGCGTCGTCGTACTCTTCGGCCAGGTCGACGTACTGGGAGAGCATCGGCGTCAGCTCCGCCCGCCTGTCGAGCATCTTCGCCGGTGCGCCCGTCGTCATGTTCGGCTGGGGGTCGGCGACGGGCGAAAGTGTTGTGTTCTCCGTGGTGAACGGCGCGCGCCCCGTTCGGTCACCCCGTCTCTCGCTGCGGCGGCGGACGGGCGACACACGAGTCGCCCGCACGCCACCGCAGGGAGCGGAGCGACCGAGGAGCGCAGTCGGCTGGGGGGACTGTAGGTCCGGCCCAGCGGGGGTTCCGAGGTGTTCGTGGTCCCGTGCCCACCCGAGTCGAGCGAGCTAACGACGAGTACTCAGAACAACCCGTCGGACCGCAACGACTCGACGACCTCCCGGACTCGCTGCGCCTCGTCTCTCGGCACCACGAGCACACGGTCGTCCCAGGCGACGACACAGAGGTCGTCGACGCCGACGAGCGAGACGTGGCTGTCGGCGTCGGCGACGACGACGTTGTCGGTCGCGTCGACAGTCACTGCCTCCCCGACACGGGCGTTCCCGTCCTCGTCGGCCCCCACGACACGCTCCACCGCGTCCCAGGCGCCGAGATCGTCCCAGTCGAAGGAGACGGGGACGACGGCGGCTTCCTCGGCACGCTCCATCACGGCGTGGTCGACGCTGACGGCCGAGACGGCCTCGAAGGCACCCGCCGGGTCACCCTCGTCCAGACGAGAGAGCATCGGCGCGAGCGGTGAGTCGCCGACGGCCCTCCGGAGTGCGGTCGGCGTCCAGGCGAAGATTCCGGCGTTCCAGCGGTGGCCCGCGGCGACGTACTCGCGGGCCGTGGCGTCGTCTGGCTTCTCGTGGAACGCAGCCAGTTCGTGGTAGCCGTCGCGTCCCGGTCCGAGTTCGAGGTAGCCGTAGCCGGTCTCCGGGCGGGTGGGGGCGACGCCGAACGTGACGAGTCGATCGGTGTCGCCGGCGACGCGGGCGCCGTCGGCGACGGCGTCCGCGAACGCCGCCGGGTCGGGGACGTGGTGGTCGGCGGGCAGCGTGACGACGACCGGCTCCGGGCCGTCGGCCGGCACGGGGAGCTCGCCGGCGGCGTGCAGTCGGGCGACCTGGTGGGTGGCGAACACGGTCGCGGGCCCGGTGTCTTTGGCCGCGGGCTCGACGAGCACGTCCGCCGTCGGCGCGCGCTCGCGGACGGCGTCGGCGAACCCCTCGCGGGTGGCGACGACCGTGGCGTCGGCGAACGCCGTGCGCTCCAGCGTTCGCGCGAGCAACGACCGGTCGCCGGCCAACGGGAGGAACTGCTTCGGGCGGTCCGACCGAGCGGCGGGGTAGAGTCGTGTCCCGGTGCCGCCGGCGAGCACCACCGCGACGATTGGCCGATTCATGTGTGTCGCCCCCGAGTCAGAGCTACCGGGGTAAAAGCTCCCGGTGATGTAATCATAAGTCAGTAAATATAGAACAGCTATCACCCTATCTCGCAACCGAAACTGATAATAATTTGCTGGCAAACCAGCCATCCGATGACGCGTGACTCGTCATCAGACATCGGCAGGAGAACCGTACTCAAGAGCGCAGCAGTGTCTGCGGGTGTCGCCGGGCTCGGCTCGGCGGCAACTGCCAAGTCAGGGTCGCCCCCGAGCGAGGCGCAGCGAGAGGAACTCGTCCGTGACTACCGCGATCCGGCGGTCGCACGACAGGCTGTCAACGAGCAGACAGACCTCCTCCGCGAACTGCGCGCAGACGGTGTGCTTCCGGAGGCCAGGGTCGATGACCTGGACACGCTCACGGAGCCGTCTGCCGGCGTCGGAGAGGCTGTCACGGTAGAGTCGTTCAACGAGAAGCACGTTCCGGTCGTCAAGGTGTTCAGACGGGTCGACGCGGGCTATCTCTCGATCTCCGTCTACCCAGAACAGGACACGGCACATGCCGTTCTCAATCCTGTCGAAGACGGAGAGCCGCTCGGGGAAGACGACCTCGTGGCCTACGGAGAAACGCCCAAGCCAATGGGGTGCTGGTCTCCGGGAGAGTGTCAGGACTGTGACTGTTCGAGGAACTGTTGCCGGCGGGACCCGACCACTGGAGACTGTCTTCAGTACTGCAAGCAGTGTGACTGTAGCTGCGTCTGCTGTGGCTGTGATCCGGTGAACTGTCCTGGCTACTGCTAGCTCGTTCAACTTCTATGCCTGCTATATATTTAAATAGTCTGTCAAAAAAGATTAATAGTGTAAAAATTTTAAAAGATATAAGCTTCGAAATCGACGAAGGAGAGGTGTTCGGCTTTCTCGGCCCGAACGGGGCGGGCAAGTCGACGACGATCAGTATTCTCCTCGGACTCATCAGACCGACAAGTGGCGTCGCAACCGTGTTGGGTCACGATGTCGAGACGGAACGAGACGAGATCCACTCACAGGTCGGTGTCCTACCAGATGGAGTGGCACCGTTCACCGGGCTCAGTGGCACGCAACACGTCGAGTTTGCCGCTCGTGCACACGGCGTCTCGGTCGACCCGGCTGAACTGCTCGACTACACTGGACTCGACCCCGCGGACCACGACCGCCCAGTCGAGAACTACTCGACCGGAATGCGTCAGCGTCTGTGGCTAGCGATGGCACTGGTCGGCGATCCGGAGTTGATCGTTCTCGACGAGCCCATGACTGGGCTTGACCCGAACGGAGTACGGGAAGTACGTGAGATCGTTGGCAACCTCGCCAGCGATGGACACACAGTGTTCTTTTCGAGTCATCGACTCGGTGAAGTGCAGACGGTGTGTGATCGTGTCGGCGTCCTGTACGACGGTCAAGTTCGACGGATTGCAGATGTCGACGAACTCGGCGGCTCAGAGATTGGGAGTCTTTATACAGTCCGTTTCGAGATACCGACACCCAACGAGCGGCTGTTTGCCGACATCCGATCCCGTGAGGATGTCCGCCGCGCCGAGTACGACGGAGAGTGGTTGCGTGTTGAGTCCGCCAGCCCGACTGAAAAGGTCGAAGTCACCGAGACAGTCCTCTCAGAGACAAGCGTGTCGAACATCGTCGCGGAACAGTCGTCACTCGAGTCTCTCTTCGCACGGGAGACTGATAGCACGGAGGTCGACCAATGAGTCTCTCTGCGTACCTCTGGCGTGACCTGCTGGAGGTACGCCACTCACGCGTTGGGAGTTCAACGGCCGCAGTCTTTGTTCTTCTCGCTGGGGGGTTCGTCGCCGTGTTCGGAGTTACTGGCTCCATCACGCCAGTGTACGCGGTGTTGTTCTTCGCAAGTCCGTTTCTGTTCCCGGCTGTAGGGCTGTTGACCACCGCTCTGTCATTGGCGCGGCACAGGGAGTCGGGCTCGATACGAGTGCTACTCACGGTGCCGGGACGTCGCCGCACGGCTGTCGTAGCGACGTTCCTCTCGCGCGCAGTAGTCGTCACCGCCGGCTTCCTCCTGATTGCGGCTGCCGTCGCCGGTATCGAACTGATCGGTAGTGTGAACAGACAGTTTGGCCTCGGTCTCGTCTCACTGTCCTGGCTTCTCACGCTCTCTGGTGTCGGCGTGGGTACGCTCATCTCGACGATTGCAACGAGCCAGCGACAGGCTCTGTTTGCCGCAGTCGCGTACTACGTGATCGTCGTCGTCTGGTGGTGCGTGTTCTTCCCACAGTCGCCGGACCGTGTCGTTCAGCTGCTCGTGGGCGAGGCGCTCGGTCCTGCAACGACCCAGCCGCTCATGATGGTGAGCCCCGCGAACGCCTACCTCGTGTTGTTCCAGCTACTCGGCTCGGACGGAGGGTTCGTGGCTACCATCGGATCACTGTTCGGAACGCCGATCCCAGATCCGCTCCCAGGGCTAGCAGTTCTGGTATGCTGGACTACTGTTCCGGTCGTCGTCGCTGCGGGCTGGCTGGAGCGGTCGGAAGTGTACTGAGATTCCAGCCCGTCTCCGTCGAAACGAGCGCCTCGAAGTTCACTACGGAGTGATTGCCACTCATATCGCGTCTCTCACCCCAGCCGCAACGGCTCCGCGACGGGATCGACGGCGACGGACACCCGCTCGCCGACCGCGAACGACGGCTCGCCGGCGGACGGCCGCGAGACGAGCTTCACCCCGAACCCGGACTCTCGGGAGGCGAACAGGGAGATACCGGTGATTCGCTCGCCGTCGACCGTCACCGCGACGTCGTCCCACGTCACCGTCCGGCCGCGCGCGGTGCCGACACGGGTGCCGAGCAACGACAGGGTGGATGCCTGCCCGTCCGCTCCAGCCGGGGCACGGTCCAGCCGCCCGCCGCCGGTGTAGTGCGGGAGCCCGCCGTCCAACGGGACGCCGTCGTCGCTCGCCAGCGAGACGAACGAGACGGGCTCCGGCCCGGGGTCGGGGTGGGCCGGCGCGTTTAAAACGGCGTACGTCTCGCCGGCGTCGACCACCCGACCGGTGCCGTCCCACCCGACCCCGCGGACTGGGCAGTCGACGGCCAGCGGGAGCGACCCGGTCGCGCGGTAGGGGTTACGGTCGGGCGCTCGGAACTCCAGGTGGACGTGGTTGTCGACCCACTGGCCGAAGAACCCCGAGCGGACCATCCCGCCCAGGGGGTCGCCGACCGCGACGGTCTCGCCGGCCTCGACGCAGGGCTCGACGTGGAGGACCCGCGCGACGGCGTCGCCGGTGTCGATCAGGATCAGGTGGTCGTGGTCGGCGGCGTACGGTCGGTCCGGACACCCCACCGTCCGGGTGTCCAGCACCTCGCCGGCGACGGGGGAGACGCCGACGTTCGTCTCCGGGTAGAGGTCGATCCCGTGACCGGTGTCGTGTGCGGGGTACGGGGAGTTGTACAACGAGAAGCGTCGGTAGCGTCGCAGCGTCGCCGCCGGGAGAGAGACAGGGTCGGGGTTCGACTCGGAAGCGGAGCCGGAGTCGGAGCCGGAGGTAGTGTCCGAGTCGGAGTCGGGGTCGGATTGCACACGCCGACTCCGTGTCGCAACCGCTTAGCCGCGGCGGAACGGAGCCGACGGCGTGACCGTCCTCTACCGTGGCCGCCGTGCGACACGCGAGACGGACCGCGCGGCGACACGCGCGATGGTCGACCGCGCCGGCGACACCGGCGAGCCGGCGGTCCGAGTGTGGCTCCCCGGCCAGCAGCTGGCGTTCGGCCGACGGGACACCCGTGCCGACGGCTACGACCGCGCCCGTCGGGCGGCCGCGGACCACGACTTCCCACCCGTCGAGCGGTCCGTCGGCGGCCGGGCGGTGGCGTACGCCGACACGACGCTGGCGTTCGCCCACGCCGTCCCCACCGACGACTCCCGCACCGGATTAGACGACCGCTACGAGACGGCGGTGACGACAGTCGTCGACGCCCTCTCGGACTCCGGTGCCGACGTGACCCGCGGTGAGCCCGCCGACGCCTACTGCCCCGGCGACTACTCCGTCCGGGCGACCGACGGCGGGAAGCTGGCCGGGATCGCACAGCGGGTCCGCAAGGGGGCCGCGCTCGTCGCCGGCAGCGTCACGGTCGCCGACAGAGAATCGATCCGGGCAGTGTTGACGGACGTGTACGACGCGCTCGGGGTGGCGTTCGACCCCGAGACGGTCGGCAGCGTCGCCGCCGCCGGCGGCCCGGCCGACCCGACGCCCGTCCGTCGGGCGTTGGAGCGGGCGCTCGCGGGCGAGAGTCCGACGCTGCGTGACGTGACGGCGTTAGAGGTGTGACCCGACGGCACAGAGCGAGGTCGTCCCGTCGCGCTTCACACCACCACCCGCACGAGCCCGCCGACGACACCGGCCGCCAGCGGCGCGGCGACGCTGACGGCGAACACCTGGGTCATGGCGGTCGCGGCCGACAGCGTCGCGGCCCCCGCGGCGGCCAGCAGCCCGACGTTGACGGCGACGACGACGGCGCCGAAGCCGACGCCGGCGGCGACTCCGCGGCCGGGCGACCGTTGTAGAGTGGCGACCAGCGCGGCGCCGACGACGAGCCCGAGCCAGTGAACCCACGCCAGCCCCAGCCCGACGGCGACGGCCGCGAGCGTGACCCCCCACCGCCGCCGTCGGTCACCCCGGACGGCCGCGAGCGGCGACGCCGCCGCCGACTCGCCCGCAACCGCGGCGGACTCGTCTTCTGCGACCGGGTCGGCGCCGCCGTCGGGTGCGACGTCGTCTCGCCCGCCCGTCACGTCGTCGCTCACTGTCCACCTCCGGCGAACCGGACGGTCACGTCGCCGCGGTGTTCCCGGTCCATCCGCTTGTACTCGCCGTCGGCCCACATCTGGAGTTGGTCGCTGTAGTGAGCCGAGAACGGCGAGCCGTCGTTGCCGCCCGGCAGGACACAGTGTGACTCGCGGTCGTCCATCGGACACACCTGTCGCCAACTGCTGCCGGCGTTCGCAGACTCGTGTACGTTGAACAACGTCGCCGCCGACCCGTCCGTCGGGAACGTCGGGTAGTTGAGCCCGCCTCGGTCGAACGGGTGGGTGACCGTCGTCGCCTGGTAGTCGCCGTACGTCTCCCACCCCTCCGTCTGTATCTCCTCGTGGGCCGCCCGGACTGCGGTCTCGACGGCGGCAGTGCGGCCGTCCGGGAACCACCGCGAGTCCGGCGGGAGCCCGGCCAACACCCAGTCGCTGGGGGCGTACTCCGCGGGGTCGCGGCGGTCGTCCAGTCGCTCGGCCAACGCCCCGACGACGACCTCGCGGTAGTGGTCGAGGAAACGGACGAACACGAGCGCCGCCCGAGAGTCCCGTTCGACGGCGCCGTCCCACTCCGTCAGGCTGTCGACGGTCGACTGGAGTTCCGCCGGGAGTCGGTCGCGCTCGTCGGCCAGGACGGACTGGAACCGTCTGGCGCGGTCGGACACGACGTCACTCTGGAGGTCACGCAGGTCCGCGGGCGTCACGTCGCCGCGGTCGACGAGCGCGTCGAGTCGCTCCCAGAGCCGGCGCCCCCGGAACGGGTCGCTGTACGACTCCGCGAAGTAGTGGGAGTACGCGTCGTCGTCGACGATGCGTTGGTTGGCGGTGCCGACGTAGTCGGGGTTGCGGACGTGTGGCATCTCCGCGAACGGGATGGTGCCAGACCAGTCGGACTCCCCGAACGGGGTGTAGCCGGGCCACTCCCCCTCGCGGGCGGAGCCGTCGAACACGCGGTCGCCACGGACGGGCTCGCCGTCCGTCCGGCGGATCGGCACCTTCCCAGTGACGCGGTACAACACCTCGCCGTCGCGGTCGGCGTACACACAACACTGGGTCGGCTCGTCGAAGCGTTCGAGCGCGGTCGTCACGTCGTCGACGCCGGTCGAGCGGTTGAGATCCCGCACGGCGAGCGTGGTGTCCGTCGCCGACAGTCCGGTCCAGGCGACCCCGACGGCGTCGCGTAACTCGTCGCCGTCGCTCTCGCGGTCGACGACGACCCCGTGGACGGACCGCCGGACGGTGACTGTCCGGTCGTCGCCGTCGGCGACGGGGATCGTCTCCTCGCGGGCGTCGAACGCGCGCCACTCGTCGCCGTAGCGGTACTCCGTCCCGTCTGCGCGGGTGTCGTACTCGTAGCAGTCGATCACGTCGGCGTTGGCGTTCGTGAACCCCCAGGCGCCGTGGTCGTTCTCGCCGATGACGACCGGCGGCACCCCCGGGAACGTCACCCCACGGACGCGGTAGTCGGGCGTCGACAGGGTCTGTTCGTACCACACCGGCGGCGCCATCAGCGTCAGGTGGGGGTCGTTCGCAACGAGCGCCGACCCCGAAGCCGTGTGCTCGCCCCCGACCGCCCAGGAGTTCGACCCGACCCACGGCGGCGGCTCCTGGTCGGCGAGCGTGGCGGTCAGCGCCGGGTCCGTCGCGGTCGGCTCCCAGTCGTCGGACGGGGCGCTCGCCGTCGGATCGCCGTCGGCGTCGGACGGGGAGAACCCCTCGGTCGCCCCCTCGTGACCCAGGATGTCGGCGTCGTGGTCGAGTCGCTGCGGCAGCAGTTCCCGGGCGGCCGCGGCGTCGACCTCGGCCGCGAGCGTCTCTCGGCGGAGTGTCCGGAAGCTCCCCGTCAGCCCCCAGGCGATCTGTTTCTCCGCGAGCATCACGTCGGTCGGTGTCCACGGCGCCGGCTCGGCGCCCAGCAGCTGGAACTCCACGGGTAGGGGGTGGTCCCCACGGGCACGATTCACCCCCTCGCAGTACGCCTCGACGAGCGGGCCGACCGCCGTCCCCTCGACTCGGTCCCAGGTCGCGGCCGCGGCGCCGGCGAAGTCCATCTGGCGGTGGAAGCGGTCGCTGTCGACGGTCGCCGAGCCGACGACGGCCGACAGCTGTCCGCGCATCTGGCGTCGTTGGAGGTCCATCTGGAACAACCGGTCGCGCCCCTGGGCGTAGCCGGCCGCGAAGTACGCCGCCGCCTCGGTGTCCCCCTCGATCCGGGCGACACCGTGGTCGTCGTAGCGGAGCTCCGCGGCCCCGTGGGGGGAGTCCACCTCCCCGGGCGTCTCCGCGCGCGCCGTCCGCCACACTCCGCCAGACAACGGCGCGAACCCCTCCAGGTACCCTCTGACGGGGCCGAGGAAGCCGCCGGCCGTCGCGCCGGCCGCCACGGCACCGACCAGTCCACGCCGTGTGAGATCACTGTCCATACGACCCCGGCGTCGTCCCCGGCTCATAAAACCAGACCACAGACGGCGACACGCCGCCGACCACGCGATTCATTAGCACGGCCCGGTACGGTCCGGACATGTCCGTCGTCGGCCAGACGTTCCCGCCGTTGGCACAACGGGCGGGGCTCGTCGCCGCGGTTCTGCTCGCGCTCGTCGTCGGGGTGACACTCCAACGCCGGAGCGGTCACAGACCGGTCGCGGCCCTCCGGCGCCGACTCCTCTTGGGTGTACCGTGGGGGACGCTCGTCTCCGTCGGAGTCGTCCTCGCGGTGTACCTGTTCCTCCAGGGAGGGTGGAGCCACTGGCGGAACCCGTTGGTCGTGCCGTTCCGGGCGTGGTCGTACCTCTCGCCGCTGGGAATCGCCGCCGCCGGGTTCAGCCACGCCGGCCCGGGCCACCTGATCGGCAACCTCGTCGGGACGGTCACGCTCGCGCCGCTCGTCGAGTACGCGTGGGGCCACTTCCCGGAGGGACGCGGCGATCACGTCTTCGGACGGTACACGACGAACCCGTACGTCCGGGCGTTCCTGTTGTTCCCCGCGGCGGTCGTCGCCGTCGGCGTCACGACGGCGGCGTTCGCGCTGGGACCGGTCGTGGGCTTCTCCGGTGTCGTGTTCGCGTTCGCGGGGTTCGCGCTCGTCTACTACCCGTTGTCGACGGTGGCGGCGCTGACGGCTGCCGACGCCGTCCGGCTGGCGTACCGAGCGTTCCAACGGCCGTCGCTGACCGCCTCCGGTCGGCCGGCGTTCATCACGCCGTGGTGGGCGGACGTGGCGATCCAGGGCCACGCGCTCGGGATGCTCGGAGGGATCGTGCTCGCGGGCTGGCTGGCCCAGCGACGCGGGGCGTCGCTGCCGACGCCCGGGCGACTGCTCGTCGGGGCGACGCTCGTCGCCGTCGGCCAGAACCTCTGGGCCGTCTACTGGTTCCTCGGCGGCGGCGAGTACGTCCTGTTCCGGGCGGTCGGGCTGTCGCTCGTGGCCGTGCTCGCCGTGCTCGTCGCCGCCGTCGCCGCCGACGGCGCCTCCACGGCGACGCTCGACGCAGGGGTGCGTGCGGACGGCGGGAGTGACACCGGCGGTGGTAGTAGTGGTAGTGACGCCGGTGGCGGGAGCGACACCGGCGGCCCCAGTGACATCGGAGGAGACCCCAGTGGCGACGGGAGCTCCCTGCTGCGCCCGGCGGCGGTGTTCGTCCTGTTGCTCGTGGTCGCCGTGCTCGCGGGCGCGGCGGTGCCGACGAACCTGATCGCCGTCGGGGACGAGGAACTGCCGGGCGATCCGATCGAGGTGCGAGGCTACACCGTCACCTACGCCGAGGACGTGTCCAACGGGATGGTGTCCGTCGTCGACGTGTCGGCGTTCGGGCTCACGACCGACGTGAACTCCTCCGGAGTGATCGTCCGCAGTCCGCGCCGGAACGTCTGGTCGACGGCCGTCTCCAAGGGACGGCTCGGCTTCGCCGGCCAACGGTCCGTCGTCGTCGGCGGCGTCGGCTGGCGAGCGGAGGTGACCGCGGTCCGCCGAGGGTTCGACACGGTCGGTGGCCCCACCGCGTACCGGGTCACCGTCGGCCACGACGGCACCGAGCGGCTGGCGTTCCAGTCGGAGCCGGCGCGGGCGGAGCCGCGAGTGGCCGGCTGGAACGTCTCCGTCGTCCCCGCCGAGACCAAGTTCAGACTCCGTCTGTCTCGGGGTAACGAGACCGTCTCGACGGCGGTGCCGTCGGGCAACCAGACCGTGACCGCCGGCGGTGTGCGGTTCGTCCGCGACGGCCGGGCCGTCTTCGCGGTCGTCGGCGACGACGAGAGCGTGACTCGTGTCAGGGTCGCGGCCAAGGAGACGTACCGAAACTCGGGGTAGCCGAGCTACCTGCGCCGCGCCTGTGCGACGGTCGTCGCCGCCGCCGGATCCGTGACGACGATCACGACGCGGGAACTGTCCGTCTCGTCGGCGGTGATCGTGTACCCCTGTGGGCTACCGCCCGGTCCGAGGGTCCAAAGGACTCCACTGTCCCCAGTCACGCCGGCCTGATCTAAGTTCGGCTGGCCGATGGGGCTGACGGAGACGCTCGTGTTCACCGGCTCGCCGGTCTGTGCGTCGGTCACGGCCACCCGCAGCGGGCCGCCGGGGTACGTCCGATTCACCTGCATCACGAGCCCGTTCAGCTGGCGGCTGACCCCCGGACCGGACGGGTACGCCTCCAGAGAGAGCCGTTGGACCTCTCTGAACACGCGACGGTTCTCGCCTCGGACGTGTGAGTCCAGCGTCCCGCCGGGGTGAGTGACGCTCAACACGAACGATCCGTTCGATCCAGTGCCGCTGGTCCGGTTGCGCACCGCCCAGATCTCCGGGTACGCCTCTGCCGTCGCCGTCGTCGCCTCCGTGACGGAGAGGCCGCGTCCCCCCGAACTCCACAGGAACCCACGGTACACCTCACGCACGTACGTGTCGTTCACGATCGTCGTCAGTGTCACGCCGCGGTCGGTCGTCGCCACGAACACGCGGCCGTCGTGGACCCGGCCCTCGACGGCACCGGCGACACGCTCTCGGACCGGTCCCTGGAACCGCCGGAGTCCGGATCGGAGTCGGGTGACGTTGTCGACCAAGGGGCTCCCCGAGGGGAACGTCGCCCGGCTGGCGTTCTGCAACAGGACGGCGCGGCGTTCGAGGAGTCTCGCCGTCCGGTCGATTCGAGCGAGTTCCACGAGCAACTTCCGTGCGTCCGTCTCTCCGTCGTTGTACGCCCGGATCGCGGCCGACTGGCGGTCGTCGAGCGTGGTCGACCGAGCGGCCAGGCGACCGACGCCCCGTCTGAGCAGTTCTCGCCGTTCTTCGCCGTCGTCGGTCGTCTCCAGCTTCGTGGCGAGAGCGTCAGTCCCGATCCGAGTGGCGGCGGCGTCTGCGCCGATTTCGGTCGCACCGCCGGCGTCCACCGTGACAGCCGTGACGTTCGTCGCGTCGACGGCCGGCCCCGGCAGTGTCAACACGCGAGAGACGTTGGGACCAGTCCCGTTGTGCACCGTAGCACGGTCGGTCTGTGCGGCCGCTCCCACGACACGGTCGGCTCGCGTGGCGGTGTCGGTCCCCATCTCGGCAGGGGTCGTCGTGGCCGGCACCGCGGCGGCGCCGTGGACGCTCGCGACCACGAGGAGGGCGGTCAGGAGGGCAGCGACGAGTCGCATCGGCGAGACGTTCCGCAGCCTGCTACATAAATGCGGCTGGAACCACGCGGCCTGGTTTGTGCCTCTGGCTCGGGGATAGAAAGGGTTTTGCCGGGTCGGAGTCACCGGAACTGTGATGCGGCACGCCGTCCTCGTCTCCGCCCTCCTCCTCCTCGTCGTCCCGGGCGCCCTCCCCGGAGTCGTCGGGCAGCCGGGGGGGACGACTCCGACAGCCGTCGCACAGGCGGACACGCCAGCGAGTGTCGACGCGATGGTCGACCGCCGGACGACCGTGTTCCGGGTGTCGATGGACCGCAGCGGCGACGCCCGGTGGACCGTGACGACGCTGTACGAACTGGACGGTCCGGCGGAACGAGCGGCGTTCACTCGGTTCGCGGCGGCCTACAGGAACGGCACCGCCGGGGCCGGCCCGGACCCGTCCGCCTGGCGAGCGGCGGCGGCGACGGCTGCCGACGCGACCGGTCGCCAGATGACGATCCGGGGCGTCTCTCGGTCGGCCGACCTCCGGAACGACACCACCGGCGCGCTCGTGTTGCGCTTCCGGTGGACGAACTTCGCCGAACGCACCGAAAACAGTACCTTCCGTGTCCGCGACGTGTTCCAGGCGACCGACGGCACCTGGCTCCCTCGCCTGGGGTCGGAGCAGGTGCTGATCGTCGAGACGGTCGCCGACGCTCGGATCGTCTCTACGAACTACCCGCTCACGAACCTCAACGTCCGGGTTGAGGGTCCCCGAGACCTCGCGGCCGAGCCGGTCGACCTCGGCTACACGCTCGGAGTGACGCCGACGGTGACACCCTCGCCCACACCGACGGCGACACCCTCCCCGACGGCGACGCCGCGCCCACCGACGACGACCACGACACCGACACGGGAGGGGGGTGACACGGTCGCGTTCGGTGCAGTCGTGCTCCTGCTCGCGGCTGCCGTCGTGGCGCTGATTGCCTACCAGGGCGGCTTCGGCGGGGCCGGGGCCGTCGCTGTCGACGACGACGACAGAGACGGGGGAGCGCCGGCCGCCGAGCCCGGAACGGACACGGCGCCGACGCCGGACACCGACGTCGAGTCCGACGCCGAGTCGGACGTCGAGTCCGAACCGGAACCGGACCCCGAGCCGGAGCCAGAGCCGGAACCCGAACTCCTCTCGGACGAGGAACGGGTCGAACGGCTGTTGGAGCAGAACGGCGGCCGGATGCGTCAGGCGGACATCGTCTCCGAGACGGGTTGGTCGGACGCGAAGGTGTCACAGCTCCTGTCGGCGATGGCCGAAGAGGGGCGCGTCGACAAGCTCCGTCTGGGCCGGGAGAACCTGATCTCGTTCCCGGACGCCGACGAGACCGACGAGGAGTGAGCCCGAGCGGCCGGATTCACTCCGTTCCGAAACTGTTTACCTCCGAGTGGTCGTACTGGCGGTAGGATGAAGATCCTCGTCACAGTCAAGGAGGTCGCGGAGGCGGCCGACGACTTCGAGATCGAGGGCGACGACATCGGGGAGCAGTACCTCGAGTACGACCTCAACGAGTGGGACGACTACGCCGTCGAGGCGGCGGTCCAACTCCAAGAGGCGGGCGACGACGTGGAGACAGTGTCAGTCACCATCGGGCCGGAACGCTCCGAGGAGACGATCCGGATGGCGCTGGCGAAGGGTGTCGACCGCGCCGTCCGGGTGTGGGACGACGACCTGGCGGACACGGAGCTGGACGTCGAGGCCCGAGCGGAGCTGCTCGCGGCCGTCGCCGAGGCGGAAGACCCGGACCTGATCCTCTCGGGCGTCCAGGCGAACGACACCGGCTTCGGTGCGACCGGCGTCGCGCTGGCCGAGGAACTGGGCTTCGAGTGGGCGGCCGTCGTCAACCACCTCGACATGGAGGCCGGCGACCCCGCCGCCGCCGTCCGGCGCGAACTGGAGGGTGGGGTAGAGGAGCTGACCGAGGTGGACCTCCCGGCGGTGCTCACGATCCAGACCGGGATCAACGAGCCGCGGTACGCCAGTCTCCGCGGGATCCGTCAGGCCCAGTCGAAGGAGATCGACGCGATGGGGCTCGCGGATCTCGACTTGTCCGAGGAGACGCTGGACACGCCGATCCGTCGCACGGGCATGTACGAGCCGGAGACGGAGTCGGACGCCACCTACCTCGACGGCGATACCGACGAGCAGGCCGGGGAGCTGGCGGATCTGCTCCGCGAGAAGGGGGTGGCACAGTGAGCGTCCTCGCAGTCGCGGACCACCGGCGCGGTGAGCTCCGCGACGTGACGTTCGAACTGCTCACCGCCGGGCGCGAGCTCGCGGACGACCTGGGGACGGACCTCCACGTCGCGGTCGTCTCCGGCGACACGGAGCAGTTCGCCGAGGAGCTCGCCCGCGAGGGTGTCGACCAGATCCACACGGTAGAGGAGGGCGAGGAGTTCAACCACGACGTGTACGTCCAGGCCGTCGCCGCGTTGTTCGAGTCGCTGGAGCCGACGGCGTTGGTCGCGCCCAACTCCGTCAACGGGATGGACTACGTCCCGGCGGTCGCAACCCGGCTGGGGCTCCCGCTGACGACGGACGCCGTCGACCTGGCGTACGACGGGGAGTTGGAGGTGACCCGCGAGATGTACGGCTCGAAGGTGGAGACCACCGTGGCGGTGACGGAGACGCCGTTCGCCGTCTCCGTCCGGGGCGGGGAGTGGCCCGCCGCCGAGGCGCCCGCGGAGCCGCCCGTCGAGTCGTTCGACTTCGAGGTCGACGAGGACGCCGTCGGCTCTCGCGTCACCGGCTTCGAAGAGGTCGGCGGCGGCGACGTGGACATCGGGGACGCCGACTTCCTCGTGTCCGTCGGCCGCGGGATCGAAGAAGAGGAGAACTTGGACCTGATCGAGGACCTCGTGGAGGCGACGGGCGCGACCCTGTCGTCCTCGCGGCCCATCGTCGACAACGGCTGGCTGCCGAAGAACCGTCAGGTCGGCCAGTCCGGCAAGAAGGTCACTCCGGACGTGTACCTCGCGATCGGGATCAGCGGCGCCGTCCAACACGTCGCCGGGATGAAGGGTGCCGACACGATCGTCGCCGTCAACACCGACCCGAACGCGCCCATCTTCGACATCGCCGACTACGGGGTCGTCGGCGACCTGTTCGACGTGGTGCCGGCGCTGACCGAGGAGTTCGGGGGCTGACGCGACCGTCGTCACACGAGACTATCTGTACAACTTCGAAGTAGATCGACGAACGTCTCGGTCGTGTCTGGGAGGATCGACCGTTCGACCCGCTCGACCTCGTCGCCACCGTCGGGGTCGGAGTGGTCGCCGGCTTCCCGTTCGGCTACGGCTACTTCCCGATCGGGGTGTTCGCCGTCGGTGTATCGGCCGACACGGCGTTCCAGACGTCGGGGGTCGTGACCGTGAGCACGAGCGTCGTCGCCTGACGACCCGTCTGGCGCGAGTTCTACGGACCTACCGCAGGCGAGAGCGACGCCTGACCCACGACCCGGCGAGCCCGAGCACGGAGCCGTCGCTCGGGTTCGGCGACGCGGCGGCGGCGGCGACGCTGTCGGAGACGGCCCGCCACGCCTCGACGAGCCAGTTGGACGTGTGGACGGCGACGGCCTGGACCACCGCCAACAGCCACAGAGCCGGAACGTAACACAACAACACGAGGAACGCAACGAGTCCCAGCGGCGTCGTTCCCAACCGACGCGAGAGTGCGGTCTCGGCGGGCGGCACGCAGACGGCGACCGCGAGCCCGACGGACAGCCACCCGGCCGCTCCGAACAGCACGGCGACGAGCCCCGCCAGCCCGACCGTGACGGCGGTGTAGATCGCTCTGTAGTAGCCGGTGACGGCCAGTGTGAACCACTCGTCGCCGTCGTCGCGGTCCTCGAACCACTCGTCGGGGGCGACGACGGCCTGGAGGAACAGTTCCCAGACGAACAGGATCGCCAGGACGAGGTACGCGAACAGGCCGGTGTCGACGACGAGGCGTTCACCGATTTCGAACGAGAGAACGTCGGACACCCCCCCGACGACCACCAGGACGAAGAAGAGCCCGAACAGGAAGTCCACGCTCCGGGTCAGCGCGCCCGACACGGTTCGCCAGAGGAGGCTGACGAGCCCACGAGCAGCAGCGGCGTGCTGGGTGGCGTCACTCACAGTCGCACGTCGGTGGCGCCGCAGCTAAGTCTGACGGGACCTCGGCCCGACCCGGCAGTCGACGTTCCGCTACTCTCTTGCCGCTCTATCACCTCGTGCGACACGATGGAGTACTTGGAGCGACGGGTTGCGATGGTGAACGACCGCCTGGAGGGCGTGACGGGGGCGGTCGAGCCGGCCGAGCTCTCCACGGAGGTCGAACACGTCGCACTCGCCGGCGGCAAGCGCGTCCGGCCGACCGTGACGCTGTTGGCGTGTGAGGCGGCGGGCGGCGACGCGGAGGCGGCCGTCGACTTCGCCGTCGGTGTCGAACTCGTCCACAACGCCTCGCTCGTCGTCGACGACATCATCGACCGGTCGGAGGTTCGACGGGGAACCCCCAGCGCCTGGGCGGAGTACGGCCACGGCCCGGCGCTGATCGCCTCGGACGGACTGCTCGGGGAGGCGTTCGGGCTGTTCTCGACCGACGACCGCGCGATGCAGGTCGTCGCGGAGGCGATGGTGGAGCTGGGCGAGGGTGAGGCGACGGAACTCGTCGACCAGACGGACTCGGAGGCGGCGTACATGCAGTTGGCCCGCCGGAAGACCGGCGCCCTGTTCCGGGCGGCCGCGGAGTTGGGCGCCATCGCGGCGGACGCGGACGGCTTCACCGTCGAGTCGTTCGGGGAGTACGCCGAGCGGGTCGGCGTCGCCTTCCAGATCCGCGACGACGTGTTGGACGCCACCGCCGACGGCGGCGACCTCGGGAAGCCGACCGGACAGGACGAGGCGATGGACCGGCCGTCGTTGCTCCAGGTGACGGACCTCACGCCGGCGGAGGCGAACGACCGGGCGCGGACGGAGGCCGACGAGGCGCTCGCGGCGTTGGACACCGCCGGCGTCGGCGAGTCCGACGCTCGGGGGTACCTCCGTGACCTCGCGGAGTTCGTCGTCGTCAGGGAACGGTAGTCCCGTTCAGTCGTCTTCCGTCAGAATCTCCGCCGACAGCCCCTGTGCCATCTCGATGTCTTTGCTGTTGTTCATCGTCCAGGCGGTGCGGTCCGTGACGGCCTCGATGGCCTCGCGTGCGCTGGGTGCGCCCTTGCCCGAGCGCTTGACGCCGCCGAACGGGAGCTGCACCTCGGCGCCGATACACGGGAGGTTGGCGTACGCCAGCCCCACCTCGGCGTTGTCGCGGTAGTAGTTGAGCTGGCGGTAGTTCTCGGAGATCACCGCGCCCGCGAGTCCGTAGTCCACGTCGTTGTGGATCTCGACGGCCTGTTCGATGCCGCCGGAGTACTCCAGGAGGGCGACGTGGGGCCCGAACACCTCCTCGTGGGTACACCGGAGGTCGGCGTGGGGGTCGGCCTCGTACACGAACGGACCGACCCACTCCCCGTCGGCGTGGCCCTCGGGAATCTCGTCGTCGTCGAGTTCCTCGCGGTCGACCAGGACGTTCACGTCCTCGTCGCGGGCGAGCTGGTTGTACTTGCGCACCTTCTCGACGTGTTCGGACTCGATCAGCGGCCCCATGAACGTCTCCTCGTCTAGGGGGTCGTCGACCGCGACGCGCTCGGCCACGTCGACGAACCGCGACTTGAACTCGTCGTACACGTCCTCGTGGACGATCAGTCGCTCGGCGGAGACACACCGTTGGCCGGTGGTCTTGAACGACGACATGACGGCGGAGTGGACGGCGACGTCTAGGTCCGCCTCCTCGGTCACGACGACTGCGTTCTTCCCGCCCATCTCCAGGGAGGCTTCACGGCCGGGTTCCCCCCCGAGCTTGTCGGCGATCCCGTGGCCGACCTCCGCGGAGCCGGTGAACAGGACCGTGTCCACGCGGTCGTCCTCCACGATGGCGTTGCCGGCGTCGCCGAACCCCTGCACCATGTTGAACACGCCGTCGGGGATGCCGGCGTCCTCGAACATCTCGGCGATGATCTGGCCACACCACGGCGTCTGTTCGGCGGGCTTCCAGACGACGGTGTTGCCCTCGACCAGGGCGACTGCCATGTGCCAGAACGGGATGGCGACCGGGAAGTTCCACGGCGTGATACAGCCGACGGTGCCGCGGGGCTGCCGGCGCATGTAGGCGTCCTTCGACGAGATCTCCGAGGGCACCACGTCACCGTGCGGGTGACGGGCGTTCCCGGCGGCCCACTCCACCATGTGCCAGGCCTCCGTCACGTCCGCCTTCCCCTCGCTGATCTCCTTGCCGCACTCCTTCGTGACGACCTCACCCAGCTCCTCGTGACGGTCCTTCAGCTCGTGGTAGATGTCCCAGAGGAACTCCGCGCGGTCCGGGTACGACATCGCCTGCCAGTCGTCCTCGGCGGCGTCGGCGGCGTCGACCGCGCGGTCCACGTCCGTCTCCGTCCCGCGGTGGAACTCGCCCAGCGTCTCCCCGTTCGCGGGGTTACGGCTCTCGAACGTCTCGTCGCCGTCACCCTCGATCCACTCACCGTCGACGTAGTGTCGGTACGTGCCGGAGTCTCGGCTCATGCGCAATTCTTGCGTCAGGGGCGTCAAATAGCTGCGGGTCTCGCGACGAGCGCGTTCGGTGATTGTTGTGATCGATCCGGTAGAGTCAATAGTGACGAGACTTGCACCACAACCGATGGGAGAAAATGAAATCGAGCATCTCCTCACCGAATTACGTGACTGTCCCGGCCGAGCGATCCACGAAGAGGAAACACGAATCGCAACGACGCTCGACGTAGTCGCGTACAATAAGTACGCACTCGAAACGGAGCAGAGGAAGATGCGTGAGGAGGCGACACCGAACGACCGGCCTCCCGTTTCGCAGGCGCGACAAACAGAGTTCTTTCGGGACCTTCACAACTACACGTCTGCCTTGTACACTCTGTACAAGCACGGGAACCGGTACAAACAGAAGTTCTTCTGTCGTCACTCGGATGGGGCAAGGTCTTGTGACACCTGTGACAGAGAGAACATCGAGTCGCTGAAACAGTTCGGTGTACTCCCAGACTGGGATCTCATCAGAAAGCTCCGTATGTACACGAACCACTACCGGACCCCGTTGTTGCAGAGCCCGTTGACCTACGAGTCTCGTACCGTCGGTGACAGCAATCTCCTCCAGTTTGACGACCACCGCAGACTCGTACTGAACAAGGATTGCTTTCTAACGTGGGCTAGAGAGACGGACAACACCGAAGCGAACGAACTAGTAACGGAGCGTGATGTCGTTCGTCCCGTTGTGAGCGCGCTCGAACTGTACGACGCGAATCAGAGGTACTACGAGTGGTTCCTCGGCGAGGTGCGGAAGCGCAACGCCGATTCGATTCAGGAGTTCGATGTACTCGTACAGCGACTGCAGCAGGTGCTGTGAGTCACAGGTGGACGCCGGGCGTCATAGCCCGCGGATTTTTGTCGTCGTAGACTAGAACACCGTCACGATGGAAGACAGACAGAAGCGCGAACTGATCGACTCGCTCCGGTCACCGCCTGCCAGCGTCTCGAACAGACTCGCCCAGTTCGGGCTCGACGAGCGACCGTCGCTGTCGGACGAGGAGGCGGCAGCGCTCGTCGATCAGATCGAGAGCGGCTCCGAGCGACTGTCGGCGGACGACTGACCTCACGCCGCGCGGTGGTCGATCTCCCCGCGCAGCGCTGGCCCGTCGAAGTCGTGGTCCGGGCGCACGTCGACGAATCCGAGGTACTCTCGGGCGCCCAGCAGGTCCACGGCGGGGTACGACCCCGCGGCGGCGTCGACGGCGGTCTGTGCCCCGACTAACGGCTCCAGCGCGGCGAGCGCACACGCGAGGTCGTACTGTCTGGTGGCCGTCGCGGCGTCGGCGTGGTCGGCCTCGTCCGGCTCTTGGAGGCTCGTCGCGTCGATGAAGTACAGTTCGTCGTCGACGAGCAGGACGTTCTCCGCCCGGAGGTCGCCGTGTGCGAGCCCGGCGTCGTGGACGGTCGCCAACCGGTCGAACAACGTCGGGGCGAGGTCGGCAATCCGTTCTGCCGGGGCCTCGTCCAACGGCTGGAACCCGTCGAGGTACTCCGAGACGAGCACGCCGAGACCGTCCACCTCCAGGACGCCGAGCGGCTCCGGAGCCGCGACGCCGGCCGCGCGCATCCGTCGAGTCGCCTCGAACTCCCGCCGGGCCATCTCGTAGGGGCTGGCGACGTGTTCGAAGAACCCCTCCGTGCCGGCGGTGACGGCGCCGAGATTGCGGCTGGTGGTCAACACGGCGTGGACGACTGAGTTCTGCCGGCTGATCACCTTCACGAAGAACGCCCCGTCGAGGACGAACGGTGTCGACAGCCAGTTGTCCGCCTCGATGAACCGGACGTGTCCCACCTCCCGGTCCGTCCGTTCGAGGACCGCCCGGGCGACCGCCTCCAACCGGTCCCAGGCGACGTTCCCCCTGACGAGTCGTCTCACGCCCATTCTCGTGTGGTCCCCGGTCGCGGCGGTACAAGAGCCCTCGGGTGCGGTCGACGGACGACCCGGATAAAGTATACTCGGAATCGAGTGAGTTACGTTCTCGCTGTAGAGTCGGAAACGAGTAATTTCTCGGGGTCTCACCACCGCTCCGGAGGGTTCGGAAGCTTCTTTGTGTTCTCCGGAGTGGGTTCCGATACGAGATGGCTGTACTCTGGCTGGACGAAGTCGACGCGACCGACCTGGAGACGGTCGGGGGGAAGGCAGCCTCGCTCGGTGAACTCACGGGCGCCAGGCTCCCGGTTCCGCCGGGGTTCGTCGTCACCGCGGGGACGTACCGTCGGTTCATCGAGGCCGCCGGGATCGACGAGGAGCTGTTCGCGGCGGTCGACATCGACCACGAGGACAGTGACGCGCTGGCGGCCGCCCACGAGCGGGCTCGAGAGCTGATCATGGAGACGCCGTTGCCGGACGCGGTCCGCGAGGAGATCCTCGCCGCCTACCGCGACGTGGGTGACGGCGAGGCGTTCGTCGCCGTCCGGTCGTCGGCGACGGCCGAGGACCTGCCGGACGCCTCCTTCGCCGGCCAACAGGAGACGTTCCTCAACGTCCGCGAGGAGGCACTGTTGGAACGGGTCAAGGAGTGCTGGGCGTCGTTGTTCTCCCAGCGGGCGATCTACTACCGCCAGCGCCAGGGGTTCCCACACGACGAGGTGGACATCGCCGTCGTCGTTCAGCAGATGGTCGACGCCGAGAAGTCCGGCGTGATGTTCACGAGCCACCCCTCCACCGGCGACCCCCGGATCATCCTGGAGGCCGCCTGGGGGCTGGGTGAGGCGGTCGTCTCCGGCTCCGTCTCCCCGGACAACTACGAGGTGGACCGCGAGACCGCGACCGTCGAGACACTCACCGTCGCCGACAAGAAGACGATGATGGTGCGCGACCGGGAGACGGGCGAGACCGTCGAGCAGCCGGTCGAGGAAGACCGCCGGGAACGACGGGTCCTGTCGGACGCAGAGATCGAGGAACTCGTGTCGCTCGGGCGGACCGTCGAGGACCACTACGGCGAGCCCCAAGACGTGGAGTGGGCGATCTACGAGGGCGACGTGTACATGCTCCAGTCCCGGCCGATCACGACCATCGACGACGCCGACGCCGCGGCGTCGCCGGACGAACGGGAACGCGAGGAGGTCGACGCGGCCGGGCAGGCGGCCGCGACGAACGGCGCCGGCGCGTCGACCGCCGACGACGCCGCCAGCGACGGCGGTCGGGGCCAGACGGAGTCGGCCGCGGAGGGTGACGTGCTCGTCTCCGGGCTCGGCGCCTCCCCCGGCACCGTCTCCGGCGACGTGCGGACCGTCACGAAACTGGACCAACTCGACAAGGTGGCCGAGGGGGACGTGATCGTCACGGAGATGACGATGCCGGACATGGTGCCGGCGATGAAACGCGCCGTCGGGATCGTCACCGACGAGGGCGGGATGACCTCACACGCCGCCATCGTCTCCCGGGAGCTGGGCGTCCCGGCGGTCGTCGGCACGAGCGGTGCCACCCACGAACTCGACGACGGGCAGACGATCACCGTCGACGGCGACAAGGGGACCGTCGTCGCGGGCGGCGACGAGGACACGACGGACGACCACGAGCCGGTGGAGGCGGTCCGGCCGGACACGCCGGTGAAGCCGATGACGGCGACGGAGGTGAAGGTGAACGTCTCCATCCCGGCGGCCGCGGAACGGGCTGCCGCCACCGGCGCGGACGGCGTCGGGCTCCTCCGGACGGAACACATGGTGTTGTCCACCGGGAAGACTCCCGCGCGGTACGTCGACGACCACGGCGCCGACGCCTACGTCGAGGAACTGGTCGACGGCGTCCGCGGCGTCGCCGAGGAGTTCTACCCCCGTCCCGTGCGGGTCCGGACGCTGGACGCCCCCACCGACGAGTTCCGCGAACTGGAGGGCGGCGTCGACGAGCCGGTCGAACACAACCCGATGTTGGGCTGGCGCGGGATCAGACGCTCGCTGGACAAGCCGGACCTGTTCGCCCACGAGCTGGAGGCGTTCGCCCGGCTGTGGGAGATGGGGTACGACAACGTCGAGCTGATGCTCCCGCTCGTCAACGACGGCGACGACGTGGCCGCCGCGAAGGAACTGATGCGCGAGGCCGGGATCGACCCCACGGCCCGGACCTGGGGCGTGATGATCGAGACGCCCGCCTCGGCGCTCCAGATCGAGGAGCTCGCTCGGGAGGGGATCGACTTCGCCTCCTTCGGGACGAACGACCTCACCCAGTACACCCTGGCGGTCGACCGCAACAACGGGAAGGTCGCAGACCAGTTCGACGAGCTCCACCCCGCCGTGTTGGAGCTGATCGGCGACGTGATCGCCTGTTGCCGCGAACACGACGTGGCGACGAGCATCTGCGGTCAGGCCGGCTCGAAGCCGGAGATGGTGGACTTCCTCGTGGACGAGGGGGTCACCTCCATCTCCGCCAACATCGACGCCGTCCGCGACGTGCAACACGAGGTCAAACGGACGGAACAGAAGCTCATCCTCGACTCCGTCCGCTGACCCTCACCCCGCCTCCAGGATCTCGTCGTCGTCTGCCGGCGGAATCTCGACTGTCCCCTCGAACGCGGTGACGGCACTCCCACCGACCGCCGGCGCCCCCTCGCTGTCGGCGTCCACCTGCACCCGGACGCGCCCCGGGCGGTCGAGGTAGTGACCCTGTTCGAACAGCATCTCCGCGGGCGTGCCGGTCTCCGCCGACACGTCCGTTCCGCCGGGCGCCGGCGCGTCCGTCCCGTCGCCACGGAACGCGCCGAAGTGGTCGAGGTACGCCCCGCAGGCGCCCGAGGCGGTCCCGGTGACGGGGTCTTCCGGGACGCCGGCGCCGGGGACGAAACACCGGCCGTGGAGCGTCGCGTCCGCGGTGAGCGTGTCGAACGTGAACGCGTACACGCCGACGGCGTCGTGGTCGTCCGCCAGCGCCGCGACGGCGTCGTCGTCCGGGGTTAACCCCCCGACCCCGTCCAAGAAGCTCACGGGGACGATCAGGAACGGCAGCCCCGTGGAGGCGTACGCCACCGGGAGCGCGTCGCCGACGCCCGCGAACGCCGACGGCTCCGCCCCGAGCGCGTCGGCCAGCCGGTCGTACTCCACCGGGCGCTCGTACACCGTCGGGGTGTTCTGTGTCATCCAGACCGTGTCGTCTGTCACCTCGATGTCGAGCGTGCCGGCCTGCGTCGCCAGCGTGTGCGTGCCCGCCGCGATCCGGTCGTGGTCGCGGAGGTAGGCGTGTGCCGCCACCGTCGCGTGGCCACACAGGTCCACCTCCGTCGTCGGCGTGAAGTACCGGACCTGTCGGTCCGCGCTCGGGTGGTCGGAGAGAAATGCCGTCTCGCTGACGGCGAGTTCGCGGGCGACCGCCTGCATCTGTGTGTCCGTCAGGCCGCCCGCGTCCGGGACGACGCCGGCCGCGTTGCCCGTCAGCGGCTCGTCGGTGAAGGCGTCGACGAGCGCCGCAGTGTAGCTGTCTGTCACAGACTCGGGGTCGGTCGCGTCGGTGTTAGTCGTGACGACCGCGCCGCAGAACCGGATAGGAAAAACTAAAGATATTGTATTCACAGCAGTAATTCGGCAAACTGGTGCGGAGGGAACTAAGCGAACTGTACCCGCGGCAGTCGTTTGGCAAACTACGAACGCGAGAACCACTGGCGGCCTCTGGACAGCCGGCTTTCTACGCGACTACCGATTCAGCGTGTGGATCGCCTGTTCTTCGGCGTTCTCGGCGGCCTCCATCACGGTCTCGGACAGCGTCGGGTGGGTGTGGATCGTCGACCCCAGGTCCTCCAGCGTCGCGCCCATCTCGACGGCGAGACCGATCTCGCCGATCAGCTCCGAGGCCTCCGGGCCGACGACGGTGCCGCCGAGCACGAACCCGGTGTCGCCGTCGGCGACGATCTTCGTGAACCCCTCCGTGTGGTTCGTGGTGAGTGCGCGGCCGGAGGCGTTGAACGGCATCTCGCCGACGACGGGGTCGAACCCGGCCTCTTCGGCCTCCGACGCCGTCATGCCGACGGTGCCGATCTCGGGGTCGGTGAACACCGCCGCCGGAATCGCCTGGTAGTCGAGTGCGGCCGACTCGCCGGCGGCCACCTCGGCGGCGACGATCCCCTCCTTGCTGGCGACGTGTGCGAGCATCGGCTCGCCGGCCACGTCGCCGACGGCGAAGATGTGGTCCCGCTCCGTGCGGGCGCGGTCGTCCGTCTGGAGGAACCCGTTCTCGTCCGGCTCCAGGCCGGCCTCTTCGACGTCGAGGGTGTCCGTGACGGGCTGGCGGCCGACGGCGACGAGCACGCGGTCGGTCGCGTACTCGGAGGTCTCGCCGTCTTCCGTCTCCGTCTGGACGACGATCCCGTCGCCGGTCTCGTGCCAGCCGGCGGCCCCCTCCCCGAACTGGAAGTCGACGCCCAACTCCGTCGCGCGCTTGCGGATCACCCGCTTCACCTCGTCGTCGTAGGCGGGGAGCACGTCGTCCAACATCTCCACGACGGTCACGTCGACGCCGAGCTTGGTGAACGTCGTCGACAGCTCCATGCCGATGTAGCCCGCGCCGACGACGACGAGCCGGTCGGGGAGCGTGTCGAGCGCGAGCGCGCCGCGCGAGGACAGAACGGGCTCGGCGTCGAACTCGAAGTTGGGCACCTGGATCGGGCGCGAGCCGGTGGCGACGATGGCGCGTTCGAACTCCAGCGTCTCGGAGCCCTGACCGTCGCCGGCGTGTTCGACACGGAGGCTGTTCTCTCCGGTGAACTTCGCCGTTCCCTCGATGAGGTTGACGCCGTTGGCCTTACACAGCTTCTCGACGCCGCCGGTGAGCTGGTCGACCACGTCCGACTTCCACGACTGCATCTGGCCCATGTCGACGGCCGGGTCGGCGTGGACGCCGAGCTCCTCGGCGTTTGCAGCCTCCCAGGCCAGGCTGGAGCCGTGGATGAACGCCTTCGAGGGGATACAGCCGTAGTTGAGGCAGGTCCCGCCGTAGGCGTCCCGCTCGATCAGTGTGGTGTCGAGTCCGCGCTGTGCCGCGCGGATCGCGGCGACGTACCCGCCCGGCCCGGCGCCGATCACGGCTACGTCCGTTCCCGTAGAGATGTCTCCGACGACCATCGTACCACACGGTTCGACCGCCGAGGTATAAACTGGCAGGAATTGCGGTCGGGCGAGAACGCCGTCTGCGCGGCGAGACGCGGATCCGGGCGACGCTACCGGCTCGCGCGGTACTCCCCGTGTTTGACGCCCAGCACGATCATGAGCACACCGAAGACGACGACGGAGGGCACCACCATCATGAGGACGGTGCTCGTCGACATCGGTGTGAAGGTCATCCCGACTGCCGCCAGCGCGACGACGGCTACGAACACTCCGGCCGTGGTCGCCGTGTCGAACTCCATAGGCGTCGTAGCGGGTCGGCTGGCTTGAACGTCGCGGTCGCCGGACTACACGGAGGTGACGATCACCACGACGACCGTCCCGACGACGAGCAACGCCACGAGCACGGCGATGGCGTTCAACACCCGCCACACCGGGTCGCGTCCGTCACTGTCGGCCATACGCCGCCGGTAGCTCTGCGGGCGAGAAGACTCTGACGACTCCGAGCGGCGACCCGGACGACGACGGCGCAGTCCGCCCGAGAAACTCTTTTGTACGCCTCACGACCGTGTCCGAACGAGAGCGCACATGGACGAGTCACAGACACAGTCGGCTGCCAGCGGGTCGTCGTCGTGAATCTCCGGAAGCTCCTCCGGATCGCGCGCTGGGAGGCGAGTCGAACGGCCGGCAGTCTCGACCGACGCGCCGCTCTGTTGGGGCTGGCGGCGCTGGCGGTCGCCGGCGCGGCCGCGGGCGGCGCCGTCGCCGGCTTCGGCACCCCGCCCAACGAGGGACTGTACCCGGTCGCTGTGGACGACGACAGCCCGTTCGCGGCGCCGGTCGCCGACGCGACGGCGTTAGAGCCCGTTCCGCCGGGCTCGGAGACGGCGGTCCTGACGGTCGTGGACACGGACCCGACGGACCGGACCGCGGAGGTCCGTGCCGAACGGAGTCGACGCGGCCGCGCGGCCGCCTCCGTCTACCACGACGCCGTCCGGCAGTACAACACGGCACTGATGCGGCTGGAGCCGAACCAGAGCGCCGCCTTCCCCGTGCTCGTCACCGTCGAGTACGTCCAACAGGAAGTGACCGACCCGGCCGCCGTGGCCGGCGGGAACGACTCCGCGGGGGGTGGGGGGCCGACGGGCGCGGACGAGGGGACGGCCGGCGGCATCGAAGACGAGACGGCAGTCGCCGGGAACGACGCGACGGCGACACCCGACGGCGAGACGACGGCGACGGACGGGTCGGCGGCGGACGACGAGACGACGCTCGGCACGCCGACGGCCACGCCGGCGAGCCCCCGCGACACTGCCACGCCGGAGGGGACCAGCGGAGCAGACGACGACGGTCTCGGGCTCCCCGAGGTCGGTGGCGGTGGCGGGCTGCCGGACCTGGGCGGCGGGGGGAGCCCGGTGTCGGGGCTGTTCGGCGGCCAGTCCACGGGGTCGCCGGCGACGATCTCGCCGCCGTTCCCGTTCGCGTCGCTAATCCTGGCGTTCGCGTTCCTCGTGCCGATGAACTTCGTCGTCCAGGCGTACGGCTCGACGATTCTGGACGAACGGATCGACCGCCGTGGCGAGCTCCTGCTCGTGTCGCCGGTGTCGCGGCTGGACATCGTCGCCGGCAAGACGCTGCCGTACCTGGCGGCGCTCGTCGTCGCGACGGCGCTCGTCGCGTTCGGCGTCGGCGGCGGTCTGATCTCCGTGTTCGCGGTGTTGCCGGTCGCGCTCGTCTACCTGAGCGCGACGTTCCTGGGGGCGATGTTCGCCCGCTCGTTCAAGGAACTCACGTTCGTGACGGTGACGATCACCGTGTTCGTGACGACGTACGTGTTCGTCCCGGCGATCTTCACGACCGTGATCCCGGTGGCGCTGATCTCGCCGCTGACGATCGTCGTCCGCGACCTCCAAGCCGGCGCCCCGGTCACGACCGCCGGTGAGTTCCTCTTCGCCACTGGGCCCTTCTTCGTCGCCGCGGGGATGTTGTTCCTGCTGGGCGCCGGGATCTACCGCGAAGAGGACATGTTCACCCAGCGCCCGGTGCCGTCGAAGTTCCTGGACGCCCTAGACGCACAGCTTCGCGGACGCCTGTCCGTCGGACTGCTGTCGGCGGCGCTGATCCCGTTCGTGATCGTGGCCGAACTGCTGGGGATCGCGTTGCTGGTGGCGTTCCCAGAGGAACTCGCGGTGCCGGTGTTGTTGCTCGTCGTCGCGGTCGTCGAGGAGACGGCGAAGAGCGTGGGCCTGTTCGCGGCGTTCCAACGCGACCGGTTCCGGTCGACGCTCGTCGGCGCGACCCTCCTGGGGGTGATCTCCGGTGTCGGCTTCTTCCTCGGCGAGAAGGCGACCGCGGTCGCGCAGTTGGTCGGGCTGGATCGGCTCCCGCTCGGGGAGACGGTCGTCGCCACCGCCGGCGTCGGCGCCGGCGAGGCACTGGGGCTGTTGTTGGCGCCGTTGGCGCTGCACACGGTCGCGGGCGCCGTCGCGGCCGTCGGCGCCAGCCGCGGCGGCCGGAGCTACCTCCTCGGGCTCGTCGCCGCGATCGTGATTCACTACGCGTACGACTTCGCCGTGGTGGTGGTGTTCCTTGGTTGAGACCGACCCGCGGGCCGTGATCGCCCGCCGCGAGGTGCGTTCGCTCGTCTCCGAGAAGACGATCGTACTCGCGCTCGTGATCCAACTGTTCATCGCCGGCTTCTCCTCGTTCCTCGTCGTCGGGCTGGTGTCGCTGTACAGCCCCGGCGACGGCCCGTCGGCGAGCGTGGACGCGGCCGTCGCCGGCGACGACGTGGGTAACCTCCAGGCGGCGCTCGCACAGACGCCCGGCGTCGACGTGCGACGGTACGACTCGCCGGACGACGCCCGACTCGACTTCCAGACGAGCGCGGTGGATACGGCGTTGTTGGTCGAGGCGGCCGACCGGGGTCGCGTGCGCGCAACAGTCCTCGCACCCGACTCCAACATCAAGACGACCGTCGTCGTCACGCAGGTCAGGCGGGCGCTGCGGAGCTACGAGGCGACGGAACGGGCCGAACGCGCGGACTCGTTGGAGCGTGTCACGCTGACGGCACCGCCAGACGCCGGCGGCAACACCTACTTCGGGTTCACCTACACCGTGTTGGTGCCGTTGTTGTTGTTCCTCCCCGTCTTCCTCGCGGGGTCGATCACCGTCGACTCCCTGACGGAGGAGTTGGACCGCGGAACGATGGAACTACTCCGGGTCGCACCCGTCACTGCGACGGAGATCGTCGAGGGGAAGCTCCTGTCCGTGGCGGCGATTACTCCCGCCCAGGCGCTGGCGTGGATGTTCCTCCTGCGGCTCAACGGCACCACCGTCCGCAACGTCCCGTCGCTACTGGGGGTCGTCGTCGGCGCGACGCTGTTGGTCGTCGTCGGGAGCGCGGTGTTGGCGACCGCCGTCCCGGACCGCCGGATCGCACAGACGCTGTACTCGCTCGGGGCGTTGGGGCTGTTCGGGCTCGCCGGACTGACACCGTTGTCGCCGCCCAACGCCGTCGCCCGCCTGGCCGTCGGCAGTCCCTCGTCGACCGCGTACGTCTCCGTCGGCCTGGCGGTCGTCGTCGGGTTCGTCTGTCTGGCGGTCGTCCGACGGACGGTCGACTGGGAGCGACTCCTGGTGAGGTGACACGCGTGCGCGGACAGACGGGTGGCACGGCCGGCCGGACGGCGACGCTCCTCGCCGAGGTCGGGATCCTCTGTCTCGTCGCCGTCGGGCTCGTCGCCGCACACCGGGCGCTCCCGACGGGCGTCCGGGCGGACCTGATCCTCTCACACCGCGACCCGGCGACGCTCGCGCTGTGGACGACCCACTTCGTCCACGCTAGCCGAGGTCACGTCCTGAACAACGCCGTCGGCTTCCTGCTCGTCGCCGTCCCGGCGCTCGCGGTCGCCCGGCGCACCGCCCACCGACAGTTCTTCTGGACGGCGCTGTCGGTCGGGTTCGTCGTGTTGCCGGTTCCGTTGTCCGTCGCCACCATCGTCTGGTACCGAGTGGTGTCGCCGCTGACGGTAGGGAGTTCACTCGGCTTCTCCGGGTTCGTCGGCGCGGGCGCCGGTCTCCTGACGACCCTCCTGGTCGTCGGCTGGACCAGACACGCGGGCGGGGCGGCGACGAGCGTCGCCGTCGGGGGCGCGGTCACCGTCGCCGCCGCCGGAGTCGGCTTCGCGGTCCCCGTGGACCGACTGCTGTTGTTCGGGGGGCTGGCGACCGTCGCGGCCGTCGGTGTCGGCGCCGGCGCCGACTCCCCGCGACCGCGACTCGTCACACTCGGCGTGCTCACGGCCGGCACCGCCGCGCTGGCGGTGACGCTCCGAGCGCTGCTCCCTGGGTCGCTCGCGGGTGGACTCCCGCCGTCGACGGCGGTTCACGGCCTCGGCGTCGTCGTCGGGCTGAGCTGGAGCGTCGGCCTCCTGGTCGCGTTGACCGCACTGGACGACGGTCGGCGGGTCGGCGAACTGCTCGCCGGTCCGTCGACGTCCCGAGCGACGACGGACGACCGACCCCCGGAGAGCGGTGTGACGGTCGTCCGTGGATACACCGCTCTGCCGGCGCGCCGGCGGTCGTCGCGCCCACCGGTCGGCCGCCGACCGACGCCGTTCACCCCGCACCACCCCGACCGCCGACTCTCCCGTGCTAGGCCTTCACGTACTCCGATTATCAGTTCTAATGGCGACGGCGTAGCCTATTTACGTTGTATGGACCGACAGGGAGACGCGAGGCACCGCGACGGTGTCTACACAACAGACAATGATCCGCGACACACTACGCGAGCGGGTAGACGCTCTCGGAGAGCGTCTCCCCAGTACGGAACGGGGGCAGGTCGGGATCGGAACGCTCATCGTGTTCATCGCCATGGTTCTCGTGGCGGCGATCGCGGCGGGCGTCCTGATCAACACGGCCGGGTTCCTCCAGTCGAAGTCTCAACAGACCGGCGAGGAGAGTAGTGCGCAGGTAACGAATCAGCTGCAGGTCGTCAGTGAGACCGGGATCGTCAACAACGGCGACCAGTCGTCGGCGGACTTGGTCGTTCTGAACGGAGACGTTCCGGTCGACTCTGGCGACGTTGTCAACATTGACGTAACGACGACAACTGACGGCCACGAACGGTCCGTGGAGCTATCGACCGGTGGGTCTAGCGGCGGTGTCGTCGTTGGTGACGGTGTCACGGGCGGTACGGAAACCGACACGGTGGCGGTGAAGTTCGAGGTCGTCTCGGGCGATGAGGTCCTATTGACGAACACGGAGACGGGTGCGTCCCTCCAGTTCGACCCTAGTAGCCAGGACCTGGACGTGACGCCCACGGACAGCCAGTCCGGACAAATCTCGGGCATCGACTACCAGTTCACCGACAGTGAGTTCGGTGACACGACCGTCTCCGCGTCCGGCACGCCGCTGTCGGGCGCGGACGCGCTGACGGTGTCGGCGACGACGCGGACGGAACAGTTCGCACAGATCGAGGGCGGCTCTGGTACCAACCTCCTGGTCAACAGCAGCGAGACGGTTACCGTAGGCAGCTCCACGGACGGCGATCTTATCGCTGGTGGTGAAACCCTCTCGATCTCGAGTGGCGACGAACTGAAGTTCACCTTCCCGAGTGCCGCCGAGATCAAGATCAAGAACCTCGCAACCAGTGCGTCGGTGGTGTTCAACGGGAACACTGACACGCTGGAGGCCACCAGTTCGAACACAGTCGCGCTGAAGACGGACGGCAGCACTGCTAGTGTCACTAGTGGTGGTAGCTTCGTCAAGACGAGTTCTCGGTTCCTGTTCGCTCGCTCGCTCGCCGACGGGAACGCCGTCACACAGGTCGACCTACTGGTCGCCTCCAGCGCGGGCGCAGGTGACATCGACCTGACGCAGACGGTAATCTCGGCACGGACGCCGAAGGGCTCGTTCACGCTGAACTACGGCCAGACGACCGTCGAGAACGAGCAGTTCACGATCACCGCAGTGCAGGACGAGGACGACACGGCCCCCGTCCTGACCTCCGGCGACCGGTTCGAACTGAACCTCGACCTGGGCACCCTAGAGGGCGGTGACACGGTCGAGCTCCGGATCACGACCGGATCTGGTGCGACGAAGGTCGTCCAGCTCCGTGTCCCGAACTCGCTGGCGAACAAGGAAGCCGTCGGCCTGTAACGGGCACGGCTCCGAGCGGTTCGACGCGGCTCTTCTCTTTCGACGCCACGCCGACCAGCGGCAGCGCAGTTTCTCAGACTCGGTCAGTTCCAGCGTGTAGAGACACGACGACAGCGCCGTCGAGAGCCGTCGTCTGTGAATAGTTATCGAAACTGATTCTATCGTGGTAACTGTTTTATCCCTCTCTGATCAATTCGACTCCAACAAGCGCAGGCTACGCGCTTGGCACAAGACATGTTGGGAGACACACTCAGCGACGGAGTACCGAGCCTCCCCGACCCCGACGACGAGGATCGGGGCCAGGTGGGGATCGGGACACTGATCGTGTTCATCGCCATGGTTCTCGTGGCGGCGATCGCGGCGGGCGTCCTGATCAACACGGCCGGGTTCCTCCAGTCGAAGGCACAGCAGACGGGCGAAGAGAGCAGCGCGCAGGTCACCAACCAGCTCCAGATCCTGAGTCGGACCGGGATCATCGCCGAGTCGTCGGCCGAAGCGGACACGAAGGCGATCGTCCTGCACCCGGTCGACAGCGTCGCAGTCGACGGCGGTGACGAGCGCAACACCCTCGTCCTCGACAGCGGCGACACGGTCTCTGTCACCGTCGACAACGGCGACACCGACACCGAACTGTCCGGCGACAGCACCACCGGTGTGGTCGCAGTCGCCGACGGTGAGACGCTGAAGTTCACCCGCGACACCGACACGATCACCATCTCGAACGTCGACACCGGTAGCTCGGTCACCATCGGCGCCGACGAGTCGATCACCGTCGGTGACGGCGACGCGAGCATCGGTGACGTGACGCTCGACTACAGCACGACGGAGAACTCCGAACTGACGCTCGGTCCGATCACGGAAGACACCAACACCGGTGGCAACGCCGACATCGGTGCCGAGCTGTTCACTCGGACGGAGAGTTTCCTGACGATCCAGGACGACGCGAGTCCGACACAGACGCTGGTCATCAACGACTCCTCGACGACGACTGTCGCGTCCGCCACCGACGGCGGCAGTGGCACGACTCTGCTCACCGGCGGTGGGAGTGACTCCGGCACCCTCGCCGTCAAGACGGGCGACACGCTCTCGTTCGGCGTCTCGACGGATCAGCAGAGCGAGGTGACAGTGACCAACGAGCGCACGTCCGCCTCGATCGTGTTCGACCCGACGAACGGGCTTGAGACGGACGAAGCCAGTGAGACGGTCACGCTGGCCGACGGCGTGGCGGTGACTGGCGACATCGAGATCCAGAACGGCGGCGAGTCGGCGAACATCTTCACCCGGTCGATCTCGGACGGCACCGCGATCACCCAGATCGAACTGGTGATCGGGCGTGGCGCCGGCTCCGGCGACATCGACATGAGTGGAACGGTCATCTCGATGCGCGCCCCGGACGGCTCCTTCACGCTGACGTACGCCCCGAGCGGTGCCACGGAGGACGCCACCTTCGGCCTCCAGGCCGTGCGCGACGAGGACGACACCCTGCCCGTCCTCTCTTCGGGTGACCGCTTCAACCTCGTGATCGACCCCGGAAAGATCGCCGCCGGCGAGACGATCGAGATGACGATCACCACCGGCTCCGGCGCGAAGCGTGTGCTCCAACTGCGCGTGCCCGACTCGCTGGCCAACGAGAACGCGGTCGGTCTCTGAGGCAGGCGACTCGGCAGCCGACTTCTCGTTTCTTCCACAGGACCACAGCGACGTGTCTCCCGCCTTCGCCGTCACCCCTGGCGACGGTTCGGACGCCCGTGGTGACCGTCTGGCCGACTGTCGTCGCGCTGCCGACACGCCGCGGTCCCCACGGCGGACGAGACGGGTCCGAGACCGGCGGCCGTCTCGCTCGTGACGGCGGCCGGCGCCACACGCCGTCCGACGAGACGGTGGAGTCACCCACGCCACGAGGCGGCGGCGAGCCACTCGTGTGCGCCGTTGGACTGCCCCGGCCGTGGTCGGAGACGAGCCGTGGCGGCGACGGGCGCCGGCGGGTGCCGCGATCCCGGCCGGGATCAGCCCCGGAGCCGGACGCGAAGTCCGGCCACGAACGCGACCAGGAGCGCCGTCAAGAGGACGCTGCCGCCGAGGACACCGCCGGACGGAGCGAGGAAGCCGGAGGAACTACCGGGCGTCCCGCCGAGGCCGAGCGTCTCCGTCGCGGGCGTGACGGCGACGGTCTCGCTGGGGCTGGTGCCCGGCACGGTCGTCGCGCCCGGTGGCGTGTCGGTCCCCGTCGTCGTGGTCGTCCCCGGCGGCGACCCGGTCGGCGACGCCGTTCCGGTAGTCGTCGTGGTCGTCGTGGTCGGCGTCGTCGACGTGCGCGGTATCGGGGTCCCCGCCGGCGTCGGCGTCGGGGTGCCGGGTGCGTCGTCGTAGACGACGAACCCACTCTCTGTCCGGTTGCCGACGAGGAACGCCTCCCGGCCGCGGCTGACGACGAGGCTCGCGGTGTGGACGTTGCCGACGGCGTCTTCGACGGTGACGATCAGCCGCGTTCGGCGCTCCTGGATCGGGAGTGTCCGGTTGGAGACGACACGGCTGCGGTTCTCCCCGTCGTGTGCGACGTAGACGAACCCGGTGTCCTGTGTCGTCAGTCCCTTTGCTTCGACGACGACGGACCGGACACTGCCGTCGGTCACCTCGACGTAGAACTGCGTCCGGTTGCCGTCCACCCGCGAGCGGTTGCGGTAGAAGCGAACCTCCGGGCGGACCCGTTCGGCAAGCGTGATCGGGTCGTACACGACGCGGTAGTCCGTCCGGTTCTCGTTCCCGAACACGTCCGTGACGGTGAGATTGATGTAGTTGGCTCCGGGGTCCAACGGCACCCGCTGGGCGACGTTGACGCTCCGACGGCCGCTCGTCCGGTTGTCGGCCGGCGGCCGGACGAGCCGGAGGAACCGGTTGTTGCCGGAGGCGTCGGTCAGGTCCGCCGACACCCTGTCGACGGCGACGGGGTCGGTCACCGTTCCGCGCCAGACGAACTGTGGCCGTTCGGTGGTCAGCGTCTCGGTCCCGTTGACGACAGTGAAGTTCGCTCCCGTCGTTGTCACGGCCGGCGCGGTCCCGTCGTCCGTGACGACCACGTCGATCTCCTTTCGACGGACGTTGCCGAACTCGTCTTCGGTCTCGACGACGATCCGGTTGGTGCCCGGCCCGACGAGGAGCTGGCGGTCGAACTGCCGTCTCGAACTGTTCAGTTCGATGGTCTGAGTCTCCACCGGACGGCCGGCGGTCCCGTCGGCGTCGTTCGAGACGTTGAGCGACCGGTCCGCGTAGTAGACGACCGACACCTCCACTCGGCTGATCGAGACGAAGTCGCGGGTCCGGAAGGAGATGGGGTACCGAGAGCGGTTGGTCTCCACTCGTTCGACCGTACCCAGCGAGACGTTCGCGGGCCGAGTGAACTGGATCACCGGTCCCTGGAGGTCGCGCACGTACTGGAACTGGAAGCTCCGGGTCTGCTCGTTCGTCGAGACGATCACCGTCACGTCGTGGCGGCCGGGACCGATCCGTAGTCGTCGAGTGAGATTGTACCGGTTGGACTCTACCGAGAGGTTTCTGACCTCGTCTTCGCCGTCGATCCGGAGGAAGACGGCCTGGATCTCGCGGTCGGCCGCGACGGAGACGTTGAGGTTCGGTTGTTCGGGCGCGACCAGTCGGTCCCCCTCGGCCACCGGCTCCCCGTCGACGGTCGCGTCGATCTGAATCTCGTCGGCCTGACCCGCCGTCGCCTCCGGGAGTCCCCCCACCCCCACGAGGAGGCAGCCGACCACTAGAATCAGAACTGAGAGACGGAGACGTTCCATCGTCGGAGCGTATCCCACACAGTCACAAATAGCTGTCCGTTACTCTGGTGTTCCCGGGCGCCGGGACCCACGGGTCGCTCGCGCCGTCGCGGGCTCCTCGTGTCAGAGATTTATAATCGCGGCGTCGATACCGTGGCGTATGATCGAGACGTCGACACGGGCGTTGATCGCACTCACACTGGTCACGGCGGTCGGGAGCGGGTTCGCGTCGTTCGGCTACGACCTCGCGGACCGACTCGTCTCCTGGGTGGGGTGGGTGGCGGGCGTGGTCGGCGGGGGAGCGGCCGGCTGGCTGTTCCTCCCTCGGGTGGCCGCCGTCGGCACCCAGACCCGTGTCGGTGGGGCGGCGTTGTTGGCACTCGTCGGTGCGGTCGTCGGGCGGGCCGCCGTCCCGTTGGTCAGCCGGCTGGCGGTCGTCCTCGGGGGCGCACTCGCCACCGGTGGCGCCGTGCTGGTGGTGTTGGCGGGCGGTCAGGTGACGAACGCGGTCGTCGGGCTCGACGCCTCGACCGTGGCGACACTCGGGCGTCTGCAGTCGCTGCCGGTGTTGGCCGGGCCACGGTTCCGCGAGTCGTTGCTGATCGCGACGGCCGCCGGGCTGTTGGGTGGGGCGGCGGCGGCCCGTTACTACCGTGCCATCGTCACGACCGCCGTCACCGCGCTCGGGGCGGCGTTGCTGGGCGCGGCGGTGCCGATGTGGCAACGGGCCGTGACCGGTGGTGTCCGCTTCGGCGGCGGACTCGGCCGGATCTCGACGCTGTGGTTCGCCGTCGCGCTCGCCGTCGGCGTCGCCGTCCAGGCGTACCGCCACCGCGAGACGCTCCGCGACGCGACGGAGTCGAGGCCCGGCGAGCGGCCGCTCCAGTGAGTCGCCGACGGACGGGGTAGCTTTTTCTCCCGGGGCGACCCCTCTCGAGACATGGTAGCGTGGCCGGAACGGAGCCGGGTGTTGTGGGCGGGGTTCGGCCTCTGTCTGGCGGCGGCGCTCGGGTACGTCGTCTACGCCTTCGTCGGGACGGTGGTGTTCGGCGGGTTCCTCTACTACGCCACCCGGCCGGTGTTCGTCCGTATCCGACGCCGGATCGGCCACCCGACCGTCGCTGCGGTGGTCGCGCTGCTGGCGCTGACGGCGCCGGCGTTACTCCTGGTGTCGTACGCGTTGCTGATCGTCGTCACGGAAGCCGAGCAGCTGCTGGGCGCCGTGGACGTGCTCGACCCGGCGACGGTCCCCGGCGTCGACGAGGCGACGCTGGAGCTGTTGTCGGACCCCGAGGCGCTGGCGGGACTCGACTGGGAGACGTACCTCTCGGCGGACGCGGTCGGATCCGTGCTGTCGGGTGCGGGCAACGCACTCGACACGGTCACGTTCTTCGGCACCGGGCTGATCCACGTGTTCGTCGTGTTCGCGCTCGCTTTCTACCTCCTGCGGGACGGCGACCGGCTCCGACGCTGGCTCGGCCGGTTCACGGACGACCGGGGGGTGTTGTTGGCGTACGCCGAGCGGGTCGACCGGGACTACCAGAACGTGTTCTTCGGCAACATCCTCAACGCGGCGCTGACGGGCACCATCGGCGTGATCGCCTACACGGGGTTGAACCTGTTCGCCCCGGACGGCGCCGCGATCCCGGCGGCGGCGCTCGTCGGGCTGCTCGCGGGCGTCGCCAGCCTCGTGCCGGTCGTCGGGATGAAGCTCGTCTACGTCCCGGTGGTCGCGGGGATGGCCGGCCGGGCGGCGTTCGCGGGCACACCGGGGACGCTGTGGTTCGTCGCCGGCTTCGCGGTCGTGTCGTTCGTGATCGTGGACACGGTGCCGGACCTCGTGCTCCGGCCGTACGTCTCCGGACGGTCGCTCCACGTCGGTGCCGTGATGTTGGCGTACACCCTCGGCCCGTTGTTGTTCGGGTGGTACGGCATCTTCCTGCTGCCGATGTTCCTGGTGTTGCTCGTGCGGTTCGTCCAGATCGTCCTCCCGGAGCTGGCACGCGGAGAGGAGCTTCGCCCGTACAGTGTCGATCCGACGTACCTGGAACCGGACGCGACGGGCGGCGAGACAGAGACGGTGGACGAGGAGTCGGCGGCGGTCTCGGACGGCGGGGACCCCGTGGAGTAGCTACTCGGCGGCCTCGACGTAGCTCCGTTCCCACTCCCGGCGAGCGTCGAGCTCGCGGCTGCCACGGCGCGTCAGCGTGTAGAAGTTGGTCCGGCGGTCGCGTTCACCCTTCTCGACGAGACCCTTGTCGACGAGGGTGTCGAGGTTGGGGTAGAGCCGACCGTGGTGAATCTCCTTCTCGTAGTACTCTTCCAGCTCTTCTTTGACCGCCAGCCCGTGTGGGTCGTCTAGACCGGCGATCACGTACAACAGGTCTCGCTGGAAGCCTGTCAGGTCGTACATCGGTGATGTCTGTCAGACCGTTAGTGTCGAACAGAAATAAACATACCGACGACTCTCACTGAAAGCCCATCCACCCGGCGTCTCCCGCCGTCTCCCGCCCGCTCGCCGTCCGCCGAACCCGTCAACCGACTGTGACGAATTCCGTCGTCCGCCCGTCCACCCGCGGCCGTCGCCGTAACTAACAGAAATCCGACACTCGTGGCGAGGGGTCGAGCGGACCGAATCGACTGGATTTAAGCGGCCGGTTCCCCCCAGTCCAGACGCATGCGACTCCACGAGCACCAGGCGAAGGACGTCTTCTCCGAGGCTGGGGTTCCGATCCCGGGGTCGGCGCTGGCGACGACGACCGACGAGGTCGTCGACAGTGCCACGGAGATCGGGTTCCCGGCCGCGGTCAAGGCGCAGGTCCACGTCGGCGGTCGCGGCAAGGCCGGCGGGATCGAGATCGTCGAGAGCGCCGACGAGGCCCGTGCGGCCGCAGACCGCATCCTCGGGATGGATCTCAAGGGGTACACCGTCGAGAAAGTCCTCGTCGAGGCCGCCGTCGACTTCGTGAACGAACTGTACGTCGGGATCACGATGGACCGCGGCGCGGGGAAGCCGGTCCTGATGGTGTCGACGGAGGGCGGCGTCGACATCGAGCAGGTCGCCGAGGAGACGCCGGAGGCGATCGCGCGTGTCCACGTCGACCCCGTCGCCGGACTGCGGCCGTACCAGGCCCGGAAGGCCGTCTACGAGGCGGGTGTCCCGGACGACGTAGCCCTGGACGTGGCGGGCGTCCTCTCGACGCTGTACGACCTGTTCGACGAGCGTGACGCCTCCGAGATCGAGATCAACCCGGTGATGGTGACTGACGACCGCGAGGTCGTCGCCGCCGACGCCGTGATGAACGTCGACGACGACGCCCTCTTCCGCCAGGAGGAGCTGGCAGCCCTCGAAGAGGAGTCGTACACGAACGACCTCGAACGGAAGGCCGGCGAGTACGGCTTCGACTACGTCCGGCTGGACGGCAACGTCGGGATCGTCGGCAACGGCGCCGGGCTCGTCATGACGACGCTGGACCTGGTCGACTACTTCGGCGGGGCGCCAGCGAACTTCCTCGACATCGGCGGCGGGGCGAAGGCCGAACGGGTCGCCAACGCGCTGGACGTGGTGTTCTCCGACGAGAACGTCGACAGCGTGGTGTTCAACATCTTCGGCGGGATCACCCGTGGCGACGAGGTCGCGGAGGGGATCAACACCGCCCTGGAACAGCTCGAGGAGATCCCGAAGCCGGTGACGGTACGGCTCGCCGGGACGAACGCAGAAGAGGGGATGGAGATTCTGAACACGGACCTCGTCCAGGTGGAGGCGACACTGGAGGACGCGGTCGAGCGTGCGGTGGCCGACGCCACGGAGGTGGACGAATGAGCATTCTCGTCGACGACGACACTCGTGTGGTGGTCCAGGGGATCACCGGCGGGGAAGGGAAGTTCCACACGGAACAGATGCTAGCGTACGGCACGAACGTGGTCGCGGGCGCGGTGCCCGGCCGTGGCGGCCAGGAGGTGGCGGGTGTCCCGGTGTACGACACCGTCACCCGGGCCGCCGAGGCCGAAGACGCCGACGCGAGCGTGATCTTCGTCCCGCCGGCGTTCGCCGCCGACGCGATCTTCGAGGCACTGGACGCGCCGATCGACCTCGCGGTCGCCATCACCGAGGGGATCCCCACCCAGGACATGGCTGCGGTGAACTCCGAGCTGTCGGACACGGACACGACGCTGGTGGGTCCCAACTGCCCCGGACTGATCACACCCGGCGCGGCGAAGCTGGGGATCCTGCCGGGCAACATCTTCGAGGCCGGCAACGTCGGGCTGGTCTCCCGCTCGGGGACGCTCACCTACCAGGTCGTCTCCAACCTCACCGACCGCGGGCTCGGCCAGTCGACGGCCGTCGGGATCGGCGGCGACCCGATCATCGGCACCTCCTTCGTGGACGCGTTGGAGCTGTTCGAGGCGGACCCGGAGACGGACGCCATCGTCATGTGCGGCGAGATCGGCGGCGAAGACGAGGAACAGGCGGCCGCGTTCATCGACGAGCACGTCGACACGCCGGTGGCGGGCTTCATCGCCGGCCGCACCGCCCCGCCGGGCAAGCGGATGGGCCACGCCGGCGCGATCGTCTCCGGCTCCGGCACCGGGACGGCACAGTCGAAGATCGACGCGCTGAACGACGCGGGCGTCCCGGTCGGCGACACCCCCGAGGAGGTCGCAGACCTCGTCGAAGGGTTCTGAGTCGGGCGCTGGCGGCCCCGAACTTTTAACCCCCGGAACTGTCGCTGGGGTATGGTCGGTGTCTCACCCGTCCCCGCCGGGGGCAGTGTGCTGTTGCAGAGCGGCGACATCGTGTTCCAACTGTTCGGAATCTCACAGGAGGAGCTCGGGAGGCAACTACTCGACGTCGCGACGGCGGCGGTGACGTTCGTCCTGGCGTTCACCGCGGTGTACGTGGCCGGGTCGCGGCTGTTGTCACCGTTGGCGGCCCGGGCGATGTCGAGCCGGGAGTTCGACGACACGGTCCAGAGTCTCGCCGAGAGCGTGGTGAACGCGGCCGTCCTGTTCGCGGCCGTCGCCGTCGCGTTCACCGTCGCCGGCTTCGGGTCGTTCCTGACGGCGTTCGCCACGTTCGGGTCGGCGTTGGCGCTGGCAGTCGGCTTCGCCGCCCAGGATCTCGTCGCCAACTTCGTCGCCGGGATCTTCATCCTGAAGGACAAGCCGTTCGAGGTGGGTGACTGGATCGAGTGGTCCGGCGGCTCCGGGCGTGTCCGCGACATCGACCTCCGGGTGACCCGGATCCAGACGTTCGACAACGAACGGATCACGGTGCCCAACTCCGACCTGGCGAACGACGCCCTCGTCAACCCGGTCGCCTACCAGACGCTCCGCGGGAAGTTCACCTTCGGGATCGGCTACGACGACGACATCGACCACGCGACGGACTGTATCCTCGACGAGGCAGAGAACGTCGACGACGTGCTCTCGGACCCGGCGCCGTCCGTCCGGGTGACGGAGCTGGGCGACTCCGCCGTCGGGCTCCAGGCCCGTTACTGGATCGACGAGCCGAGCCGCGGCGACTACGTTCGAGTGCGGTCGGAGCTCGTCTCGGCGGTGAAACGTCGGTTCGACGCCGAGGGGATCGACATGCCGTACGTCCACCGGGAACTCACCGGTGACGTCGAGGTGATCGAGCAGGCCGTCGAGGAGCCCGTCTGACGCCGTCTGAACGTCGCCGGTCGGAGCGCCGCGCCGGCGACGTGACCCCCACCCCGAGACGCGCTGGCGGCCGACCACCGCGACGTATCTCACAAAACACATTAGGAGGCCGGTCGGAATCGTACCGTAGTGACTGACAGGGGCCGACTCCGCGGGCTGGTCCACGGGGCCTACGAGCGACTCCTCCGCCGCGAGATCGACGGTGCGCCGACACACGTCGCCATCATCCAGGACGGCAACCGACGGTACGCTCGTTCGAACGGCGGAGACGCACCGGACGGCCACCGGGCCGGAGCCGAGACGACAGAGCAGGTGTTAGACTGGTGTAGCGAACTGGGCGTGGAGGAGCTGACGCTGTACGCCTTCTCGACGGAGAACTTCCAACGGCCGGACGAGGAGCTGGAGCCGTTGTTCGACCTGTTGGAGCGGAAGCTCCGCGAGTTCGCGGACGCCGACCGGGTCCACGACCAGGGGGTCCAGATCCGCGCACTCGGCGACGTGGCGATGTTGCCCGAACAGGTGCGGTCGGCCGTCGACTACGCCGAGCGCCGGACACGGGAGTACGACCAGTTTCGGCTCAACGTCGCGCTGGCGTACGGCGGTCGGAACGAACTGCTGTCCGCGGTGCGGGCGGTCGCGGGCGACGTGGCCGCCGGGGAGCTGTCGCCGTCGGCCGTCGACACCACCGAGATCGAGTCGCGACTGTACGACCGCCCGGTGCGGGACGTGGACCTGATCGTCCGGACCGGAGGGGACGAACGCACCTCCAACTTCCTGCCGTGGCACGCCAACGGGAACGAGGCGGCGGTGTACTTCTGTACCCCGTACTGGCCGGAGTTCTCGAAGGTGGACTTCCTCCGGGCGATCCGCACCTACGAGGCCCGCGAGGAGTCGTGGCGACGAGCGCGGGTCGAACGAGCGGTCGCACTCCTCCAGGCCGTCGCGCAGGCGGAGTTGGCGGAGGCGCGGACGGTCGCGGGACGGCTCCGCGACCGGCTCCCCGGCGGGACGGAGGAGGCGGTCACGGAGGCGCTGGAGTCGACAGAGCCGACGGAGCCGGCCGACTGACCTCCCGACTACGCCGGCTCCGTCTCCTCGCGCAGCGTCGACAACACCTCGTGGGCGTTCTCGACGGCGTTCTCGTGGCGTGCCGGGTACGCCTCCACCTTCGCGCGGAGGGTGAGCCCCTCGCCGAGGCTGACCCGGCCACCGAAGGCGTCCTGTTTGTCGAGTCGGAGGAACAACGAGCAGTTGTCGTCGACCCGGTCGTCCAACTCCGACAGCACGCGGTCGATCTCCGCGAGGCTGGCGAGCCGCGAGAGGACGTGTCGCACGTCGTCGGCGTTCTCGACGCGGGTAGAGAGGGTCCGGATCCGGTCGCCGTTGTGTCCCTCGACGGTGTCCCGATCGATGTCGAACTCCTCCGGGAGGAACGTCCGGAGGGCGTCCTCGACGCGACGGTCGTCCTCCGTGGCGTACGAGAACGTCCGGAGATCGACGTAGTGGAAGGGTACACGAGCCATACCGGTCGCTACGCGACTCGGGGTCAAAAAGGGCCGACTCTGTAGCGGGCGACTACTCCTCGTCGGCGTCCGTGTCGGCTCCGCCCGCGTCGCCGTCGGACTCGACGAGTTCGAGCTGGTCTGCGGGGATTCCCTGCTCTTGGCCGTCTTCGAACGAGACCGTGTAGGTGGCGTCGCCGAACATCGTCTCCATCACCTGGGTGACGGTGCCGGTCTCCCCGTCGAAGTCGCTGTGTTCGTCCGAGAGTTCCACGCTGTCGTCCTCTTCGAACTCGGTCATGCGGCAGGCTTCGACGCGCCGGTACAAAAGCGTCGTGAAACGCTGGCTCGCCGGTGTCGTCCCGCGAGTCCGTACGGTTTTTGTCCAGCCCCGGAGAAGACCGCTCCATGTCGAACAGTGTCGGGGTGGTGGTGCCGGCCTACCGGCCCGACCCAGACCGGCTCCGTTCGTACCTCCGTGCCCTCCGCGAGACGGTCGCCCCGGAGACGATCCGGGTGGAACTGGACGCCCCCGACCCCGGCGGGGTCGACTTCTCGCTCCCGCAGTGGGTCGACGTGGACGTCTCTCGGCGCCGCCGCGGCAAGGGCGGCGCGATCACGGACGGGTTCGAGGCACTGTCGACGGACGTGCTCGTCTTCGCCGACGCCGACGGCGCGACCCCGGCGTCCTCGCTCGCGGCCGTGATCGACGCCGTCCGCGCGGACGGGGGGCTGGCGGTCGGCTCCCGCCGACACCCGGAGGCGTCGATCCGGTCACACCAGACGTTCGCTCGGCGGTTCCTCGGCGACGGCTTCGCCTGGATCGCCCGCCGGCTGTTGGACGCACAGCTGTACGACTACCAGTGTGGCGCGAAGGCGATCGACGCGACCGTCTGGCAGGCCGTGCGCCCACACCTCTACGAGCCGGGGTTCGCCTGGGACATCGAGCTGGTCGCCGTCACGGCGGCGATGGAGTACCCCGTCGCGGAGGTGCCGGTGACGTGGGAGGACCAGCCGGGCTCTACCGTCTCGCCCGTCCGTGACGGGCTGGCGATGGCCCAGGGACTGCTCGTCGCCCGCCACCGCGCCCGACTCCTACGGAACGACCGCCTCCACCGGCTGTTCGACAGCGGCGACGACACCGCGCTCGTCGACCGCGACCCACACTCGGCAGACGAGCCCGGAGGTGTCGACGGTGAGTGACGACCGGACGACGGCGCCGGACGGCGGAGAGTCGTCGACCGGCACCGTCGACGCGTTGCTGTCCGGCACCCGGATCGGTCAGTTCCTCTCCGTCGGCGTCGCCGGCGCGACCCTGGAGACGGTCGTGTTGTCCCTGTTGGACCCCGTGCTCGGACTGCCGTTCCTGGTCGCCAAGGCCGTCGGTGCGGAGGCGTCGATCACGCTGATGTTCCTGTTGAACGACAACTGGACGTTCGACGGCGAGTCCGACGCCTCCGTGGTCCGGCGGTGGCTCCGGTCGAACTCCGTCCGGATCGTCGGCGTCGGGATCGCCGCCGGGATCGGCCAGGCGCTCGTCACCTTCGTCGACCCCGGGGTGGTCGTCGCCGGCTTCGACGTCTGGGCGCCCGTCGCCAACCTCGCCGGTATCGGGGTTGCGATGGTCGTCAACTACGTCGCCGAGAGCCTGTTCACCTGGCGAATCGGCGTGTGACCGACGGACCGTGGTGTGTGACCGCGGGACAGCGTCGACTCCTAACGCAACCCTTACAAGTCGCGCAGCGTTCGTACCTGGTAGCGGGATGGGATAGCCAGGAGATTCCGCCGGGCTCATAACCCGGAGATCGGTAGTTCAAATCTACCTCCCGCTACTCCTCTGGTGACCGACGCCCCCCAGCGTCGGGTCCGTCCCTGCCTCCGTTCTCGCTCGTGACTGTGTCCCAGGACGGCGTCCTTTCGGAACGATTAAGTCTGGGACGGCGATACGTCGTGGTGAAGCGCCGGTGTAGCTCAGCTGGCAGAGCGATTCCTTCGTAAGGAATAGGCCGAGGGTTCAAATCCCTCCACCGGCTTCCTGCCGTGAACGAATGTGAACAGCGGAAGCCGTGCGGAGTGGTTTGAACCAGGGAACGGAGTGTGTGGCCGGGTCTGAGATCCGTGGCAACGCGACTGATTTCGGGCAGGGAACGAACGCAGTGAGCGACCGTGGTTCAAATTCCTCCACCGGCTGTACGACGGAGGTTCGATGTCCGAGGAGGCACCGACGCACAGATTGAATCTCCGGCGTGTCGTCTCCCGCCCGACCTCCGAGATTCGGGCTGCACAGGAGCGTTGGGCACGGCTGGTGTTGATCGCCGGCGTGGTGATGGGTACCAACAGAGAACTGCTACGGCCACTGTCGGAAGGAGAGCGCCGATTCAGCCAGCAAGCCTCCGCAGGGAACGTCGGCGACCGTTCCGGGTTGATCTGACGGCCATCGGTGAAGCCGGTGGTGTCGGTACCCAAGCGGAGTGTAACTCCTCCGAGGAGCTGCGTTGTCTCGTCACAAGAACGGCGGTGACGCGGCAGGTCATCAGAAATCCAGACTTCTCCCGGTCGTTCGCGGCCAAGCACGGTGTCTCTCCGTCAGTTGTCGTCGGCTGTAACGATCGATTCGAGCTCGGGTCTGCACTCGAAGCCGAACTCTGGAGACGAACCACCCGGCGTCAAAACCCCGATGGAACGACAGGATCCGTCACCAGTCCAGCTGTAGTTCCGCGTCGAGGAACGCTTCCACACTCCCGTACTCGTTCTCGACGACCTCGCACAGTTCGCGGTTGTCCCGGAGCCCGCCGCGGGTGATGTTCGCCGATCCGACGTAACGGAACTCCGGTGTGACAATCGCCTTCGCGTGAAGGTCATCGACGCTCTCGACACGGACGCGTTCGGGGAGCCGGCGCCGGACGTAATCGTTGTGTGACTCGCCCTCGCGCAGGTACACTTGGACTTCCGTCTCGACCACGGAGAGTGCAGTCGAGAGGCGTACTCGCCGCGGTAAACCACGCTCGGGGTCGGTCACTGGTAGCGAAATCCGCACGTCGCTCAGCCACGGAGAGACGACGGCGACCCTCTCCGACCGCACCAGTGCGAATCCGAGGAGCGCTCCCAGCGCGTCAGAAGTCGAGGAAAATGCTCGTGTCATCGAACTCTGCCGCAGGTGTGGTTTCGAGGCCGAACATCGTCTCGACCGTCGCACTCGCGTCGACACTCCGGAGGAGGTGGTTGCGGAGTCGCTCGGCAACGACGTAGCTAAGCCCGTCGCCCTGCTCGACGCCAGCGATACAGCCCGACAGCTGAAGCGTCTCGACACAGTCGTCTACGTCCGGAGAGTGGAACAGCGTCTCTAGTCGGTCGTGATCGACGCTGTCGTCGACGAGGGTGTCGACGGCCGACTCGGGGTACTCGCGCTCCCCGCCCAACTGGGCCTCGGCGACAGTGTGTTTGATCCTGAGCGCAGTCGTAGTCGACAGTGTCTCCGAGTCGCGCCCGAGCTGCCGACAGCGGTCGACCCCCGCCAACACCTCTTGTGTCACCTGGTCGACGACGTACTCGAACGGGGTGTCGAGCGTGGCGTCAACGGCGGCTCGAACGCCTGACTCGGCGATGTCTGGAGAGAGCCGGTCGACGAACGCTTCGCTGGTCCACAGCCGTTCGGCTTCGACCTGTGGGTTGTAGCCGACACGGAGAAGCGACTCCAGAACGCTCCCTGGGTCGCGGTCGATCTCCTCGAAGGCGAGGTCAACGACACCCTGGCCCCCTTCGGTCCGTTCGAACACGTACACCTCCCGTTCGGCTTCGTCGAACCCGTACAGGAGACTCGTCGTGTTGACACTGCTCACGTCGGCGACGAGCTGAAGCAGGAAGTGCGCGGCCGTGTGGTGGACCAGATACTCGAACGGTACGTCGGCGTCCTCGGGCTGGTACTGCTCTACGGCCGCTCGGACACCGTCACCGAGGCTGTCGAGGAACGGTCCGAGGTCGAACACGAGCCCCCGGGTGTTCAGGTGAAATCCCAGCGGGCGCTCCGGGCTCTCGATCCGGCGTTCGTCTCGCTCGGATGCGAACCGGTACACCCACTCGCCGTCGACCTGTATCGGATCCGCGGGCGTGATTTCGAGTGTGACCCCTTCGAGCGTGACTGTGGGCGACACGTCCGCGAGTGCGAGGTTGCCGACCTGTTCGTCGACGTGCCGGTCTCGCAACTGGGTGGCGACTTCCGGTTCGGCGTGGATCTTTCCCTCTTCGTAAGTGTCGTGCCGGAGACAGTCTCCGTCGGTGTGGGTCAGACAGACCGGACAGTACTGGACGACGTTCTGCGCCTCGTCGCCGGCGAGATCTTCGTACTCCGTGAGCCGGATCTCGTCGGGGACGAGGACACCGTCCTCCTGACGGCCGTCGACACTCTCGGTGAGCGTGAACTGGACGGTGCCGTCGTCGGTGACCTCCGTCCGCGGGAGGAAGGCACGAAGCGTGCCCTGGTCGGACCGGTACTCGCTGCGGTACGGAACGTACGTGCTGAGGATACTGTCGATCGACTCCTGGCTACCGTCGACCGCGTTCTGGTCGCCGAAGACAGTGACGAACCGACCGGCAGAGCCGTAGTAGTCCGGTGGGACGAACCAGATCTCTTCGTCCACCGACTCGCCGGCCGCTTCCCAAAACCGACTGACGTAGTAACTACACCGGAGAAGGTGTTTGACGCCGTACAAGCTCTTGTACGGCTGCTCGCTCAGGTCGATGTACGCTTCGAGTTCGTCGACTGCTTCACCGAGATAGAACAGTTGGGTCCGTTGGTCGAAGTACCGTTCCAATCGGCCGTCCGACTGGAGATCACGGAGCCGTTCGAGCACGTCGTCCACCTCGTCGAGTCGACCGGCGTTCACCCGGGGGACAGCCCCGTCGTCGGCACGGTCGGCCGCCCGTTGGATCGGACGCATCCGCCCCGAGACACCGAACAGCCTGTCGACGACGCTCTCGAACTCGGAGACCGACTCGGTCGGTGTCCACGACCCGCGCGTCGCCGCCGCCGTCTCCTCTCGTAGCGCCTCGAGTTCGGCTTCGAGTTCCTCCGGGTCTCCCGGCGGTGACTCCCCGGCGCTCTCGATCCGGTCGACGTAGCCCTGAATCTGTCCCCGGAGGCTGTCGATCAGGTCTCGGAGCTCGTCGCGGACACGGAAGGTGTACTCTCGGACGGCCTCGCTTCCGCGGACGATCGTGTCGCCGTCCCGATCGAAGTGTTCGGTCAGCTCGGCGAGTTCGGCGTCGACCTCCTCGGCGGTCGCCTCGACGGCGGCCGATAGCCCCCCGGCGACGTGCTCCGACAGCGCTGGCTCGCCCGGCACGTCGACCGAGCGGTCGAACCACTCGTCGAAGAACGTCTGCGGGTCGGTCACGAACTCGTAGACGGCATCGTAGCCCAACTCCTCACGGAGGAACCGGTCGAGAAACTCGAGGTGTTCGTCTCGCTTCGAATCGAACCCGCCGCGGTACTCCGCCTCGACGGCGCTCGCACACTCCGAGTACAGCCGCAACGTCGAGTGAATCCACTCGACGACGGGGTTGTCGATCTTCAGCGGAGTCCGAATGTCCGATCCGAGGAAGCGTTCGGCCCGGTAGAAGACGTTCGCGTCGTCGGTGAGGTTCGAGAGGAGCACGACGACGTGAGCGTCGTCTCCACGCTGACGCCCGGCGCGTCCGGCACGCTGGTTGAACGACGACAGGTCCCACGGTGTCCGGTACTGGGTGACGACGCCGATGTCACCGATGTCGATTCCGACCTCCAAGAACGAGGTGGAAAACAGGAGGTTGCTGTCGGCCGCCTCGCCGGCGTCGAACCCCTCGTCGGCGTACACGCGGGTCGTGTTCAACGGTCTGTCGACGAACGACCGGCCGAACGACGACGCGACCGCCGGCCAGTTCTCCTCTCCGTCACCGCCGAAGTGGTAGCGCCACAGCCCCCGGTCTGCGTCTGCCTTCCGGAACTGCGCGGACTTCTGGTTGATCTGGGAGATACTGTCGATGAAGGACAACACCTTACTCTCGCTGCCGTCGGCGTCGGGGCCGGTGAGGGTGTGCCCGAGCAGCATCGACTGTTGGATCGCCATTGAGGAGACGGGGACATCCTCGGCCGCAGACAGGAAGTAGTAGTGCACACTGTCGTCGTGGCTGTCGTCGTAGTCGCTGTCCGGGGGTTCGACGGTCTCGATCCGGTCGTCGTCGTCGATGCCGAAGATCCGCCGACCGAACTGTTCGGGGTCGTCGATGGTCGCGCTGGAGCCGATCCACCGCAGCGGGCTCTCGGAGACGCTGTCGACGTTCCGGACGATCCGCGCCGCGTGAGCTCCCCGAAGCTGAGTGTAGAGGTGGACCTCGTCGAGCACAATCGTGTCGAGGTGGTCGACGAGATCGTAGTTGGGCTTCAGTGCGAAGCTCTCCAGCGATTCGAGCGTCGTCAGCAGGATGTCGGGACGACTGTCGTGGACGACATCACTGCGCGGGAGGACAACCTGACGGTGGTCGAACCGGTGGCTCGGGTCGGCCTCACACTGGAGTCGGTAGCCCCGACCGTCACGGGTCACTTCGAAGGCGTTGGGGTCGCCGTCGTCGCCACACCAACAGTTCGTGAGTGCGAGCCGGTCGGGGCCACCGGCGCTCCGCTCGACGTAGTCTCTCTGGCCCACCTTGTCGTTCCGGTACGGCTGGCCGCCGGTGTAGAGCCCGACGGAGAGGTCTGTCCCCGTCTGCTCGCCGATCCGGTGGACGTACTCCAGCACACGTTCGAGTTGGTCTTGCAGCAGTGCTCGCCGTGGGTAGACCATCGCCACGCTGTCCTGTCGATCGTCGACGAGGTGCTGGAACAACGCCCCCAGGAACGCCTCCGTCTTGCCGAAGCCCGTCGGCGCCGACAGGACGGCCGCGGTCGACGACCCACGACGCTTCGCCTGGCGGTGGAGCCGATTCACCGTCTGCCAGCTGTCCACTTGGAAGTCGAGCGGATCGAACTCGAAGATGTCCGCCACCCGCTGGACGAACTCGTCGTCACCGTCGTACGGCGAAGAGGCACGCCGGTCCTGCCGCTCGTGTTCGTACTTCACCGCGTCCGCGACGTACGGACGATCACCCTGATCGTCCGAGTCGAACAGCTGCCGGTTGGACAACATCGCGTCCAGTAAATCGGCGACTCCGTCGGGGTACCGCGTCTCGTCGGAGGCTCGATCGAAGTAGCGCACGTCGCCTCTCTGGAGGGTGAGAGGGCGTAAAAAAGGTCGGGTCCCGCCGAGTCTACCGGAGATCGCGCGGACCGACGGCGTTGTCACTATCCGCCGTCGCTGGCGTCGTGGTGGGAATCATCTGTCGTTGGGCGTGACTTTGAGTTTAGACGTAGCTCGCCGCGGGGCGAGCGTCGGTCGGTTCATCGCTAGCCTCGGTTCAGGTACTTGAGTGCCGCACAGACGAGCGGGACAGCCAGAATCCCGACAGGCACCCACGGGGGCAATGTGAAGCCTATCAGCCAGGCCAATCCTTTGAGGAGACCGACCGCTGGGCTAATCCGACAGTAACCCTGCCAAATCTCCTGCATCGGTGTGACCTGCCCACCGTTGGATGGTCCGTCACCGTCGCTGTCGCTGTCAGTTGTCTCGCTGTTCGCCTCGTTCGTACCTCGTGTCTTCTCAATCATATCAGATTTTAGCGCTGGGTAGCCGCCCATCGCCGTCGCTGTCGCTGTCAGTTGTCTCGTTGTTCGCCTCGCCCGTGCCGCGTGTTGTCTCAGTCATCTTTCGATTTGGCTGTTGCTGGTACCCCCGATACACCGGCGTCTGTCGCAGTCGGCTGGAGCTATCGCTGCTCCTCCGCCCCTGCGGCCGCTTGACACCCTGGCGTCGGGGTGGTGGCCGAGAAGCTTCACGCTTCACGACCACGTCGTGCTGGTTCGCTCCGCCAGTCCCCTCGCCCACTTCTGTAGCAGGGACAGGTTCTCTTCCGCCTGGCGGTGGTCTCCTCTTCACGCTGACGTACGGCGGACTAGCTCGCCCCTTCTTGCACCCATCGCCGGGCGCAGCAAGACTTGCCATCCGTTCCCGAGGGTTCTCAATGCCTCGGGGAGTCGCGTACATTCCCGTGTATATAACAGGGAGGCCATGGTTATAAACCTTTGTTCCAGGATTACAATAGATAGATAAACAAGATAATGTCGACTATATTTTGCCTTGTATGTAGACAGTATGATCAGGAGTAGAAATTTGAGGATTTCCTGTGGTCTGTGAGGGGAGGGGGAGGGGGGTCCGACGAGGTTGTGTGTGGTATCGAGCCTAAAGTTTGAATCAGACATCCATGGTTTGGACACAAGTCTCGGCGGGGATGGCTCCTCCTCTTAAATGGGTGTCTTCGCCCAGGTTTATTTGGAATGCTGATGCTTGAAATAATGTTTGAGGGTCGGACTACTTCTGCAGTGACTCCTACACTTTGGAGGCAGTATTTCATAGTTCTGGAATTCTGGCCCTCCCGTATACTGCCTCTCCAGCCAGCACAATAGCTCCAAGGGCGCTCTAGAGAGAAATTCGCTCTAAAGAGAGGCTTACGAAGCACAGCAGTAATTCAAGACGCATCAATACAGCCAGTGTAATAGCTATGACATGAGAGCGCCAATGCAGAGACAAAGATCTTAACCCACACGATCCCCACCACGCTCCGTGAACACGCTGCTCGTCCAATCCTGCTCTTCTCGGAAGACAGCAACGACAGAGCCTCTCCCGGCGATAGAGCTGTACGACGGCTACTTCTACCGCATCCTGAAGAAGGCGCGCCGTGAGACGGATGAACTCCCGGTCGATATCCGGATTCTGTCTGCCGAACACGGACTACTCCACCCGGAGACGCCCATCGAGCCGTACGACCGAGAGATGGACGCCGAGCGCGCCGCCGAGTTACGCGAGTCCGTCGTCGCGACGCTCGCCGACCTCGCGGGCGACTACGACCGGGTGGTAATTGTCGGGGGCACACAATACCGCTCCGCGACCGAGGGGCTCGCGGCGGCGACGGACACGCCGGTCCACTACGTTCGCGGCGACGGGATCGGGGAGATGGGGGGGAAGCTGAAGCGGTTCCTCCACGGTGACGACGCGGCAGTCGTTGACGACACCTCGACGGACGACGATCCACGTCGAGCAGACGAGCAACGACCGTCGAGCTGCGCGGGGGACTGATGTCGAACACGCGCACGCACGCGGACGGAGACGAGCGAGACGGAGACGAGCCACCGTTCGCGTTCACCGTCGAGGCGACCGCCGGCGACGCGCGAGCGGGACGGCTCCGCGTCCGCGACACGGAGCTTCCCACCCCGGCGATGTTCCCGGTGGTCAACTTCTACGGCGGTGGTCGCCCGAGAAGCTTCTTCGGCGGGGGGATCTACCGAACCGTGAAGGAACTCGCCGTCGGTGTCGAGCGTGTCGACGGCGTCGCCGCGCCGGAGTACTTCGACGCTACGATGATGTCCGTCGCCTCGCTCACCGACTACGGAATCTCCGAAGACCTGTTCGAGACGTACCGCGACACGGAGCTGTTGGAGCGTTCGGAGTTCGAGTCGTTAGAGAGCCTGCTGTTCCTCGACTCGGGCGGGTTCAAGTTCCTCGGCGACGGCCAGTTGGAGGGGAACGGCTTCGCCGTCGAGATGGACCAGACGGCTGTGTACGAGATTCAACGTGATCTCGGCGGCGACGTGCTCGTCAACCTCGACCACCCGATTGCACCGGACGACGACCACGCGACCCGCGTCGAGAAGGCCAGGAAGACCGCCGAGAACGTCGAGACGTTCCTGTCGCTGACGGCCGACAGCGACGCGGCGCTGTACCTCACTCTCCACGGCTACAACTATTCGATGATGGACGAGTTTTTGGAGACAGTCACGGATGTCGTCCCGGCGTCGGTGCTTCGGGAGGGGTTCGACGGCATCGCGCTCGGGAGCCTCGTTCCAAAGAAAGACGATCGCGAGGCGTTGATCCAAGCGGTGAGTGACTGCCGTGAAGTGCTCGCCGACTGGGGAATGCGCGACCGACCATTGCACGTCCTCGGAATCGGCAGCCGTGCTATCCCGCTCCTCGTCGGAATGGGCGTCGACAGCTTCGACTCGACGACGTACGTCCAGAACGCCATCAACGGGAAGTACCAACAGTCGTTGGTCGACACCGTCCCGCTGGACGACGCCGACTTCGACCGGTGCGACTGTCCGGTGTGTTCTTCCGACGTGCTCGTCTCGCGGATGCGTGGCGACGCCGAGTACAAGAAAGACGTGCTCGGACCCGTCGCCGTTCACAACCTGATCGTCCAGAAGCGCGACGTGGCGGCGCTCAGAGAGACCGTCGCGTCGGGCGAGACCGGGCAAGTAATACAGTACCTCGAAGATACACTCGGACACCACGAGACGATGAGGAAACACGCACACGCAGTCGTCAACCGTTCGTTGGGAGGGTACTTCTGAATGCTCCGTGAACCGACAGTGAACGAGGTCAACGAGTTTCTGGAGATCGCCTCCGACTTCGAGGACCCGTTGGAGGTGATCCGGGAGTCGTTGTCGAACGCCTACGACGCCGAGGCGACGACGGTCCGGATCGCCATCGAGCACGCCGAGAACGGCTCCGACATCGTGGTCGCCGACGACGGCCACGGCATGGACGACCGCGACCTCGCGTCGTTCTTCGACCTCGGTAACTCCCGCAAAGAGGACAGTATCGGGTACAAAGGACACGGAACCAAGATTTTCTACAAGTCCGACCGGATCACAGTCGAGACGGTCCACGACGGGACGGAGCGACGCGCGGTCATGGACGACCCCTGGCGAAAGCTCAACGACCGTGTCCTCCCGGAGTACGAGGTGACGGAAGACGACACGGACCTCGACGAGATGTCGACTCGAATCCGGATCGAGAACTTCCGGTCTGGCCAGGGGTTCGACCCGTCGAAGCTCACCTACAACAAGATCGAACACTACCTCTACTGGAAGACAATCGTCGGGTCGACCGCACACCACTTCGGAGACGACCACCGTCGGATGCAGGTCGTCGTCGACCTCGACGAGCGAATCGACGACACCCGAGACAGTCTCGACACCCGGACGGGGTTCGAGTTCCCGGACGAACAGCTCGACCCCGGCGACGGCGACCAGCCGGCGGCGTACATGTGCAAACACTACCCACCCCGGGAGCTGTCGGTCGAGTACGACGGCGGGGAGACGACGGTTCAGATGGTCGGGATGGTCGGCGGGAAGGCGGCGCGAAACGAACTCCCGACCTACGGGAAACACTCCGCGCAGTTCGGCGTCTGGCTCGCCAAAGACCACATCAAAGTCGAACGGATCAACGACACCCTCGCGCACGACAACGAGTTCCTCCACTTCATGTTCGTCGCCAACTGCCAGGACATCGAACTGGCCGCCAACCGGGAGTCGATCCGGAACAAGGCGAGTCCGGTGTTCGCGGCCATCCGCGAGGAGGTCTCGTACTACATGTCGAAGGTCGCCAACGACCCCTGGTTCGAGACGTACCTGGAGGCTCGAAAGCGTGGTCGGTACGAGCGCCGCGTCGACGACGAGGCCGGCGGCGTGTCCGAGCGTCGCGCGGCCGTCGCCGACCGTGGCGGCTTCTCACCGTCAAACCGCCCGGAGCTGCTGGTCGGCCTCCAGCGTGCTACGGCCCGCGACGACACTCTCGACGTGACCGTCGAAGACTTCGCTCCCGGCTCCGAGGTCAACGCGCTGCTCACACGCGACGGAACGCTCGAGAACGCCGCCGTCGCACACACCCTCACCGGGCTCCTCGACGACGGCGTGCCACTCGAACCGGTCGACGTGGTCGTCTGTTGGGAGCAGGGCGACCCGACGGAGCTCCGCGAGTGGGAACGGCGCGACTACTTCGGCGGCAGCCTCGCAGTCGACACCGACGCCGGACGGCTCACCTACGACTCCGACGGTCGCCACACAGTCGACGTGCTCGAACTCGCACCGTACTTCGAGTGACGGCGGGAGGGTCAGTCCGCCACCCGGGTCACTCTCGGTCAGTTCACGACAGCGACAGTTCGACGTACGCCGACAGGTCCGACTCGGCAAGCAGCTCTCGTTCTTCTGCCGACAGATCACCGTAGGTGAGCCGTTCGTCGTCGAGCAGTCGCTGGACGACCGGCCACACCTCCGTGCCGCGGTACGGACCGAACAGTTCGTCCTGCAGCTCCTGTGAGTGGCCACGGAACTCGTCGCCCACCGTCGCTGCGTCGTCGAGCGCAGCCTCGAAGTCGTCCGCGCCGACCTCAACGTTCGCCCGCCAGTTCCAGTCGTCCAACAGAGTCTCGATGGCCGCCAGCCGCTCGGGGTCGACCCGCTCCACCCGTTCGTTCAGCCGTTGCATCGCTCGGACGCGATTCAACGCGTCGAGCCGCTTCGGCTGCACCTCGTTTTCCAGTCGTCGCTTCGCGGCAGACACCTCCGTCGACACGTCGTCGAGTTTCTCGTCTAGGCTCGCGTACGAACCCTCGTCGAGCAGTCCTCGAGCGTCGTCGACCGCCGCCTGCGCCTCCGGTTCGATTTCGAACTCGGCGTCGAACAACGCTGCCGCGAACGCACGCTGGAGGAGTGTCTCTTCCATCTCCACCGCGAGGGCCGACAACGACTCCGCCAGGTCTCGTCGCCGATACCGCTCCTGTGTCTGTCTGAGCTGTTCCGCGAAGCCACCCGTCGTATCACTCGACATAGTAGTTGCTCACCTCCGAGAACCGGCCCCCGAGACTGTCGGTCTCACTGCCCGGGTCGAGCGTGACGTTCTGGAACCGCTCGTACGGCTCGCTCCGCCGAACGTACACGTCCAACAGCCGCACCCGCAGTTGGTCTAACGGCGACCGACTCTCCGCGAGTTCGAGCGCCCCGTGTGCCGCGTCGATGGTGTCCTCGAACGCCTCGTCGTCGACCCGGGCGAACTTCGCCAGCGACTCCCGCACCTGCGGGCTGACACTGTCGTACGTTCGGAGCGTCTGGTGGATCTCTCTCACCTCGCCGAGGTCGATCACCCCGAGTTCGTTGACGACCGTCTCGATTGCCGTAGGGTTACCGCCCGTCTCGATCAGCGCGTCGACACGCTGCCGGAGGTCGTACGCGCCGTTGGCGACCGATCGGAGCTTCTCGTCGCCGATTCGCACGTCCGTGCTGATGTTCTGGATGTACCCTCGACCGAGGTACTTCAGCACCTCGTGCGGGGGACTGTTCGACAGTCGACTACGAAGCTCCGGCAGATCTAACGCCGAGCCGCCGACGCCGAGTAGTTCACCCAGCAGGTCTTCGAGCACACCGGCGTCTTCGACCGCCGACTTCAGCTCTCGGAACTCCTCGACCGACAGGCTCTGTTCACACCAGTCGACGACACGGGGGTGGATCTCGAAGTCGTCGGTCTCACCGTACCGCTCGGCGAACGTCTCCGCGGTCACCGGTCGGGTGGGGTCTTCGAACACCATCGCCGCCGCGTACGTCGAGACGGCGAAGTCCACGAGACCGTAGTCTGCGTGCCGCTTGTACAGTACGTCGTCGTCTTCGAGGTACGTCGCCCTGAGCGTCCGCCGCCAGGCGTCGGCGTACCCCGTCAGCTGCGTTCCCATCCGGTCGAACAGTTCGTCGCGCCGCGGCGTCCCCGTTCCTTCCTCACACCGAACACCGTACGCCAGGAGTCGACGGAGCGCAGACGACCGGAAGTCGTCCGGGTCGACCTCGATCTGGTACGGTTCCGGCGCGTCGGTCGTGTTGCCGAAGACGAACGGGTCCTGTTGGTTGCTGACGTTGAACGTCAGGTTCGTCCCCTCGTACAGCGCGAATCCGTCGGTGAGGTACTTCAGCGCGTCACGCAGCCCGGCACGGAGGTAGATCCCCGTCTGGCTGTTCTCGCCCGGTCGTTCCTTCCAGGCACCGACGAGCGGCTTGTGTTCGTCGATCTTCTCTTGGACGAGGTCCCGTGTCGTTCCGCCGGTCCCGCTGCCGCCACCACCAGTGCCAGTGCCGCCGCCACCTGTGCCAGTGCCGCCGCCACCTGTGCCAGTGCCGCCGCCACCCGTGCCAGTGCCGCCGGTGGGGGGCGACCCCCCGCCACCGCTCCCGGAACGAATCCGAAGTGTTCCGTCGTCGCTGTCGCGGCCCCCTTCGACGTGTTCCGGGAGTTCGTCGACATCGAAGCCGAACGCCATCGGGAACCGGTAGTCGACGTGTATCCACCCGTCGTTCTCCTCGCCGTACCACCGGAACACCTCCGCGAGCTCCGGGTGTGCCTCCTCTACGTCGTCGTCGACGAGCAACGGCTGTTTCAGCGTCTTCAACGCGCCGGCGCTCGACGGCGCGTCGACGCGACCCTTGTAGTAGTCCTCCAACACCTCGAACACGATCATCACGATCTCTCGTGGCGACTGCTGGCTCTCGGGCAGTCCGGCGTACACCCGTTCGACGAACCGCTCGTGGAACGGGAACAGATCGCGGAACGACTCGTCACACAGCCCACACGTCGCACAGGTGGTCCCGTCGGGTGCCGGGCGCAGACGCTCGACGGCCCCGTCCGCGTCGCGGTCGTACGAGACGCTCCCGTCGAGCGACTTGAAGTACCCCAGGTACGGCCTGACGAAGTCGACGACCGACTCCTCGTCTAGGAACAACACGCTGTTGGAGTCGGGGTCGTTCGTCTGGAAGAACTCGAAGCGGTCCTCTGCAGTCCGCGTGTGGAGTACTTCCGTAGAGTCGCGAGTGCCGGCGACGACGAAGTCCCAGTTGTCGCCGTCCTTGTCACGCTCCATGTAGTTGCGGAGCTGACGCGCCTCCATCGCGGTGATGGCGAAGTCCTCGAACACGATCACCGGCCGGGTGTCGTCGAAGGCAGCCCCGACACGTTGGAGCACCTCGTTCAACGACGCCGTGCCGTACCGGTCACGGATCTCTCGCCACAACTCCGTGTTCAGCGCGTCGATGGCAGTCTCCTCGTCTGGGGCCTCCCCGTCTGTGAACACCTCGAAACAGTCGCGCTGCCGGTATGCACCCTCGGAGACGAACTTCACCTCCGTCCCGTACTGCTCGCGCTCAACGAGCTGTTGGAGCTGACTCCGGACGTGATCCTGAATGCCGTCCTGTTGCTCGTTCGTGTAGTCGACGTCGAACCCGCGGTCCGCGAGGTTCAACAACGCGCCCGAGGACGCGTACCGCGCGACGGCGTCGGGCGTCTCGCGGATGTCCGCCTCCAACTCCTCGAACTCTGTCTTCCCCGGCAGTTCCTCACCGACGTGTTCCTGGTAGAAGTCGGGAATCCGGTCGGTCAGCAACGACATCAGGTCGTCGTCTTTGTCGACGTGGAGAATCGGCCGGTCGTCGTCGTCGAGCCGGTGGGCGAGGTACGCACACAGCTCCGACTTCCCGGTGCCGACCTCTCCTTCGATGACGACGGCGAAGTTACCCCTGCGACTCTCGGAGAACAGTTCGTACACCTCGTCTTCGGAGACGACCGGCGCACTCGACACGTTCGCGCCAGTCGACCGGTAGACGTCGATCTCTCGGTGCGTGAAGTCGAACAGGTCCCGATCTTCCGACCGTACGGCCGCGACCTTGCTGAACAGTCGCCGGAGCGTCTCCTCTTCGACGTTGTCGAAGTGTGGACACCGGTCGTACTCCCAGGCGTCCGACTCCGCCGCCGGCGTCGTGTTCTGACTCACGACAGCACCTCGATCGTGTTCGCCTCGGTGTCGATTCCGGACCGTCGCGGCACGTCGTCGAGCCCGACTGCACCCGCGTCACCCCGTTCGACGAGTCGAATCGTGCCGTCACGCACGAGTTCGAACAACAGCCGGGCCAGCGGCGCTGGCACGGTCCCCTCCTGGAGCGTGACCGGCAGGAGGTTCGTCTGGAGCCACTCGAAGTACTCCCGAATCCCGAGGTAGTCGTCGCCGTCGGCCGCGAGCCTGACCGACGCCTCGATCAACTCCGGGGTCGGTCTGACGGCGTGCTCCCGGCCGGTCGTCTTGTACACTAACCCGAGGAAGTTCGCCTGCCGCGACCAGTTGACGAACTTCGGGTCGTTCAGCGTGATCGACCCCTGTGAGGACTGCGGATCGTAGCTCAGTTCGCTCCGGTACCAGTCGTCGATTCTGTCGTACAGCCCCGTGTCGTTGTTCTCGAAGTACTGGACATCGTGTTCGAGCATGTACTTGTAGATCAGGAGCACGACTGACTGCTTTCCCCAGTCGGGGCCCGTACACTCCCGGGCGAGGTTGTGGAGGATCGTCAACCGGAAGTCACGGTCGTCGTCACCGGTGTCGAAAGCGTACTCCACCGTGTGGAATTCGTAGTCTTCCTTGCCAATCATCCGATACTGTCGCAGGCCGTTCAGGCCGTCGCTCAGCCGTTCTTCGTCGAACCCCAGTTCCGCTTCGAGTTCGTCGCGGGCTGTCACTCCACGATCGATTGCGTCGTAGAGGGGTTTGATCGGCTCCGGCGTCTGGAGCGTGTTGAGAACGTACCCCTCACTCGTACTCATACCCACATATCGGCCACGTATATTAATGTAGCTTACTGTCGAGCAGCGACAGTACACCCGACGACCGTCGCGCCCCCGAGGAACACCGAAAAGCGGGGGTCACGACGGAGCCACATCGACCACCCGATTGTGCCTGGACCCCCGCGGTCGACGACTGTCACCAGCTACGATCGAGACTCACACGACTGCCGTGAGCGACCGCGTCAGCCACCCGTGGAGTCGCGCGTCGACCGGCGACGCGTCGGCTCTCAGTCGATCCGCGGCGTCTCGGCCCCGCTTGAGCGCCGGCATCTGGTTCGCGTGTGCCGGATCGAACGTCTTGCCGTCTCTCCCGACCCGCCTGTTGTACTCGGCGACGATCTCGCGTGCAGTGCCACGGTCCAGCTCCACCCGACGGCGGAGCCACCGCGAAACGTCGTCGACGGCGTCGTCCGAGTCCAGCGGCGCGGTACCGTACTCCTCCGGCCGCGAGAACAATGCCGCGAACGTGTCGTACAATGGGAGGTACGGCGCGTCCGGCAGCGCCTCGAACAGTTCGACGGTGGTGCGGGGCGGCTCGCCTTCCACGAGCTCGTACAGCAGCGCGTTGTCCTGGACGAAGAGGTTCCGGGTGTCGGACAGCGGGAGGTGGTGGCCGAACCGCTCGTACCGACGCTCGAACGCGTCGAACACGCGGTCGTAGTCGCCGATCCGGTCTGCAAACGGCTCCTGATCCAACGGACGCTGTCCGCCGACGGGGGTGAACCGCCGGTCGTCCGTCACGACGACGAGCGACCCCTCGTGGGTGTACCGCTCGATTACTGCCGAGACGGAGTGGGTCGTCTCCGTCTCGTAGTGTCCGTTCGTCACGATACACAGTTCCTCTGGTTGGTCGTCGTCCGGCCCGAGCTCCGAGAGGTGTCGGTAGGCGAAGTCGAGGTAGTCGTACTGCTCGTACCCCCAAATCTGGCGCCACGTCGTCGGGTACGTCACGTCGACGACACCGAGGTACCGCAACGCCGGAACGGCACGCAACAGCCGCCACCGACTGTTGTCCACGGGGTCGTAGACGACCGACACCCGACTCTCGCACAGCCGGGCGAGAACGGGCTCCTCCGGTGACGGGTCGGACGTGCGGTTCATACGGTTCCCTCGGCCCCAACACTCGCCGTCTCACCCCGCTGTCCGAAGACGGCCTGGAGGGTGTGTCGGTGGAGGAGGTCGTTCTCGAGGTAGTGTGCAGGCGTCCGTTCGAGCAGGAGACACTCGTCGCAGTAATCAGTACAGTCACAGTCAGCGACCTGAGTAGCGTTGCGCTCTATCCGGTTGAGCTGGTCTCGCACCTGTCGCGCGACCCCGTTGCCGCCCTGCCGGGCGTCGACTACGTGGACGAGAACCCGCCCACCACTCGTCCGGGAGACGATCCGGAAGTCATCGAGGTCGGAGTCGGTGACGACTGAGACCGACCGTCGGAGCGCTTGCTCGAGACTCGTCAACGCCTGCGCCCACGACGCCGTGTCGTGGCCGACGGCGGCGACCCGACTCCGGAGCTCCGTCTCGTCGAACTCGAGCGTGACCCCGCGGGTCCCGTACTGCTGGCCGACTGGGCGGTACGTCTCCTGTTCTGCGTCGGCCATCTGCTCGCGCCACGAAGTGGCGTCGGTAGTGGATCCCGAACTGTCCTGTTCGATCAGCGCTTCCGACGGGAGGAGTTCTTTGTCGGGACTGCTGCTGTGGTAGCGCTCGAATGCGTACACGAAGTCGGTGACGTTCCGGAGCCCGTACGTGACCGTACAGTCCAGCCCGAACATCGTCGCCTCAGCTGTCTCTTCGTCGGCACTCGTGTCGGTGTCGACGTAGGTGGTCGTGATCCCTCGAGTGCTGTAGTTGCGCTGGCCTCCCCGCGCGAGCTCACACTCTACCGAGTCGATTCCGTGGACCGTGGTCTCGGCCAGCTCTGTCTCACAGTGGGGACAGAGGTCTACGTCCGGCTCGTAGCTGTGGAACGGCCGCCCACAGTCGTCGTTCGTACACAGCTTGACGCTGACGAGCGGCTCTGTCGTCCCTCGCACGTCGTCGACGAGGTACGTGTTACCGTGGAGTGTCACCGCCCCACCCAGCCCATTCCCCTCGCCGGGGAACATGTCGTGGAGTCGTCCGCTCCCTTCGAAGCTAACCTCTTCTCGCCTGCCAGAGAAGGTCACGGGGAAGCTCCCACCGAAGCTCCGGTAGTTCGCCAGGAATCCCAACTGTCGGAGCCACTGGTCCAGCCGTCTGTTCTTCTGGATTACGTCTTCGCCGGCGCCACCCCCGCCGGTGACGAGCTTCGAGTACGTGTTGTCGACCCGGTGCGTGAGCGACAGCGCGCCGTCACCGTCGAACACCCGTTCGAACACCTCCACGCCGGCTTCGCCGAACACGTTCTTCAGGTGTCGCCTCAGTGCCGTCGCCCGTTCGTCGAGCGTGAACTGCCGGAGAACGTCCATCCGCTTGCGAACCTCCTCGACGAACGCCTCCGTGCTCTTGTTCGTCTCCTCGATCTGGTACATCTTCTGGAAGACGTTCTCTTCGTGCGGGTTGCGCGCGAGGTAACCGAACACCTCCGTGACGACGTGGCCGGCGAGCAGTTCCTCGTACTCGAACGGGTCCGGGACAGAGACTGGCTCCATCGTCTCGAAGAACTCGTCCAAGTCACTGTAGTAGTGGCCGTCCACCGGGTGGTTCCCACGGATTGCAGTGACGACGAGCGAGGAACTCCCTCGCGAGCGTCCCGTCCGACCGCTCCGTTGGACGTAGTTCGTCAGCGTCGGTGGGATGCCGACCTGCCCGACCGTCTCCAGCGTCCCGATGTCCACCCCGAGCTCCATCGTCGGCGTGGCACTGACGACGTTCACTTCCGGGTCCTCGCGTCGGAACCCCTCTTCGATGGCACCACGGACTGCGTGGGGGGTGTCGCCCTTGTGGATCCCGACGGTGATGAACTCCGGCTCGTCTCCGCCACGGATTGGCGTCGTCACGTCGTGAGCCCAGTGGTCGAGAGCGTACGACCACTCCGACGAAAGCTCCACGTACCCCGGGTCGGCGACGAGCCCGTCGTCGCCCTCACTGAACCGCTCGGCGACCACCAACGACGACCCACAGTCCGGACACCGCTCGACGGTCGTCCCGTCGTCGAACGCCGGGACGGCATCGTAACAGTCCGGACAGACCCCGGCCGTCCGCACGAGCCGGAGGTCGGAGTCGTCCTTCCGTGTGGTGCGCGTCAGGAGACCGCTCTCGGGGTTGTCGACGACCCCACGCTCCGCCAGCGACTCCTTGGCGTCTTCGAGGTACTCGCGCACCTCGGCTTTCTTCTCGTCGGCGACGTTCCCCTTCGTGACCCGTTCTCTCACGTCGTTGTGTGACGCTTCGACGAGGATACCGGCGTCGAGGAACGCCTGGAGAGCGTCGTCGAGCACTGCGCCGATCTGCTCTCGGTCGAAGCCGACCCGAGACTCCAGGCGGTCGAGCAGCTTCGGTCGGGTCAGCCCGTCGAAGCTCACCTTGTTCATCGTGAACCCCGTGTTGGGGTCGAGCACGAACAACGTGTACAGCCGGTGTCTGACGAGCAGGTCCACCGGGTCGTCCGTGTCGAAGACGGGCACGGCCGTGACGAGGGCGCTCTCCAGCAGGTGCTCGCAGTTGTACAGCGAGGCCTGTTCCTCGATTCGGTCGCGGTACGCGACGAGGAACTTGAACGCCTCCCCGTTCTCGTCCATCTCCGTCTGCATCAGTGGCTCCCAGTACTCCTCGCGGAGTCGGTCGGCGACGGCGCTGTAAGCGTCGTAGTTGTCGAGCCGCCCCTCGTTTGCCAACAGCTCGCGGACGTACAGCGTCTCCGCCATCAGCCCGTACTCCGTCTCGATAATCTGGTCGGCGACGCTCTCGGCGGTCGCCCGGGAGTCGGAGAAGACGAGTGTCTTCTCCGAGGGCGTGTCCCGGCTCATCTGCGTCAGCATGTACGAGAACAGCGTCGGCGTCGGCACTGTCACGTCCGTCAGATTCGGCGTCCGACCACAGCCCGGACAGGTGCCCGTCTCGACCCACCCCGTCACCGGGCGGAACGACGCTTCGCTGCGGCGGCCGGGAGACCCATCTTCGGTCTCGTCTGCCTCGACGTACACCTCGCGGCAGCGCTTACAGAACTGGATCTCCGGAAGCTCGCGGTTACACTCCGGACAACTGTCCTTCCGTGTTACTTGTTCGCAGTCCCGACACCAGTACACCTGTGCCGGCGGCTTCAGGAACGTGTGATACTTCTCCGTCACAATGCCGGCCAGCCGGCCGAACGCCATCACGGTCGACAACGCTCCAACGGGGTCGTCTGCCCCCTCGTCGACCGCTCGGCGCCGGAGTTCGTCGTACTCCAGAAACCCGACTTCGCCGGTCGTGCCTTCGTCGAACCACGCAGCGAATCTCGCCACCTCTGGGACGCGTTCTGTGACGAACGCCACCCAGCCGGAGTCCGTCCCGCTGGCTTCCAACACGGCCTCGCTGAGCCGGTTACGCCCTCGGCGCGTCCGGACCACGTCCGCCGCGTCCTCGAACCCCGGCTCCGTCAGCAGCTCGTCGAGCGTCTCGTCGACCGGATCACGCAGCCATGGCCCCGCCGCGGATCCGAGACTGAGCGTGTCGCCGGGGCTCAGGAGTCGAACCTCGCGGAGCGTCTCGATTGCTCCGTCGAGTTCGAACCGCTCGCGAGCGGTCTCGACGCTCACGTCGCCGGCCCGCGCCAGCGCGAGCACCTCCGTGATGTCGTCGACGCTGCAGTTGGCGAACCGACCGAAGTCCGGCTCGTCTGTTACTCCGAAAGAGCGCCCGGTGAAGGTCACAGCGTCGATGTCCTCTGGCTGTCCACCCGTGAGTCCCGCTGCGAGCTCTCGTGGGTTGTCGACGGTCGCTGACACCATCGTCACCTGTGGGTCACGGTCGGCGTAGAACTCCTTCAGTCGTCGAGCGAGCAACGAGATTGCTGCACCCTGAATTCCACTCCAGACGTGGGCCTCGTCGAACACGATGTGTTTCACCGGGTTCGCGCCCGGCTCGTGGCCGAGTATCGACCGCGTGTCCGGATTGTCGGAGACGAACATGTAGTCTAACGCCTCCGGGTTCGTCAGGAGAATATCGACACCCTGTCTGATCGACTCTCGTGTCACTCGGAGCCACGGATACTGGTGGCTGTCCGTCCCGACACCGATGTCGTCGAAAATCTTCAGCTTCGTGTCCTCCTGGCGAGGGCACTCCAGCCCGCGAACGAACGAGCCGTTCTCGATCTCGTAGTCCCGGGTGCCGACTCGTTGCGGGGTGTCGGAGTCCCAGATTCCGACTGTGATCCGATCACCCGGGTCGCGGTAACGGTTGATCTGGTCGAGGTACGCGACGAACCGGTTGAGCTGGTCGACACCCAACGTCTTCATGGGGTACAAGATGATAGACTTCAGCCCCGGTTCGTCCGTCTCCAGACAGTGCTGGAGAATCGGGAGGAAGAACGACTCTGTCTTCCCGGTCGCGGTCGGTACCGCGAGAACATTGTCGTTGTCCGACCTCGCAATATTCTCCATCGTCTCTGCTTGGTGACGGTAGAACTGTCCTTCCTCGCCACCGAACAGCTCCTGACGCACGGCGTCGACGACCGCCTCGTCGTACTCCAGTTCCGACAGCAGTTCACTGCCGGATCGGTCGTCGAACGCTGGCGCCTCGACGTACTCCACGTACGGTCCCTTCTGTTCGATTAGCTCGTTCTCGACGAACTCTCGAGCGTTCTCGACATCCGGCACGTCGACCAGTTCCGTAACGTTCCGGTTCCACCAGGTGATCTCTGCGGCCCGGTCGACGGCGTTCCCGAGGGTCTCCTGTGGATCTGTCATTCTCGTTCGAGTCGCGGCGCCCAACCGCGGGCACCGTCGTCTGTGATCCTCGTTAGTTCTCGGCACGTAAGAAACCCACCGGACGACGAACACTCTCGGACGACCTCCGTGTCTGACAGTCCGACGCCTATCGACGACACTCGGTCACGCCTGCTCGTCGAGGTACGCCCGGAGCTGCTCGATGTTCGAGTTCCGGAAGTACTCCGACAGCTGGAGTGCCTCCGGCTCACGGGGGAACACCTCGCCACGCCCGTGGCTCTCGAACGCGTCGACGACGACTTGGCGGTACGTCTTGCTCGTCACGTACGCGAGAATCTGGTCGTAGGCGCTCCCGTGTTCCTGCAAGAACTCCACGAGTCGGTCGGTCACCCGTCGAATCTGTCGTTCGTCCTCCTTCGCCAGGACGTACTCGTAGCTCAACACTGACTCCTCTTCCTCGTACTCCTCGGGCACGGGACCGTACATCCCCGAGACGGACACTTTGTGCACTCGGTCGGTCCGGTCACCGAGCTTGTCCCACAACACCCGGTGAGTCCGAGACTCCGAGTACGGTTTCGCCTGACTGCACGGGAGGATCAACAACACGTCTTCGTCCGGAGGGGTGAACGACTGTCGTCGGAGGTCGAAGCTCTCTGGACCGTACTTCAGTGATACGCTCCGCGCCTCGTCGGTCTCCTCGATTCCACCGCTCCACCGTGAGAGCTTCGTCTGATCGCTCGTGATCGCCGGACCAGGGAGGTGGTCGTGAGCCCCACGCTCTCGTACCGCCGCCCGAAGGTGTTTGTCACGCCGCTGTGCGTACCGAAGCCCCTTCGCAATCTCTTCGTGATCACGGGCGAAGTCGATCAGGTACGACAGCAGTTCTCCTTCACGGATGCGTTCGCGGACTCGCGCCATCTCGTCGTTGTACACCTCGAAGTTGTGACGCGCCAGCAGCGCGTAGTAGTAGCTCTTCAGCTTCTCGTCCGACTCGTCGCTCCGCCGTCGTTGCATCTCCTCGTAGCCGTAGTCGTCGTTGATGCCCTCGACGAGGTCCTGGTAGTCGAATCCATCTGAACCGTACAGCGGGCTGTGATCCATCTCTCCCGGGAAGGATCCGTCCTCTCCGACGACTGCTTCGAGATCGTCGAGCGTGTACCGCTCCCATGTCTCCGGGTGGATGAACTTCCGGTACTGTGCGGCCTGGACGTGTGTCGAACAGTCGAAGGAGTCGACACCCAGTAGTGACAGCAGCGAGACCTGCTTACCCCCGATTCCAAACACATGGAGGCCGATTTCGTCTCGCCGACCGTTCGGAATCGCGTCTTTGGCCCCCTGGACGATGTCGACGAGCACCTCCGTGCTACTCCGGAGTGGGACCAGAGAGCCGACCGCGAACCCTTCGAACGACCGCGAGACGGACTCCTCTTCGATTCGTTCGAGGAAGTTCCCGACGTACCAGTTGATAGTCTCGTAGTCGTGACCGTGGAGTGCGACGTAGACGCCCGGATCCTCACCTGCGTCGATTCGCTGTTGCAGCCGCTCGGCCGCGCGGTCGTTCTTGTCGAACGCCTCGGCGAGCCGTTCCGGTTGCTCCAGTAGCTCCAGGCACTCGACAGCACTCTCGATGCTGTCCCGCATCCTCTCGACCTGCTCGGCGTCGTTGAGCTTCGGCGGGATGGGGTAGTCCAGTGTCGCCAGCAGGTCGCCGCCGAAGTCGACCTGTAGTCCGAGGATGCTCTGCGGGTCCGTGTACAGCCCCCACTCGTTCTCGACTCCTCCCTCGGACGGCGCCTCACCGAACGTGTCGGAGTTCATCAGCTTGAATCCGCCAGAGTCGACGAACACCGGCACATCGAGCTCCTCGAACCGCTCGTGGAACGACTGTTCTCGCCACCACTCCAGGTTCTCCGGTGTGACACCGTACTCGGTGAAGCTCATCGCCTGGAACATCACTCCTTGGAGCCGATTACTGGTCAGCAGCTCGTCACGGATACGGCTCCAGATTCCACCGGACTTCTTCGTGGTCCCCCCAATAAGATTGATAACTGGAAACAGCGCAGGCGTCTCTACTGGGCCATGGGGGATGTCGAGTTCTCCCGTTCGGCCGAAGGCGTCGTCGTCGTCGACAACCGATCGAAAGGACGGCATCGAGTTTACTCACGTCTCTCGGAGTTAGGGTGAAAAAGGCGTTTGGATCTGATGTGTCGATGTCCCCTTCACTGTCTGGCTTCAGGTACTCCACTCGTCGGAGTACCACAGCGGCGAGGCGTGGGACTCGCCTGTAGTACAGGCGAAATCTGCAGCTGTTCAGCCGTCCGACCGCCGCGGGCGTGATGTGCCGCCGCGACCCACCGTGTCGGCGAGGTGGACGAGCCGTTCGAGCGGCGTCGTCGGCGCTGGACCTCGTCGAGCGCCGCGGTGACGGGCTCCGACTCCGCCCGCTCGGTGCCGAGGTCGCCCGGGTCACTCGCCGCGTCGAGGGCGGGGTGAGACAGGCACTCGACCGGATCGACGACTGGAGCAGGTCGCGTCGGCGGTTCTGTGATCTCGCGCCGCGCTGGGGAGACTTGACCCGACGTGTGTTGTACCGGTACCCGGCGACGGAGACACTCGTGACCGAACTCCAACGGCTCGCGGACGACGGTGTCGCGTCGCCGACAGTCGTCGACGTCGTGCGTCGACTCCACGAGCTCCGCCCGGCGTTCGCCGTCGAGTTGTTCGTCCGGGGCAGTGACGCCGCCCGTCGGCGCGTCCTCGACGACGGCGGCGGTCTCCGCGAGGCCGCGCTGACGGAGTCGAGCGTCTATCACTCCCCGACGCTGTTCCAGTACAAGACGATGCTGTACCACGCCGGCCTGCTCGCGGAGCGGGGAACGGAGCCGTCGGAGCTGGACGACCCGACGGCGACGAACTGGGGCTTGTGTGAGCCGTTGTCACGTGCGGGGTGACTGTCTGACGAGTCGTCTGTACGAGTGTAACGACCCGCGTTCTGTGCAGGTGAGTGATTCGTCGGTCACACGGGAGCGGGTGAGGACCGAGGTCGAAAGTCACTCGCCGAAGACGACCGATTGCACAGCCCAGGAGTCCGAGTCCGAACGTGACACGACAGCAGAACACTTCTCTTTTCGGCAGCTTGGCCCAGCCCGACCACCACCAGTAACTTCACCCTCGTGGCCACACCGACAGACGTGTCGCGTTCACCGCTGTCGGAGTCGCTCACCGTCGACGAGACCCTGACCCAGGCGGAAGTCGAGTACCGGTTCGACACCAACTTCGGCTACCAGTTCAACGGGATCACATACCGCAACCCCGACGCGGGGCGGTACGTGATCCTCCTGGCGAACGAGGGTGCCGTCTACGACGACCGCCTCGGCGGCGGCGAGACGTTCACCTACGTCGGCGAGGGGGTGCCGGAGAAGGGGGATCAGGAGGAGACGCACCGGAACCGGGCGTTGTTGGACGCCGTCGACGAGGCGTTTCCGATCTACCTCTTCACGAGCACGGACGGCGAGGATCGGTACCGCTACGAGGGGCTCGTCGAGGTGACGGACGCGGCGTACGTCGACGACGGTGACCGGATGGTGTACCGCTTCCAGATGCGTCGTCTCGGCGTCGCGTCGTGGAGTGAGTACACCGACGGGGTGACCGAGATCGAACGGCAGTCGAGGGAGCCGCCGACACTGAACGCGGACCGAGAGACGAGTCGGGGGGAGCGAGTCACGCGCAGCGCCGCGTTCGCGCGGCGCGTGAAGGAGCTGTACGACGACCGTTGTGTCGCCTGCGGCGCGCGACGACGTTCGCCCGAGGGCACACCGGAGGTCGAGGCCGCACACGTCTACCCCGTCGCGGAGGGCGGGCCGGACGACCTCCGGAACGGGATCGCGCTGTGTCGCACCCACCACTGGGCGTTCGACCACGGGTGGTTCGCGGTCGACGACGACCGACGGATGCTCGTCCGCGAGACGGATCGAGAGCCGCCCGCGACGGTCGCCCGCCTGGCCGGCGACAGGCTCCGCGAACCGTCGGATCCGGCGTTCGCGCCACACCCCGACTACCTCGCCGCACACCGAGCGTATCGGGGGTTCGAGCGCTGAGTCGGGTCGAGCGATCACGGGGCGTTCACTCGCCGGACGGCAACACGCCCGCCGCTCTAGACGAAGTTCCACGCCCGTAGCGGACCTCACACCCAGCTACGACCCACCACCGTCGCCGGCCGCGCCCCCCGACGACACGCCCGGACCGGGACCAGACACACGCTCCGGCTCGCCCGCGTCGAACTCCGAACGCAGCGCTTCCAGGTCGTCGATGGCCCCCTCCAGCGCCTCGCGGGCGGTCGCCTCGTCGTAGAAGTTCGCCAGCGAGTGGAGACGGTTCTCGACGGCCTTCTGGCAGGCGTCGATCTCGTCGTACCAGTCGTGGCCGTTCTGTTTCATCAGGTAGTGGATCGACACCCAGTCGCCGACGCCGGCCGGGTTCTCCTCGCTCGGCTCGGCGACGGCCGGGAGGTCCTCCTCGAACTCCTCCAACAGGTGGACGGTCGTCCGGGCGATCAGGGGGCGCAGCCGGAAGCTGCGGTCGCCGCCCACCGGGCCGAAGTTGTCGAGCATCTTCTCGCGGGCGCTGTCGTACGGACTGTCCGCGTCCGCCCACGGTGTCACCTCGACCGTGTCGAGCAGTCCCTCCTCTCGCAGTCGCTCCCAGCGGTCGCGTTCCGCCTCGACGACCGGCGCCGGGTCCTCCCCGGTCACGACCAACACGACCCCGCCGCCGTCGACGGTCTCTCCCTCGGCGAGTTCGACCGGCGGCTCGTGTCGGGCCACGTCGCCGAACCGCCAGAAGTACGCCGAGCCGACGGCCGAGTGGGCGTCGAACCGGTCCCACGCCGCCGTCAGGTACTGTCGGAGGAACGCTCGTTCTCGATTCAGTCGCATCCGAAACGTCACCTGGACGCTCTGCACGCTACACACCCCGGCCGCCGGAGTGAAAACTGCTCGTAGAAACGAGTTTCTAAAAGTCTGCTGACACGTCTGGCGACAGTTCACCGGAGCACTCGACGCGGTCGGCGACGGTGTCGGGGGCGGCGCCGAGAGTCGCCGGCGTCAGGCGTGCTCGGCGAGGTGGACGTGGACCAGTCGGTCGCAGTCCGTCTCGCCACACACCGGACAGGCGCCGTCGTCGGTCGGCTCGGTCTCGACGCGCACGCCGCCCTTGCCGGCGACGACGAGCCCTTCGCCACGGTAAGTGAGGGTGTACCCCTCCTCCGTCCGGCGGACGAAGTGTTCCCGGAGTTCGCCGAGGTGGTAGTTGAACCGTCCGGGGTCGGCGACGTCGACGCGCGACTTCAGCTCGGTGAACGTCAGCGGGGCGTCGGCGTCCGCGAGTGCCCGGAGCACCTCCACCCGGGCCTCGTGAGTGAGCGCCGATAACGCCCCCGTGAACTCCTGGTCGACCACGACTACACTACCGCCACGCACCGTGGTGTAGTTTGTGGGCCGTCGGTACACGCACCACGCGAGGGAAGAACAGGAACCGTGTCACGGACGGTCGCCGTCCGCGGTGGGCGCTCTGTTCGCGCCCGTCGGCGTCACCTGGGCGGCCGTCGAATCACTGGCGGCACGACCGTCACCCGGACCGTCTCCCAGCGGGCTCCGCGGCGAGGCACTGCGGGTAGACGCGCCGCTGTCAGTGTTCGCGGGCGGCGTCGGCAGCGTCGCCGGCGGGCTTGTACTCGTCGACGCTGTACTCGTCGCGGCGCTGCGCGGGATCTCGGCGAAGACGCGAATGACGACGGAGGGGGCAGATGTCGGGCAGGAACAGTAGACCGACGACCACCGTGATCGGTGATCCTGATCTACGAGTACAGCATCACAGTGACACTACCGACAGACGCGGACGACAACCCGTCGGCAACGGGGAGGTAGTCGCCAACCCAGATCACAGAGACCCGAGGAGTTCGTATACGAAGTCTGAGCCCGTCGCCAGCGAGAGAAACAACACAGTGAAGATTATGGCGAGACTCAAGCTGAACGTCAGCAACAGGCCAACCGGCCCAACCTCAAGTGCGATGAGCGGAAACGTAGCTGCTCCCAGAAGTACGACAGCGGCCAACGTGTTAGCGTACCAATCGACTGCCGACCGCCTGAGCCCAGACGCGTTTCCACTTCGATTCATGCTTATTGTACTTGATAGCGCTACCGAAGTCGCCCTATACGTTCTAGAGTAGGATCTAATGGATAAAGAATCTTTTGTCTAGTCCTCTCTCTCCCACCCGAAACCCGCACCGTATCCTCTTCCGTGTTCTCGTACGGTGTGCCTAGTACTGTCGTGAGCTCCCTCGGATACCTCGTCGCTGCTCTCCCTGGCCGATTCCTTCTGGTTCGTAGATGGGACCGGATCCGTCTCCTCCCGCCCCCGACTCTCGCTTGCCAAGGCGAGTACTGGAGCGAAGCACGAGAGAATGAAGGAGAGTCCCGTGAACAGGAGTGCCCAGACGAACGACACCTGTGTAAAAATCTTTAGACTGGCAACTACAGCCAGGAACGCCGACACAGAGACAAAGAGGAGTGCTAAAAGCACCACGAGAAACAGTAGCTTGTCGTTCTCGGCATCGAACCGGGAAGACGAGTCCATGAACCGAAACGCGGCGACGATCACAGCGAAGTACAAGACGGCGACCTGCATCAGACGAGGGGCCATTTCGAGCCGTGTGCCAGGTCTGTAACTAGGCGACACTGTCGGCACGTCCACGTTGAACGAGACCACGAGACTGTTCAGAGACTGCGAGATCGCAGGCACGACGTACAGATCTATGAGGGCGATCGGCACGGATAGTAAAACCGACGCAAGAAAGGTGTAGACCAGTAGTCGTACATCGGCCGTACCTGTTCTAGCCTCTCTGTCCTCGCCTTCACTAGTCATATTTGTCTTCGTCGTATTGAGAGACGACTAGCACACCAGTAAGATAGTAACGATCCTCTCCGCCACTCCCACCCCGACTCTAAACGCTTATTTCCCTGCCAGTGCCACTACCGGGCGGAATGAGCGATCTCCCGGAGGAGTTCGACTGCACGATCACGAACTGGGAGTACATCTACGACCTCTGTCGTGAGGTGTCGAACCAGGTGAAGGCGGACAACTTCGAGCCGGACGTGGTCGTCGCGCTCGCCCGCGGGGGGTGGTTCGCGGGCCGCGTCGTCTGTGACTTCCTGGGACTGAACGACCTGACGAGTCTGAAGATGGAACACTACGTCGGGACGGGCGAGAAGTCCGGCGAGCCGACGGTGCGGTACCCGATGCCGGAGGGGAGCGTCGAGGGGAAGGACGTGCTCATCATCGACGACATCGCGGACACGGGCGGCTCCATCGAGCGCGCCCACGAGTACGTCACCGACCGCGACGCGGCGGCGGTGCGGACGGCGACCCTCCAGTTGCTCCAGACCTCGGAGTTCGAGCCGGAGTTCGTCGGCGAGCGGCTGTCGGAGTGGACCTGGGTCGTCTACCCGTGGAACTTCCTCGAGGACATGGTGGACCTGACCGCGAGCGTGTTGGAGAAGGGTGACGGCGGACCGTACGGCCGCGAGGAGATCAGGAGTCTGTTGTCGGAACACCACGGAATCGACCGGATGGAGATGGAGATCGCCCAGCCCGGTCGCCTGGGGGAGGTGTTAGACGAGATGGTCCGCCGAGACGTGGCGGCGGAGGCCGGCGACGGCTACCGGCTCGTCGACTGACGGCGACGCCGCCCGGTGCCGACGACGGTCGTCTCGCGCGCGGTCGGACGGTCGACACCGAGAGCGGCGTGTCCCGCGCCGGTCAGGCGTACACGTCGTCGGCTTCGACCTCCCGTTCCCGGCGGTACTGATCGACGAACTCCGTCACGTCGAACTCCAGCATCCGTTCTTCGAACGACGAGACGGCGTTCGGGTCGTCGCTGTGGGAGACGGCGTGTTCCATCAGTTCGACGACCAACTCCACGATCACCTCGTGGAGCCGGCGGGCGTCGAACGTCGACACCCAAAGCATCGTGTAGCCGATCTCCTGGTCGTCGCTCACGTCGACGACGGCCACCTCGCTCGGGAACTCCTCCAACACGATCCCGAGGAGGTGTGGCGTGCCGAACTCCGGCATCTCCTCGCTGGTCGTCTCGACAGCCTCTTGAAGCGTCCCGACGAGGAACTCCGGCAGGAATCGGTCGGGGGGGTGAACGTCCGTCACGACGGCGTGGGTCTCTCCGCAGTCACAGTCGAACTCCCGCATCCCCATGTCGACGTCGCGGAGGCGCAGCGTCTCGCCACACGGGAGGTCCGTCGTCTCCCCACCGCCGCCCGGCACTCGCGGCTCTGTCATACTGTCGTCGCCTACGAGTGCGACGGGCATAAAAGCCGAACTTTCCCGCCACCGTGTCGCCTCCGACGAGCGACAGGTCCGTCGGCGCGCCGACCTGGTCGCGGTTCCACAAGCGACTTACTCCGGCCACGCGCACACGGCGTATGATCGGAATCGTCGGCGGCGGGCTCGCCGGGCTGGCGGCGGCCTACCGACTCCAGCAGCACGGTCACGAGGTGACCGTCTACGAGGCTGGCGGGCCGGAGGCGCTCGGTGGACTCGCCCGGACGTACGAGACGAGCGGGGACGACGTCGAACAGTTCTACCACCACCTCTCGAAGAACGAACAGACGATCGTCGACCTCGCGGGAGAGATCGGCGTCGGCGACGAAGTGGAGTGGCTCGTCGGCAAGAACGCCTACTACGTCGACGGGACGGTGTACCCGATGGACACGCCGTGGGAGCTGTTGGCGTTCCCGTACTGGAGTCTGTACGACACGTTCCGCCTGGGGATGTTGACGCTGGACGTGGACGTGCGCGGCGGGGTGCCCTCTCTCGACACCTACGAGAACCTCACGGACTTCGAGGACCAGACTGCAGTGGAGTTCGCCCGCGAGCACACCACGGACAACGTGTACGAGACGTTCTTCGACCCCCTGCTGGAGGCGAAGTTCGGGTCGCTCAAAGAGGAGGTGAGCGCGGCCTGGCTGTTGGGCCGGATCAAGTTCCGCGGCGAGCGGGACCTGTTGCGCGGGGAGATCCTGGGTTACTTCCAGGGTGGGTTCCGGACGTTCCTCGACGCCTTGGTCGACGCGGTGGGACGCGAGAACATCGTCACTCGTGCGCGCGTGAACGACCTCCACACGGCGGACGGCGCGGTCGAGGCGCTCACGGTCGAGCGGGCCACCGAGCCGGTCGCGGCCGACGGCGCCGGCGAGGCGACCGAGGGGGCCGGCGAGACGGAACCGCCGGCGACGGAGACGGTCACGGAGTCCGTCGACGACGTGGTCGTGGCGGCGATGCCGAACGTCCTGGAGGAGCTGACGGGCTACCCCTGTGACGTGCAGTTCCAGGCGTCGGTGTGTGCGGTCGTCACCCTGTCGGAGGGGGTGACGGACACCTACTGGCTCAACGTCGCCGACGACGCGCCGTTCGGGGCGTTGATCGAACACACCAACTTCGTCCCGCCCGAACGGTACGGCGGCGACCACCTGTTGTACCTCGCCAGCTACGTGCAGGAGGAGTCGGAGTGGCTGTGGCAGGCGGACGACGACGAGGTGGAAGAACGGTGGCTGTCGGGGGTCGAGGAGCTGTTCCCCGGGTTCGACCGGTCGACGGTGGAGTCGTTCCGGTTGGCCCGCGCGCCGCGGGCGGCCCCGGTGTACGAGTGTGGCTACCTCGACTTGGTCGTCCCGTACGACCTCGCGGACGATGTCGCGGACGGGCTCTACTACGCCGGGATGGCGAGCGAGGCGCAGTACCCGGAGCGGTCGACGAACGGCGCCGTGCTCGCCGGCTACGAGTGTGCAGACCGGATCGACGAACGGCGGAACTGACGGGAGCCGGTCGCTCTCGCCGAGCTCCACCGCAGACACCCAGACGACTCTTGCCGACGGAGACCGTAGTCTGTTCGTGTCACAGCAACTCGGCGAGGCGGTCTGGCGGATCGAGGGGTCGGCGGCCAACGTGTTCCTGACGGTCGACCACGCGGCTCCAGTCGACGAGGACGACGCCGTCCGGACCGGCGACGACGGGCCGACCGGGGCCCTGGTGTTGGTGGACGCCGGGACACCCGGCGACGCCGACACGATCCGGCGCGGGGTCGAGTCGGCCGGGTTCGCCGTCGGGGACGTGTCTCGGGTGTTGCTCACACACTACGACTACGACCACGTCGGCGCGCTGTCGAAACTGGACGAGCTGTCGGCGACCGTCTACGCCCACGAGCCGGACGCCTCGTTTCTGGACGGGAGCGACAGCCCGGGGCTGTGGCCACACAAGGCGTTGCTCCAACGGGCGACGGCGCGGTTCCTCGACACGCCGGGGCTGTCCGTCGAGCGGGTGCGCGACGGGGACACGGTCGGGAGCTACACCGCCTACCACACCCCCGGCCACGGGCCGGGGCACCTCGCGTGGGTGAGTGAGACGGCACGGACGGCGTTCCTCGGCGATCTGGTGCGGGAGTCCGGCGGGCAGCTGTCGCCGTCCCCGTGGCTCGTCAGCTACGACACGGACGCGGTCCGGGACAGCGTCGGGGAGTTGGCCCGGCGGGCACCGTCGTTCGACACGGCCGGGGTCGGCCACGGCGCGCCGTTGTCGTCGGACGCAGACGAGGCGCTCGCGGCGCTGGCGACGGAGCTATCGAATTCACCACACTCCGAGTGAATCACGGACGGCACCGAGAAGATACATCCAGCCTGTGGTGTGAGAAACGCTCCCGAACTGTTTTATCACAGCCTGTGGTACGTATCCGTATGTCGGAGCCGATGCCGTCGGAGCCGGACGACTCCGGCCGAGACGGGGAGCCACCGGAGACCGACGGTGGCGTCGTCCGCCAGTCTCCCGGCGGGGTCGTCGGCGAGGAGACGGCCGGTGAGCCGGACACGTCTGCCCGGATCTGTTGGCTCGACGACGACGACGCCGAGGACGTGATCTGTGCGTTGTCGTCGGACACTGCGCGGTCGATTCTCTCGGCGATCCACGAGCGCGACCGGACGGCCTCTGAACTGGCGGAGGCGGCCGACACCTCCGTCCAGAACGTTCGTCACCACCTCGACAACCTCTCGCAGGCGGGGCTGGCAGAGGTAACTGACACGCGGTACTCCGTCAAGGGCCGCGAGATGGACGTGTACGGTCCGCCCGAAGAGCAGACGGTCGTCGCCGTCGGCCGGGAGTCGGAGTCGACCTCGCTGTTCGACTCGCTGCGCGACCTCCTCGGTGGACTGGCGGCGCTGGGTGGCGTGAGCCTGTTGATCCAGGCGTGGGCGACCCGGACCCCGACGGGTGCGTCGCGGGTGCCCGACGCCGTCGGCGCGCCGGCGACCGGGGCCGGGCTCCCGCCGGGGCTGCTCGTGTTGCTCGGCGGGCTCGCGTTGTTGACCGGAGTCGCGGTCGTCGCTCGGCTGTCGGCGTAGGTGGTGATCGTGATCGGGGCAGACCGTGGGACGGCCGGCGGCTCGGGGTCGCGCCGTCGCGCGTACCTCGCGGTCGTGTTGCTCGTGGCCGTGACGACCAGCGGCGCGGGCGTCGCGAGCCCCGGCGGGCTCGGTGGGCTCCCGGGCGCGACCGTCGTCGGCGGGGAGTCGGCGGCGGCCGTGGCCGCGGCCCAGGGGGACGACCCGGTTCGGGTCGGCGTGATCGGCAGCGCGTTCGCTCCCGAACGGGGTGCCGTCGCACAGCGGGTGGTCGCACAGCACGATGTCGGCGGCGGTCTCGGCTGGGGCCGGCCGACCGCCCACGACACGGCCGTCGCGGAGGTGGTGGCCGAACGGTCGCCGTCGGCGGCGCTGTACCTCGCTGGCGTCGGGAGTCGACCGACGGCCGACCGCTACGCGGCCGCCGTGGAGTGGCTCCTGGAGCGTGAGGTCGACGTGATCGTAGACGCAGGGAGCTACTTCCCGCGGACGGCCGCGGGGCTGGAACGGTTCGAGGCGGCCGCACGGTCTGTGTCGGCCGCCGGCGCCGTCTTCGTCACGTCGGCGGGCAACTACGCCGACCGCCACTGGCGCGGGAGCACGCCCGCCGACGACTGGGTGCAGTTCCGAACGGGCGTGACCCGGAACCGACTCGCGGCGACGGACGGTCGGGTCGCCGGTCCGGTGACGCTCCGGCTGTACTGGCAGGGGGAGGCGGACTACGACCTGTACCTCTACCGCGATGTCACCGACGGCCCGGACCACCTGGTCGCTCGCTCCGTCCGCGAGACCGGAACGGCGGAGGCGATCGACACACAGGTACGGCCGGGCGACTACTACGTCCGTGTGCACGCAGACGAGGGGACGGCACCGGTCGACCTGTTCGCCGCTCGCCACGACCTCACACACGCCGCCGGGGGCGGCGGGACGCTCCCCCCGGCGACGGCGCCCGGGGTGGTCTCGGTCGGGGCGGTGACGAACGGTGGGACGGTGGCGTCGTACTCCGGCGACGGCGACGTGAGCGCCGTGGACACGGTCGTGACCGACGCCGCGGGGGAGTTCCGCGGCACCTCGGCGGCCACGCCGGTCGTCGCCGGGACGGTGACGGAGGTGGTCGCCACCACCGACGGCAGACTCTCGCCCGGCGAGGTGGAGACGATCATCCGGGAGACTGCAGACGGGGAGTACCGACAGCTCGATCCGGACGCCGCGCTGGCGCGTGCCAACCGGGTCGGCAACTGGAGCCGGCCGTCGCGTCGAACCGGCAGTCGTGACACTGCCTCGACGGGGGCGGACGGCGACGAGACGGACGGCAACGACACCGGCAACGAGACGGACGGCACGAACGAGGCCGACTGACGTGGTACTCCGTTCACTGGACGACCGCGAACTGACGGCCCGTGTCGGGGAGTACTGGGACTGGATCGCCGTCGCTCTGTTCCTGCTGACGACGGTGGACCTGTTGACGACGTTGTTGGCGGCCGCGGCCGTCGGCGTCGCCTACGAGGGGAACCCGTTGGTGCGGTGGTTGTTGCGTCGGTCGCTGCCGGCGTTGGTGGCGGTGAACCTCCTGGCGGTCGCGGCCGGCGCCGTCGGCTTCCGGGCGGTCGTCGCCACGCTCCGCCGGACGCCGCCGCGGATCCGGCCGTACTACGCGCTCGTCGTCGAGGTCTGGCTCGGACTGTTGGTCGCCGCCGGGCTGTCCGTGTTCGCCAACAACGTCTCGGTGATCCTGTTGGGCCGGAGTCTGCTGTGACCGGCTGCGTTCCGACGGTTCGACGGCCTTAAGAGGCTCGTGACCGACTCCTGGAACGAGACAGGCAAACGCCTGTTTCACTGACCCGTAGGAGCGTTCCTGCGTACTACGGAGGTGAAAGATGGCAAATTCGATAGAAGACGCAGTCTCCCAGGCGCTCGAGGAGGCCCCCGGTCGCAACTTCACCGAGACCGTGGACCTCGCAGTCAACTTGCGCGATCTGGATCTTAACGACCCGTCGAACCGTGTCGACGAGGAGGTCGTCCTGCCGGCCGGAACCGGCCAGGAGACCTCTATCGTCGTCATTGCGGAGGGCGAGACAGCCCTCCGTGCAGAAGACGTCGCCGACGAAGTGCTGTCCGGTGACGACCTCGGTGACCTCGCCGACGACGAGGACGAGGCGAAGGACCTGGCGGAGGAGACGGACTTCTTCGTCGCCGAAGAGGCGCTGATGCAGGACGTGGCCTCGAACCTCGGTCGAATCCTCGGCCCTCGTGGGAAGATGCCGACCCCGTTGGGCGTAGACGAGGACGTCGTCGAGACGGTCAACCGGATGACCAACACCGTCCAGTTGCGGTCCGGCGACCGCCGAACCTTCCACACCCGCGTCGGTGCGGAAGACATGTCCGCGGACGAAGTGGGAGAGAACATCGACGTGATCATGCGCCGGCTGGAGGCGGACCTGGAGAAGGGGCCGCTCAACATCGACACCGTCTACGTCAAGACGACGATGGGGCCGGCGGTGGAGGTGCCCGCATGAGCGACGCAGACACCAGCCACAAGACCGCGAACGTCCCGCAGTGGAAGCGCGAGGAGGTGGACGAACTCGTCGAGTTCGTCGACTCGTACGACGCGGTCGGCGTGGTGGATCTCACGGGGATCCCCTCCCGGCAGCTCCAGGACATGCGCCGTGAGCTCCACGGCCAGGCGTCGCTGCGGATGAGTCGGAACACGCTCACCGTGCGCGCCTTGGAGGAGGTCGGCGACGGAGTCGCCGACCTCACGGAGGAGATGACCGGCCACGTCGGACTGATCGGGACGAACGACAACCCGTTCGGCCTGTACAAGCAGCTGGAGGCGTCGAAGACCTCGGCACCCATCGGTGCCGGCGAGGTCGCCCCCAGCGAGGTCGTCATCCCGGAGGGGGACACGGGGGTCGACCCCGGTCCGTTCGTCGGTGAGCTCCAACAGGTGGGCGCAGACGCGCGCATCCAGGAGGGGTCGATCCAGGTGTTGTCGGACTCCGTCGTCGCCGAGCCCGGCGACGAGGTGAGCGCCGACCTCGCCAACGTGCTCGGAGAGCTCGGTATCGAGCCGAAGGAGGTCGGACTCGACCTCCGTGCCGTCGTCGCCGACGGCGTCGTGTTCGAGCCGGACGACCTGGCGATCGACGTCGACGAGTACCGCGCGGACGTCGAGGCGGCGGCCGCCGGCGCTCGGAACCTCTCGATCAACGCCGCAGTCCCGACCGCCCGGACGGCCGGCGCGCTGCTCGGGAAGGCGGCCGGCGAGGCGAAGAGTCTCGGGCTGTTCGCGGCCGTGGAAGACGAGGACCTGATGCCGGACCTCGTCGCCAAGGCCGACTCGCAGGTCCGTGCACTCGCCGCCGAGATCGACGACGAGGAGGCGCTTCCGGAGGAACTGCGCGGTGTCGAGCCCGCAGCCGCCGAGCCGGACGACACGGAGTCCGAGCCGGACGCGGAGCCGGACGCCGAGGAGACGGCAGACGAAGACGCACAGGAGACGGCAGACGACGCCGAGGAAGACGACACCGACGACGACGACGGTGCTGCCGGACTCGGCGACATGTTCGGAGACTAACAACGGAGGACAAAGATGGAGTACGTCTACGCAGCACTCATCCTGAACGAGGCGGGCGCAGAGATCGCAGAAGACAACGTGACCGAGGTCCTGGAGGCCGCGGGCGTCGACGTGGAGGAGTCCCGCGTCAAGGCGCTGACCGCAGCCCTGGAGGACGTCGACATCGAGGAGGCCGTCGAGACGGCCGCCGCGGCCCCGGCAGCCGGCGCAGCCCCGGCTGGCGGCGCCGACGCCGACGAGGCCGACGAGGCAGAAGACGACGCCGAAGAGGAGGCCGACGAGGCCGACGAGGCCGAGGAAGCCGCCGACGAGGCGGACGACGACGACGACGACGACGCCGCGGGCGAGGGCCTGGGCGAGCTGTTCGGCTGATCGGCGGCGACGAACCACCAGTCGCGGTCGCGGTCACGACTTCTTTCGACGCGACTCTCCAGTGACGCCGCTCCCCAGCGACACGCCCCCCAACGTTCAAATCCTGGCGGGCGACCACACCCCCGGTGACGGACGGCACGGCGCTCGCGGCGGCGACGGTGGCGGGCTGTGGGCTCGGACTCTGTAGCGGGCTGGTCCCGGGGTTGCACGCCAACAACCTCGCAGTGCTCCTGTTGGCGGCGGCGCCGCGGCTCGGCGCCCCGCCGCTCGTGCTCGGGTGTGCGATGCTGTCGGCCGGCGTAGTCCACACGTTCTTGGACGTGGTGCCGTCGCTCGTGCTGGGCGTGCCGGACGCCGCGATGGCTGCGAGCGCGCTGCCGGGCCACGAACTCGTGTTGGGCGGGCGGGGCCGGGAGGCGTTGCGGCTGTCGGCCGTCGGGAGTGGGCTGGCGCTGGCGACGGCCGTCCCCGTCGCGCTGCCGCTGACGGCCGTCGCCGTGGATCTGTACCCACGGCTCCGGCCACACCTCCCACTGTTGCTCGCCGGGGTGGCGGTCGTCGGAGTAGCGACGGAGCCGACGTGGCGCCGACGCGGCGTGGCGGCGGTCTCGTTCCTGTTGGCCGCACTGCTGGGGGCGGCGACGCCGGAACGGACGCCGACGGCGCTGGTGGCCGTCGGTGGCACGCTCACGCCGTTGTTCGCCGGGCTGTTCGGCGTGCCGGTGCTCGTGGACGCGTTGGACGGCGGCGGTGTGCCGCCGCAGGCGGACGCGCGGCTCGCGTTGGCTCCACGGGCGGTCGGGGTCGCGGCCGGGGCGGGCACGGGCGCGGGCGCGGCGGTCGGCTACCTCCCCGGCGTGTCGGCGGGCGTGGCGGCGACGCTGGCGCTGCCGTTCACGACCGGGCGTGACCCCGCCAGAGAGTACATCGTCGCCACGAGCGGGGCGAACACGGCGACGGCGGTGTTCGCACTGTTCGCGTTCGTCGCCCTGGGTACTCCGCGGTCCGGCGTACTCGTCGCGATGTCGGAGGCCGGGGTCCCGCCCCGACTCCCGCCGTTGCTCGCGGCGACGGTCGTCGCCGGCGGCGTCGGGGTGTTGGGGGTGACGCTCGCCGGCGACGCGGCGTTCGCGGTCGCCCGCCGCGTGCCACAGCGAGAGCTGGTCGTCGCCGTCTTGGGGTTCGTGACGGCGTTGTCGGCGGCGTTCGCCGGTGTCACCGGCGTGGTCGCGCTGGCGGCCGCCGGCGCCGTCGGCTTCCTCCCCGCTCGGTTCGGCTGTCGACGGGTCCACCTCATGGGGGTGTTGTTGGGGCCGATCGTCGTCGGTGCCTGACGGTACCACGTGCAGTCCCGTCGGCCGCGCACGAAAGACAACGGTTAAAGCCCACGGCGCGGTTCGTACGCACATGAGCGACGCACGAACGGACGACACCGAGCGCCGGTGTGTCTCCTGTGGCGTCAACGTCGCGAGCCTGTCGGCCGCGTCGTTCGACTGCCCGGAGTGTGGCACCGGCATCCACCGCTGTGGCACCTGTCGAAAACAGAGCAAGCTGTACGAGTGTCCGGACTGCGGATTCAGGGGGCCGTAACGATGGGGAAGGTCGCCGCACAGCTGAAAGTGATGCCGGAGAGCCCCGAGATCGACCTCGACGGACTCCAGGAGACGCTGGAGGAGGCGCTGCCGGAGGGCGCCGAGATCAGCGGCATCGAACGTGACGACGTCGCGTTCGGGTTGGTCGCGCTGCTCCCGACCGTCATCGTTGCCGACGACGAGGGCGGGACGGAGGCCGTCGAGAAGGCGTTCGCGGAGCTGGACGACGTGGAGTCCGTCTCCGTGGAGTCCGTCGGCCGGCTGTAAGCGACGACGCCGGACCACCCTCTCAGTGTTCCCGTGACCACTGTCGACCAGCGACTGAGCCGCGTGGCCGTCTCCGTCGTCGCCGGAGCGCTGGGGTTCTACGCGCTGTCGGAGCCGTTCTTACGGGCCAGCGGCGTCACCGGTCGCCGGGCTGTCCCGGTGTTAGTCGGCTGTGCCGTCGGTCCGGCGTTGGTCGCCCGGGTACTGTACCCGGGCGTGCGTTCGAGACTGTCGGGACCGGCCCGGGTGACACTCGCCCGGGCGTTCTACTTCGCGTCGTCGTTCGCGGTGTTCTTCGGCGTCGGCGCGAGCGTGGCGTACGTCGCCGGGACACAGTTCCTCCCTGGGGTGGGGCTGTCGACGCTCACGGCGGTCTGTGGAACGCTCTCGGGTGTCGGGCTCTCCGTGGTGTTCTGGCGGGACTGACGCCGTTACAGCCGCACCGGAACGCCACGCTCGTCGAGGTACTGCTTCACCTCGTCGATGCCGAACTCGTCGAAGTGGAAGATCGACGCCGCCAGCCCGGCGTCCGCGTCGGCCTCGGTGAACACCTCGTGCATGTCTTCGGGGCCGCCACAGCCGGAGGAGGCGATGACGGGCGTGGAGACGGTGTCACACACCGCCCGGGTGAGCGGGATGTCGTAGCCGTCCTTGGTGCCGTCGGCGTCGATGGAGTTGACGAACAGCTCGCCGGCGCCCCGGTCTTCCGCCTCGGCGACCCACTCGATCACGTCCACGTCCGTCCCCTCGCGGCCGCCCTTCACGGTACACTCGAACCAACAGGACTCGCCGTCGACCTCGGCGTAGTGTTCTCCCTGTTCGTCGAACCGACGGCGGGCGTCGACACTGACGACGATACACTGGCTGCCGAAGGCGGCGGCACCCTCCTCGATCAGCGCCGGACGAGCGATGGCGCCGGAGTTGATCGACACCTTGTCCGCGCCCGCCCGGAGCGTCTCCCGCACGTCGTCTCTGGTACGGATGCCGCCGCCGACGGTCAACGGGATGAACACCTCGTCTGCGACCCGTTCGACGGTGTCCAGCATCGTCTCGCGCCCCTCGGCGCTGGCGGTGATGTCGAGGAAGACGAACTCGTCTGCGCCGGCAGCGTCGTACTTCCGGGCCATCTCCACCGGGTCCCCGGTGAACTCCAGGCTCTCGAAGTTCACGCCGGTGTAGACGGCCGCGTTCCCGTCGTCGTCCAAGTCCACGTCGATACACGGGATGATCCGTTTCGTGAGTGTCACTGTCGGGGGATTCGCCGGACGCCCGCTTGTCGGTTTCGGCTCCCCGGTCGCTTCGCAAGGCATTACTCGATTCCCTCCGACCGCGGAAACGTGACACTACGAAAGCCCCCGCTGCGAGACCACCACGCCGACCGAACGGGAAAGTTCACCGAGTTCGGCGGCTGGGACATGCCGGTGGAGTTCGACTCCATCACGACGGAACACCGGGCAGTCCGGCAGTCGGCCGGGATCTTCGACGTCTCGCACATGGGCGAGATCGAGGTGGCCGGCCCGGACGCGACCACCCTGATGCAACGGCTCACCACCAACGACGTGACGACGATCCAGCCGGGAGAGGCGCAGTACACCGGAATCGTCGACGAGGACGGGCTCCTGATCGACGACACGGTCGTCTACCGACTCCCGGACGAGCGCGTCCCGGAGATCGCCGACGGGGACACGACCGAGGGAGCGGCGTTCCTGTTCGTCCCCAACGCCGGCAACGACGAGGACGCTCACGACCGCTGGCTCGACTTCCGCGACGAGGCCGACCTGACGGCGACCGTCCGGAACGCGACGGAAGACTGGGCGATGTTCGCGGTCCAGGGCCCGGAGGCGCCGGAGCTGGTCGACGCGACGACGGAGACGGATCTGACGGCGCTGGGGCGGTTCGACGCGACGTTCGCGGCCGTCGCGGGCGCGGAGTGTCTCGTCGCCCGGACGGGCTACACCGGCGAGGACGGGTTCGAGGTGTTGTGCCCCTGGGAGGCAGCCGCAGACGTGTGGTCCGCCTTCGACGCTCAGCCGTGTGGCCTCGGTGCCCGCGACACGCTCCGCATCGAACAGGGGTTCCTCCTGTCGGGCCAGGACTTCCACCCGGACGACGACCCCCGCACCCCGTACGAGGCCGGGATCGGCTTCGCCGTCGACACGGACACGGAGTTCGTCGGCCGTGACGCGCTCGCGGACGTCGCCTCCCCGGACGAGCAGTTCGTCGGGTTGGAGCTGCTGGACCGCGGGGTGGCCCGCCACGGCTACGACGTCGTCGACGAGGACGGCCACGTCGTCGGCGTCGTCACCAGCGGGACGAAGGTGCCGACCCTGGAGCGTGCGGTCGCGCTGGGCTACCTGCCGACGGAACACACGGACCCCGGGACCCGTGTCGGCGTGGTCGTCCGTGGCCAGGAGAAACGCGCCCAGGTGGTAGAGCCGCCGTTCGAGAGCTAACGGAACCGACAGTTACACGGCGGCGACACCCGAGGGTCCGCACGTGAGCTTCGACGTACCTGCCGACCGCCGTTACTTGGAGTCCCACGAGTACCTCACAGACGACGAACCCCACCGCGTGGGGATCACCGACTTCGCACAGGACGAACTCGGCGACGTGGTGTTCGTCGAACTGCCGGACGAGGGCGAGGAGATCGACGCCGGCGAGGAGTTCGGCGTCGTGGAGTCGATCAAGGCCGTCTCGGACCTGTACATCCCCGTCACGGCCGAGGTGACGGCCGTCAACGAGGACCTGTTCGACCGCCCGGAACTCGTCAACGAAGACCCGTACGGCGACGGCTGGATGCTGGAGGTGGAGCCGACCGGCGACGACGACGACCTGTTGACCGCAGACGAGTACGACGACCAGATTCAGTAGCCTCGCAGTTCGATTCTGCCGCGAGTCTCCCGCGCCACCCTCCGTCCTCGACACTCCCGAGCCCCGCGAGCACCACTCACACGAGCGGGACGGCGGCGACGACGAACGCAACGTCCAACAGTGCCAACGATCACCAGAGTCGCGCCGGAGACGCCCGCGAGCCCACAGACGACGACGGCAGCCAGCGACAGTTCGACACCCGCCCCGAGGCGGTTGGCGACGACAGAGACGACCCCGAGGGTCGCGTTCACCGCGAGCGCCCTCGCCGCCTTCGGCAGGCGGTAGCCGACGACGCACCCGACCAGCGCGACCGCGACGACCCCGAGTATCCAACGGTGTGACCGTGCCTCGACGTGGGCCGGGGAGATGGCTCTCGTGGACACGTCACCCGCGAGAAGGCGGCCGTAGACGACGCTCTCGCGTCGCTACTGGTAGTCCACTTCGCCGTCGCCCTCGCCGATCCAGGCGCCACGGTCCGGCTCCCGGGACTCCAACGGGTCGATCCCCTTGTACCACGGGACGTTCTTCAGCTGTTCTTTGTTGTAGACGAACTCGTCTTTGGTGTCGGCGGTGAACTCGAAGTTCTGCGTCAGCAGGATCGCGTCCACCGGACACACCTCCTCGCACAGCCGGCAGTAGATACACTGCCCGATGTGGAGGTTGTACTGTTCGCCGTTGCGCATGTCGTCTTGCACGATCTGGATCGTGTCGTTCGGACAGACGTTCTCACACTGGCGACACCAGATGCACCGCTCCTGTGAGAACTTGTGAACGCCACGGAACCGGGGGCTGACCTCCGGTGCCGTCTCCGGGTACTGCACCGTGAACGTCTCTCCGCTCAGTGCGTGCTTCATCGTCGTGGCCATCGACTTGAGAACTCCGATCATGTTACACGAGCACCCCCACGATCACGGCCGTGAGGACGAGGTTTGTGAACGACAGGATCAGCATCCCCTTCCAGCCCACGTTCATGAACTGGTCCGGTCGGAGACGCGGCACTGCCGAGCGAGCCCACTGCGTGAACAGGTAGAAGGCCCACATCTTGACTGTGAACCACACGAACTCGGGGATGAACGAAAGCGCCGAGATGGGCGCGGAGCCACCGCCGAGGAACAACACCGCCGCCAGCGCGCCACCCAGGAAGATGTGGATGAACTCCCCCAGGTAGATCAACACGAAGTACACCGAGGAGTACTCCGTCTGGTAGCCGGCGACGATCTCCGTCGGCGCCTCCGGAATGTCGAACGGGTTCCGTCCGACCTCCGCGAGGTTCGCCAACAGGAACAACGCGAACGCGAACGGGTTGACGAACGCGAACCACTGCGGGATCGACACGCCAGCGAACGCGATCAGCGAGTTGTTCGCCTGCTGGGCGACGATCTCACTCATCTGGAGCGTCCCGGTGAACAGGACGACGGACGCGGCCGTGACGACGAGCGGGATCTCGTAGGCGATGTTGGACGCGACGGCCCGCAGCCCACCCAGCAGGGAGTACTTGTTGTTCGACGCGTACCCCATCATCAGGAGTCCCAGCGACGCGATGGAGGAGGCGGCGAACGCGAACACGAGCCCAGTCTCCGGATCTGCCAGCTGGACGCCGTTGCCCATCGGGATCACGGCGAAACCCAGCAGCGCAGAGAAGGGGATCAGCAACGGCGCGAGGTCCCACGCGGGACGGTCGACCCCCTCCGGGACGATCAGCTCCTTCGACAACAGCCGGAGCGCGTCTGCGACGATAATGAACAACCCGAACGGCCCGATCCGGTTGACCGCGATCCGGTCCGTGAACGCGGCCGTGATCTTCCGTTTCGCCCACGGACCTGCGACGGCCGTGTTGACGAGCAGGAAGTTGGCGATCAGGAACGCCCCGATCAGGGCACTCAGGATCTCACCGGCCAGTCCACCGACGGGGAGGTACCCGCCGATGACGTCGGAGAGCTGTAACGGTGTCATGCTCTCCCGTCGGCGACCGGCCGTCCGGTCGGTGCGGTTCGGCCCGCCGCGGCGGCGAGCGACGCGCGCGCTACAGTGAGGTCCATCTACCCGACACTACGTGAGCCACCACATAAGACTTCTCAATCGCCACACTCCGGCGCTTATTCGGTTTTGAGAGGTCTTATCGGGTGATCTGTCGTTGGGTGGCGGATCCAGATTCGGTTGTGGGGTGTCTCTCCGGCGGGCGTGGATCTGTGAGCGGCTCGGAGGGCGCCCTACGAGTTGTTCACCGCCACGAGCGCGGAACGACGAACGACCCGAAATCCCCACCCGTATCGGTCCCACCCGAGACCGCAACCACACCCTCCCCGCCGACTGTGCTCCTCGGTCGCTCACTCCGTTCGCTCCCTCCGGTGCCCGTCTTAGGTCGGAGCGAGCCCCGACGAGGTCTCGCTCGCTTCGCTCCCAACGACCGTGGTAACCGTTCGCGGGGCTCCTACCCCGTTCGGACACACGAGAAAGTCGGAGGAGCGAACGAATCGCGGGGGTTCCACCGGACGAGGACACACCAGAGAAGAACGGCGAACCGAACGAGAGAACCGGGAGAAGAGACGGACCGAAACGGATCTACCGGTCCACTTCGCCCATGATCGTGTCGAGGCTACCGAGCGACGCGATCAGGTCCGGAATCTGGCCGCCCTCGGCCATCACCGGCAGGGCCTGGAGGTTCGAGAACGACGGTCCGCGGATCTTGAACCGACCCGGCGTGTTCGTCCCGTCCGCGCGGATGTAGATCCCGAGTTCACCCTTCGCGGCCTCTACTGCGCTGTAGATCTCCTCGTCACTCTCCGGCTTGAGCGTCCGTGGAACGTTCGACTGGACGGTCCGGTCGTCCTCCGGCCAGTCTTCCAAGAGGTCGACACACTGCTCGATGATCTTCCCGGACTCCTCCACCTCGCGGAGGCGAACGAGCAGTCGACTGAAGTTGTCACAGCCGTCCTCGACGGCGACGTCCCAGTCGAGGTTGTCGTAGTAGCCGTACGGGTCGTCCCGACGGATGTCGTAGTCGACACCCGACCCGCGGACGACCGGCCCGGTGCAGCCGTACGACTTCGCCTCCTCCGGCGGGAGCACCCCGGTGTCCATCGCGCGCACCTGGATGATCTCGTTGGAGGTCAGCAGGTCGTGGTACTCCTGGAGCCGCTGGGGGAGCTCGCTGAGGAACGACCGCACCTTGTCGAAGAACTCCCGACGTGGCTCCGGCAGGTCCCACGCGACACCACCCAGCCGGAAGTAGTTGAACATCAGCCGTTGGCCCGTCAGGTCCTCCAGGATGTTCTGAACCACCTCGCGGTCCCGAATGGCGTACATGAACGTCGCCGTGAAGTCGCCGACGATGTCCAGCGCGTACGCCCCGGTCGCCAACAGGTGCGAGAGGATGCGGCTCAGCTCGGCCGCCATCGTCCGGATCACCTGTGCGTACTCCGGCACCTCGATGTCGTTCAGCCGCTCTGCGGCGCGTGCGTACGCCCACTCGCTCGTGAGCCCCGCCCCGCCCCAGTCCCACCGATCCGGGTACGGCATGATCTGGTGGCGGTAGGTGCCCCGCTCGCACATCTGTTCTTCACACCGGTGGATGTAACCGATGTCCGGCTCCACGTCGGCGACCTGCTCCCCGTCCAACGTCGCCTTGACGTGGAGCACGCCGTGCGTCGCCGGGTGGTGCGGGCCGATGTTGAGGAACATCGTGTCCCCGTCGCCCTCGTGGTCCTGCTCCAACGGGTTCGCGTGCTCCCGCAGCGGGACGATCTGGGGACGATCCTGGTCGTAGTCGTTCGACAACGGGTGCCCCTGCCACGTCTCCGGCAGCAGGATACGCCGCATGTCCGGGTGGTCGTCGTACTCGATGCCGAGGAGATCGTACGCCTCCCGTTCGTGCCAGTCGGCCGTGCGGAACTGCGGGGAGCCGGACTCGCTGACGGGGTCGTAGCTGTCCGTCGGGACGACGACGCTCACCTCCTGTGTGGGGTCGTCGTACTTCTTCAGGTGGTAGATCGTCTCGTACCGGTCCTCGTACTGCTGGGCGGTGACGCACGAACAGTGGTCGTAGCCCGCCTGCGTGCGCAGCCGCTCCAGCGTCTCCTGGACCGTGTCCGGCCGGACGACGAACCCTGGCGCGTTGAGGTGGTCGTCGCGGCCGATCACGAGATCCCCCAGCAGCGTCTCCAGCTCCGCGTCGGACCGCTGCACCGTCGTGGCGTCCGTCTCCGGATCGCGTGGATCTTCGAGACTCATCTGTCGATCACGGGCTGTCTGCCCAGTTGTACCGCATGACGAGATCCTCCTCGTCGATCTGGTCCGCGAGCTTGTCCACGATCTCGTCGCGGGTCAGATCGCCGAACTTCTCTAGCTCGTACGGCTTCACCGTCACCGGCGAGGACTCGCCGTTGGCGACGCGCTCTTGGAGCTTGGCGACGCCGTAGACGAGCGCCTCCGGCCGCGGCGGGCACCCGGGGACGTGGATGTCGACCGGAATGACCTCCTCTGCGCCCTTGATGACGTTGTACCCTTCCTGGAACGGGCCGCCGGAGATCGTACACGACCCCATGCCGACGACGAACTTCGGCTCCGGCATCTGGTCGTACACGCGCTTCATCCGCGGGGCGAACTTCGACACGATCGTCCCCGGGACGATGATCACGTCCGCCTGACGGGGCGACGCCCGGGGGACACCGGAACCGAACCGGTCTAGGTCGTGTTTCGTCCCGTAGGTGTGCATCATCTCGATGCTACAGCAGGCGATCCCGAACTGTAGCATGAACATCGACGACCCCCGCACCCAGTTCATGAACTTGTCGAACTTGGTGAGGATGAACGGCGAGGAGCCGAACGCCTCCCGCAGCTTCGAGTTGAAACGGTTGTCCTCGCCGGAGCCCGTCATCCGGGCGTCGCGCGTGTCGGTCAGTACCTCCGAGTCGTCCGTGACGAACGGCTGATTTTCGCTGCTCATGAGTTACGTTCGATCCGGTTCCGCGTGGCGCGTGGACTGGACGCCCAGTCGACCGCGCCCTGTCGCCACGCCCAGACGAGTCCGATCACCAGCGTCCCGATGAAGACGAGCATCGGTAGCAGGATTCGGGCCAATCCGACCCCGGCCTCCAGGGCGGACCCGTAGATCACCGTCCACGGGAACACGAGGACGGTCTCGATGTCGAAGACGACGAACAACAACGCCACCATGTAGTACTGGACGTTGAACTGGATGCCCGTCGCCTCGCCGGTCGGTATCTCCCCGGACTCGTACGTGGTTCGTTTCCCCTGTTCCGGCACGCTCGGGCGCAGTACCCACGACGCAGCCATCATCCCGACCGGGATGCCTACGCCGACGAGCGCCAACGCGCCGATTGCTATCCATGGACTCATACCGGGTGCTCCGTGTGAGCGGGGCTTGGTGAGGCGACTACATAAGCGCTTCACCTCGGGGGTTGGGATGGACAGGCGACGAGACATTGAATATGAAGTCGTTTGTTTCGAAACTCAATTATAGGGTCTGTTTCTGATTCGGAGGCGTGCAACGACGAACGCTCGGGATGCTCTCGTCGTACGATGTCGTCTCGAAGTCGATTCCCGGGGTTGTGATCAGTGCTGTTGCCGTCTCCCTGTACCCGAACAGCACCGACGTGCTCTCGATACCTATCGGAAACAACCTTGCAGACTACGCGCTGATCCTGTTTGCCTCTCTGTTGTTGGCGTTGTTCATCGGGGAAGGGGTCCACATCGCAGGCATATTCCTTGAGAAGACGCTGCTATTTCTCGGGCGGTCAGTTCGTAGTATCGGGGTTCGTCTCATGCATCTGTACCGGTGGGTTAAAAAGTGGTTCCGGACTCTGAGCATCAGTCCGATCGGATTCCTGCTCGGACTGTTGGCTGGGCTCCTTTCCCGTATACGCGATTGGGTCCCACTTGCTGGTCTTCCTGATTCTCTCAAGGGTCCTGTTAGCTCAGTCAGCACCAAACTTGAGCAGGCCTGGGACTGGGCACGCAAACGTCCTGGGGAGGTCCATCAGACAGCTGTCGACTGGCTTGACCGGCGGTACTGGGGACTCCACGACACGTTCAAAGCGCATAGACTACTCTTTGCAGACTCGTTAATGTGGAACTTCGCAAAGGGTGAAGGACTCAAGAAGACTATTGGGGACCGGTGGAACAAGGGGGAGAAGGACCTCCCCTACGATCGGTTTAATAGGGTACTGACAGAAGGCTTTGACAAAGACATTCAAAAACTCGATGTCGATGACCTCCAGTTTGAGAACGAACTCCAGAACCTGTACACGATGGTTCGGGCCGAGATCGGCGCTGCCAACACTGGACAGTCGGCTCGATACCAGGCAGTCTACGCCTTCTGTCGCAGTATGTACTTAGTGTGTCTGCTGACGGCGTTCACGTATGCCGTTGTCCTTGGGTTTCGGCCAACGGTGGCACCTCCTTTTTTCGTTCACACACAAAAAATATACAAAACAAAATTGATCGCGTCTCTCCCCCCTGGTTCACACGAGTTTATCCCAGTAGCCTCTTTTGGACTGGCAATTGTGTTTATGATTGGTGCTGGTCGGTACAAGCGACACTTCGTCGACTACACCATTGCAGAGTTCTCTACTGCGGTGGGTCAGCAGTACGACACAGTAGGCACGACTGATGAGGACTGATCAGATCTGTACCCTTCTGATGTCTTCACGGCCAAAAGCTAAATACTACGCCGCACAAGATGCGGGGTGTGTCGACATCAGTCATCCAACTCGGCGCGGCCGCTCAGATGGTTTCGAATAGTACTTACGGCAGAAAATCTGAGTGGCTCTAATGGCACAGAGCGATGACGGTGGGGCCACTGGTCTCCCATCTAGAGCGTGTGATCTAAGCGATATCATCAGGGAGGTGCTGAGCTACAACGGCGGTCGATTCTCTGTCGAAGTCCAGAAACTGTGCTTCTTCAGTGATCTGTACGCCGTTGAGCGGTACGGACGACGACTGACCAATGTGAGATACGGCGCGTATATGTACGGGCCGTACTCCGACGAGATCGCCGACGAGTTGGGGAACGCTGAGTCATCTAACTGGATGGAGATGACCCCGGCAATGCGCGACGGCCACTCGGACACTAGGTACAACGCGAGCGACGGAGCGGACCTCACAAAAGGCTGTGAACACGTGATCCGAGCGGCTGTCGACAAACTTGAATCCCTGTCGCACGACGAGCTCACGATCAAGAGCCGTGAGTCTCTCCCATACAAACGAACACCTGGTGGCGAGCCAATCGACTTCGTAGATCACTACGAACGGGGTGACCTGAGTTTCGCAGAGGAGCGAAGTCCGGTCGCACGACAGCTAAATGAACTGGACCGACTCAACGAGAGCGGTCGGATCCTACGTGCGGCGGCTGAGGCCAAACAGCTTACACCGCGCGACCAGCAAGAGTTCGAACTAATCACTACGCTCCGACCACTTCGGGACTGAGACTGTCACTTCTCTGCGTCCCGAAACGACGTGACGCCCTCGTCGTGGAGCCGCCCGGACACCTCGACCACCTCGCCCTGCAGCTCCTCGTGGTACGCCACCAACCGCTCCCGCAGTTCCTCGTGCTCTCGCGCGAGCACCTGGACCGCCGACAGCGCCGCGTTGAACGACTTTCCGGCGTCGACGGCGACCAACGGCGCTCCGGTCGGCATCCCGAGCACGGAGTCGACGGACTTCTCCTGGACCGGGACGCCGATCACGGGGACGGGGTAGGCGAACGACGCCGTCACGTTCGGCAGGTCCGCGGCCTTCCCGCCGGCGCCGGCGATCACCACGTCCAGCCCGCGGTCGCCCGCCGTCCGGCCGTAGGTTCGCATCAGCTCCGGCGTCCGGTGGGCGGAGACGACGTACGTCTCGTAGGTGAACCGGGTCTCGGGCGGGTCGTCGAAGGCGGTCTGCTCGGCGAAGCCGAGTCGGTCGAAGGCGTCGAATGCCCCCTGCATCGTCTCCAGGTCGGAGTCCGACCCCATGACGACGCCGACGTCGGGCGTCGTCGCCGGGTCGGCCTCGGCGTCGGCCTCCCGTTCGAGTCTGTCACACAGTTCCGCTACCGTCGTGGGTGTGTCGTCTGTCGTCATCGTCGTGTGGCCTCGCTGAATTCGAGCTCACTCGCGTGCGCACGGGCGCCGTCCAACACCGCCTCCGGGTCGTCGTCCCGGCTGACGGTGACGTGACCGGTCTTCCGCAGAGGGTACACCTCGCGTTTTCCGTACCAGTGGAGAGCGGCGTCGCCGGCCGCGAGCACCTCGTCGACGCCCGTCAACACGACGCCGTCTGCGTCGTCCGTCGTGTCTGTCTCCTCGCCTGCGTCGTCCGTCGTGTCTGTCTCCGCGCCTGCGTCGTCCGTCGTGTCTGTCCTTTCGTCCGCGTCACCACCCCGAACGTCGCCGGCGGCGCCGGTTTCGAAGCCGACGACCGGACGGCGGCCCTCCAGCGACTCGCCCCCGAGGAGGTTCGCGGTCGCCGACGGACTCCGGGTCGTCGTGTCGCCCAGCGGGAGCCCCAACACCGCGCGGACGTGTTGCTCGAACTGCGAGGTGGCGGCCCCCTCGATGGTCCAGTGGCCGGAGTTGTGTGGCCGCGGCGCGACCTCGTTGAGCAACACCTCGCCGTCGGTTGTCTCGAACAGTTCGATCCCGTAGACGCCTCTTCCCTCCAGCGCCGCGAGCACGTCCTGGGCGACCTCGCGGGCGCGCTCGGCGACCGCGTCGGTCGTCCGCGCGGGCACGAGCGTCTCCCGGAGGATCTCGTCTTCGTGGATCGTCTCCGTCGGCGCGTACGCCCGGGTCTCCCCGTCGCCGACGACACCGATCACGGACAGCTCTCGCCGGAAGTCGACGAACCGCTCGGCGACGGCGCCGCGGTTGCCGTCGGCGCCCACGGTCGCCAGCGCCGCCGCGGGGTCGTCGCCGGCGGTCACCGGCGTGTTGCCGCGGCCGTCGTACCCGCCGGTCCGCGCCTTGCACATCACGCCGTCGAACGCCTCGACGGCCGCCGCCAACTCTGCCGGCGTGTCGACGCCGCGGTACGCCGGCAGCGGCACGCCGGCGTCGTCGAACGCTCGGGTCTGGACGAGCTTGTCCCGGATCGTCCGGAGCGTCTCCGGGTCCGGGTGGACCGGGGTGTCGTGGGCCGCGCTCGCGGCCGCCAGCGCCTCCGGGTCCGCGAGTTCGATCTCTACGGTGACGGCGTCGGCCCGCGCCGCCAACTCCCGGATCGCCGCCTCGTCGTCGAACGACCCCTCGATCTGGTCGGCGACTCGCGACGCCGGACAGCCCGGCGTCGGATCGACGACCACCACGTCGACGCCCAGCGGGGACGCCGCCTCCGCGAGCATCCGCCCCAACTGCCCCCCGCCGACGACGCCAAGCGTGTGTGCGGAACTCGGCTTCACGGCTCCACCTGGGGCGGAGTCGTGCATAAGCGTTGCCGAACGAGGCCGCCGACTGGGCACGTTCGTGGACAGACGTTCGACGACCCCGGTGGCGACGCCGACGCTCCTCGTCTCGATTACTAATCGAAGTAGTCTGCTGCATCTCGTCGAACAACACAGTACGGATACGGACCGTGACCGGCGAGAGAACAGTGACACGGATTTGAGCAACGAGAGTGGAACTCGGGAGAAAAGCGAGAGTGACTGAGGCGTGACGATGTCGAACGGTGCGACTCGTGGTCCAGTCGAGACGCTGTGCGCCGTTGTCCGTCGTCACCGCGACGAGTGACGAGACGGCCCGGCAGCTACGACTCGACTCTCGCCTCCACAGACGCCGCCGCTTGCGCCTCCTCGAGCACCGACGACTCCACGTACACGACGACCTCCTCGCCCCAGAGCTTGAAGTCGTGGCGGTGGGCCTCGTAGCCAGCCGGGAGCCGCGTGGAGACGTTCTCGTGGTCCCAGGCGTACGCGATCACGACCGGCGGCGGGTCCGCCGGCAAGCCGTCGTACCGCGCGGACGCCGGGGTGCTCGTCACGTTGGCGTCGACCCGTTCCGTGTACCACGGCAACGGGAGCCTGGAGTGCCAGTTCCCGGCCGGCGGCGCCCGGTCCAACGCGGACTCGTTGCCGACGTAGAACAGCTCGTTGCCGTTTCGCTGTGTCGTGCCGACGTACAACACGTCCGTCCCGTCGTTGTGGCGGGCGACCGTCTGCACGTCGGCGAGCGTGTCGCCGAGGTCGTTGCTCGGCTGTGCCCACTGGATCAGCGCCTGGTCCTCGGAGGCCGTGGTGTTCCAGTAGTCGACCGTCGGCACGACGAGCCCGCCGGCGGCGGCCACGAGCACGAACGCCGCGAGCCCGACCCGGACGCCGTCGTCGGCCGAGAGCCCCGACTCCAGCCGGTCGACGACCGCGACGAGCCCGACCGCGCCCGGCACACACAACGGCAAGACGACGTGGACGGCGATCCAGGGCGCCTGGATGTCCGTCCCGACTGGGTAGCCGAGGAGCGACACCGCGGCCCAGTAGACACAGAAGGCGACGAGCCGACGGTTGCGACCGCCGTAGCCGTCCGCGAGGAAGCCGACGGCCGCGAGTGAGACGACGACCGTCGAGCCGTAACCCACCGTCTTCGACAGGTCCCACAGGAACGCGAGGTAGGGGTTCCCCTCGCCGGCAGACACCCAGCTGTCGACGAACCGCTCGCCGGCGCCGAACGTCGCTGTCTCCAGAACGGGCCCGAGCGGTTGTTCCCCGGCGAGGGCCTGCCACAGCTCCGGCCGGGGGGCGTAGAAGGCGACGACGGCAGTCAGGAACGCGCCGGCGGCGACGACGGCGACGACCGGCAGCCAGACGGCGACGTGGACGGCGACGGCGGTCGTGTCGCGGTCGACGCGTCGTCGGACCGCCCCGCGGAGGCGTTTGCCAGCGGTCCAGTCGTCGACCGTCCGGAGCCCGGCGACGGCAGTGTCGACGACGGCGTCCAACAACGACCCCGTCCGTGTAGCCACGGCGACGAGCCGGTGGTCGAGCATCAGCGCCGCCGCCCCGCCCAGGCACAACACGTACACGAGCGCGTTCTCCTTGGCGGTGAACGCCAGCCCGATGGCGGCCGCCGCGGGGATCACGTACAGCCCGTTCCGGCGGTCGATCGCCGCTACACAGAGGACGAACGCCGTGAACGCGAACGTCGCGACGACGACGTCCGACCGCATGAACCGGCTGTAGTACAGCAACAACGGGTCGACGGCGAGCAACACGGCCAGCGCGACGGTCTCGCGGTCGGAGAGGCGGCCGCGTAGTGCCAGCGCCGACAACGGCAACAGCCCCCCCAACAACGCGACCGGGAGTCTGGCGACGGTCGGCGACGCGGAAAACAGGTCGAACAACGATCGGTTGACGACCGGGAGGAACGGCCCGTGAATGATCGGGCGGTAGAAGAACTCGCCCGTCTCTTGGAACCGGAGCGTCCAGTAGCCGACCCGACCCTCGTCCCAGTGGAGCACCCGGCCGCCGAGGTCGACCACCCGCAACAACAGCCCGACGACGGCGACTGCGGCGACGACGAGCCGGACACGACCCGCGAGCCCACGGTCGGCGGCGGCGACCGGATCCGGTGGCGTCTCGTCGCCGTCTGGCGGGGCCTCCGCCCCGGCCGGGGAGGCCGTCGGGTCGTCCGTCTCCGCGCCGTCGTCGCTCATCGCCAGCCCCTCACACGGCCCGGGATACAACTCTTGTGATACCGACGACTGTCCGCGGCTGCCGAGACACCGACTGGATTTATGTTCTCGTTTTACGTCGACCGAGGCATGAGCAGTGCCTCTCCGGTCGCGCGCGCCAGAGAGAATCTCGTCGGCATCGTCTCGCTCGTCGTCACCGGCGTCTGGATGCTCGGACTGTTCACCGGCCAGGAGTGGTGGCTGCCGGTGCTGATCGTCGGCTACGCCTTCGTGCTCCCGGTCGTCGCCATCCTGTTCGGCGACGAGGAGGACGTCGAGGAGTACTGGGACGGCGACGCGACGGTCTCGACGACGGAGTCGTCCGACCGGACGGACGAGGAACAGTCGACGGCCGACGCCCTCGACACGCTCCGAGACCGGTACGCCCGCGGCGAACTCACCGAAGAACAGTTCGAACGGAAACTCGACCGACTGCTGGAGACAGAGACGGTGGAAGACGCGTCGGAGCACCGTCGGCGAGCCGAACGGGAGCGGGAGCGAGAGCGCGAACCCGAACGCGAACGCGAGTGACCCTGGCAGACAGCGCGGCGAGCGGTACGTCTATCACCACGGGGAGCCGACTGGGAGACGTGACCGACATCGCACTCGGTCTGGTGGTGGCGCAGTACAACGCGTCCGTCACCGACCGTATGGAGGAGGCCGCGCTGGGGGCCGCCGAGGAGCGCGGCGTCGCGGTGGTCGAGACCGTCGAGGCACCAGGGGTGTACGACACGCCGTTGGTCGCCGACCGGCTCGCCCGTCGTGGCGACGTAGACGCCGTCGCCGTCGTCGGCGCGGTCGTCACCGGCGACACCGCCCACGACGAGGTGATCGCCGACGCGGCCGCCGAGAAGCTCTCGCAGGTGAGCCTCGACCGAGACGTACCGGTGACGTTCGGTGTCGCCGGGCCGGGGATGAGCGGCGCAGAGGCGCGCGAACGGGTGGAGAAGGGGGCCGAGGCGGTCGACGCCGCGGTCGACACACTGGAGGCACTCGCCGATGTCTGACTCGGAGTTCGCGTTCCCGACGAGCGAACGCGTCGACCGGGTGGAGCCGTCGGCGACGCTCGCCATCGGCAACGCCGCGGCCGCGCTGGAGGCCGACGGGGTCGACGTGGTCGACCTCTCCGTCGGCGAACCGGACTTCCCGACGCCGGACAACGTCGTCGAGGCCGGGAAGGCGGCCCTCGACGCGGGCCACACGGGCTACACCTCCTCGAACGGGATTCCGGAGCTGAAGGAGGCGACCGCAGAGAAGCTGCGGGCCGACGGGATCGACGCCGACCCCGGTGAGGTGATCGTCACGCCCGGCGCGAAGCAGGCGCTGTACGAGACGGTCCAGACGCTCGTCGGCTCCGGCGACGAGGTCGTCCTCTTGGATCCGGCGTGGGTGTCGTACGAGGCGATGGTGAAGCTGGCCGGCGGCGACATCACTCGCGTCGACACGGCGCCGTCGTTCCAGCTGGAGCCGGCTCTGGACGACCTCGCGGCCGCGGTGACGGACGACACGGACGTGCTCGTCGTCAACACGCCGTCGAACCCCACGGGCGCGGTGTACACGGACGCCGCGATCGAGGGAGTGCGGGATCTCGCCGTCGACCACGACCTGACGGTGATCGCCGACGAGATTTACGGCGAGATCACCTACGGCGTCGAGCAGACCAGCCTGGCGAGTCTCGACGGGCTGGCCGAGCGGACGGTGACGATCAACGGCTTCTCGAAGGCGTACTCGATGACGGGCTGGCGGCTGGGCTACCTCCACGCGGACGAGGCGTTCGTCGGCGCCGCCGGCAAACTCCACTCACACTCCGTCTCCTGTGCGACGAACTTCGTCCAACGGGCCGGAATCGAGGCGCTGCGCAACACGGACGACGCCGTCGCCGAGATGGTCGACGCCTTCGAGTCCCGCCGCGACCTCGTCGTCGACACGCTCGCGGACGCCGGCGTCGACGTGTCCGTTCCAGACGGTGCCTTCTACGCCATGCTCCCGGTGGACGACGACGACCAGACGTGGTCGGAGCGAGCGATCGAGGAGGCACACGTCGCAACCGTCCCTGGCAACGCCTTCGGCGCTCCCGGCTACGCTCGCATCTCTTATGCCGCGAGCGAGGAACGACTCCGCGAGGCGTTCGACCGGTTGTTCGCCCACGACCTGTTGTAGTCGCCGCCCGGCGGCACACGTATTTGTGTCTGCGACCCGACGGCCCGGACGATGGTCGGGGCGCTCCGCTTCGTCTCGCTGCTCGTCGGCGCGCTGTCGGCGCTGACGCTCGTCTTACTCGTCGCCGCCGGCGTCGCCGCGCTCGTCGGCAACCTCGGGGTCGGCCGACAGCTGTTCGGCTCCGTCGTCGGCCTGTGGCTGGCGCTCGTCACCGCCGGCGCCTTCCTGTTGCTCCTCGACCGTCTCGTCACCGACTGAGAAAAACCGCGTGACGCCGGCTACTCCGCCTCGGCGGGCTCTTGTGCCCAGTCGGCCGTCGACTCCGAGGGGTCGGTGTCGTGCTTCAGACACGCGGCCGCGTGGCCGGCCGGCGTCGGCCGGGGTGACGGGTTGGTCTCCTCGCACGGCGACTCGAACTCCGCGGCCAGCCGCTCGGCCGCGTCGGACACCTCCTCGCGGACGATCTGGTCCAACGCCTCTTCGACGGCGGCTTCGGCGTCGCGGTCACCGATCCGCTCGGGAATGTCGTGTTCCCGGCGGAGTTCCGCTCGCATCTTCCGGGCGTCCTCGTCGGTGGCGGACTCACCGTCGTCGAGGCCGACGAACTCGCGGAGTCCCTCCAGCTCGATCCCCTGACGCTCGATCGACACCCGGAGGTCCATCACGCCGCGGTAGGCGGCCTGGTCGATCTCCAGCCCGTCGGGCTGGATCACCTCCGGACACCGGGTGTAGAAGTTACAACCCGACGGCGGGTTCGACGGCTCCGGCACCTCGCCGGTGAGCCCGGAGTCGATTCCGCGGCTCGTCGGGTCCAGCGTCGGGATCGCCGACAGCAACGCCTTCGTGTACGGGTGTTGTGGGTCGTTGAAGATCGTCTCCGTGTCGGCCAACTCGACGATCTCACCGAGGTACATCACGGCCACCCGGTCACACACCTCGCGGACGACGGACATGTCGTGGCTGATGAACAGGATCGAGAGGTTGAACTCCTCCTGAATGTCCTTCAGCAGCGAGATCACGTCCGCTTGGACGGAGACGTCCAGCGCCGACACCGGCTCGTCGGCGACGATCATCCGAGGGTTGACGACCAACGCCCGCGCGAGCGCGACACGTTGCTTCTGACCGCCCGACATCTCGTGTGGGTAGCGATCGGCGTCGTCCGCGTTGAGCCCGACACGCTCCAACAGGTCTCGAGAGATCTCCTCGCGGCGCTCCCGGGGGCCGACGCCGTGGATCGACAACGGCTCCGCGATCGACTCCCCGACGGTCATTCGAGGGTCGAAGCTGGAGTCCGGGTTCTGGAAGATCATCTGTGCCTCCCGGCGGAACCGCTTGAGCTCCGTGTCGTCGTACTTCGTGATGTCCTGCCCGTCGAAGATCACGGAGCCGTCCGTCGGGTCCTCGAGTCTGAGGATCGACTCTGCGGCCGTCGACTTCCCACAGCCGGACTCCCCGACGAGCCCGACCGTCTCCCCGCGGTCGACGGAGAAGGAGATTCCGTCGACGGCGCGTACGCGGCCGACCTCGCGGTTGAGCAGTCCCTTCGTGATCGGGAAGTGTTTCTTCAGGTTGCGAACCTCCATCAGCGTCTCGCTCACTGTCGCTCACCTCCGTCTGCGCGGGTCTCCCCGACACCGCCACTACTGGGCCCGAGTCCCTCGGCTTCCGCCACGTCGTGAGCCGGGCCGTAGTAGACACAGGATGCCGTGTGGTCCTCGCTGCCGTCGACGGGGTACATCGGCGGCTGGTCGCCGGCCGAACAGCCCTCCGTCGCGTACTCACACCGGGGGTTGAACCGACACCCCTCCGGCGGATCCGTCGGGTCTGGCAACGACCCGTCGATCCGACGCATCGAACTCCCACGGCCGGGGAGACACTCGATCAGCGCCTTCGTGTACGGGTGCGAGGGGTTCTCGAACACCGACTCCACGTCGCCACGCTCCATCACCTTCCCGGCGTACATCACGACGACACGGTCCGCGATCTCCGACACTACGCCCAGGTCGTGGGTGACGAAGATGACGCTCATGCCGAACTCCTCTTGGAGGTCCTCCAACAGGGTGAGGATCTGCGCTTGGATCGTCACGTCCAGCGCGGTCGTCGGCTCGTCTGCGATCAGCAGGTCCGGGTCCTGCGCCAACGCCATGGCGATCAACACGCGTTGCTTCATGCCGCCGGAGAACTCGTGGGGGTAGTCGTCGATCCGCGCGCTGGCCTCCGGAATGCCGGTCCGGTCCAGCAGGTCGACGACCTTCCGGCGTACCTCCGACTTCGACATGTCGTCGCGGTGGATCCGGAACACCTCGCCGATCTGGCGGCCCACCTTGTAGACGGGGTTGAGCCCGTTCTGTGGGTTCTGGAAGATGTGGCTGATCCGGTCACCCCGGATCTCCTGGAGTTCCTCGTGTGACATCGAAGTGAGGTCGATCCCGTCGAACGTGACGGATCCCTCGACGATCTCGCCGGGCGGCATGTCGAGAATCTTCGTCACCGACTCGCTGGTGACGGTCTTCCCGGAGCCGGACTCCCCGACGATGGCGACCGTCTCGCCGCGACGAACGTCGAAGTCGACGCCGTCGACGGCACGGACGGTCCCCTCCTCGGTGTGGAAGTGGGTCTTGAGTCCCTCGACCGCGAGCAACGGGTCGCCGTTCATAGCCCACCACCCTGCTCGATCTGCTGGCGCGGGTCCATCGCGTCACGCAGCGCCTCGCCGACGTAGTAGAACGACAGCACCGTCAGGAACAGGAAGATCCCGGGCAGCGTGGTGATCCACCACGCGCTGGCCAAGTTCGACTGGCCGTTCGAGATCGTCCGTCCCCACGAGTACACCGTCGGGTCGCTGAACCCGAGGAACGCCAGCGCGGCCTCGCCCAGGATGAACCCCGGAACGAGGATGGTCGCCGAGATTATGACACTGTTCGCCGAGTTGGGGATGAGGTGTCGCCGGACGACGTACATCATGTCGGCGCCCGACGCGAGCGCCGCCGTGATGTACGCCTCCGAGGACCGTTGGAGCGCCTCGCCCCGCACGGTCCGTGCGACCCCCTCCCACGAGAGGAACGAGTACACCATGATGATGAGCCAGAGCTTCGCACCGAACAGGTACACGAGCAACAACAGCAGCAGGAAGCTGGGGAACACGGACTGGACGTCGACGTACCGCATCAGCACCTCGTCGAGCCAGCCGATGTCCATCGCGGTCGCCAGCGCCGCGACGGCGCCGACGACGGAGCCGATGACGACGGTGAACACGGTCGAGATCAGCCCGACCTGCATACTGACACGCATTCCGTAGACGATCAGCTTCAGGATGGACTGCCCCTTCCCGGTCGTCCCGAGCGGGAACTTCCAGGTCCCGGTCTTCGCAACGCCGCCGATGGTCGCGGTGATCCCGACGGGCGGACGGATCCGGTTGGTGAACCGTACCTCCGGCGGCTCGAGGACGAGCGGCCCGATCAACCCCGTGAAGAACACGAGCACGAGGAAGCCGGCGGCGAACACCGCCACGCGATTCTGTTTGAACCGCTTCCAGTAGAACCCCCGCATTCGTGGGTTCTGGTACAACGGGAGGACCCCGTGGAAGAACATCGCCACGATCGTGCCGGCGAACAGCCACTCCACGCTCAACACGTCCCAGCTGCCGATCAACGGCCCCTCGTTCTGGAGCACGTAGTGGTCGTACAGGAACGTCACGACGATCGCGCCGTACACCAGCAGCTCCGCGACGGTCTCACGCGACAGACTGAACGACGAGACGTCCTGATCGTCCCAGTCGATGTTGTCGAAGGTGTCCGTCGCCATCAGCGATCACCGTAGTCGATGCGTGGGTCGAGCACCACGTAGGCGATGTCCTCGAGCAGGTTCCCCACGATGGCGAGCAGCACGCCGATCAGGCTCGTTCCCAGGATCAACGGAGTGTCCTGTTCGACCAGCGCGGTGAACGACATCAGTCCGAGCCCGGGAATGGCGAAGATCTGCTCGATGATCACCGATCCACTCCAGAAGATGGCCAGCAGTTGGCCGACGAAGCTCGTCGACAACGGCACTGCTGCCATCCGGAGGACGTGCCAGATCATCAGCCGGTAGTCGTCGGCCCCCTTGGCCTTGGCGACCTTCACGAACTCCTGGTTCATCTGCTCGATGGCCTGCGCCCGGCAGTACCGCATCTGGAACGCCAGCGACGCCGTCAACAGGACGAACATCGGGATGATCAGCTGTTTCAGGTTGGCTATCGAGAACCACCCCTGTTGGGCTGGTACGCCGCTGTTGTAGAACGTCGGTATGAAGTCTAACGGCACTCCTAACAGGATGATCAACAACAGCGCGAACCAGAAGTTCGGAATGCTGATCCCGAAGAACCCGACGAACGACGCGAGGTAGTCCGTCTTCGTGTACGGCTTGTACGCCGAGTACAACCCGAGGCCGTAGCCGACGACGGTCGATATCAGCAACACGGGAATGGCGTACTGGGCGGTGTACGGCCACGCCGACAGGATCGCCGGGATCACGTACTGTGATCTGGAGTCGGCCCACCCCCAGTTGAGCGTCACCATGTTGACCATGTAGTTCATGTAGCGTTCCGTCACCGGTTGGTCGAGGTTGTTCCGTTCGCGGAAGTCCTCTCGACACTCCTCTGGGTTCTCACCGACGGCGGCACAGCTCATCGTGGCCCGCATCTGGCCTTGGTTGGGGGAGGCCGCGAGCAGACCGAACGTGAGCGACAGCGCGATCCACGCCACCACGAACGTCCACAGGAGTCGTTTGGCGATGTACCACTTCATAGATACTGTGTGGGAGGGGAGGTCGGTTAGCGTACTCTACCGGCCGGGGTTACCGTCGGAGAAGTACATCCTGTCCTTCTCTTGGTCGACGTAGTAGCTGGCTGCCGGGTTGTCCGGCTTGCCCAGCACCTCCGAGCGGTAGGCAGTGTAGTTGATCGGGTTGTACTCGAAGACAACCGGCCGTTCCTCCGAGAGGTACTGGAGCATCTCCGTGATCGTGCTCTGTGCGGCCTCGCGGCTGTCGGCGGTTCTCGCCTGCTCGCGGAGCCCGACGAGGTCACGATCCGGCGCGTACCCGTAGGCGTTGAAGTTCTCCTTCTCGCCGAACAACGCCGTGATCGTCCCCGCGGGAGTGAGCGGCCCGTAGCTGAACCCGAGCGTGAGCATCAGGTCCCAGGACTTCGAGGAGACCGCCTCGTCGTACGGACCGAAGTTGTACGTCGACGGGCGAGCGTTGTCGTCGCCGTAGCCGATTTCCTCCTGAGTGACGCCCTCGGCCGGATTGTTCGTCCGGAAGTAGTTCGACAGGAGGCTCGTCCAGGAGGTCGTGTTGATGTTCAGCTTGATGCCGACCTTGCTCAGCCGTTCCTTGAGGTACGACGCGCGGAGGTCGTCCGTCTCGTCGGAGACGTACGCCAGATCCAGTTCCAACTGGTTGCCGTCCGGCCCGACGAACGTGTCACCGGAGTAGCCGTAGTCACTGGAGGTGCCCTCCTTCAGCAGCTGACGTGCCTTGTCCAGCGAGCCCTCGAACGAGACGACGTCGTCCGGGTAGTACGGCCCCCACTTCGGGTACAGGGTGTCCTGAACCCCAGCGCGACCCTTGGCGATGTTCTCTGCGACGAACTCGTTGTGGTAGATGTGCGAGAGGGCCTGACGAACCTTCTTGTTCCGGAGTTCGCTCCAGCCGTTGACACGCTGGTTGATCCCGAGGTAGCCGGAGTAGGAGATGAACGGGTTCTCGTACAGGTCGACCCCCTCACGGTTCTGCCAGTTGCCCACCTTCGTGGACGGAATTCCGACACGGTCGATCCCGTCGGCCTTGACCGCCTGGCGGGCGGTCGAGGACTTGTCGAAGTACTGCACGTGGTACTCGTCGAAGAACGGTGCCTCGGTGAACACGTTCGGCACGGCGTCGTCCTCTTCGGCGACCTCACGCAGGTAGTAGTCCTCCGCGCGCTCGAACTCGTAGACAGACTGCTGTTCCCACCGCTTGAGGTCCCACGCACCGAGGTTCCCGTTGAACGTCGCCCGCAGGACTTCGTCGTCTTTCGACAACCCGTCGGCGTCCTGATCTTCGACGTACGGCTGTGCGACCTCCTTCGGGATCGGGATGATCCCGCCGAGCGGCTCGTTGTACGGGAAGAACGGCCGTGAATCCGGAATCGACGCCTCGAGCGTCAGCTTGTCCACCTTGTTGATCTCGATCGGGTCGTTGTTCTTCCCGATGGTGAACAGGTACGAGTAGGTGTAGCTCGCCCAGTCGGCCGTGAAGATGTTCTCGATGCTGTACACCCAGTCTTCGGCCGTGAACTGGCCGTACCCGTTACCCCACTCCAGGTTGTCACGGAGCTTGTACGTGATCGTCGTCAGGTCGTCGCTAACGTCGAAGCTCTCGAACCACAGCGGGAAGACGTCCTCGTACTCCGGGCTGTTGCGCTCGAAGCCGAAGTCCATCACCTGACTGACACGGTCACTCGTGTTCCCGTCACCGATTCGGAAGACGTTGAGCCCGTTGGCCGTCGACGTGCTGGAGACCTTGAACGTCCCACCCTTCGGAATCTGGTCGGCTCCCTCCTCCGTCTCGGCCGGGGTGTCGGTCCCCTTGACCGGCTCCGGCGTCGGGGTGTTCGCTTCCGTCGCGGTCTCCGTCGACCCGCCAGAACTACTGCTACAGCCTGCCAGCCCGACTGCGGCACTGGTGGCGCTGAGGTACTTCAGGAAACGCCGTCGGTCGTCCGACGTTTCGCTGCCGTTCTCGGAGTTGTCGTACGGCATGTTAGACGGTGTCAGTTCTCACGTACATATACCCTGTGGAATTCTCCCACGACACAAGGTGTGTGTTCACTCGAGAGCCGGCAATGTCTTCAAGAACCAGATATTGTTGCCGGATCAGCCGTGTGGTCGCCGTTCACTCCGGGGGGGTGTGACACACGACTGACACCGGATCGACGGTCGTCGTGTCGCGCGCGCCAGACGACGCCAGGTACCGACAGGACTGTCCACCGGTGTATCTCTCTGGACACTAGCGACACGACGGGTCGGCGTCGGGCCCCAGGTGAAGCGCTCTTGTGGTGCCCGCCCGTACACCGTCGTATGACACGAGTCGGCGTAATCGGCGCGGGTGCGGCGGCGGCGGCGGCAGTCTTCGAGCTGTCTGGCGCCGACGCGACGGCGGACGTGACGGTGTTGGAGAAGTCCGGTGGGCTGTGTGGTCGAGCGGCAACCCGTCGTCAGGGGCCGCTGACGTACGACTACGGCGCCAACTACGTCAAGTCGGACGACGACCGAGTGACGCGACTACTCACCGAACGGCTGGACGACGACGGACTCGCCGACGTGACGGAGCCGGTGTACACGTTCGGCGCCGACGGCGAGGTCTCTCCCGGCCGCGAGCCGGACGGGCACAAGTGGTCGTACGAGGCCGGACTCACCCAGATCGCAAAGCGGTTGTTCGCCCGGACGGACGCGACCGTCAACCGCCGGACCCGGGTCGAGACGATCCACCGCAACGACGACACCTGGCGACTGACCGACACGGACGGCGAGACCTGGGGGCCGTTCGACATCCTGCTGGTCAACCCGCCGGCGCCACAGACGGCGGCGCTGTGGGAGGCTGCCGACTGGGACCACCCTCTCCGTGCCCGGCTCGCCGACACGGTCTCGGCCGTCGACTACCGCTCTATCTGGACGGCGGTGTTACACTACGAGTTCCCGTTGGACGTACCCTACTACGCACTCGTCGACACGGAGAAGCAACACCCCGTCGGTTGGATCTCCCGCGAGGAGTGCAAGCGCGGCCACGTCCCCGACGGGGAGACGTTGTTGATCGTCCAGGCCGGCGCCGACTGGTCCCGCGAGCGGTACGACCACGACCCCGAGCAGAACGTCGCCGACCTCGCGGCCCACGCGGCCGATCTCGTCGGCGACGACAGGCTCACCGACCCTGCCTGGACCGACCACCAGGGTTGGCGGTACGCCCTCCCGGAGGAAGCCGTCGACCCGGCGCCGTTCGCCGACGCCGAAGCCCACGGTCTCTTCCACCTCGGCGATTGGGTGCCCGGCGAGGCCAGACTCCACGCCGCCCTCCGCGACGGACTGGAGACGGGCGAACGGCTGGCCGAGACGGTCTAGAGCCGCGACAACGAGATCTCGCCGGCACCTGCCTCCACCGTCAGCCGGTGGGTGCCGTCGCCCAACTGTCCGCTCACCCCCTCGTCGTCGTCCGTCAACGGGAGTCCGTCGACGTTCACCGACCCGAGCGCCGCCTCGGCGCTCACCGTCGCGTCCAGGTCGGGCGCCAGCGCGGCCGACAGCCTGCCGGTCGCCGTCGACAGCGTCGTGTCGCCTCTGATCGCCGACACGTTGGCGTCCACGTCGCCCGCGGCCGTCGTGATGCCGTCGACGCCCCCGACGTCACGGACGGTCACCTCGCCGGCGGCCGCCTCGGCGGTGACGAACCCGGGGACGCCGGTCACGGTCACCTCGCCGGCGGCGCTCTCGACCCGGGGGTCGCCGGCGACTCCCGTTACCCGGAGCGGGCCGGCGGCCGTCTCGGCGCGCTCTAACGGGAGTGACTGCGGCACCCGGAGGTCCACGTCGATCCGGCCCCGGGGCACGTCCGGCCGCCGACCACGGACACGGATTCGGTCGCCGTCACGCGTGACGGCGACGGAGAAGTCGTCGAGCCGGTCGCCGGGTGCCCGTTTCGTCGCCCGGACGGCCAGCGTCTCGCGGTCCTCGGCGACGACGGTCGTCTCGCCGGCCGCGACGGAGACGGTGAGCCCCGTCGCTCCGTCGACCCCGAGCGTCTCTTCGGTCTGTTCCGTCTGTAGCCCACCGCCACCCAGTCGGCCCCGACCGGCACAGCCAGCAGAGCCGACGGCGGCTGCCAGGGCGCCACAGACGCGGCGTCGTGTCGGTGTCACGTCGACAGTTCGACTCGACACCGACGTGAAACACGGCCGACTGTGTCCGTACGCGAAACACGGTTACGGCGTCGGAGAGCGCGCCGCCCGCACCCGGTCACTCCTCGGTCGTGTCGACGCCCAAGAGCGCGTTCAAGCCGCAGAACTGCGTCGTGACGTTGAACCCCGCGCCGAGCGCCGCCAGCCCGGCGACGAGTCCGGTCTTCCGTCGTCCCGACGCGAGCGCCCGGACGGCGACGACCGTCCCCACGACCGCGACCACGGCGCGCACCAGTCTGTCCGTTCCGCCGACGTTGTCTTCCGGCATACTCGTGTCTACGGCGGCCTCCGTATTCAGTCCTGCCGTTCCCCCGCGAGTGCAGCCTCCTGTAGCTCTCGACAGCGCTCCCCCTCGACGGTGAGCTCCGGCACCGTCGTCGGGTTCATCTCGTCGTCGACGGCGACGAACACGAAGTACGAGTCCGTCGTCTGCTCACGCTCTCCCGTCCGGGGCGACTCCCGGTAGGCGCGCAGCCGCACTCGGACGCTCGTCTCTCCGGTCGCGTAGGCGTACGACTCCACGACACAGATGTCCCCTCGTGGAATCGGCCGTTCGAAGTTCAGGCTGTTGATCCGTGCGGTGACGCAGGTATCGCCGGCGAGCCGCATCGCCGACATCGCTCCCACCTCGTCCATCCACTTGACGACATTCCCCCCGTGTGCGGAGCCGTAGTTGTTGACGTCGTCCGGCTGGACCCGTTCGCGGTTCTCGATGTACGTCTCGCTGACTGACGGCACGGAGAGAGACAGGCGCTCTACGGCCTTGAGTCTGGCCGGGTTACAGGACGATCCGCACGGTCGTGCCCTCGCCGGTCGTGTCGAACGCGACGGTCCCCCCGGAGTACCGGATCACCCGGTCGACGATCCACAGGCCAGCGCCGCTGCCGTGGACGAGTCGGGTCTCCTCGCCGGCCCGCAGTGGCTCCACCTCCGCCTCCGGGATCCCCGGGCCGTCGTCGCTGATCTCGATCACGGTCCGGTCGTCGTCCGTCTGCGCCGTCACCTCCACCCGGGGCGTCTCGGTGTCCGTGTGTTCGATCCCGTTCTCGACGGCGTGACGCACGGCGGCGTCGAAGTGCGGGTGGACGGAGACGGTCGCCGCCGGGAGTTCGCCGACGTGAACCTCCCCGTCCGGGGCGTCCACGGCCGTCGTCGCCGCGTCGACGATCTCCCGGAGACTCGCCTGTGCGCGCTCGTCGCGTCGGTTCACCACCTCGCGGATCTCCTTGGCGTGTTCCGCCGTCGACAACACCTGCTGTGCGGTGTCGACGATCCGTTCTGCGTGCTGGGCACACTCCGCCGGTCCGCGCTCGACGATCATCTCCGCGCGTCCTCGGACGACGTTGAGGTCGTTGCGAATGTTGTGCCGGAGAATGCGCGCCAGAACCCCGTCTAACACGTCTAACTCTCGTTGCTTGCGGACGATCTGGAGCGCCGACTCCGCGCTGGCCGCCAGCGTCTGGAGGATCTCGAACTCCTCGTTGGAGAAGTCACCGGGGAGTCGAGAGCCGCTGGCGAGTACGCCGTACTCCCCCAACGGCACGATCACCTCCGACTGCATCACGCTGCCGGGGTCGTACGCCGCCTCGTTCCCCGAGACGCTGTCGACACGTCTGGCTTCGCCCGACTCGAACACCTCCCAGGCGATGCTGTCGCCCGCCTCGAACGTCGGCACCTCCCCGTCGCCGAGCACCGCCTCCGTCGCGTCCGTCCAGGCGACCGGGGTGAGCTGACTCTCGGTGGGGTCGTGGCGCCAGACCGTGGTGTACGGCCCACTCGTCGTCTCTGCCACCCGCCCCACGAGCCGCTCGGCGACCGCAGCCGCCGACTCGGCGGTGACGAGCGACCGGGTGGCCGCCTGGACCTCCCGCAGCGACTGTTCGCGTGTCGTCCGGTCCAGGGCGGTCTGGAGCGTCCGCGCCAACAGCTTCCCGAAGTACTGGTCGGCCTCGTCGAAGGCGCCGCGCACCGTTGCCGACGCGATGAACACGCCGTGGCGCCCCAACGGCAGGATGAGCCCACTCCGGGCGGTCGTCGTGTCCGGCAGCCGGCCGTCGAACGTCGCCGTGTCGGAGACGACCACCGGCTCCCTCTCCCGGTAGACCTGCCAGACGACGGTCTCGTGGTCCGTGTACGTCGGTGGCCCGTCGTCTAGCGCCTCCGACGTGCCGACGGACGCCATCGGAACGAGCCCCTCGGTCCCGCGGTCGTACAGGTGGACGCCACACGTCGAGAAGTCGAGCACGTCCGCGGCCGCCTGCACGGCTCGACGACACACCGCCTCGCGGCTCTCGGCGTCGAAGAACGACCGGACGGCCCGGTAGAGCCGTTCCAGCGTCCGCTGTCGCTCGCGTTGTTCCGTGATGTCGACGTACAGCCCGAACTGCTCGTGGTCGGCCTCCGTCGCCGGCACCGGCACCGTCCGGAGCCGGAACACACGCTGCCCGTCCGGCGTCGGCCGCACCACCTCGCGTTTCACGGGCGTCTCGCTGTTCACCCAGGCGGTGTCCACGCCGTCCGGTCCGAGGGTCGGCCTGTCGGCGGCCAGCTCCGTCGCCGGCCCCCCGTCCAACACGCTCGTCTCGGCGCTGTGCCGGTCGTCGGTCGGGGCGTCGAACAACGCCGCGAGCGACTCTCCGACCGCCTCCTCGCGGTCACAGCCGAACGTCGCCTCGAACGCGGAGTTCACGTCCCGGACGACGGACTCCCCGTCGTGGGTCACCACGTTCACCATCGGCTCCGGCACCGTCTCCACGACCGCCTCGAACCGGTCGCGTTGGCCGCGGAGCTCACGCTCCACCTGTTCGGCCCGACAGGCGTCCGCCAGCTTCCGGTTGAGCGCACCCAGGGCGCCGACGGTGTTCTCGCCGATCCGGTTGCCGCGCTTCACCAGTACGAGCACGCCGAACCCCGGCAGCTCCAGGAGGTACACACGCGTCGACTCGCCGACGGACAGCATCTCCGGCAACGGGGGTGTCTCGTCGTGCTCTCGGAGCCAGTCGACGGCCGCCCGGTACCCCTCGTTGAGGGTCGGCCGCGCCGGGACGGACGCGACCGGCTCGTGCTCGCCGGCGTCGTCGTCGGCCAACACCGCCCCGGCCGCACAGTTCAGCTTCCGGAGGTACGCCGACAGTCCTTCGCGGGCCGTCTCCTCGAGGCCGTCCCCCCGGCCGACGGCCAACGAGATCTCGTACAGCACCTGCACCCGTTCCTGACGGGAGTTCATGACTCGTCCACGCTGGCGACGACAGCCGTCTTGTTGTAGTACTCCAGGTGGCCGTGGCCGTCGTTGGCGATCTCGCCGACCGTGAGCGCCCCCACCGGCGGCTCGCCGTCGTCGCCGATGGCCGCGAGCTCCCGCGAGAAGTCGTCTTCCAGGAACAACACCCGGGAGATACAGTCGAAGAACCACAGCGTGTCGTCGTCGCCCGCGCCGTCACTCGCGTCGTCGCGCGCCTGGCGAGCGGCCGCGACGAGCCGGTCGGGTTCCCCGTGGAGGACGTGGACGAACTCACCCTCCGGCACCGAGCCGAAGCAGTCGACGCTGCCGTCGTCGCCGACGGCGTACGGGTCTCGGACGACCGTCTCCGCGCCCACACGAGAGATACCGAACGGGTACGCCTTCGCCGTCTCGAAGAACTCCTCCCGGGTCGGCGTCTGCCCGGCGTCGTCGGCGACCACCTCGCAGTAGCGCTCGAACGCCGGCTCACTGTCCAGGGTCCGGACGGTCCGGCCGTCGGACTCCGTGACGCGGAACGGGCCGGCGATCTCCTGCCAGCCGTGGTGGACGCCGACGGAGCTCGACAACGGCGTCGCCGCCACGACGGCGCCGTCCGTCACCGGCCCGGCGCCCGTGAACAGACTCGGGCCGTCCGGCTCCGACAGCGGGCCGGCGCCGCCGCCGACGAACGTCACCTCGACGCCGTACGTGTCGAACAACCGGTCGACGAACGCGCCGACCCGGTCGGCGTGTGAGTCCACCAGGACGAACGCCGTCTCGTGGCCCCGTTCGGGCACAGTCGGGTCCAACTGGCTACGAATCTCGGCCGTCTCGTCGCTCAGCCCGGTCACCGTCTGGATCTCCGGCGCGACCGGGAGCCCGACGACGACCGTCGCCGTGTCCGTCCGTTCGCCGGCGCGGATCACCTCCGGAAACACGCCGCCGACGACCGGTACGTCGACGCTCCACTGGTCTGGCGCGAGCGCCTCCACTCCGGCCGGTGCCGCCGCGCCGACCAGTACGAACAGTCCCCGAACGCCCTCCTCGGCGGCGACCCGCTCTGCGACTGCTCGGACTACTGTCTCGTCTCCTGTGGTGTGCTCCTGGCGCATCCTCGTCCCATCGGTAACAGTCCCCGAACCGTGTTAACCGCTCCGACCAGAAATATCATTTAGCTGACTATTGGAGGCCCGTTGCCGCGGTCTGCCCGCAGCCCGACGGGGGTCTCAGCCCGGCCGTAGCTCCACGGCAGACAGACCGAACACGCGCCCCGGTCTAACGGACGAGAAGAGGGCTACTCGTACTCGTAGAACCCCTCACCGGTCTTCTTCCCGAGCTTCCCGGCGTCCACCTTCCGCTTCAACAGGTAAGCGGGCTTGTACCGGTCGCCCAGTTCCTCGTGGAGCGTCTGGCTGGCGTCGAGACAGATGTCGAGCCCGATGTGGTCGGCCAGCTCCAGCGGTCCCATCGGGACGTTCGTACCGAGCTTCATCCCGCGGTCCAGGTCGTCTCTCGTCGCCACACCCTCGTCGAACGCGCGGATCCCCTCGTTGATCCAGGGCATGAGGACCCGGTTGGTGACGAAGCCGGGCTTGTCGTCGGACTCCCAGGTCTCCTTGTCGAGGTCGGCCGCGAACTCGTGAGCGAGCGCGGTCACCTCGTCGGCGGTGTGTTCGCCGACGACCACCTCGACGCCGTCCATGATCGGGACGGGGTTCATGAAGTGGACGCCGACGACGAGTTCGGGGCGCTCCGTCGCGGCGGCGATGGTCGTGATCGACAGCGTGGAGGTGTTCGTCGCCAGCACGACGTCGTCGTCGGTGATCTCGTCGAGGTCCGCGAAGATCTCCCGTTTCACGTCGACATCTTCGACGGCGGCCTCGACGACGAGGTCGGCGTCGGCCAGGTCGCCGAGGTCGGTCGTGCCGGTGAGCCTCCCGCGGATCGTCTCGGGCGACTCGGAGAGCGCGTCCTCGTCGGCGAGTCGGGACAGTGAGTCGTCGATGCTGTCGAGCCCGTCGTCGACGAACGACCGTTCGATGTCGCGCATCACCACGTCGTAGCCGGCGGCCGCGGCGACCTGCGCGATGCCGTTACCCATCGTGCCGGCGCCGACGACGCCGACCGTCTCAACGTCGGAGAGTGAACGCATACGAGAGGGTGACACCGGCAGGGTCGTAAGCGTAGCGACAGCGAGCGACCGCGGTCGGTCCCCCCGTCGCCCGGGCGAACGTGGGGGTCGGCCACAGAAACGTTCAAGACGGGTCGTGGACAAGGGCCGACCAGTGACGCTCCGTGCCACACGACGCCGAGACTGACGACCTGGACCCGACGGAGCTGAAGTTCGTCGGGCCGGCGACGGCCGAGGTGATCGAGGCGGCGTCCTTCGGACCCGAGGCAGTCGCACGCAAGGAGGCTTCCTTCGGGATGTTGTTGGACGCCGGCGTCAACCACGGCGTGGCCGCTCGCATCAGACGAGAGCACTCGTTGCCGTGGTCGTTCGACACGGAGGCGGACCGCGAGGACCTGGACCGTCGCTCCGACCAAATCCGCGGGCTCGGTGACGGGGAGCGGGCCTGGGTGTCGGCCTCGACGGGTGACTGGGCGGACGCCGACGCCGACGCCCCGCCGACGAGCGAGGGCGCACGGCGCGACGACGGACCGGCACCCCGGGGCGAGTGGCCGGAGACGGCGCGCCCAGACGAAGGGACGGACGAGCCAGACAGTACCGGTGAGTGGCCGGAGACGGCGCGTCCGGACGAGGAGACGGACGAGCCAGACAGTACCGGTGAGTGGCCGGAGACGGCGCGCCCGGACGAGGAGACGGGCGAGCCAGACAGTACCGGTGAGTGGCCGGAGACGGCGCGCCCGGACGGGGTGGTACCGGACGACGAGGCGCCGAGCAGTGGCGGCCCCACGGACACGGACGACCGGACGCCGGCGACCGCGGACGGCTCCGGCGATCCGGTCCAGGCGGAGACGGCCTGGCGGGAGCGGTCGGCCCCGGTGCCGGTGTCGGAGCTGGACGGCGTCGACGAGACGGTCCGAGACAGACTCGCGGCCGCGGGGATCACGTCCGTCCGGTCGCTGGCGACGGCCGACTCGGCGGCGGTCGCGGCGGCGCTGGACCTCTCCGAGGAGACGGTCGCACAGCTCCGTGCCACCGCCCGGTCGTTCGCCGGCAGCCCCTGACGAAACGAGTTGTCACTCGCCTCCGAGTTACAGTTTTCTGGCCGACCACCGGGCGATTTATGATCCGCCGCGCCGCGACACACGAACGAGATGTTACCCGACGCCGACGACGCGATCACGCGGGACGGGAAGGCGCTAATCCTGGCGTACGACCACGGGCTAGAGCACGGACCGGTGGACTTCGAGCCGAACCCGGAGACGGCCGACCCGACGGAGGTGTTCGACCTGGCGACACACGACGCCGTGACGGCCGTCGCCGTCCAGAAGGGGATCGCGGAGGCGTACTACCCGGAGTACGCCGACGAGGTGAACCTCCTGACGAAGCTCAACGGCACCTCCAACCTCTGGATGGGGGAGCCGGACTCGGCGCTCAACTGCACGGTCGAGTACGCGGCCGAGGAGTTGGACACCGACGCCGTCGGGTTCACGCTGTACGCGGGCGCCAACGGCGAGGTAGAGATGGCAGAGGAGTTCCGCCGCGTCCAGGAGGCGGCCCGCGAGCACGACCTGGGCGTCGTGATGTGGGCGTACCCCCGCGGCCAAGGGCTGAAGAACGACACCAAGCCGGGCGTCATCAGCTACGCCACTCGGATGGGGCTGGAGCTGGGGGCCGACATTGCCAAGGTGAAGTACCCCGGCGACAGTGACGCGATGGCACACGCCTGTGACGTGTCCGGCCGGACGAAGGTGGTGATGTCCGGCGGGTCGAAGACGGACGACCGGGCGTTCCTGGAGACCGTCTCCGAGGCGGTCGAGGCGGGCGCAGACGGACTCGCCGTCGGGCGGAACGTGTTCCAACGCGACAACCCCGCGGAGATCTTGGACGCCCTGGAGGCGGTGATCTTCGAGGACGCCACCGTCACGGAGGCGTTGGAGTACACCGGGGAGACGGCCGTCGCCGGCGACTGATGACGGACGGAGTCGAGGCGGTGTTCGACGCGGTCGCCGCCGCCGCGGCGGAGGTACGCGCCGGGCTGCCGGAGCGACGCGGGTACACGGACGAGACGAACCCCTCCGGCGAGACGGTGTTGGCGGCCGACGTCTACGCGGACGACCGTCTGGAAGACCGGCTGACGGCGTTGGACGCCGTCGGCGCGTACGCCAGCGAGGAACGCGACGGGGTCGTCGACGCCGGCACGGGGCTGTCCGTGACGTGTGACCCGCTCGACGGCTCCTCGAACCTCCCGACCGGCAACGTCGTCGGCACGGTGGTCGGCGTGTACGACGACGACCTCCCGGCACGCGGTCGGGCGTTGGTCGCGGCGGGCTACGTCCTCTACGGCCCGGTGACGACGATGGTCGTCGCCCGCGACGATGTCACGGAGTACCTCGTCGAAGACGGCGCCCGCGAACCGGTCGGCGACGTCCAGGTTCCGGCGGAGCCGTCGGTGTACGGTTTCGGCGGCCGGGTGTCCGACTGGACGCCCGCCTTCCGGGAGTTCGTCCGCTCGATCGAGTCCGCGGGGGAACTGAAGCTGCGGTACGGCGGCGCGATGGTCGGCGACGTGAACCAGGTGTTGACCCGTGGGGGCGTGTTCGGCTACCCCGCCGTCGACGGCTCCCCGGACGGGAAGCTCCGGCTCCAGTTCGAGGGGAACCCGGTCGCGTACGTGGTCGAGACCGCCGGCGGCGCCTCCTCCGACGGCGACGGCTCGATCCTCGACCGGCCGGCCGACCGGCTCCACGGCCGGACCCCCGTGTTCGTCGGTAACGAGACGACGATCGACCGCCTGGAGTCGGCAGTAGAGTAGTCCCGCCACGCGACCAGGGTGGCCGCGTAGTCGTCCGGTCGAGCGACTGGAGTCCACAGCGGCGTCGCCCCGTCGGGCGACTGAAGTGGCCGGGTCGCGGAGACGCGGCCGTGACAGACACCGATCCGGGCCACCCGTTCGACCGACTCACCCCGGCGCCGTCGCCCTCGGAGTCGTTCCTCGCGGACGGTCACGTCTGGCGTTTCGAGCACCCGCCGGGGACCCCGGTTCGCGCCCGCCTCCGCCCGGACGGCCGGCTGGAGCTCGGGGTGCCGGCGGACCCGGGCTGGCCGGCACTCGCCCGCGGCGTCGACCGGTGGCGTCGCCTCGCTGTCGACGACGCCCCGCCGACGCTGGGGTTCGTCGCCCGAGCGCTCCGCCGTGGGTTCGACCGCGACACGCTACGAGCGGCGACGGACGACGCCTCGCAGGTCGCGTTCGAGTGTGTCGCCGTCCACCGCCGGCGGGAGGACGTCGACCCCGACGGAGCGCCGGCGGTCGTCGCCGTCGACGCCGCCGCTCCCGGCACCGACTGGTTGCCTCACGAGCTCCGCCGGCTGTTCGAGGCCGTCGGGCTCCCGGCGGCGCCGACGCTGGAGTCGGAGACGCCCGTCGCTCGACTGGACCCGACGGCGACGCCCGACTCCAGGCTGTCGGACGCCCCGGCGTTCGGGGTGGGCTACCACAAGAAGCCGAGCGGCGCCGCCGTCCGTTCGTGCGGGCCGGCGACGCTGGACCGCCCGTCCACGCCGCCGACGGACGCCGAGCGCGTCGCCGCCGACTGGGTGACCGACGACCGGCTGGACCGTCTGGTCGCGGTGACGGACGGGGACCCGACGGTCGACCGGCTCGGGACCGCGTCGTTCGACCGGCTCGTCCGGGCACAGTTCCCGACGGTCGTCGCGGCCGGGTTCGACGCCGAGACGCTCCGAGACGCCGTCGTCGCTCGGATCGCTCGACAGTGGGAGTCCGGCTGAGCGTTCGCCGTCACCCGACTCTCGGGGTCCGAGTGCACCCCGCCTCGCCGTCACCCCGGGAGCGCGTCACGCAGCCGACTGCCGACGGCGAGACGGGCCGTCCGGAGCAGCGACGGTCGGGTGATCCGGTCGTGGTCGCGCCGCGAGAGCGTGAACCCGAAGCTGTCGCGGTTCTCCGCCAGGTGGGCGCGGCTCGTCGACTTCGGAATCACGACCACGTTCTCGTGTTGTGTCGCCCACCGGAGCGCGACCTGTGCGGGCGTGGCGTCGTACGACCGTCCGACATCGGCGAGCACGTCGTCCGACAGCGCCGCCCCCTCCGCCAACGGGCTGTACGCCGTGAGGAGCACCCCTTCGCGCTGGCAGTAGTCGAGCAGTTCGTGCTGGGGGTGGAACGGGTGGAACAACACCTGGTTCGTCACGACCGGGACGGACGCGAGCCGCCGGGCGCGGTCGAGTCGATCGACGCCGAAGTTGCTCACCCCGACGTGACGCGTCTGGCCTCGCTCCTGGGCCGCCGAGAGGGCGTCCATCACCGTCTCCAGATCCGCGACCGGGTTCGGCCAGTGGATCAGGAGGAGGTCGACGCTGTCGACGCCCAGCCGGTCCAACGAGCCGGCGACGGAGTCGGCGATAGCCTCGCGGGAGGTGTTCGTCGGGTCCACCTTGGTCGTGAGGAACACGTCCTCGCGGGCCACGTCGCTGTCGGCCAACGCCCGCCCGACCGCCCACTCGTTGTCGTACAACTGCGCCGTGTCGAGGTGTCGAAGCCCGACGGACAGCGCCGCCCGGACGGCGTCGTACGCCGTCTGGTCGGTGAGCTGCCAGGTGCCCAACCCCATCGCCGGCACCGCGGCGTCGTCGGTTTCGACCGTCGGAATCGTCGTCTCGGTCATCGCTCGGACGTAGACGGCCGTCCGTGAAGTCTCCCCGGTTAGCCGAGCACGATCGCCTCCGACAACAGGCCCGCCCGGAGTGCCAGACTCTGCAGCCCCAACACGAGCGTCAGCCCGATTCCGGCGGGAACGACCACCCGGACGAACCACAGCCACGCGGTAGCCACGGCGGCCGGCAGCCGCGTCCCGCGGCGAAGTTCGCGGGCGGCGCCGTCACCGAACACCCACCCGACGTAGACCACTAGGAGCAACACCGCGACCGGCAACAGGAGGTTGTACGCGACCGCGTTGAACCACCCCAAGTAACCGAAGGCACTCGGGACGCCCAGGATCGCGCAGCCGGCGCCGACCGCTACCGCCACCGTCGGACGGTCCGCCGTCGTGTTCTCGACACCGACGCTCACTACTACTTCCAGGAGGCTGATCGCCGACGACACCGCCGCCAGCAACAGGACGAAGAAGAAGACGGTGCCGAGCAGCCGCCCGGCCGGCAGCCGGGCGAACGCGCCGCCGAGGGTGACGAACGCCGTGCCGGCGCCGCCCCCGCCCGGCTCGATCCCCAGCGAGAACAACACCGGGAAGATGACGAGTCCGGCCAACAGTCCGACGAGCGTGTTCAGGACGACGATCACACCACCGTCGACGGGGAGGCTGTCGTCGTCACCGAGGTACGAGGCGTAGGTCAACATCGCTCCCATCCCGAGCGAGAGGGTGAAGAACGCCTGGCCGACCGCACTCGGCAGGATCGTCGCCAGGTTCGTACGGACGGTCGTGAGGTCCGGCGAGAGGTAGTAGCTGTACGCCGCCGTGACGCCGTCGAGCGTCGTCGCCCACGCCGCCAGCCCGCCCAACAGGAGGACGATCGTCGGCACCATCACCTTCGTCGACCGCTCGATCCCCCCTTCCACGCCGGCCGCGACGACCACGACCACGATCGCCATGAACAGGACGTGGAACGCAACCGCGTCCGGCCCCGTCGAGACGACATCGGCGAAGAACGACGCGGGCGCGTCGAAGTACACGCCGCGGAGACTCCCGACGGTGTACCGGATCACCCAACCGCCGACGACGCTGTAGAAAGAGAGGATCCAGAACGCCCCCACTGCCGCGACGGCACCCGCGATCCGCCACCGGCCGCCGCCGGCGACCCGCTCGAAGGCGTCCACCGAGTTCGCCTGGCCCGCCCGTCCGAGGACGAACTCCGCCAGCATCGCCGGGAAGCCGATGCCGACGACGACCGCGAGGTAGACGACGATGAACGCCGCTCCGCCGTTCTGGCCCGTCTGGAACGGAAACTGCCAGATGTTTCCCAGTCCGACTGCGCTCCCGACCGCCGCGAACACGAACCCGAGCCTGGAGGCCCAACTGGCTCTGTCGCTGCTCACGTCCCTCCGGCCCAGGGTGAGGCTGAAGTGCGTTGTGAAACGATCCGACGGGAGCGGGGCCGAGTCGCCGTATCTCACACGATCGATCCAGATAGTCTCGGCGACTCGGGGCTCTTCGCCCGCGTGGGCAACTGCCGACGACGCACTCGGATGACCCGGTAGTGACAGCTGGAACGCCCCGTGGACGACGGCGGCGACTGTCGGCTCTGACCCTTGACTGTCTGTTCTGTCGCTCACCCCGACCGTTGGTGCTAGAAGGAGACAGTCGGAAAACGCATCTGTCGCCCGTGGCGCACGCGGTGTCGGCTATGGGGAGTCACGGTCGGGGCACGCCCGAGCACGAGCGGCCGCGCTCGGAGTCGACCCCGGTCACGCCGCGTCGAGGAGCCGAGTCGAGAGGAGATCCGAACACCGTCGGCCTCTACGGTCGTTCCCTGTTCGGATTCGCCAGACGACAGTCACGGCTGCGCGGTTCCTCGCAGTGCTTCCTCCGGTCGCACTGCTCGTCACGTTGTGTCGGGAAAGTGGGTTGGGGCGGATTCGAACTGGGTCACTCCCTACGGTCGCTCCCCGCTCGAAGCTCGCTGCCAGGCGAGATTCGAACGACGGTCGTTCCGCTCACTCCGTTCGCTCCACTCCCTCGTTCGAATCCTTCAGCAACAACCCCTGCGGCGCGGTTCCTCACAGTGCTCCCTCCGGTCGCACTGCTCGTCACGTTGTGTCGGGAAAGTGGGTTGGGGCGGATTCGAACCGCAATCGCTCGTTCCCTCCGGTCACGTCGCTCTCTGGTTCGAATCCTTCGGCAACAACTCCTGCGGCACGGCTCCTCACAGCACTCCCTGGCGGTCGTGCTGTTCGTCGCAGTGTGCCGCAGGAGTGGGTTGGGGCGGATTCGAACCGCCGGCCTGCTCCGTGTGAAGGAGCCGTCATAACCGGACTAGACCACCAACCCTCACCTCGTCGTACCGCAGTCCCGAACTTAACCCTTGTTTTTCGCTCACGCCAACACGCCCACAGATACTTGTCACCGCCAGCCACCACACTCTCTGTGTTCTCTCTCCCCGACCGTCTCCGCCCGTGGCACGGTGTGCTAGTCACCGTCTTCTGTCTCGTCACCGGCGCTGCCGTCCGCGACATCGACACGACTGCGGGCCTCGGCCCCGAGGCGATCTACGTCCCGGTGATGCAGGGACTCCTCGCGGCCGTCGTCTTCCAGTTCACCGTCGGCAGCGTCTGGGGCTACGTCGTCGAGTACCGCGAGCACGGCGGCGGCTGGACGGACAACACGCTCCTGGCGCCGTTCGCCCTCGCAGTCCTCTCCGGCCTCGCCGGCACCGCCGTCTGGCTCACCTACGGGATGCCCGTCGCGGGCGACCTCCAAGCCCTCGCCGTCGCCGCGCTCGGCTCGTTCCTCTGGGCGGCGTTCTGGGGGTTCGTCCTCTCGGTGGTCGTGGTCAATCTGGCCGCACAGCTCCTGAAGGGGTACTCCGACGCGACCGACGGAAGAGACGGTGTGACCGACGACGACGAGGCTGTCGACACGACCGACGGTGACACGCACTCCAGAGAACGGGACGGTGGCCGCGCGTCGGAACGCGACCCCGAGCGGGCTCAGTAGTCGGGGTTCTCCTCGGGCTCGCCGTCGCGGGCGTTGACGAGTCGTGCGAAGGTGAACAACGCGTCCGACAGCCGGTTGAGGTAGCTGACGACCGTCTCGTCGATCTCCTCCTCGCGGGCGAGCGCCACCGTCCGGCGCTCGGCCCGCCGGACGACCGCCCGGGCGTGGTGGAGTCCGGCGCCGGCGTCGGAGCCGGTCGGGAGCACGAAGTCCGTCAGCGGCTCCAGCTCGTCGTCCGCCTCGTCGATCCACGACTCCAGCCGCTCGACCCGTTCGCTCGTCATCCGAGGGTCGTCCTCCTCCGGGTCGGGGTTGGCCAACTCCGCCTGGACGACGTGGAGGTGGTTCTGGATCCGGCGGAGGTAGTCGTCGACGTCGTCGTAGCCGGTCGCTCGGATCGTCCCGAGGAGCGCGTTCGCCTCGTCGACGGTGCCGTACGCCTCGATCCGGGCGTCCGTCTTCGACACCCGGGACATGTCCCGGAGGTCCGTCTCGCCGTCGTCGCCGCGTCCCGTGTAGATGCTCATGCTGTCTGGCCCGCCAGCGTCCGCTCGACGTACTCTAAGACGTTGTCCGACTCGTTCATCGTGACGCCGCGCTCGTCGTCCACGAGCACCGGTACGGCACGCTGGCCGCTGACTCGCTTCACCTCGTCGCGCTCGGAGTGGAGCGCGCCGACCCACTCCGTCTCGTAGTCGATCCCGTGGTCGTCCAGTGCGTCGCTGACCTTCTCGCAGAACGGACAGCCGTCAAGCGCGTACAGTGTGATCGCCATACGTTCGCTTCGGTCGGACTCCGGAAGTGTCTTTCCCGCTACTCCTCGGTGAGGTCCGCGGTCGGCTCCGGCTCCGGCTCCGTGACGAACCGCCGCAGCGACGTGGTGTCCGTCTCGACCCCCTGCCGGGAGAAGAAGGCGGCGACGTTCCGACAGTCACGCTCCAAGAACTCCCCGGCGTTCGGGTGGTGGACGGTGACGGCCTGCCCGAGGTCGATCACGAACAACTCCCCCTCGTAGACGATCAGGTTGTACTCCGACAGGTCACCGTGGACCAGTCCGGCGGCGTACAGCCGGCGCATGTACTCCCGGACGACCTCGAAGGCGGTCTGTGGGTTCTCGACGGTCACCTCGGCGAGCCGGCGAGCGCGGTCTTCGGCGTGGCCGACGAGGTCCATCACCAGGACGTTCCGCTCGACGGCGATCGGTTCGGGCACCCGGACGCCCGCCCGCATCGCCCGCCGGAGGTTGGCGAACTCCTTGCGCACCCACGCCAGGACAACCTTCTTCTTGTCCGAGCCGATTCCCTCGAACCGTGGGTCGCCGGTGAGGTACTCCCGCATCTGTTGGAAGTCGGAGGCGTTGATCCGGTACACCTTGATCGCCACCTCCGTGTCGTCGGGCCCCAGCGCCTCGTACACGTTCGCCTCCTTCCCCGTCGACACCGGGCCGCCGAAGGCGGCGACGTGGCCGTCCTGGACGAGCTTGTAGACGGCCGCGAGTGTGGCGTCGTCGAAGACGGACGCCTCCACCTTCAGCGACTCGACGTTCTTGATGCGCTTGCGGAACTCGTCGAACGCCTCGTCCTGGCGTCTGGCGATCTGGTCGGCGTCGGAGTCCTCGACCTCGATCTCCTCGAACTCGTCGCCAGGGCTGTCGGCGGCCTCTGGGGCCACGAACCCTCCTGTCATGTCGTTCGCCTCTGGATTCGTGTGCCACCGGGAAAACGTACGGGGTCGGTCCTACAGCCGGTCGATCACTCGGACGAACTCCCGGGCGTCACTGTCGGCGTACGCCCCCGTCAGGTGGAGTTCGTGTGTCCGAGCGCCACCGACGGGAGCGGTCCGCACCACCTCGTGTGCCTCCAGGCGACGCTTCCGCGCGGAGACGGTGCTCTCGGCGGCCAGCCCGGCCTCCGTCAGCCAGTCGCTCACGCGGTCGTTGCGACAGCCGGCCCGAGCGGCCGCGAGCAACACCGCCGCGACGGCGTCGAAGCCCGCGTCCCCCCGTTCGCCCGCGGCGGCCGCCACCTCGCCGAACGTCGCCGGCACGGTCGGCGGGAACCGCTCGGCGAGCCCGGCCGTGAGTCGCCGTCTGGCAGGCGTCTGGAGCCCGACCCGTGGCGCCGTCGCCCACAACTGCCGACACCGAGCGAACTCGAGGGTCCCCCGGACCGTCTCCACTTCGTCGCCACGGTCGGCGAACCGCACGGTCGTCGCCGGCGCCACGAGCGTCGGGAGCCGGTCGGGACCGTCGTACCGAGCGAGCGTGACCGTCCCACGCTCCGTGAGGTTCGCGGCCGCACTCGCCGGCAGGAACCGGTCGCGCAGCGCCGCCAGCGCCGACGGCGCGGTCAGGAGCCCGAGCCGTGGCGCCGTCTGGACTCCGTTGTACACCGCAACCGTCGCGCGCAACACACGCGGCGTCGGGTCGACGAGGTACGCCGCGGCCGCCCCCGAGAGCGACTCGACGACCGACGCGACCGCCGACTCGTGTGGTGAGTGCTCTGACACGCCCGGCCGGTGTGTACGCCGAGTTGATAAGTAATACTAGGAATTACAACTTTCCCGTCCGAAACTGTACCGCAGCTCCCCGCCCATCACGACGGTCGTGTCCGCTCACCACAGTACCGTCGGGAGTCTCTACGGCCCTAGACGACCGAGAATCGTCGGTTCGTAATCTCACACTCATAAATTGTGTTTCTGACACAACACTCGCCAACGACCGATACGGCCGCTCTCCCCCGAGTAATCGCGTTTACAACAGCGGTTGTGAAAACCGTGGGGTTGAAGAAGGGTGTGAATAAACGGACACGTGGATGTCTGACAACAGTTCACAGGGAAGCGGCGTCTCGCGGCGTCGTTTCGTCAAGGCTGCCGGTGCATCGGGGGCGGTGTACGGACTCGCTGGCTGTGCCGGCGGCGGTGGCGGCAGCGACGGCGGCGAGACGGAACAGGTCGACACGGAGCCGCCTTCAGAGAAGGTGACCGTCGAACTGGCGACGGACTCGAACTTCAAGAGCGCCGGCGATCAGATCGTCCAGTCGATGCGCGACCACGGCGGACTGCCGGACACGGTCGACATCGAGTGGACGGCCGGCTCCTTCGAGTCGGGTGACCGCCAGGCGAAGTACCAACAGCTCCTGAACGCGGGCAACGCCTCGCCGGCGATCATGATGATGGACAACGGGTGGACGATCCCGTTCATCGCCCGCGACCAGCTCACGAACCTCTCGCAGGCGCTGCCCGACGAGATCACCTCGACGGTGAAAGACGACTACGTCCAGACGATGGTCGGCACCGCGATGAACCAGGACGGCGACCTGTTCGGCGTCCCCCTGTTCGCGGACTTCCCGACGATCCAGTACCGGAAGGACGTGCTCCGGGAGGCGGGCTACTCCGACGCCGACTTCGACCAGTGGTCGACGGAGCCGATGACGTGGTCGGAGTTCTCGTCGGTGGTCGCCGAGGGCCGCGAGGCGCTGGACGGGATGCTAGACGCCGGCACCACCGCACAAGGGTTCAACTGGCAGGGGAAGGCCTACGTCGGGCTCGCCTGCTGTGACATGGTGGAGTTCATGGGGTCGTGGGGCGGCTCCTACTTCGGCGAGTTCGGGAACCTGTTCGGCCCGGTCGGCGACCGCCCGGTCACCGTCGACGACGAACAGGTGGTCGACGCGATCCGGATGATGCGGACGTTCATCTACGGCTCCGACGATCCGGTGGCGCTGGACGGCTACGAACAGATCTCGCCGAAGAACGTCGTCAGCTACACCGAAGAGCCCTCTCGGACCCCGTTCACCAAGGGCCGTGCGGTCGCACTCCGCAACTGGCCGTACTCCATCAACATCAACGGCACCGAGGAGAACTTCGGCGAGGACCTGGGCGTCATGCCGATGCCGTACGCGGTCGGCGCCGACGAGTCGCAGTACGGCCCGGAGATCGGCGGCTCCACGTCCGCGCTGGGCGGTTGGCACCTCGCGCTCAACCCCAACGCGCCCGCCGAGAAGAAGAACGCCGCCTACCACGTGTTCAAGGCGCTCCAGACGGACCAGGTCCGGCTGGACCTGTTCGAGATCGGCGGCTGGATCCCGCCGATCCCGGACCTCATCGACACGGAGCAGACTCGTCAGCTCGACCTGATCGGCCGCTACGTCGACTCGCTGGCGGTCGCCAGCGAGAACGCCGTCCCACGTCCGGTGACGGCCGTCTGGCCCCAGCAGTCCAGCAAGGTCAGCCAGGAGGTGAACGCGTCGCTGCGTCAACAGAAGACCCCCGCAGACGCGATGTCCTCGCTGAAGGAGACGATCCAAGCCATCGAGGAACAGGGGTCGAGCTGAAGCCGCAACGCCGGTCGCGCCGGAGACGGTCTCTCCCGTCTCCGGAGGCGTCGCAGGCAGAACTATAATCGTGGGCCTTGACACCACACAACATGGAAACACAACGGGCGGAGGAACTTCGACCGTGACAGACGATCCGGAGGTGACCGACAGTGACTGACAGACGACGACGGACGAGACGGGCGGCCGACGAGCCACTGGTCCGTCGGGAGGTGGGTCGTGGCGACTGAACGACCCGACGCGGCGCCCGGTCGGAAGTCGGGAGTGTACGCGGGGTTCGTCCGGTGGATGGAGAACCTCACCGAGACCCAGTTCGCCTACTTCCTGTTGACGCCGGCGTTGTTGTTGTTGGGCGTCGTCGCCTTCTGGCCGTTGCTCTCGACGTTCCGGCTGTCGTTGTTCGCCGACAACATCACCGGCGCCGCCACCGTCGGCGACTTCGTGTTGTTGGACAACTACGTGGCGATCCTGACGGGCGAACGGAACGCGCTGATGCCGGCGCCGTTCCTCCCGGAGACGCTGACAGTCGGGGCGTTCTTCGAGAGCGCGCTGACGGTGACGTTGATCTTCACCGTCGTCAGCGTCCTGTTCGAGACGCTGATCGGCTTCGGCCAGGCGCTCGTGTTGAACCAGGACTTCAAGGGCCGGAGGTGGGTGCGCGTCGCCATCATCATCCCGTGGGCGATCCCGATCGTCGTCCAGGGGATGATCTTCTACCTGTTCTTCGCCCCCGACGTCGGGATCTTCATCGGCGACGGAGCGTTGTCGCTCCAGGGGCTGGGGCTCCTCTCGGACTCCCCGCTCCAGACGGCACAGGACTCGACGCTGATCGTGATCGTCGCGGACATCTGGAAGACGACCGCGTTCATGGCGTTGTTGATTCTCGCGGGGCTCCAGAGCGTCAACCGCGACCTGTACGACGTGGCGAAGGTCGCGGGCGCGTCGCCGTGGCAGCGGTTCAAGATGATCACCCTGCCGATCGTGTTCCCGACGGTGTTGGTGGCGATGCTGTTCCGGACGATCCAGGCGATGCGCGTGTACGGAGTGATCGAGGCGACGAACGTCGGCTGCAACACGCTGCCGTCGCTGTCGTGTCTCGTCGTCTCCTCGTTCTTCGGCGGGACGCGGCTCGTCGGCACCGCAGCGACCGTCGCGTTCCTGACGGCCGCGATCATCGGGGTCGTCGTGTCGGTGTACATCGTGTTCTACGCACGGGAGGACGTGGAATGAGTCGAGACGACCCAGACACCACGACGGACACAGACGTGGAGACACACGACGACGCGCCGGGGTACGACGCTGCCCGGTCCGAGGACTCGGGCGGCAGCGCAGGTGCCGGCGGCACGGACGCCGACGGGGATCCCAGTGGAACGGACGCCGACGGCACGGACGCCAGCGGCACGGACGCCGCCGACGGTACTCCCACCACCCCGGGAACGACGGCTCCCCCGCTCCGCACCGACGGGATGGGGACGGAGCCGGAGCCCAACAGGGGGATCCTGCAGAAGTGGGTCGACAGCACGATCTCCGACCCGGAGAAGGCGTACCGCGCGATGTTCTACGTCGCCACGATCTTCTTCGTCGTGACGACGCTGTTCCCGTTCTACTGGATGCTCGTCGTCGCCGTGACGCCTGGCAGCTCCTACGCGCTGATCCCGCCGACGCTCGGCGCCGGGTCGTTCGACTCGTTCGTCGACGTGTTCGAGCGGATCGCGTTCGCCCGTTACATGTTCAACAGTCTGTTCCTCGCCACAGTGACGACTGCGTTGGTCCTCCTGCTGGCGAGTCTGGCGGGCTACGTGTTCGGCCGGCTGGAGTTCCCCGGCCGGCGGCCGCTGATGCTGCTCATCCTGGCGATCAGCTACTTCCCCCCGGCGGCGTTCTTCCTCCCGTTGTTCCAGCTGTTCACCGGGAACGTGTTCCCGTGGGTGGAGCTGTACAACACGCCAGGGGCGCTGATCCTCCCCTTCTCGTCGTTGTTCATGCCCCTGTCGATCTTCATCCTCACGACGTTCTACGGGCAGATCCCCGACGGGCTGGAGGACGCCGCCCGCGTCGAGGGGACGACACGGCTGGGGGCGTTGTTCCGCGTGATCGTCCCGCTGTCGGCGCCCGGCGTCGCCACCGCGGGCGTCCTCACGTTCATCGCCGTCTACAACGAGTTCTTCTTCTCGTTCCTGATGACCGACGGCGGGGCACAGGACTGGGCGCCGGTCGTCGGCGGCCTGATCCAGCTCCAACGGGCGGGACAGTTCGAGATCACCTACAGCGTGATGGCCGCCGGCAGCATCATCGCGGTGTTGCCGGTGACGCTTCTGGTCGTGGTCGCACAGGAGAAGATCGTCAGCGGCCTCACCTCGGGGGCGCTCAAGGAGTAACAGAACATGGCACGAGTCAAACTCGACGGCGTCACCAAGCGCTACGACGACGTAACGGCGGTCGAAGACATGAACCTGGACATTCGAGACGGGGAGTTCGTCTGTCTCGTCGGTCCCTCCGGCTGTGGGAAGTCGACGACGATGGAGACCATCGCCGGGCTGACCAAGCCCACGTCGGGGAGCGTCAACATCGGGGACCGCGACGTGACGCGGCTCCCGCCGAAGGATCGCGGGATCTCGATGGTGTTCCAGAACATCGCCCTGTTCCCGCACATGGACGTGTACGACAACATCTCCTTCGGCCTCCGCCTGCGCGACTACGACGGCGAGGAGATCGACCGTCGCGTAGAGGAGGCCGCGGAGATCGTCCAGATGAGCGGGATGCTCGACCGGATGCCCGACGAGATGTCCGGCGGGCAGCGCCAGCGCGTCGCCATCGCCCGCGCCATCGTCCGCCAGCCGGAGGTGTTCCTGATGGACGAGCCGTTGGCGAACCTAGACGCCAAGCTCCGGGTGTCGATGCGGACGGAGCTCCAACGACTCCACAAGGAACTGGACACGACGATCATCTACGTCACCCACAACCAGGCGGAGGCGATGACGATGTCCGACCGGATCGCCGTCCTCAATCAGGGTGAGCTCCAGCAACACGACCCGCCGTTGGTGTGTTACAACGAGCCGACGAACAAGTTCGTCGCCGGCTTCATCGGCTCCCCGTCGATGAACTTCACTGCGGGTGAACTCACCGCGACCGGGTTCTCCTCGGAGTACTTCGACGTGGAGTTCGACACGGGCGACTTCGAGCGACACGTCGGCGACTCGGTCGACCTCGGTATCCGGCCGGAGGACGTCTCCCCGGTCGAGGCCACCGGCGAGGCCCGCGACCCCACCCACCCGGTCGACGCCACGGTGGACGTGATGGAGCCGATGGGCGACGAGATCTTCGTCTACCTCGTCCTGTCGGACGACGTGGGCGTCGGGATGGGGCGTGGTGCCAGCGGTGCCGACCGTCTGCTGATGTCCGTCTCGCCCGACAGCACCATCGAGGAGGGCGACGACATCAGCGTCCGGCTCGACCGCGCGAAGTTCCACCTGTTCGACGGACGCGGGGAGGCGATCACCCACAGCGTCGCCTCGCCGGCGAACTCGACGGCCGACGCCGGGGCCGGAACCGGCACGGAGGAGGCGGAGTAGCGTGGCCTCCGTGTTGTACCTCGTCGCCGTGTCCGCGTTGTTCGTCCCGTGGGTGTACGGGCTGTACGCGCTCGGCCGCGACACGAAGAACCGCCTGCTCCCGGCCATCCGCCAGTACCGCCGCGGACGCCGCCGCCAGAAGGAGGAGGCGGAACGAGAGGAGGAACGCGAGGAACGCCGGCGACAGCTCTACTGAGCGCCGGCCGTCACCCCAGTTCGAACGGAACGTGAGTGTTAACAACTGATGTACACAACTTCGACAAGATGACAGAGACCCGGGTCGGTATCGTGGGCCTCGGAGGGATCGCACACCACCACGCGGAGCGACTCGTCGAGACGGACGCACGGCTGGTCGGCGGGATGGACGTGGCCGAGTCGGCCCGCGAGCGGTTCGGCGACACCTTCGACGTCGTGACGTTCGCCGACGCCGCTCCCCTGTTCGAACAGATCGACGCCGTCGTCGTGACGACGCCCAACCGCTTCCACGAGGAGTACGCCGTCGCGGCCTTGGAGGCCGGACTGGACGTGCTCATCGAGAAGCCGTTGGCCCACACCGTCGACAGCGCCGAACGCATCGCCGCCGCCGCCCGCGAGGCGCCCGGTTTCCTCGTGGTCGGGTTCAACAACCGCTTCGCTCCGCCGGTGGAGGTGTTACACGACCGCGTCGCCGCCGGCGAACTCGGCGAGATCACCCACGTCGAGGCCAACTACGTCCGCCGGCGGGGTGTCCCCGGCCGCGGGTCGTGGTTCACCGACGAGGCCGTCGCCGGCGGCGGCGCGCTCGTCGACCTCGGCGTCCACGCCGTCGACCTCGCCTTACACCTCGCCGGCTTCCCCGCCGTCCGCGAGGTGTCCGGAGTCACCCGTTCCGAGTTCGGCGGCGACGAGGAGTACGCCTACCTGGAGATGTGGGGCGACGACGACGGTCCCGAGGCGTTCGACGTCGAGGACTCCGCGTCCGCGTTCCTCCGCTTCGACGGCGGCACCACCGTCTCGCTGGAGGCTGCCTGGGCCGTCAACCGCCCGCCGACCCAGGAGTTCTTCGTCCGCGGCACCGACGGCGGCGCCCGCTTCGACCGCGCGACCGGCGAACTCACCCTGTTCGACGCCGGCACCGACGGCGGCCACCACCTCGCCGACACGGAGATCCGGACCCGCGACGGAGACTCCCACCGCGCCGAACAACGCGCGTTCCTGGAGGCGGTTCGGGCGGGTGAAGCGCCCGAGCGGAACACCGTGGCGGAGGGGCTGGCCGTCCAACGGGTGTTGTCCGCGATCTACGAGTCCGACGAGTCCGGGTCGGCCGTGGAACTGTAGTCGGGTCGATTCGTTCGGCTCTCTGGCCTCGTCGTGGGGCGAACGACGGTCGAGACCACCCGTCCCACCACCGAACAGACACGGAGACGACCGACCCACACACGGGTAGTTAACAGCCACCCCCACTCAACTGTTGCCGTGCGCGCAGCAGTGTTACGCGAGTACGGCGAGCCGCTCGAAGTAACCGAGATCTCGGCTCCGGAGCCGGACCCACACGGCACGGTCGTGGCGGTCGAGGCCTGCGGCGTCTGTCGGTCGGACTGGCACGCCTGGCAGGGCCACGGGGAGTGGGCGGACGACCAGGTCCCCCTGGACTTCGTCCTCGGCCACGAGCCCGCCGGCGAGGTCGTCGCCGTCGGCGACGACGTAGAGCGCGTCGAGGTCGGCGACAGGGTCGCAGTGCCGTTCGACCTGGGCTGTGGCGCGTGTCTGGAGTGTACGAACGGCCACGGCAACACCTGTCTCGACGGGGCGGCGCTGGGGTTCGAACGCGCGGCGCCGGGGGCGTTCGCAGAACGAGTGCACGTCCCGAACGCCGACTACAACGCCCTGCCGCTGCCCGAGGGGGTCGCGGCCCGAGACGTGGCGGCGTTGGGCTGTCGGTTCACCACGGCGTACCACGCCCTGGCCCACCGCGCGGACGTGACGGCCGGCGACTGGGTGGCGGTCCACGGTGCAGGCGGCGTCGGCCTGTCGGCGATCCACGTCGCCGACGCCACCGGAGCACGCCCCGTCGCGGTGGACGTCGACGACGCGGCACTCGAACGAGCAGAGACGGCAGGCGCGGCGGCGACCGTCGACGCGACGGAGACCGACCCGGTCGAAGCGATCCGAGCGCTGACGGCCGACCGCGGCGGCGAGGGGGCCCACGTCTCCGTCGACGCGCTCGGGCGGGCAGAGACGTGTCGCAACTCCGTGGACTGTCTCCGGCAGCGAGGCACCCACGTCCAGGTGGGGCTGACGACGGACGCGGAGGCGGGCGAGGTGGCGTTGCCGATCGACGAGATCACGCGGTGGGAGATCGACGTGGTCGGGTCCCGTGGGATGCCGCCGACACACTACGACGAACTCCTGGGGCTGCTGGCGTCGGGCGCGGTCGACCCGAGCGTGTTGGTCGGCCGGGAGCTGTCGCTGTCGGAGGTGCCGGATCGGCTGGCGGCGATGACGGACTACGAGACGGACGGCGTAGAGGTGTTGACCTTCGAGTGACTGACGACCGCAACGGGGTCGACGGGGACGACGACGTTCGGTTCGACACGGACGGCCCGTCCACGCCGGCCCGGGAGCTCGCCCGCGACTGTCTCGCGGCGGGCGTCCGAGCGGCGCGTCCGGCGGCAGCCGTCGCCGACGGCGTCCACGTCACGGACGGCCAGCTCCGGGTCGCCGACACGCGGACGACGACGGAGACTGAGACTGAGACTGAGACAGAGACTGAGACGGTGACGGCAGATCTCGCGGCCGCAGACCGACTGGTGGTCGTCGGCGGCGGGAAGGCGGCGCCGGCGCTGACGCGGGCGCTCGTCGACCGACTCACGGCTGCGGGCCACCCCCCGGGCGACGGGGTCGTCCTCGTCCCCCCGACGGCGGCCGGCGAGGGGCCGGGACGGGTGCGGTTCGCGGCCGGCGGTCACCCGACACCCACGGCCGAGGGGGTAGCGGCGACCCGCGAGGCGCTGACGCTCCTCGACGACGCGGGCCGAGAGACGGTCGTGCTCGCACCGATCACGGGCGGCGGGAGCGCACTCCTCGCAGCTCCGGCTCCGGGCGTCGACCACGAGGCGGTCGCAGCCGTCACGACCGACCTGCTCGCGGCCGGCGCGACGATCCGGGAGACGAACGCCGTCCGGACGGCGCTGTCGGCGGTGAAAGGCGGCCGGCTGGCCACACGCGCCGCCCCGGCGCGGGTGGTCGCCGTCGTCGTCAGCGACGTGGTCGGGGACGACCCGGCCGTCGTCGCCAGCGGCCCGACCGTCCCTCGACGCGACCGCCCGGATCCGCTCGCGGTGCTCGACGGCTACGACCTCGCGTCGCCCGCGGTCCGGCGGGTGATCCGGAACGACGACACACCCCCGACGCCGGCGCCCGACGGCGAGACAGCGGCCCGAACGGACACGGCCGTCGTCGCGGGCGGCCGGCGGGCGGTCGACGCCGCCGTCGCCCGTGCCCGCGACCGCGGCGCCAGAGCCGTCTCGCTGGGTGAGACGACGGGCGAAGCACGACGCCGCGGTCGCCGTGCCGGCGGGCTCGCGGCCGCACTCGCACCGGGCGACCGTCCCGTGGTCGTCGTCACCGGCGGGGAGACGACTGTCACCGTCCGCGGCGACGGCGTCGGCGGGCCGAACTGCGAGTACGCGCTCGCGGCCGGGCTGACGCTCGCCGACGCGGACGCCGGTCGGGAGACGGTCGTCGCCGCCGTCGACACGGACGGCCACGACGGCTCGACTGCCGCCGCCGGCGGCGTCGTCGACGGCACGACCGTCACCGACCCGGCGAGCGCGCGGGCGGCACTCGCCGACAACGACAGCCTGTCGTGGCTCGCGGACGCCGACGGCCGCCTCCGGTCCGGCCCGACCGGGACGAACGTGAACGACCTCCGCGTGACGGTCCGGCTGCCGGACGGGTAGTGGCGCCGCCGTGGGGTTCGACACTCGAGAGAGAGTGAGACCGCGGGAGGCCGTCAGGCCTCGTCGTCTTCGCCGTCTTCGTCGTCCGCGTCGGCCTCTGCCTCCTCGGCGCGCTCCGTCAGCTCGACGGAGCCGCCGGCCTGTTCGATCTCCGCCCGCGCACCGGACGTGAACGCGTCGGCGGTGACGTGGAGTTCCTGCCGGGCCTCACCGTTGCCCAGCACCTTCACCACGTCCACCTCGTGGCCGTCCTCGGCCACGTCGCGGGCGTCCAGGTGGTAGGCACCGTCCGCCTGCTCGGCGACCCCCTCGGCCGCCAGCAGCGCGGCGTCCTCGTCCAGTTCCTGGACGGACACCTCCGCGACCACGTCCTGGGCCTTCTCCGGCGGGGAGAACCCGTGTTTCCCCAGGGGCGGGTGGTTGTGGTACTCGTGTTTGTCGCGGCCGGCCGCACCGCGACCGCCTCTGTGGCCGGCGCCACGGTTGTGCTTGTGCGAGCCGCCGCCGTGCGTGCGCGTCCCACGCTGGCGCTTCTTCTTGCTCGTCATCGCATGTCCTCCAGGAGTTCGTCGATCTCCTCGGTCGTGTGTCGACCCAACTGTCCGCCGTCGGTGACTGGCTGTTTGATCCCGTCGTGACCGCCACGCGGGGCGTGGAGCCGGAACACCGGCGCGAGGCCGGCCTCACGGAGCGTGGTCTCTTCGGCGACCAACGCCTCCGCCAGCGCGTCGGCGTCGTCGTACGCCGTCTCCGCCGCGATCCACTCGTCGTCGACGTCGGCGTCACCCTCGACGGGCTCGCCGCGGCGACGCAGCAACATCGCCACCGTCTCGGCGGACGGCTCGCCGAAGGCGACGTAGTCGTTCACCTTCGCCACCATCCCGTCGTAGCTGTCCCGCTCGGGGACGAGCGTCGCGTGGTTGACGGAGTGGAGGTTGAGCATGGCCAGGGTGTCGTGGATGTCGTCGGACATGTCGACCTCGCCGCGAAGCTGGACGATCGCCCGCATCACTCGCTCACCCCTTCGCGTGCCTCCCGTTGGACCCGGCGTGCGCGGTCCGGCGTCCGGGCCTGCGAGGCGCTCACCAGGGCGTTGAACGTGGCCTTCGCCAGGTTCACCGTCGTCCGGGTGTTGCCGTTCGAGGAGGTCCAGGCGTCTTCGACGCCCGCCAGATCGAGGATGTTGCGGACGGTCTCTGCGCCCGCAAGCCCGAGCCCCTGCGGGGCGGGCTTGATCTCCACCTCGACGGAGCCGGCCTTCCCCTCTGCCGTCCGGGTGAGGGAGTTGCGGCCGCCCGCGGAGTCTTCCCACGAGCCGGAGCCCCGGTCGACGCTGATGACCTGGAGCTTCGCCACGTCGATCGCCTTCTCGATGGCGCCGCCGACCTGGTCGTCCCGGGCCTCGGCGTAGCCGAGGTAGCCGTTGCGGTTGCCCACCGCGACGGCGACGCGGAACTTCACCCGCCGCCCGGAGTCGGTCATCCGCTGGACCATGTTGATGTCCAGCACCTCGTCGTCCATGTTCGGCAGCATCTGGTCGACGATCTCCGGCTCCTTCAGCGGGAGCCCCGTCGCCAGCGCCTCGTCCATCGAGGTCACGTCACCTGCCTGTACCTGTCGGCCGAGCCGCGTCTGCGGCGTCCAGCCGCTGTCGTTGGCGCTCATGTTACTCGAACTCCTCCGTCAGTGTTGCACGCACGTCGTCGAAGTGCTCGGGCAGGTCCGCCGCGTCGAACTCGCCGCTGTACAGCGGCTCGTCCAGCTGCTCGTCGTACTCGGCGATGTGCTCGCCACGGTTGCGTGGCCAGTCCGCCAGCACGTCCTCGTTGTGCGGGATCTGGAGTCCCGCGTCGATCGCGCCCTCCTGCACCGCGAACACCTTGTTGCCGGGCGTGGCCGTGTTGAGGCCGATGTCTAACACCGCCTCCTCCAGGCCAGCCGCGACGGCTCGCAGTCCCGCGAGGTACCCCGTCAGGTACGCGCTCGGCAGGTTCCCCGTTGGAGCCTCCCAGCCGTACTCCGACAGGTCCTCGCTGGACGCGGCCGCGTGTGTCTCGTCGCCCTCCGGACCGGGACTGACCAGCTGCGCCCTGACGTGTCGGTTGGAAACCCGCGCAACGAGACGCGGCTTCCCGGATTTCAACAGGCGCAACCTCTGGTGGTAGTCGGTCCGAACCTCGCGGCGACGCCGCATCGATACGTTGTATCGTGGTCCGGTTGCCATCAGTCGTCCTCCAGTGTTACGTCGTAGTTCTCCTCGACGTACGAATCGAGCCGGCGGACGTCTTCGAACTCGCCGCCGGACGCTTTGTCGTACAGTTCGCGGTACTGCGAGCTGTCGAGGGGGCCGTCGTCGCGCAGTTCACGCAGCCGTTCCCGCTGTGCCCGGATCCGTTGGATCCAGTCGTCGCGCTCGTCCTGGCGACCGCCTGCCTGCCCCTTCCGGGTGCCGGCGCCGGTGCCGTGGCCGTACGAGCGGGTCTCGGCGCGTTCGCGGGCACGACCCTGGGAGTTGGACTCGGCGTCCTCCGCCTGGATCGTCCCCTGCTCGATCTGTTCGCGGATGTCCTCGCGTGTGATCGCGTCCGCGAGCTCCGACTGTGCCTCCGGGTCGAGCCAGACGCGGTCGACACCGACGTCGAGCTCGTCGGCCGCGAGTCGCTTCTGTGCGCTGAGGTCAGTCATCGCCGTTCACCTCCACCTCGACGTACGTCGGGTTGAGCACGCGGATCTCCCGTTGCTCACACTCGTCTTCGATCCGTTCACGCTTCCGTCCGCCCACCTTCGAGGCGATTCGGACGGCCTCCGTGTCCGGGTCGACGCCTTCGAGATCGTCCGTGTTGTGGACCCGCACCTCCTCGAAGCCGCTGGGGTGGAGATCGCGCGACGCCGTCGGCGACCGGAAGCCGGCCTGGACGGTGTCGCCTTTCCCCTTCATCCCGCGGCGTTGCTTCGAGAGCGTGCCGCGCGGTCGCCGCCACGAGGTGGACACGCGCTTCTTCTTGTGGTGGTCCTGACGGTTGAACTTCGGCGTGTTCTCGCGGTGCTTCTGGGCGAGCGCACGCGCCGTCTCCGCGTCCAACTCCGGCGTCTTGTCCGCGTGACCCCGGGGACGCAGCTCCGTCTCGGCGTCCGTCTCCTCGTCGTCCGTCTCGACTTCCTCTTCGGTGTCGTCTTCGATCTCGGCTTCCGTCTCCTCGTCGACCTCGAGGCCGCCGACGTCCGCCTTGACCCGGGCCGCCAGCGCGTTGCCGACGCCGTCGACGTCCGCGAGCTCCGACTGGGCGGCCGCCTTCACGTCCTCGACGGACTCGTAGCCGGCCTCCCGCAGCGCCTCCGCCTTGGAGGCGCCGACACCGGAGATGTCTTCGAGGGCCTCGATCTCGTCGTCCGCCATCTAGGCACCTCCACGGGGCTTGTTCGTGATGTAGACCCCGTCCTGGAACACCCGTTCGTCCTTCTCCGTGACTCGGGTGAGCTGTTCGACGTTCGCTGCCGTCTGGCCGACATCCTCCTTCGAGGGGCCAGAGAGCGTGATCTCCTCGCCGTCGATCTCCACCTCGGTGTCGCCGAGCACGTCCGCCCGCCGCGGCGCGCGCTCGCCCAGGAAGTTCTCGATGACGATCTCGCCGCTCTCTTCGGCCACGTCCATCGGGAAGTGCGCGTAGAACACCTCCATCTCGTAGGTCCACCCCTCGGTGACCCCGTGTACCATGTTGTGGATGTGGCTCTCGAAGGTGCCGACCGTGGCCTCCGTCTGGCGGTCGGCGTCGTCCGGTCGCTCGATCGTGACGGTGTCCCCGTCTGCGAGGACGGTCACGTCCGGGTACCAGAGCTGCCGCGTGACGGAGCCTTCCGGCCCTTCCAGGGTCAGGTCGAGGTGGTCGACCTCGGCCGTCGCCTCGTCTGGGATCTGAATGGTTGTCTGTCGTGTCATGTCTGTGTTGTCAGTAGACGTACGCGAGCAGTTGGCCACCGACGCCCGCCTCTCGGGCCTCGTAGTGGCTCATCACGCCGTGTGACGTGGTGACGATCAGTGCTCCGTAGTCGCGGGCGGGGAGGTAGCGCTTCTCCCACTTCTCGAACTCGTCTGCCCCCGCCGAGTAGCGGGGCTTGACGACGCCACACTCGTTGATCGCGCCCTTCAGTTCGACCTCGAACTTGCCGGCCCTACCGTCTTCCACGTACTCGAAGCCGTCGACGTAGCCGCCGTCGTACAGCACCTCCAGTACGGAGCCGACCGTGTTCGAGGCGGGCTGGACCGTGTACGCCAGGTTGCCGACGTTCTCCGCGTTGTCGATTCCCGCGAGCGCGTCGGCGAGTGGATCATTGCCTGCCATCGTTATCGGTACTTCCGGAACCCCATCGATCGAGCGACCTCGCGGAAACACTGCCGGCAGAGGTTGATGTCGTACTTCCCGACCAGCCCCTGCTTGCGGTTACACCGCCGGCACGCGACGTTGTCGTCGGTGCGCTTCGAGGCCTGCTCGCCCGTTGGCGTCTCCTGTGTGTCTGTCTCCGTGTCTGTCTCGCTCATCTGTCGACCTCCACGTCGAACTCGCGTTCGAGATACGCGACCGCGTCCTCGACGCTCATGCGGTGGTCGTTCGGGATCGAACGGGTGCGTGCGTCACGCTTGGCCACCCGGTAGCCCGGGCGCGTCAGCGTCACGGTCACGTCCAGCCCGTAGATCCCGACGTTCGGGTCGTACTCCTGGCTCGGGAACTCCGTGTGTTCCTCGACGCCGAAGCTCACGTTGCCCACGTTGTCGAACTGCGAGATCGACAGGTCCGAGAGCGGGAGCGCCGTCCCGAGGAACGCCGTGGCGTCGTTGCCACGCAGCGTCACCTTCGCGCCGATCGGGTCGCCCGGCCGGATGTTGAACTCGCCGATGGCCTTCTCGGCCTGGGTCCGGACGGACTCCTGGCCCGTGATCTCCTCGAGGATGTCCTCGGCGTCCGCGAGCTCGCGGCCACCGCGGCCGACACCCATGTGGACGACGACCTTCTCGACGGTCGGCTTCCGCATCGGGTGGAACCCGGCGTCTTCACTCTCGGACATCACTTCTCACCTCCTGAAGACTTCGTCTTCCGTGGATCGGAGTTCATCACTCCTCACCTCCTTCGGTGAAGTTCTCGTCGATCACGACGACGTAGTCGGCGATCGTCTCGAAGCCACCGTCCGCCTGCGTGACAACGACCGCGTTGTCCCCGGAGCCCGGGGTGACGCGGATCTCCTCGATCTCGCCGATCTCGCCGGCGTGTCCGCCGTCGACGGCGGTCACGAGCGCCCCCTCCTCGTACGGGAAGTGGGCGACGATCTCCTTCGTCTCGTTGTCGACCACGAGCGAGTCCCCGCCGGCGTAGCTGTCGTCCGCCCGCAGCGTCGTGCCGTCGTGGAGCGTGTACTGGAACGCCCCGCCGGCCACCTGCTGCTTGCCGACGACCTTCCCCAGCCGGGAGGCCGCCGCGTCCTCGTCGATGGGGGTCAGCGACAGCCGACCGCCCTCCGACGGGAACACGCGGTAGTACTCGTCTCGCTCGGTGAACGCGAGGATGTCGAACATCCCCACCGGACGGTCCTCGGCGACGTTGCCGTCACCGTTGACCAACACGCTGCCGCCCTCTAGGGCGTAGCGTGCCTCCTTCCGGCTGTCGACGTACCCCAGCACGTCCCGCAGGACGATCAACAGGGGCACACCCGTCTCGCCGTGTGGACCGGCGTCCGCCTTCACCGTGAACGTCTCCTCCTTCCGTTCGACCGGCCACGAGTCCGGGGCCGAGAGTCGTTTCTGGTGGTTGCTCATCTTACGCAGCCTCCTCGTCGGACTCCAGACGTGCCTCGCGGCGGTCGTCCTCTAAGTCGAGCTCCGTCACGCGGAGGTTCGAAGCGTCCAGCGGACGCGGCACCTCCTCGCCGTCTGCACTCTCGACGGTGACGTCCTCGACGTGGACGACCGCTTCCCGCAGGTCCACGCGCACGACCTCTTCCTCCTCGCCGGCGTGGTCACCGCGCATCACTTCGACGGTGTCGCCGACGTTGACGCGGACGTTCCGCTGGTCGTACTCCTCTCGGAGCTCCGCCGAGAGGGTCGCGCGAACCTGGGTCTGCCGCTCGTGGAGCGGCGCGTCCCGTGTCTGGGTCCGTTGCTTGTGTGGTTGCTCGGTCATACGATCTGTGTCGCGGTGCTGGCGATGCTCCCGAAGCGCTCGGCGACCTCACGCGCGATGGGACCCTTGATCTCCGTCCCGCGCGGCTCCTCCGCGTCGTCGACGACGACTGCGGCGTTGTCCGCGAACTTCACGCGCGTGCCGCTGGGACGGCGGATCGGCTTCCGCTGCCGGACGACCACCGCCTCCAGCACCTGGCGGCGCATCTCCGGGGTCCCCTTGGTGACCGAGACGGTCACCTTGGCGCCGACGCCGGCCTTGGGGTGTCTGTTCTTCGTGCCGCCGTAGCCCGAGACGCTGATCACCTTCAGCTCGCGTGCGCCAGTGTTGTCGGCACACGTGATCAGCGATCCCTTCTCCAGACCCTGCGTCACGTCCGCCTTCAGGGCCTGCATCAGTCGTCACCTCCTGAGGACACGGTCTCCTGTGGGTCGGAGCACATCACTCCTCACCTCCGACCGTCTCGACGACGACGTGTGACTTCGTCTTCGAGAGGGGTCGTGTCTCGGCGATCCGCACCTCCTCGCCCTCCTCGACGTCGAGGCAGGGCGGGTGGTGTGCGGACACGCGGCTCCGTCGCTTCATGTAGCGGTCGTACTTCGGGACGTACACGTCGTACTCCCGTTCGACCACTACGGTCTTCGTCATATCTGTGGAGGCGACCTCCCCTTCGAGCGTCTGTCCGCGCACGCTGAGCGTGCCGTGGAACGGACAGTTCTCGTCGGAGCACGTCGTCTCCGGATCTGTTACGTTCAGTCCGATTGCCATGTCGAATCACCTGCACGTTCCGTGCGGAAGGCGGGTCGTGAGAGCAGTCGTCTCCCATCCACCGTAACGTAGACCACGTCCTCGCAGCCGCCAGACTTCTCGGCTGGCCGGGCCGACCCCGTGCCGAGAGTTTCCCACGGAAGTTCGAACGCGGACCCCGACCCCTTGCGGCGGTCGGCGGCTTCATCTGTGAGACCGCTCGCCGGCGGAACTGTCGCCCCGCCGGCCGTCTCGTCTGCCACACTGGAACTGTCTGCCGGGAGCCCGAACAGGAACTGTGTGTCCCCCTTCGGCACCCGGCGGTCGCGGACACCCGAGGCTGTCGGCCCGCGGACCACGAGGGTCCGCTCCGTCTCGGCCGCGACACGGCCCTCGATCCCGACGAGGTCGGGGTTGGGGGCGTCGACCACCCGTACCGGGAGGCCGACGAGTTCGTGTCGTGTCAGTGTCTCGGGTGTCGGCATTGTGTTACTCTACGTCGCCTTCCTCGCGCTGGATCGTCTTGATCCGCGCGATCGTTCGCTTCAGCTCACCGTACCGACCGGGGTTCTCCGGCGCACCACCGGCCGCCTGAACCGCCTTCGCGTTGAGGAGCTCCGTCTCCAGATCCTCGAGCTCCTGCTGGCGTTCCGCCGCCGTCATGTCGCGGATCTCCTCGGTGTGGAGGATCGCCATCGTCACTCACCCCCCTCGTCTTCGTCGCCTTCGGACGCCTCTTCCATCTCGCCGACGAGGTCGGCCGCCTCGCTCTCGACTTCCTCGTCGAGGTCGTCCAGTTCCTCGTCGATCTCCTCTTCGTCGCCGCCGGGGACGTCGACGGCCTCCTCTTCGCCGGGGAGCTCCGTCTCCTCGACGACCTCCTCGACGACCTCCTCGGAGACGGCGTCGTCCGGCTCCTCGTCGGTGTCGACGTCCGCCGGTTCGGCCTCGGGCACCTCGTCGGGCTCCTCCAGGAGCGACTCGACGCCCTCGTCTTCGACCTGTTGTTCGACCTCGGGGGCCTCGGCGTCCTCGCTGACCTCGAAGTCGTCCGGCAGCTTCGCCTCCGGCGGGATGATCTTCACCGTCACGCCGATGGTGCCGAGCTGCATCACGGCGACGCCCTGGCCGTCGTCGACCACGTCGTTCGCCGGCTCGCCGTTGTGCTTGATGTAGCCGCGGTTGAACTTCTCGACGCGCGAACGAGCGCCCGTCACCTTCCCGGAGAGGACGATCTCGGCGCCCAGCGCGCCCGCGTCCATGATCCGGTCGATCGTCGTGTGGCCGGCCCGCCGGAAGTACCAGCCCCGTTCGAGGGCGTTGGCGAGCTTGTCGGCGACGACCCGGGCGTTGAGGTCCGGCTCGTCGACCTCCTGCACGTCGATCTGCGGATCGTCCATGTCGAACCGATCTTCCAGCTCCGTGGTGATCTTCCGGATGTTCTTCCCACCCTTGCCGATCACCATCCCGGGCTTCTCCGCCTTCAGGACGATCTGTGTCCCCATCGGCGTCTTGGCGACGTCCATGCCGCCGTAGCCCGCTCGACCGAGCTCTTCTTCGAAGAACTCGTCGATCTGCGTGCGCTGGAGCCCGTCCTCGATGAACGCCTGTTCGTCCGCCATCAGTTCTCGACCTCCTCGATGATCATCTCTACGTCCACCTCGGGTGTGTTGTGCGGACTCGCCCGCCCCATCGCACGGGGCTGCTGGCTCGTCTGTTCACCCACCTTGTGGGGTGCGGTGTGTTTGATCTCCATCGCGTCGGCGTCGAACCCCTGACGGTCGGCGTTGTTGGAGACGTTCTCCAACAGCTTCAGGAAGTCCTCGGCGGCCTTCTCCGGGTACCGACCCGCGTCCCAGCCGTCGATGTCCCCCCGGTGGCCGACACCGGAGTTGTGCTGCCGGAACGGCACCGACTGTTCTTCCGCGATCACGGCCTCCAGGTACGCCTTCGCGTCGGCGACCGTCTCGCCGCGGAGCTCGCGGGCGATGGCCTTGCTGTGCTTCAGACTGATGTTGCGGTCTCGGAGCATCCCCTTCGCGGTGGTGTCCGGGTCCGCCTCGACGCTGTAGCTGATTCCCATGGTGTCACTTCAGGGGCACGAACTTCGAGGACCGGGTCGCGCCGATGCCGGCCTGTCCGTGTTCGACGGACGTGCGGGTCAACTGGAACTCCCCGAGGTAGTGGCCGATCATCTCCGGCTCCACCTCGACGCGCTCGAACGACTGACCGGTGTACACCGCGAACGTCAGTCCGACGAACTCCGGGACGATCGGCATGTCCCGGAGGTGCGTCCGGATCGGGTCGTTCGCGGTCTCCTCCTCGCCGGCCTCGCGGGCCTGTTCGAGCAGCTTCTGTTGTTCCGTGTCCAGCCCCCGCTGGATGCTTCGCCGCGCGCGTGCGGGCAGCAGTTCCGTCACCTCGTCGAGATCCATCTCGTCGAGCTCGTCGAGCGTGTGGCCGCGGTAGGTGAACTCACCCTCGCGGCCGGTTCTGTACTCTGTCGACATGTGTTACGAGTCCCTCCCGGTTCCGGTTCGTTTCGAGGCGATGTCGCCCACCTTCCGTCCCGGCGGAGCGTCCCGCGAGATGGACTTGGGCTTGCCGGGGTGCTGGCGCCCCCCGCCGCCGAACGGGTGGTCGATGGCGTTCATCGCCACGCCGCGGACACGCGGGTACTTCGTCCCACGTGCCTTCATCTTGTGGTGTTTGTTGCCGGCCTTCACGAACGGCTTCTCCGTCCGGCCGCCGGCGGCGACCACGCCGATCGTGGCCTGGCAGTCCGGGTTCAGCCGCTTGACCTCGTCGCTGGGCAGCTGGACGACCGTCACGTTGCGGTCGTGGGTCAGCAGTGTCGCCGACACGCCCGACGCACGGGCGAACTTCCCGCCGTCGCCCGGCTTCGACTCCACGTTGCAGACGGGGACCCCCTCCGGGATCTCCGCCAACGGCAGCGTGTTGCCCGGCTCGATCTCCGCCGAGACGCCGATCTGGATCTCCTGGCCGGTCGTGATCCCCTCCGGGGCGAGCACGAGGCGGCGGTCGCCGTCCTCGAACTCCACGTCCGCCAGCGGTGCTGACCGCGCCGGGTCGTGTTCGATCCCGACGACCTCACCGGTCACCGTGTCGTCGTCCTCGACGGTCTTGTGCTGTTTGTCCGACTTGTAGCGGTGCGACGGGGCTCGGAACGTCGAGCCGCCGCGACCACGTCGTTGTCCTTGGATTCGTGCGCCCATGTCAGAACACCCCGATTCTGGAGGCGACGTCCTGTGCGTCGTCCTCCTCCGAGAGCCGCAGGGTCGCCTTCTTTCGACCCTGTGGCGTCACCTGCGTGTTTACGCTCGTCACCGCCACCTCGAACCGCGACTCCACTTCCTCGCGGATCTCCGGCTTCGTCGCGTCCGAGTCGACGACGAACTGGAGCTTGTTGGCGAAGTCCATCTCGTCCATCGCCTTCTCCGTCACGAGCGGGTGGTGAACGACACTCATCGGTCACTCACCTCCGCCAGCGCGGACTCCGTGAACAACGTCAGCCGACCGGGGTGGGTGCCGGGAGCGAGATCCTCGGCGTTCACCTCGGCGGCGGTCGTCACGTCCACGCCCGCCAGGTTGCGAGCCGCACGCGACGGCTCCTCGCTCGTCACGAACAGGACCGAGACGGGTTCTCTGTACTTCCGGCCACGGGTCGACCCCTGACCGGCCTTGATCTTGCGGCCGTCGTCGGCCCGCTCGACGTCCGCGTACACGCCGAGCGACTCCAGGAGGTCGGCGACCTCCCGGGTCTTGACGAGGTCCTCGAACTCGTCGGTGACGACGAGCGGAACCTCCAGGTCGTCGTCGAACTCGTGGCCGCGGTCGGCGACGAGTTCGGCGTCGGTCGTCGCCGCCAGCGCCGACCGAACTGCGAGCTTCCGTTCTTTGTCGTTGATCTGTTTGCCCTGGTCCTTGTCGGCCTTCGGCGGGTGGGCCTTCCGCCCGGAGACGGTCTGGGGCACGCGCCGCCCCTGCCCGTTCTCCCGGGGGACGTGGGCCATCCCGCGGCCCGAACCCTGGGACTCCGCCGGCGTCCGCATGCCGGCGAACTCGTCTACGCCGTAAGCCTGCTTCCGGTTCGCCTGCGCGGCGAGCACGGCCCGCCGGATCACGTCCGGGCGGAACGTCGTGTCGAACACGGCCGGGAGCTCCGTCTCCCCGCTCGCTTCGCCGTCCAGGTCGTACACTGTCGTCGTCATCCTTGGTTAGACTCCGTGGACACGTACCGCACCTCGGGGTCGAGACGCGGCTGGTCGTTCGGTCGGACCGCCGGACGGAAGCGGAGGAGCCGCTTCTCCGGACCGGGCAGCGAACCCTTCACGAGGGCGTACCGCCCGTCGACCTCGCCGTAGTTGACGAAGCCGCCGTCGACGGAGGCGTCGTCCCCCTCGCCGAAGTCCAGCAGTCGCTTGTTCAGTTCCGTCCGCTGGTGGTAGCCGGTCTGCCCCTGCTGGGGCACCGTCGACCGGACCCGGGAGGGGTTCCACGGACCGAGGTTGCCGATCCGGCGCCGCCACCCCTGGCGGGCGTGCTTCCCCTTCCGCTTCTGGACGCCCCAACGCTTGACGGGGCCCTGAGTTCCCTTCCCCTTCGTGATCCCGGCGGTGTCGAGGTACTCCCCCGCCCGGAACACGTCACCGAAGGTGTGGCTGCCGCCACCCTCGACCAGGTCGAGGGCGTACTCCAGCCGATCCTCGATACTGCCGCCGCCGACGCGCGTCTCCATCACGTCCGGCTCCTTCTTCGGGACGTTCGACAGCGTCGCCGGCTGCGTGTGGGTGATGAACCGCAGGTCGTCGACCGTGCCGTCGTCGACGAGCTCCCGCAGCTCCGCGGCGTCCGGCTCGAAGGTGTCCTCGTTCGGGAGGTCGAGTGTGCGGTCCAGTTCGCTGTGGAACTCACTCGTCCACACCTCCGTCAGCGGTTTCTTTCCGTACGACGTTTCCTCGTAGGCTCTGACTGCGACCGCGCGCATCTCCGGGACCTCCACGACGGTGACCGGTACGGACTCCTCCATCCCCTGTCGGGCGGAGTCGTCCTCGTCGTTCACCATCACGACGTGGGTCATCCCTGCCTTGTAGCCCGCGAAGCCCTGCACTCCGGCGGCCCCGTCGTCGTCGGGCCACGAGCGGAGGCGCGGGACTTCGCTGGCCGAGCGCGTGCGCGGGCCGAAGCCCGTCGAGCCCTTGCGTGGTCTGCTTGGTTGTGGCATGTTGTTGTGTTCGCGGCGTTCGATCACGGGGGCAGCGAGAGGGCGCTCAGCGAGGCGAACATCGCCTCCTCCGTGCGCACCACCTCGCTGCCCTGGTTCGGAACCGTGTTCAGCCAGCGGTCGAACCGCGTGTCTGCGGGGTCGACCGCCGCGTCCTCGGGGTACCCGAGGATCGACGGCAGCCCCCTGGCCGGGGCGCCGAACGCGACGGCGACGCGGTCCGCGTCGCGCAGCCGGGCCGTGACCACCTCTAACTCCGTCACGGAGAGGGTGTCCCCGTGACGGGAGGCGGCGACCGACACGTCGGCGTCGGCGAGGGCGTCCGCGAGGTCCGCACGCTCGACGGCCGGCGACGGTGTGTCGCCGTCCGCCAGCTTCGCGCGGACCGGCTCTCTCGAAGAGACCCTGACGGTGACGCGCTCTCCCTCCGAAGGCACCTCGTCTGGAGGCGCCCGCAGGGAGATCGGGTGTTGCGTTCCGCAATTGACCCGGACGCGGCCTTCAGGTCCGACCTCGGTCACGATTCCGTCTCGTAGCTCCGACCCGTCCGGGCCGGAGGTGTCTGGCAGCAGGGGCGGGAGCACGCCGACGTGTTGGAGCTCCTCGCGGCGGTCCCACGCCTCGCGTCTGAGGTAGGGTGCGGTCGCCGCGTACGCCAACACCGTGTAGACGAACTCCTCGCCCCTGTCTGTCTCGCCTTCCCCGTCGGGGAAGACGGCCAACCGGTCCGCCCGGAAGACCGTCGCCGCGCGGGCGACGTAGCCGAGCTTTCGCGTGGCCTCGCGGCCGTCCTCGGCCTCCCGGACGAGCGACGACGGCACGAGCACGTCGAGTCCCGTCCCGTTCATTGTCGCTTCACCGGACTGTGTCCGTACTGTTCCCTCGCAGCTTAAAAGGACTCCGGATCGGTCTGCGCCCGAGACGGCTTGTCACACCCGTTGTCGGTGGCGTCCGGCGGTGGAGCGAACACCGCCCGTCGGTTCGTTGTCGACTGTGGCCGCCGCCGGTGGTCGTCACCCGCCCGGCGCGCCCACGGCGGCGCGAGACGAGAGCCCAGCAGTTCTCCAGCCGTGCTGTGGCCGACCCGGAGATCTCTACTGTCGCCCTCGTAGACAGTCGCTGACAGTCGCCACGCTCTCGTTTCTCCGTAAATGAGTAGTTTTATCTGTAGAGTGAGTAATCTGCAACTGCAATGTTCGATACCACATCCCTCGAGAGAGGAATCGTCGCCTTCTGGACGCTGTGGACTGGCATCGTGTTCTCCACCAACTTCTTCGACGGGCTGAAAGCCCTCGGCGTGCTCGGGGACGGCTGGTCGTACGCCTCGGGGAACTGGGGGTACATGCTCGACGTCACGTCCGTCCACGGGACGCCGACCGTGGTCGTCGGGGTGTTGTTCGTCGGCGTACTCGTCTGGGAACTCCTCTCGACCGTGTTGTTCGCCCGGGCGTACACTGCCGTCGAAGAGCTCGGTGACGAACAGACCGGACCGAACCCGGTGACCGTGGCGTTCTTCGTCTCACTGGCGTTGTGGGCGGCGTTCATGCTCGCCTCCGAGATCTTCGTCGCGTACGGCGCCGAGGCGACCCACCGCCGGATCTTCACCTCACAGCTGCTGTCGTTGGTCGCACTCTTCTGGCTCCCCGACTGAGGCGACACGACGGTGTCGGGCCCACGGTGACTCGACCGAGAACACCCCCCGAGGCCGGCGAACGGGGACAGGAACTGATATTTAAAGTCGGGAGCCGTCAGACAGGCTACCGTGACAGACGCCGCAGATCTCGTGATCTCGGACGGGGTGGTCCACACGCTCGACGAGCCAGACGAGGTGTACGAGGCGGTCGCCGTCCGCGACGGCACAGTCGTCCGTCTGGGGTCGACACACGACGTGGAGTTCCTCGCCGGCCCGGAGACGGAGCGGATCGACCTGGAGGGGCGCGTGCTCCTCCCGGGGTTCGTCGACGCACACACCCACCTGACCAACGCCGGGCGTAGCCTGGTCCACGCCGACCTCTCTCCGGCCGGGTCCGCCGACGAGGCGGTCGACCTGCTGGCCCGGCGAGCCGCGGAGACGGCCGACGGAGCCAGCGCGGCCGACGCCGGCGACCCCGCCGAGTACGTCCTCGGGTTCGGCTACGACGAGAGCACCTGGCCCGAGGGGGAGTACCTCACCGCCGCACAGTTGGACTCCGTCGGCGACGACCGCCCGGTCGTCGCCTTCCGCGAGGACATGCACGTCGCCTCCGTCGACAGTGTCGCGCTGGAGCGCCACCGCGACGACATGCCGGACGACGATGTCCAGACCACCGACGGTGAGCCGACGGGTGTCGTCGTCGAGGAGGCGGTCGACCCACTGTACGAGGCCGTCGAGCCGGACCCCGGCGACACCCGCGAACTGATCGAGGCCGCACAGGCGGCCGCTGCCAGTCGAGGCGTCACCGGTGTCCACGACATGGTTCGGCGTTCACACGCGCCCGGAGTGTACCGCGAGATGGCCGCCACGGACGACCTCGACGTGCGGGTCCGGCTCAACTACTGGACGGACCACCTCGACGCCCTGATCGAGACCGGCGCGCGGACGAACCACGGGAGCGAGATGGTCCAGACCGGCGCGGTCAAGACGTACACGGACGGCTCCTTCGGCGGCCGGACGGCGAAGCTGTCGGAGCCGTACGCCGACGGCGACGGGACCGGACAGTGGGTCGTCGACCCGGCGGAGCTGCGCGAACACGTCCGGCGCGCGACGGCTCACGGCTTCCAGTTCACCGCCCACGCCATCGGTGACGAGGCCGTCCGGGCGGTCGTGGAGGCGTACGAGACACACGGCGACCCGGACGCCCGCCACCGGATCGAACACGTCGAACTGGTCGACGACGACCTGCTCGACCGGATGGCCGACGCCGGGATCGTCGCGTCCGTCCAACCGAACTTCCTGAAGTGGGCCGGCGAGGACGGACTGTACGACGCCCGGCTGGGCGACCGACGCACCCGGACGAACCGCCTGGCCGACTACCGTGACCACGACGTTCGGCTCGCCTTCGGCAGCGACTGTATGCCGCTCGACCCCCTGCTCGGCGTCCACCACGCCGTGAACGCCCCCGCCGAGCGCCAACGACTCGGCGTCACCGACGCGCTGCGGGCGTACACCGGCGGCGCGGCGTACGCCGGCTTCGACGAGGACCGTCTCGGGACGCTCGCGCCCGGCAAGCGCGCCGACTTCGTCGTCCTCGCCGACTCTCCGTGGGAGAACCCGGACGCGATCCGGGAGATCGACGTGGCCGCGACGCTCGTCGACGGCCGACTCACTCACGACGACCTGTAGCCGACTCCCGACGACTCCGGAGCCCTCCGGAGTCGGACCACGAATCTTCTCCACACGAGCTGTTCGATGGAAAACTGCCGCGCTAGCCGACTGAAGGTCACTATCTGTCTACAACTGCGGGTCGTCAGAGTACTGTTCTCTGAGAAACGGGTATCGAAGAGAAATCTTCTTCAATGCTCCGGATCGAACAGTCAGTGAACACAATGCCTCGGATGGAGACGGCAGACATCGAGACGGACCTGAGTCTGTTCAAGTACGACAACTTAGAGCAGTTGCCGGCCCACTACCGGGAGCTGTCGGAGCCCGAACGGACCGAACGAATCGAGTCGGCGCTGTCGACGCTGGGTGACGACGTGGTGATCCTGGGTCACAACTACCAGCGCCGAGAGATCGTCGAGCACGCGGACTTCGTCGGCGACTCCTACCAGCTGTCGAAGCAGGCCGCCGAGTCGGACGCGGAGTACGTCGTCTTCGGCGGGGTGACGTTCATGGCGGAGTCGGCGGACATCATCACGGACGACGACCAGACCGTCCTGCTGCCGTCGATGGAGGCGTCGTGTCCGATGGCGGGGATGGCGGAGGCGCTACAGGTCGACGCGGCGTGGGCGGAGATCACCGAGGCGGCGGGCGACAGGGAGATCACACCCGTCACCTACATGAACAGCTACGCGGACCTGAAGGCGTTCTGTGCCGAGCAAGGGGGGCTCGTCTGTACCTCCTCGAACGCGGCCGACGCCTTCGAGTGGGCGTTCGAACGGGGTGACGCCGTCCTGTTCCTCCCGGACAAACACCTCGGGACGAACACCGCCTACGAACTCGGGATGGAGGACAGCGTTGTGGAGTGGGACCCGTGGGACCCCGAGGGCAAGGACGTAGAGGAGGTCGCCGACGCGGAGATCGTCCTCTGGGACGGCTACTGTCAGGTTCACGAACGGTTCCGCGAGAGCCACGTCACGGAGCTGCGCGAGCGACGGCCGGACGCCAACGTCGTCGTCCACCCGGAGTGTCGCCGCGAAGTCGTGGAGGCGGCGGACGTGGTCGGGTCGACGGCCACGATCACGGAGGTCGTCGAGACGGCCGACCCCGGCGACACCTGGGCCATCGGGACCGAGATCCACCTCGCCAACCACCTCGACCGGTGGAACCCGGAGGTGGAGGTGTTGCCGTTGTGTGGCGACGCCTGTATGGACTGTAACGCCATGCGCCAGATCGACCCGAACTACCTCTCGTGGATCCTCGACGGGCTCGTCGAGGGGGAAGAACGGAACGTCGTCTCCGTCCCGCCCCGCGAGAAGGAACTGGCGGGTGTCGCAACCGAACGGATGCTGGAGCTGTGACCATGTCGGACACGACCACCCCCGCGTTGGCCACTCGGACGGACGGCGGCGACCCCGAGCAGTTCGAGGCGGACGTGCTCGTCGTCGGCAGCGGGATCGCCGGCTGTGCGGCGGCGCTCGCGGCCGCCCGCGAGGGCGCAGACGTGCTCGTCGCCACGAAGGCGACCCGGCCGGAGGACGCCGCCACCGACTGGGCTCAGGGCGGCATCGCCGTCACCCAGTCCGACCCGGCGTCGTTCGCGGCCGACGTGCACGCGGCCGGCGCCGGCGAGTCCGACGACGAGGCCGTCGACGTGCTCGTCTCCGAGGCTCGCGCGGCCGTCGACGACGTGTTGCTGGACACGCTGGGCGTCGCGTTCGACCGCGACGGTGACGACCTCGACCTCGGCCGGGAGGCGGCCCACTCACAGCGGCGCATCCTCCACGTCGACGCCGCCACCGGCCGTCACCTCCTCCGGCCGTTCCTCGCGCACCTCGACGACCACGACGACGTCCGCATCCGAGCGGACACGGCCGCCTACGACCTGCTCACTCACGAGGGGCGCGTCCACGGCGCACTGTTGGAGACGGACGACCCCGACCGAGCGGCCGTCCCGGCGTACGCCGGCGCGACCGTGTTGGCGACCGGCGGGGTCGGCGCGCTGTACCGCGACTCCACCAACCCGGACGGCGCGACCGGCGACGGCGTCGCCATGGCCGCGCTCGCCGGCGCGGACGTGTCCGACACACAGTACGTCCAGTTCCACCCGACCGTCCTCGACACAGACGCGGTCGAGACGGACGACCCGTTCCTGATCAGCGAGGCCGTCCGCGGCGAGGGGGCCGTCCTCCGCGACGGGAACGGGGAACGGTTCATGACCGAGGTCCACGAGGACGCGGAGCTGGCGCCGCGGGACGTGGTCGCGCGCGGCGTCGCCGACGCCCGCGAGGCCACCGGCGAGGTGCGACTGGACGTGTCGCCGTTGTCGTTCCGCGAGGAGTTCCCCGGACTCGCCGAGAAGTGTGCCGACCGCGGCGTCGACCCGGACGACGGCGTCCCGGTCGCGCCCGCCGAACACTTCCTGTGTGGCGGCGTCGACGTAGACACCCGTGGCCGCGCGTCGCTCGACCGGCTGTTCGCCGCCGGCGAGTGCGCCCGGACTGGGGTCCACGGCGCCAACCGGCTCGCCTCCACCTCACTCCTGGAGGGGCTCGTCTGGGGGCGTCGCGCCGGCGAGACCGCGGCCGGCTTCGACCCCGCGCCCGAGGCCGTCGACGCCCCGGAGCCACGGGACAGCGACCCGGCGATGCCGGACAACTTCGCCCGCGGGAAGTTCCGTCGGCTCCGGCGCGTCATGACGGAGACGTTCGGCTTGGAGCGCGACCGGACGTCGATGCGCCGGGCGGCGGCCGTCCTCCGCCGGCTGAAGGGGGAGGTGGACGCCTACACCCGCACCCGCACCTCTCGGGGGCTGTACGAACTCCGCAACGCCGCCGTGACGGCACTCCTGATCGCCCGTGACGCCGTCGACGCTCCCTCCGCCGGCACACACTACGTCGTCGACGAGGAGAGTGCCGACGACCCGGAGAGTGCCGGCGACTCGGAGAGTGAGGGAGCGCAGAAGACTTCGCCGGACTCCGGGGTGGGCGGGTCGTGATCACGGACGCGGACGTGGAGCGGTGGCTCCGCGAGGACGTGGGGCACCACGACGTGACGAACCACGTTCCCGGCGAGACGACGGGGCGACTCGTCGCCAAGGAGTCGGGGGTCGTCGCCGGTCTGGACGCCGCCGTCGCCGTGTTCGACTACCTGGGCGTCGACGCCGTCGCGGAGACGGCCGCCGACGGTCCGGTCGGGGCCGGTGACGCCGTCGCGGCCGGCGGCACGGCCGAGCCCGGCGACACCGTGTTGCGGGTCGCCGGCCCGGCCCGCGAGGTGTTGCGCGGCGAGCGGGTGGCGGTCAACCTGGTCGCGCACGCCTCGGGAGTGGCGACGGAGACGCGCCGAGCCGTCGACGCCGCCCGCGAGGTCGCCGACGACGTGGAGATCGCCGCCACCCGGAAGACCACACCCGGGCTGCGGGGCGTCGAGAAACGGGCCGTCGTCGCCGGCGGCGGCGACACCCACCGGCTCGACCTCTCGCACATGGTGATGGTGAAGGACAACCACGTCGCGGAACTCGGGCTGGAGACGGCAGTCGAGCGGTTCTGCGAGCGCACCTCCTTCGCCACGAAGGTGGAGGCGGAGGTGGAGACGGCCGCCGACGGTCGGCGGGCAGCCGAGGCGGGCGCGGACGTGGTGTTGTTCGACAACCTGTCGCCGGCGGCGCTGCGCGAGGGGGTCGAACGGCTGCCCGAGGACACGCTCGCGGAGGCCAGCGGCGGCATCGGCGTCGCGGACGTGTCGGCGTACGCCGAGACCGGCGTGGACGTGATCTCGATGGGGTCGCTCACCCACTCTGCGCCGGCCGTCGACTTCTCCTTCCGGACGGGGTAGTCTCTCCCGCGCGCCCGGTTCCGACCCGCCGGGAAGCGGCCAGCGCGGTGAAGTACCGGGTCCCCGTAGCTCCGCTCGGTGACTAGCATGACCGACACGATTCTCGTCCCGACGGACGGCAGCGACCCGGCGGCGGCCGCCGCCCGGCACGCACGACTCCTGGCGACCGGGCTGGGGGCGGACGTACGAGTCCTGAGCGTCGTCCCCGAGGGCGGATCTGGGGGCCAGGAGAACCCGCGGACGGCCGCGGAGTCGGCCGCCGCAGACGCCGCCGCGCTCGTCGGCGGCTCCGACGCCGACGCCGGCGAGACAACGGTCGAGGCGACCACCGTCGTCCGCCAAGGTGATCCCGCGGAGACGATTCTGGAGTACGCCGACGCCGCACACGCCGACCTGATCGTGATGGGGACACACGGTCGGACGGGCGTCGACCGGGTCGTCTCCGGCTCCGTGACGGAACACGTCACGCGGCTGTCTGAGGTGCCGGTGTTCACCGCTCGCGGGTCGGAGACGCCAGCGCCGACGACGTACGACCGACTCCTCCTCCCGACGGACGGCAGCGACTGTGCGGAGGTGGCCGTCGCGGCGGCGATCGACCTCGCTCGCGCGCTCGACGCGAGCGTCGACGTGGTGAGCGTCGTCGACGTGAACACGGTCGCGGCCCAGTCGGAACTGACGAACGCCCGGCTCGTGGTCGACGAACTGGAGCATCAGGCGCAGGCCGGGGTCGAACGAGTCGCCGACCGACTCGCCCAGGCGGGCGTCGGCGGCGAGACGGCAGTCGTCCAGGGGACGCCCGCGACCGGGATCGCCGACTACGCCGACGACTCGGGCGCGGACCTGATCGTGATGGGGACCCACGGCCGCAGCGGGCTCGGACGGTTCCTCCTCGGGTCGACCACGGAGCGGCTGATCCGGCACGCGCCCGTGCCGGTGTTGTCCGTGCGGGCGGGCGACGCGAACGGAGAGGCGAGCGACGCGAACGGAGAGACGAGCGACGCGAACGGAGAGGCGAGCGACGACTGACGCGCGGCGGACGACCCACGCGCTCGCGTCAGCCGTCGTCCGTCTCGGCCCACTCGGGCCGCTCGACGGTCGCCTCGCCGAGGGCGTCGTAGCGGACGGTCGTCTCCACCCGGACGCGCTCGCCGTCGACGGTCGCGCCGTAGGTCACGGTCAGTTCCGTCACGACGCCGTCGGCGTTCACCCGGAGCGTGGCGTTCGCCGAGCCGGGGTCGGAGACGTACGAGGGTGCGATGGGCTGTGCGCCCGCGAGTCGGATCACAGTCGGCCCGTCGTTCGCCGGCGCGGGCGACACCTCGACCGACTCCGCCGAGACCAACAGTTGGTAGAGTCGGTCGTCGTCCACCAGCCCGAGTCGCTCGACGACGACCGCCGACGCCTCGCGTGGCGGGGAGACGGACTCCGAGCCGTCCCAGCCGACGATCAGCCGCCGTGTCGTGTCGCCGTCGGCGTAGTAGGCCACTCGTGGGCCGACGCCGACCGGGGTCCACGCGCCGCGTTGTTCGACGGTGGCGGTGTAGTGGTCGCTGGCCGCGACCGAGCCCGAACGGCTGATCGCCGCGTACACCGTCCCGTTGGCGTACGTCACGCGCGTCGTGTAGTTCACCTCGTAGGCCGTCTCGGAGAGGCTACTCCCGTGCGCGTTCGCCAGGTCCTGGGGGACGACGCCGGTCTCGTTCACTCCGGGCGGGAGTGGTGTAGTCGTCGTGTCGGTCGCCGTGGTGGCGTCGCCGGACGACACCGCGCCGCCACAGCCGGCTAGGAGGACGAGGAGGGCGAGGGCGCCGACGACGGCCGGGCGCACCGGTCTGATTCGGCTCGTTCGGCTCGGGGACATGCGCAGAGTGATTTTCTCCCACGGATAAACAACTTTGTGGTGGTTCTCTGCGCTCTACCAACGATCGACGCTCTCGCGTGCCAGCTTTTTTACTGCTCGCGAGAGTGGCTTCGGGGCATGGTCGAGACGTTCGTCAGACTGGTGTGTCCCGAGTGTGGGAAAGACTGGGAGGAGAACCCGACGGCGCTCGACGACCACAGGAGTCAGTTCTCCTGTCCGGGGTGTCACGCGACACGACGCCTGGCGGAGTTCGCCCGGACGGAACACGACCTAGAGAACATCAAACAGTTCCAGTAGCTGCGACTCCCTACGACTCCGTCGGCGACAGGGCGCCACAGGCGTCACACCGCAGCATCTCTGCGCCGCGTTGGGTGACCAGATTCGTGTCCGGGAGTCCACACTCCGGGCAGATGACGAACCCTTCGGTGTAGGCGTCGAGCGCGTTGCCGACGCGGCGTTGCTTGAAACCGCCGGTGAGGCGCGCGCGCCCGCTCTCGTCGATGTGTGCGGCCGTGCCGAGCTCGTCCTGGAGGAACTTCAGGACCGCCTCCTCGTCACGGTCCAGCCTGTCGACGATGTCCTGGTAGTTCTCGACGACCGTCGTGTTCCCCTCCTGGCGGACATTCGCGTCCGGCACCTCGAACCGAGACTCCCCCTCCTCGATCTCCGGGGTCTCTTCGACCGCACGGTCGAGCATGTCCTCGTAGTCCATACGCCACGGTGGGCGGGCCACCGGGAAAACGTTCGCGGAGTCGCCCCGGGTGGTCGGGGCCTGAACGACCGTGACAGTCCGACAGCCGGATTCCGGCGACTCGGGGGCTCACGCCGCCGCCCAACCCGAATCGTGGTAACGACACTCAAGATAGATCTTTAACCCCTCGGTCGTTAACGGTTCGTGCCCATGAAGAAGCAAGAGCTCATCCACCTGCACGGCCTTCTCAGCGAAGTACAGACCCAGTACGAACACTGGAACGAGGACGTCGACCTGGAGTCGTACGACGAACTCGGCGTGAAACCGACCTCTATTCACAAGTCGAAGACAGACCACAAGGCTGCAGTGTTCGAACTGGCGGAGGGGATCACCGGAGCGTCTCCGGAGAAGAACACGGAGTCCGAGCCGGTCGCCCCGAAGGCCGACTGAGGGTTCTCGCGCACTACTCCACACAGCAGACGCGCCAGTGGCGACGCCGTCTCACGACGACTCCTCTTCCACCATCTCCTCGAACTCCGGGAGGAGTTCGTCGTCGTCGCTCGTCGCCGTCTCTGCCGTCGCCGCCTCCGTCGTCTCCGCTGTCTCCGTCGTCTCCACCGTCTCCGTCCCGCCGGTGTCCGTCTCCTCTGTCTCGGGCTCTCCGTCGTCGGCCACCTCCTCGACCCGGACGACTTTCAGTGGGATGTTCTCCATCCGTTGGCCGATCTCCTTGCGGGCGATCCGCGAGGCGTGTTCGTCTCGTTCGACGTTGAACACTGTCATCTCCAGCTCCAGGGCGACCAGCGCCTCGTCGGCCGCGATGAACGCGGGCGGGAGCTCCTCGCCCCCGGGCGAGGTGCGGTCCGCCATGTCGATCTCGACGTAGTTGAGGTCCGGGTTCAGCATCTCACCCGTCTTCGAGATGGCGATCCGGACGGCCTCGTCGGGAGACCCGACGTCGTACACGGGCACGGCGGCCTCCACGACAACTCTGCGGTCCATGTCGTGTCACTGTTGGGTTTCACACAGTATGAAGGTGTTGCCGGGGTGTATATTTCCGGTTCTCGATAACTGGCACAGTTAAACCGCGAGGCCGCGGCTCGGCGTGTGAGAACGGAGATGCGTCGGCCGGGATTTGAACCCGGGTTGTGACCATGGCAAGGTCACGTGATACCACTACACTACCGACGCGCACCTACACGTACCGCCGAGTGACACTTAAGCCCGTCGAATCGACAGCAGACAGGGGTGTGGTGGCGCGAGGCGTACGCGACGTCCGCAGGTGGGAACCGCCCGCGGCCGGGGAGAGAGGAACGCCGGCAATTTATACCGGTCGGCAGCGACGCTGGTGTGTGAACCGGATCATCGGCGAGCGCGACCTGGCAGAGACGTGGTTCGACTCCACGGACGCCAGAGCAGCGCTGCGTGATCTCCTGCGGACGCGACGGTTCGACGAGCGTGCCCTCGCCCTCCAACGGCGGGGGTGGATGTCCGGCTACCCGCCGTTCGAGGGTCAGGAGGCGGCCCAGGTCGGGGCCGCCCACGCGCTGCGGGACGCGGACGTGGCGTTCCCGACGTACCGGTCGAACGCACTCCAGATCGCCCGCGGGGTCCCGATGTCCGACGTTCTCCTGTTCCGGCGGGGGTTCCCGGAGTACCACTCCGACCACGACGAACGAGTGTTCCCGCAGGCGGTGCCCATCGCCTCGCAGATTCCTCACGCCGCCGGCGCGGGAATGTACGCCGCTCGGGAAGACGAGTCGTGGGCAGCACTGTGTTGTCTCGGCGACGGTGCCACGAGCGAGGGGGACTTCCACGAGGGGTTGAACTTCGCGGGCGTGTTCGACGCCCAGACGGTGTTCTTCTGCGAGAACAACGGCTGGGCGATCTCGCTGCCGCGACAGCGCCAGACCGCGAGCGACACGATCGCCCAGAAGGCGAACGCCTACGGCTTCGACGGCGTCCGGGTGGACGGCAACGATCCGTTGGCCGTCCGCGAGACCGTGACGGAGGCGCTGGCGAGCGCGCGCGACGGCGAGCCGGTGCTCGTCGAGGCGCTCACCTACCGTCAGGGGGCACACACGACAGCCGACGACCCGAGCCAGTACCGCGACGGCGAGCCGGATCTCCCGGAGTGGCGACTGGCCGACCCGGTGGAACGCTTCCGGGGGTGGTGTCTCGATCAGGGGATCGTCGACGACGACTGGATCGAGACGACCGAAGCCGAGGTAGAGTCGGAGATAGAGACCGCGGTGGAGACGGCCGAGTCCGTCGACCGCCCGGAGCCGGAAGACATGTTCGAGCACGTGTTCGCGGAGGCGACGCCGCACCTCGACCGCCAGCGCGACGAGGTCCGCGCGTTCACCGACGAACACGACACGTACGAACTGGAGCGATAGCGGTCGTCAGGCGGTGCGTGTCTCGGTCGGCAGCCGGCGGAGCACGAACTCACCGAGCGCGACGGCCGCGAGCAGAACGGCCAGCGTCACCCACTTCAGCGCGTAGTCCGGGCCGGGCGAGAGACTGATCCAGTTCGGTTGGCTGAACTCCGTCAGTGGCAGCACACTCGCCACCCGCCAGGTCTCGGAGACACCGAACGCGAGCCACCCCGCGAGCACGGCCAGTGGAGCGATCAGCTGGCGAGACAGCCAGAGGTACACCGGAAGAGCCCCAGTGACGGCGAGCCCGACCATCGACACACAGACCAGCACCCCGAACAGGACGCGACCGGCCGAGAACGCAGAGACGACGCCCGTCTGGCGCGACAGCGACTGGATGGCGTACCCGACGAACAGGTGTCCCATCCCGGCGGCGACAGCGTACTGTCCGTCCGTCTGCGACAATGCGGCGGTGACTCTGTTGGGGAAGCGTCCGACGGCCTCGACAGCTCCCAGCACGAGCAGTCCGACGAACGGGATCGCGGGGGTGCCCGGGCTCGCAACCCTCGTCGAGACGAACAGCCACGGCCAGCACGCGAGCAACAGACAGCCGGTCACGGGGGCGACACGGAGCCCGAAACCCCAAGCCACCGCCAGTCCGCCGGCCGTCACACCCAGAATCAGAGCGTACAGCCACGGATCGGCGCTCGCAAGCGGCCGCACCACGACCGGAACGTCTTGGAGACGCTGGACACCGATCTCGTAGCCGAGGAACGCCGGCGGCACTGCGAACGCTGCAACGATGGCTAGCCTGGCACCCCTGGCCGACAAACTGCTGTCCCACATGTCGATCCTACCCCTGCGAGAGGTACTCTGTTCGTACCCGGCGGCCGTACTATAAATAAGTTCGAATTCAGACGAGCCCTCGATACACGAGTGAGTGACCGCAGGGGGCGAGCAGACAGGCCCAACAAAATCGAAAGACGCACCCCGAGTAGACTCGCCGGGAGTCGTGCTCGTTCCCTCAACAGAATACCCTCACACAGATGGACTCGCCGGGAGTCGTGCTCGTTCCCTCAACAGAATACCCTCACACAGATGGACTCGCCGGGAGTCGTGCTCGTTCCCTCAACAGAATACCCTCACACAGATGGACTCGCCGGGAGTCGTGCTCGTTCCCTCAACAGAATACCCTCACACAGATGGACTCGCCGGGAGTCACGCGAGCGAGCGCAGCGAGCGAGCGTGACTACGGCGAGTCCAGTGACTGAGCGAACGAAGTGAGCGAAGGAACTGGACTCGCCGGGATTCGAACCCGGGGCCTTCTCCTTGCGAAGGAGACGATCTACCGCTGATCTACGAGCCCGCAATCCGATGGATGGGAGAGTGACACTTGAGGATTCCGTTCTGTCGCCGTCGCGTGGGGGACACACACGCTCCCGAACGTCAGCTACTTCCCGACGAACGCCACAGTGTCGACCGTCCGACGACGGCGGGAGCCGGGAGGGGCCACAGATGGGACCGACAGACACAGTCGACAGCCTGTCCGCACCGCTCGCGCCGCTCCCGGAGCGAGTGGAGACGGCGACACTCAGGCTCGCCTGGGTGGTCGTCGGAGTGAACCTGCTGGGCACGGCGTTCGGCTTCTGGCACTACCGGTTCCAGCTGTCTGCGGCCCCGCTGGCGGCGTGGCCGGTGGTGCCGGACAGCCCGGTCGCCACGCTGCTCATGGCCGGGAGCGTGGCCTCTTGGAAGGTGGGCCGTGACGACGACTGGCTCCACGCGCTGGCCTTCCTCGGTAGCCTGAAGTACGGTCTCTGGGTGGTGTACGTCCAGCTCGTGGTCAACGACGTCCTCGTCTCGGGGAGCCTCTACCAGTGGTTCCTGTTGTGGAGTCACCTCGGGATGGGGCTCCAGGCGTTGGTCGTCTACCGGTACGCGACGTTCGACCCGCGGGCGGTCGCCGTCGCCGTCGGGTGGTTCGGGTTCAACGACGTCGTCGACTACTTCGTCCCGATCGGCGGCGACTACTACCACACCCACTTCGGACCCGGGCTGGCGGGCGCCAGCAGCCACGCGGGCTCGGTTCACCACCTGGCTGCGGTCGGGGCCGTCGGGCTGACGGCGCTGGGGACGTACCTGGCGCTGGCGGTTCGTGTCCGACGACTCGAACGTCGACAGGAAGAGAGACGATCGTGAGAACGCCGATGTCGTCGGGCGGTGCCCGACGACCCGCGCGGAGTCGAAGACTCCGCTCAGTCCTATCGAGCGAAGCTCGACGACCCTCGCGAGGCCTCCGGCCTCGCTCAGTCCTCGAGGACGATCTCGATGTTCACGTCGTTCGGCACCTGAATCCGCATCAGCTGCCGGAGCGCCCGCTCGTCCGCGTCGATGTCGATCAGCCGCTTGTGGACCCGCATCTCCCAGTGCTCCCAGGTCGCGGTCCCCTCACCGTCCGGGGACTTGCGAGCCGGGATCTCCAGCGTCTTCGTCGGCAACGGGATCGGTCCCGACAGCGCGACGCCGGTCTTGTCCGCGATCTCGCGCACGTCGCCACAGATCTCGTCGAGGTCCTCCGGCGAGGTTCCGACCAGTCGGACGCGAGCCTGCTGTCCGGGCATCTATCGCTCTTCGACGCCCAGGACCTGGCCGGCCGCGATGGTCTGACCCATGTCACGCACGGCGAAGCTGCCGAGCTCCGGAATCTCGCTTGCCGCCTCGATCGAGAGGGGCTTCTGCGGTCGCACGGTGACGACCGCCGCGTCGCCGGACTTGATGAAGTCCGGGTTCTTCTCCTCGACCTCGCCGCTGGACGGGTCGATCTTCTGGTCGAGCGACTCGATGGTACACGCCACCTGCGACGTGTGGGCGTGGAACACCGGCGTGTACCCCTCGGTGATGACCGACGGGTGCTGCATGACGACGACCTGCGCCTGGAACGTCTCGGCGACGGACGGCGGGTCGTCGGCCGGCCCACACACGTCGCCACGACGGATGTCGTCCTTGCCGACGCCACGGACGTTGAACCCGACGTTGTCGCCGGGGCCCGCGTAGTCGACCTCCTCGTGGTGCATCTCGATCGTCTTCACCTCGCCGCCGATGTCACTCGGCTGGAACGAGACGTTGTCGCCCGGGGTCATCTCGCCCGTCTCCAGGCGCCCGACCGGGACGGTCCCGATACCGGAGATGGTGTAGACGTCCTGGATCGGCAGCCGAAGCGGGGCGTCCGTCGGCGGCTCCGACTCCGGCAGATTGTTCAGCGCCTCCAGCAGCGTCGGTCCGTCGAACCACGAGAGCTCGTCGGACTCCTCGGCGACGTTGTCGCCCTCGAACGCCGAGATCGGAATGAACGAGGCGTTGTCGCTGCTGAACTGGACCTGCTTCAGCAGGTCCTGGACCTCGGACTTGACCTGCTCGAACTCCGTCTCGCCGTAGTCGACGAGGTCCATCTTGTTGACGCCGATGATGAGTTCGCCGATTCCCAGCGTGCGAGCGAGGAAGACGTGCTCGCGTGTCTGGGGCGCGACGCCGTCGTCGGCCGCAACGACGAGGACGGCGTTGTCCGCCTGGGAGGCGCCCGTGATCATGTTCTTCACGAAGTCACGGTGGCCCGGACAGTCGACGATGGTGAAGTAGTACTCGTCGGTGTCGAACTCCTGGTGGGCGATGTCGATGGTGACCCCGCGCTCACGCTCCTCTGCGAGGTTGTCCATGACGTAGGCGAACTCGAAGCCCCCCTTGCCCTTCTCCTCGGCTTCCTCTCGGTGCTGCTCGATGACGTGCTCGGGGACGCTCCCGGTCTCGAAGAGGAGCCGGCCCACGAGCGTCGACTTCCCGTGGTCGACGTGGCCGATGATGGCCAGGTTCTGGTGTGGTTTGTCGCTCATTTGTGGATCACGCGCGAAGGCGCTCTGTACTGTCACGTTCGTTCGATCCGGGTAAAACCATTTCGATACGTCACACAGGCCGTCTGCCCGCCGTCCTGCGATTATCGCGTGTGGACTACTCCCGTGTGCTCCGTTCGCACGACGACCCTCCCGTCTGCGGGTTCTCACTCCTCGGGCTGTTGACCGTACGTCTCGAACCGGTCGCGGGCGTCCGCGAGGTCCGTCGCCGACAGGGTCGTCGGCTCGCCGACGCTCCGGGCACGGAGGTACGCGCCCGCCGACGACTCTACGTGAACGGTGTTCTCGACGGCGTCTTCGAGGTCGTCGCCACAGACGACGAGCCCGTGGTTGGCCAGGATCACCGCGTCCGCGTCCGCGGCCGCCATCGCGCCGACGGCGTTGGCCGCCAGCTCCGCCGTCCCGAACGGCGCGTAGTCCGCCACCGGCACCTCGCCGCCGACGGCCACGAGCATGTAGTGGATCGGCGGCAACGGCTCGCCGAGGATCGACAGTGTCGTCGCGGCGGGTGCGTGGGCGTGGACAATTGCTCCCACCTCTCGCTCCCGGTAGATCCCGGTGTGCATCGGCACCTCGCTAGAGGGCGCCATCTCGCCGTCGGTCCACTCCCCGTCCAGACTGACCACCGGCACGTCCGCCGGCTCGAACCCGTCGTAGGCGACGCCGGTCGGGGTGACGGCGACCCGGTCGCCGACCCGGACGCTGAGGTTGCCGCTGCGGCCGGGCGTCAGTTCCGCCAGCCGTGGGGCGTACGTCACGACCGCCTCGCGGGCGGCCGCGACGCTCTCGGCGCCGCTCGTCGGGTCGTCGCTCACGCCACCACCTCCCGGACGGCGGCGAAGGAGTCGACGTAGTGGTCCGGGTGCTGGGTCTCCGGCAGCGTCTCGTCGACGGCGTCCCCGTCGCCGTGTGCGTGTGCGTGGTCGAACAGTACGGTGTCGATCCCGAGGGCGTTGGCCCCGGCGACGTCTGCTGCCGGGTTGTCGCCGACGACGACCGCGTCGCCGACTCGACAGTCCACTCGGGCCAACGGGAGAGTGAACATCGCCGAGCCGGGCTTGTCCCGGCCGACCTCCTCGGAGGTGACGAGCGCGTCTACGGCGTCGCCGACCCCCAGCGCCGACAGCTTCCGCAGCTGTGTCCGAGTCTGGAGGTTGGTCGTGACGGCGACGGCCGTGCCGGCCGACGCCAGCGCCGACAGCGTCGGCCGCAGTTCGGCGAACGGCGCCATCGTCTCACAGAACTCGTCCCAGTACGCCTCGCCGAGGGCGTGGGCGTCGCCCGGCCGCGGCTCGCCCGTGTACTCCTCCAACCCACGCTTGAAGTAGGCGAACCGATCGTGGCTCGCGGCGCCGGCCGGCACCTCCCGTTTCGCCTCCCGACGGCCCGTCTCGTAGACGGTCTCGAACGTCTCGCGGTCGAACTCGTAGCCGAGCGTCCGGGCTCGCTCGAACGCCGCCGTCCGCCCGGCTGTCGCGGCCGGCTCGTACGGGTAGAGAGTGTCGTCGAGATCGAACAACACTGCCTCGTAACGCATGTGTCTCCGGTGTCTCGGGAGGCTCAAACCTCTGTCGCCACCGTCCGGTGAAAGCGGGAGAACTACGTGCCGGCGGCCCGTGACACGACACGATGGCGGGACCCGACGATCCGATCACGGAGGTCGACGAGGAACTGTTAGACGAAGAGGCGTCCGACGACTCCTCGTCGGACGACTCGATCCCGGACGAACTCCTCCTGTTCGCAATCACGGGGGTGATGGCCGTCGCCACTGCGGGGGTGTTCCTCACCGTCGACATCCCGAACGGGTCGGCGGTGATGCCCGTGACTATCGGACTCGGGACGGCGGCGCTCGGCGTCCGGGCACGTCTCCGCTGACCACGCACCGACCGAACCGGGGTCTCGTCAGTCCGCCGCCGGCTCTCCCGGCCCCGCCGCCGCCGACTCCGCCGCGTACGCTCGTGTCACGTCGACGAGCTCCTTCCGGTAGTCCGACTCGCTCGGCTCCGCCGCCAGCGACGCGAACCGCTCGCGGAACAGGTCCAAGTCCACGCCGGGCGCTTCGCCCGCCAGCGCGTCGGCGAGCTCGTAGATCCGGTGGTCGTCGTCGGCGAGGTCGTGTCGCTCCACCATCGCCAGCGCGAACGCGGCGTTCACGACGGAGATGTCCGGGTCCGTCTCCGCCGTGTCGGCGTCCGTCCCGTGGGACGGGGTGTAGCCGGAGCGGTCGGCCAACGCAGTCGCCAGCTGTGACTCGAAGAAGGTGACGAGCTTCGACGCCGGCGCGACCGAGAGCGTGATGTCGTCGGCGTAGATGTCCTTCATGTGGTTGGCGATCTGGTAGCAGTGGGTCACCTTCCGGCGCTCGACGGACTGGCCGGCCAACGCGAGGAACAACGCCTCGTCCGTCGACTGGGTGTGTGACGGGTGGTCGTTCTCGTACCGGACCATGTGAGCGAACTCGTGGAGAGCGAGCTCGCGGGCCATCGCGCTCGTCGCCGCTTTCCGGGAGATCTTCAGGACGTGTCGGTCGTCGTAGTGGGCCGCCAGCGTCCGTTCGTCCGGGTGCTCCCTGATCTCTACGTCGACCGGGAGCGCCAGGTCGTGTTCCGTCTCCAGCAGGCTGGCGGCGCCGAGAAAGGGGTCGGTCGGGCCGGTCCCGCGCACTCGGATGTCCATGCGTACAGTTCACAGGGTGTCCGGCGGTTTGACTCTTGTGTCGGGGGTGGCGTGGCACCGTGGCTCACGGAATTTCGTCGCACAGAGACACGAACGGCCGAGACGACCCGTCTCCGGCACCGGAAAGCACTACCCTTTTGACGGGGCGTCCAGTACCGGACGCCAATGGGCCGACGAAAGAAGATCGTACAGGAGTGCGAGACGCTGATGGACAAGCCGGACCAGATCCGGAACATCGCCATCGCGGCGCACGTCGATCACGGGAAGACGACACTGACGGACAACCTCCTCGCTGGGGCCGGGATGATCGCCGACGAGGGCGAGGCCACCAAGCTGATGATGGACACCGAGGAGGACGAACAGGAACGCGGAATCACCATCGACGCGGCGAACGTGTCGATGACACACGAGTACGAGGAGACGAACCACCTCGTCAACCTCATCGACACGCCGGGCCACGTCGACTTCGGCGGTGACGTGACCCGCGCGATGCGAGCGGTCGACGGGGCGCTCGTCGTCGTCGACGCCGTCGAGGGAGCGATGCCGCAGACAGAGACGGTGCTCCGGCAGTCCCTGCGAGAGGGTGTGAAGCCGGCACTGTTCATCAACAAGGTCGACCGCCTCATCAACGAGCTCCAGGAGGGGCCCCAGGAGATGCAACAGCGCCTCCAGGAAGTGATCAGCGACGTGAACGAGCTGATCCGGGGAATGACCGAGGAGGAAGACTACGACTGGACCGTCTCCGTCGAGGAGGGGACAGTCGCGTTCGGCTCCGCGCTGTACAAGTGGGGTGTGTCGCTCCCGTCGATGGAGCGGACCGGCATCTCCTTCGGCGAAGTGATGGAGATGGAACGGGACGACGACCGGCAGGGGCTCCACGAGCGGACCCCGTTGTCGGACGTGGTGTTGGACATGGTCGTCGAGCACTTCCCGGACCCGTTGGACGCCCAGCCGCGTCGTATCCCGCGTATCTGGCGGGGTGACGACACGCTGGACGTCTCCGAGAGCATGCAGCAGGTGGACCGTGACGGCGACACCGTCCTGATGGTGACGGACATCGAGATGGACCCCCACGCCGGTGAGGTCGCCATCGGCCGCGTGTTCTCCGGCACGGTGAAGAAGGGCGACGAGCTGTACGTCTCCGGCACGGCCGGCAAGAGCAGACTCCAGTCCGTCGGGATCTACATGGGCGGCGAGCGCGAGGAGCTCGATCGAGGCGTTCCGGCGGGCAACATCGCGGCCGTCACCGGGCTCGCGGACGCCATCGCCGGCTCCACCGTCTCCGACACGGAGATGACGCCGTTCGAGTCGATCGAGCACATCTCCGAGCCGGTGATCACGAAGAGCGTGGAGGCGACGAACATGGACGACCTGCCGAAGCTCATCGAGACGCTCCAACAGGTCGCCAAGGAGGACCCGACGATCCGGGTGGAGATCAACGAGGACACCGGCGAACACCTCATCTCCGGGCAGGGTGAGCTCCACTTGGAGGTCATCACCCAACGGATCCGCGACAACCAGGGTATCCCGGTCCACACCGGTGAGCCGATCGTCGTGTTCCGGGAGTCGCCACAGGGCGAGAGCGACGAGGTGGAGGGGATCTCCCCGAACCGTCACAACCGGTTCTACATCTCCGTCGAGCCGCTCGGTCAGGACGTCGTCGAGACGATCCAGCTGGGCGAGGCGACGATGGACATGCCCGAACTGGAACGCCGCGAGGCGCTCCAGGAGGCCGGCATGGACAAGGAGACCTCCCAGAACGTCGAGCACATCCACGGCACCAACGTGTTCATCGACGACACGAAGGGGATCCAGCACCTCAACGAGACGATGGAGCTCGTCGTCGAGGGGCTGGAGGAGGCGTTGAACGACGGGCCGCTGGCGAACGAACCGGTCCAGGGTTCGCTCGTCCGGCTCCACGACGCCCGGCTCCACGAGGACACGATCCACCGCGGTCCGGCGCAGGTGATCCCGGCCACCCGAGAGGCCGTCCACCGCGCGCTGATCGACGCGGAGATCATGATGCTGGAGCCGATCCAGGACGTGCGGATCGACGTGCCCAACGCCTACATGGGCGACGCCTCCGGCGAGATCCAGGGCCGCCGTGGCCGTGTCGACGACATGTACCAGGAGGGTGACCTGATGGTGATTGAGGGAATCGCCCCCGTCGAGGAGATGATCGGCTTCTCCTCGGACATCCGGTCTGCGACGGAGGGGCGCGCCTCCTGGAACACGGAGAACGCCGGCTTCCGCGTGATGTCCGACACGCTCCAGCGCGACCAGATCATGGACATCCGCGAGCGCAAGGGGATGAAGCAGGAGCTGCCCGAGAGCATCGACTACTTCTAACGCTCTGCGGGCTTCTTCGGGCGTCTTTCTGGTGGATTTTAGGCAAGAGTGACGACGTTCCACAGGATGGCGAATCCAGGGACGCTCCCCGTCACGTTGGTGACGATCCTGTTGTTGGTCGCGCCCGGCTACCTGGCGATTCGGGTGTTCCTCCGCGTCGCCGAGCGCAACGACACGCTCGACCGAACTGCGAAGATCGTCTGGAGTTCGGCCGCGAGTCTCGGCTCGCTGTTGCTGTTGTACCTCGCATCCCCGGTCTACTTCGACCGTGTGACCGACTTCGGGAAGGCGCTGACAGAGTCCGGCGTAGTCACAGGAGAGACGCTGTTCGGCTCGTCACTCTCGACGGGCGTTCTCCTGTACGGCAGCCACCTGCTCGTGTTGTTCGTCCTAACCGGGCCGTTGGGCCTCGCGGACAGACAGCGAGGTGACGACGACCGCGACAGACGCGAGCCGTGGCGGTACGCCTTCGACGACGCTGGTGGCGGACAGATAGAGGTGTTCTTGGAGAACGGTCCCCACATCCGTGGTGAGTTCGATCCCTCCGCGTGGGACTCCTCGCGGAAGGACCTGTACCTGAGAGATCCGAAGAGTCTGTCCGACGGCAAGCCGGTGCCGCTCGAACAGAGTATGCTTATCAGATCGGAGTGGATCACTGGCGTCGTGTTCCCCGAAGACGATCCAAACGGTGGACTGATGGAAAACGAAAAACTGTCCGAACAGCAAATGCAGATTCTCGACAATTATCTCGGCAGTTTGGAGTTGGTCGGAACAAATTCATTCACGACACGTAAATCTGAAATAAATGACGGCCTGAACAACGACAGCACCGAAGACACAGACGGAGATGAGAGTTCGTAGCTGGAGTAACGGCTACGCCCCCTCAGCAGAGTTCAGTCCACTCTCTGTGGTGTACTGCGGATACGTCTTGTACACCTGCCGCAGAACCCTGTCGATCGTCTTGTCGCCTAGGTCCCGTTTGAGTTCCTCTACAGAGCCGAGTACACGCTCTAAGCCCTCTTGTTCGCGGAGCAGTGCCTCGACGAGTTTTGCCCCCTCGTCTGTGAGTGAGTAGACGAGAATCTCGCTGCCGCCGGGGACCTGTTCCTCACGCTTCTCCACGAATCCTTTCTGTTCCAGCGCGTTCACAGTACCCGCCAGACTCTCCGAGAACGGCCCGTATCTGTCAGGCTCGAACTCGTGGAGTTCCTCGACACCGTACTCCTCCTGTGCGAGAAAGGCCAGCTTCTGGAGCTTGGTCGCACCGCGGATCTCGCTGCGGCCGTCGGCGTACAGCAGCGCGAGCGGGAGCAGCACGTCGGTCACAGTCGCCCCACCTCGCAGATCATACTCGACAATCCATCGGCTCTGAAGCTAAAGCCTGCGGCTCGCTCCCTCCGACCGGTAACGTTCGCCAACGGCAGGCAGTTTATACGGTGGGGGCGTCGAAAGGGTAGTATGCGCCAGTGTGACTCCCACCGACGGCGCGACGTGCGCGAACTGTTCCGACTCGCCGGCTCCCGGACGGGAATCGGTATCGGAACACGCACAATTCCGGGAGTCACGACACTCCCCCCACACGGCCGCGACGACGACGCGAACGCGACCGTGCCCGACACGCGGGGGTATCGACGTGCAGTCTGACACCGTCGGCGACGCCACAGACGGGGACCCGAGCGACGACCTGGAGACGGACGGCGGCCGCGGGGACCCGCAGGTCCACACGGTCCAGCTGGAGCTCCCGGACGAGCCCGGGCAGTTGTTGGCGGCCCTCCAGCCGATCGCGGACAACGGCGGTAACCTGATGTCGGTCGTCCACGAGCGGGGCGAGCGAACGCCACGCGGCCGCATTCCCGTGGAGATCGATCTCGAGTGCCCGCCGGCGCGGTTCGACGGCGTCCTGGCGGGGCTGCGTGACGCGGGCGTGACCGTCGTCACTGCGGACGCGGAGGCGTACGCCGACGAGGTGACGGTCGTACTCGTCGGTCACCTCGTCGACACGGGGCTGTCGGGGACGCTCCAGGACGTGCGTGACGACGCCGAAGTGACGGTCGCGGACGTGGCGTTGTCGGCGCCGGACGCGGACGCCCGCGAGGAGCCGTCTGCGGCACGGCTCCACCTCCGGACCCGCGAGGGGTGTACGGAACGGGCCTTGGAGGCGGTTCGGGCGGTGGCAGCGGAGAAGGACCTGACCGTGATCGAGCCGCTGGGGGGTGTCTGACCGTGCGGCTCGCAGTGCTCGGCGCCGGTGCGGTCGGCGGCGCGGTCGCGGAGCTGGCGGACGAGTACGGCCACGAGGTGGTGGCGCTCGCGGACTCTTCGACCGCGGCCGTCGACGACGACGGCGTCGACGCCGCGGCGGCGCTGCAGGCGAAGGCCGCCGACGCCGGCCTCGGCACGGCGGCCCCCGAAGACGCTCTCGCGGCCGACTACGACGTGCTCGTGGAGGCGACACCGACGACGCTGGGCGACGCACAGCCCGGCTTCGACCACGTCGCGTCTGCGCTCGAACGCGACCGAGATGTCGTGTTGGCCAACAAGGGGCCCGTCGCCGAGCGGTACGCCGACGTGCGTGCGCTGGCGGCCGACTCCGCCGGCAGCGTCCAGTTCGAGGCGACCGTCGCCGGCGCGATTCCGGTGTTGTCGACGCTGTCGGATCTGGGCCCCTCGCGGGTGGACGCCGTCCGAGGGGTGCTCAACGGGACGGCGAACTTCGTCCTCTCGCGGATGGCCGCCGAAGGGTTGGGGTACGAACACGTGCTCGCGGAGGCCCAGGACCTGGGCGTCGCGGAGGCGGACCCCGCCTTCGACGTGGAGGGGACGGACGCCGCGTTGAAGTGCGTGATCCTGTCGAACCGGCTCGCCGAGGCGGAGACGGAGTCGGTCGCGGAGCTACGGGCGGCGACGACGAGCCTGGCCGAGGCAGAGATTCAGGGGATCACCGACCTGCCGCCGAACGCGCTGGAGCTGGCGGCAGACGACGGCCAAACGGTACGGCTGATCGGCGAGGCCACCCGCGACTCCGTCCGGGTCGGCCCGCGGCTCGTCCCGGAGAACGGGACGCTCGCGGTGTCGGGCACCCGTAACATCGTGGAACTGGAGACGGCACACGCCGGGCGGCTGGCGATCTCCGGACGCGGCGCCGGCGGCGACGCCACCGCGACGGCGGTGCTGTCGGACGTGAACCGGCTGTAGCGAACGACGCGCGTGGATCCCCCGCCGAGGGGGTCGTCACCAGAACTTGAGGTTGTTCTTCACTGCCTCCCGCTTGAGCTCCTGGATGTGCTCGGTGAGCGGGATGTCCTTCGGACACACCTCCGTGCAGGAGAACTGGGTCTGACACCGCCAGACGCCGTTCTCCTGTTCCACGATCCGGAGCCGGTGTTCTTTCATCTCCTCGCCTTCGCGTTCGTCCATCGTGAAGCGGTAGGCCTTGTTGATGGCCGCGGGGCCGAGGTACTCGTTGTTTCCGGCGGCGACGTTACAGGAGGACATACACGCCCCACACCAGATACACCGGGTGGACATCTTGATCTTCTCGCGGTTCTCCCGGCTCTGGCGTTGTTCGGCCAACTCCTCGTCCGGTGTCTCGTCCGTCTGGAAGTACGGCTCGACGGACTCCATCTGGTCGTAGAAGTGCGACATGTCGACGACGAGGTCCTTGCGCACCTCGGCGTGAGGCAACGGCTCCACACGGACGGGGTCCGCGAGGTCGGCCAACTGCGTCTTACAGCCGAGCCGCTGGCGGCCGTTGACGAACAGGGCGTCGGAGCCACAGATCGCCTGTCGGCAGGAGTGACGGAACGTGAGCGAGGCGTCGTAGTTGTCGCGGGCGTAGATGAGGGCGTCCAGGACCGTCATCCCCTTCTCGAAGGGGACGTGGAAGTCGTCGAACCGGGGCTCCATCTTCCCCTCCACGTCCGGGTCGTACCGGAACACCTTGAGGTGAACCGTGTCCTCGTCCCCGTCGGGCGCGGCCTCTGTCTCGCGGCGGAGGCGTTCGGCCGCGTCCGAGCGGCCCTCGTCGCGCTGCCGACGCCGTTGGTCGCCCGGGCTCTCTTCGGTCTCTGTCTCGGCTTCTGCGTCCGTCTCGGACTTCGGAACTTGTGTGCTCATTGTTAGATCAGTGAGATACCGGCCCACTCGTTCGCGGTTCGGACACCCTGGACGATCAACACGGCGCTGGCGGCGATCAGCGTCCACTTGACTGCCCGGCGCCGACGGCCGGACAGCCCTTGGTTGATGAGTGCGTTGTACACGCCGTTGACCCCGTGGAACGTCGCCGTCAACAGGAACAACACCATCAGCGAGTAGTAGGTCCACTGGCTCATCCGGGCGCTGGAGGCGGCGAACGACACCTCGGCGGCGTGGTTGACGAAGTGCAACAGGAAGAAGTGGAACGCGAGCACGACGACGAGGAACGCCGCCGTGATGCGCTGCCACAGCCACCGTCGCCCGCCCGGCTCGAACGAGGAGTAACGTTCGCTCACGTCAGAACACCCCCGCGAGGAACGTCGGGACGGACGCGACGACGATGGCGCCGGTCAGCCCCAACGAGGCGTAGAACGCCCGATCCTGTGCCTCCAAGCCGATGCCGAGGTCGACGAGCAGGAGCCGGAGCCCGTTGAGGATGTGGAAGACGGCGACGGCCAACAGCCCGATTTCCAACACCCGCACGAGCAACAGACTCTCCAGCGTCGCAATGGTTTCCGTGTACATCCCGGGGCTCTGGAGCGCGGTACTGAGGACGGCGATGTGGGTGAACAGGTAGCCGACGAGCACCCAGCCCGTGAACTTGTGGAACACCCAGGCCCACATACCCGCGGAGAACTCCCGCCACCGGCCGAAGTCTTCCACGAGACCCCGTTCGTACGACTGGCTCATGTCCGGTCGTGAGGTTCCTCCCGGCTTAGTAGTTTCGCGTGCGGGTCGTCACCGCCACGACCGGCGGACGGACCGCGGAAAGGCTTTGAGTTGGGGGTGGGTTAGGGGGTGACATGGAGACGGACGCGCTGGTCGACACGCTCCAGGACGCTGGCCTCTCGCCGTACCAGGCGAACGCCTACGTAGCCCTCCTGGAGCTGGGTGTCGCCTCGGCCACGGAGGTGGCGGAGGTGAGTGACGTGCCGGCCCCACGCATCTACGACGTGCTCGGCGCCTTGGAGGATCAAGGGTACATCGAGACGTACGAACAGAACACGCTCCACGCCCGCGCCCACAGCCCGACGGACGTGCTGGAGGACCTCCGAACCCGGTCGGATCGGTTCGAACGCGCCGCAGACGAGGTGGAAGACCGTTGGGAGCAGCCGGAACTGGAGGGCAACGAGGCCAGTATCGTCTCGCGATTCCGGACGGTGTTGGAGCGTGCGGAGACGTTCGTCGACGAGGCCGCCCACCAGGTGCTGCTGTCGACGACGACGGATCACTTCCGCCGGCTGCGCCCGAGCCTGGAGGCCGCCTACGACCGGGGCGTCAGCGTCCGGGTGTCGCTCCACACGGAACGCGAGACGGACGTGGACACGCTGCCAGACCCGGCCGGCGTCGCCACGGAGGTGCGTCACCGACCGCTGCCGGCGCCGTTCCTGGCGCTCGCGGACCGCCGTCGCGCCTGTTTCGCACACCACCCGGAGGCGTACGACCAGTACGGCGTCCTCATCAGCGACCGGACCCACACGTTCGTGTTCTACTGGTACTTCCTGACGAGCCTCTGGGAGCAGTGGGAGCCGGTCCACGACGACCAGACTGACGGGCTCCCGGTGGAGTACATGGACATCCGCAACTGCGCCCGCGACCTCTCGGCGTTGGACCTGTCGGAACACGACGCCCGGCTGCGCGTCGAAGGGTACGACGTCGACACCGGGGAGGAACGGGAGCTCGTCGGCACCGTCGAGGCGATCAGGTGTCCCGTGCCGGTGGAGCCGGACACACACGTCGTGGACCTGGTCGGTCAGGTCACGCTCGACGTGCGGACGGAGGAGGGGACGGTGCCGGTCGGCGGCTGGGGAGCGCTGATCGAGGACGTGGAGGCGACTCGGATCACGCTGTTGTCGGTCGAGCCGGACCCCGGGTCGGAGTGGGTCGACGCCCACCGCGACCGCACGCTGGAGTGACGCGGCGGCGGCTCCGGAATGGATAAACGGGCGCTGGCCGAACGACGAGTAGATGAGCGATTGGACGGAGAAGTACCGACCGTCGTCGCTGTCGGAGCTGCGAGGCAACGACTCGGCGGTCGACGCGGTACGCGAGTGGGCCCGCTCCTGGGACGACCACGGCGAGGCCGCGGTGTTGCACGGTTCCCCGGGGATCGGGAAGACCTCGGCGGCACACGCCCTCGCGGCGGACAGGGGCTGGGAGACGGTGGAGCTGAACGCCTCCGACCAGCGCACCGCCGACGACATCGAGCGGTACGCCGGCCGGGCGGCGAGCAACACCACCCTCGGGAGCGCCGGCGACGACGGGGACGACGGCCGTCAGCTCGTGATCGTCGACGAGGCGGACAACATCCACGGCAACTACGACCGTGGCGGCGCGGGCGCGGTGACCCGGCTCGTCGAGGAGGCGCGCCAGCCGGTCGTCCTGATCGCCAACGACTACTACGACATGTCCCGCGGGCTCCGCAACGCCACCCGCGAGATCGAGTTCCGCGACGTGTCCGCGCGGTCGATCCTCCCGGTGCTCCGTGACCTCTGTCGAAAGGAGGGGATCGAGTTCGAGACGGCGGCGCTCGAACGTATCGCCGAACAGAACGACGGTGACCTCCGGGGGGCGGTCAACGACCTCCAAGCGGTCGCCGAGGGGCGCGAACACCTGGAGCTCGCGGACGTGGTGACGAGCGACCGCGACCAGACGGTCGATCTGTTCCCGTTCTTGGATCTCGTGTTGAAGGAGACGGACGACGCCCGGGAGGCGCTGCAGACCTCATACGACGTCGAGGAGACGCCGGACGACCTCGTCGGCTGGATCGAGGAGAACGCCCCGAAGGAGTACGACGGCGCGGCGCTGGCCCGCGCGTACGACAGTCTGGCGAACGCCGACCGCTGGCTCGGCGTCGTCCGGGCGACCCAAGACTACTCCTACTGGCGGTACGCGGGTGACGCGGCGACTGCGGGCGTCGCCGCAGCCCGCGACGGCACCGGCGGCGGCTGGACCCGATGGACCCGGCCGACGTTCTACCACTCCAGTTCGAACACGGCCGACCACGTCGTCAGACAGATCGCCCGGGCCGAGGGGACGAGCATGGCGACGGCCCGCCGCGAGGTGTTGCCGTTCCTGTCGACGCTCACTCACCACTGCAAGCCACGAGAGCTCACGGTCCGGATGGCGGCCGCCTACGACTTAGAGGAGGATCACGTCGCGTTCGTCACCGGCTCCGGCGAGACGACGAACAAGGTCCAGTCCATCGTGGAAGACGCCGCCGAGCGCCGTGCGGCGTTGGTCGAGGAACACGCCGCCGGCGCGTTCGAGGGGACCGCCTCTCTCGCCGAGGACGCGGAGCAGCCGGACGACGCGGCGGCAGACGACGCGTCGGCGGACACGGAGACCGACGCGGACGCAGAAGGAGAGGAGGAAGACGACGATCAGTCCGGACTCGGCGACTTCGTGTAGCTACGTGGACGGCGACGCGGCGTAGCCGGTGACGGCCGTCGCCTCCAACGCCCACAGGTCCACGCTCCCGCGCGGGTCGGCCTCGCGGAACAGACTGGGGTACCAGCCGTTGTCGTCGATGGCCTCGCGGGCGGCCGCCCACTCCGCCTCCGACTCCAACTGCTCTACGGCCCCGCGGACGAGCACACTGTGCCAGTCCGTCCGACTGTCCTCGGCGTACACTGTCAGCGTCGCCCGTTCAGTCGTCTCCGCGAACGTCGCCTTCGTGCTCGGCTCGTGGTAGCCGACGAACACGAAGTGACAGTGGTCGCCGTCGTAGCCGAACGACACCGGCACCGCGTACGCCTCGTTCTCGCGGGCCAACGCCAACACACCGGTGCCGTGGTCTCGCAGCGCCTCGTCTCTCGCCCCGTCCGACATCTCGTTGGCGACGAGCGCGTCCACGTCCGCCGACGTCTCGGATGGATCTGTCATGGTACGGGTGTGGGTACGATTGACACGCTAATCAACGTACCCCCGGTTCACCACACCAGAACGTCGTGTCGGTGGTCTCAGGCCTCCGCGAGTTCCTCTTCGAGCAACACGTCGTTGAGAGCGTCTCGGACGCGCTCCCCGGTCTCGCGGTCGCCGGCGGTAGTGACGATCCGGTTCTCCTGGACGCTGGAGCCGTCACGGAGGAGGAGTCTGACGTTGCCGTGTTCGTCGGCGCGGGTCACCTTCGCCCGCAGCCCGCGCTGGGAGCCCTGGCCGCCGGCGTCGATGGGGCCGGGGATGATCTTCTTGACGTGTGGGTGTTCGGCGACCGTCTGGATCGCCCGCCGACCGACTCGTTCGCCGATCAGCGTGGAGTGGCTGCCGCCGATCTTCTCGGCGGGCGACTTCTCTACCACCTCCAACGCCGGCTCGCCGCGCCGCCGGAGCACGGCCGTCACCGGTTCCTCGTCGGGCACCCGGAGGAACTCGTAGTGGAGCTGTGCCCTGGTCTCCCGGAGGGCGGCGCGGTCGCCGGCGGCGTACACCGTCTCCGGGCGCTTGCGTCTGATCTCGTCTGCCACCCGCCCGGCGTAGTTGCGGAGCTGGGCGCGTCTGGTGCGTTCGCCGTCGTCGGGCACGGTCGTGATATCCGTTCGGCCGAGGAACGCGGCCGTCTCCGACGGTGCCGAGAAGTCGGGGTCGTCCGGTTCGCCGTACAGCATCGTCAGCCGGGCTCGGTCCGGACCGAAGACGACGACGACACTGTCCGCGTTGGCCGTCTCGCAGGCCAGACAGTAGTCGCCGGGCCGATCTAACGACTGGCCACACCGGCGACAGTTCATCGTCACTGTTAGCACCGCCGGCCGGATAAGTCTCTCCGTCCGGTCGCTACTCCTCGTCGTCGACGACGACCTCGGCGGGCTCCGACTCCTCCGAGCCGTCGTCGTCGCCGCCTCCGGACTGTTCCTGGTACAACAGCCCTCCGACGACCAACACGACGATCCACGACCGCCAGTTGGCGAGGTTCAGAGTGTAGCCGACGCCGAACGGCTTCTGTACGAGCATCCCCTCGCCCGGCTGCCAGTACGACGACAGCATCCGGCCCAGGCTCGGGCGCTCGAAGTTGTACGGTACTCCGAACAGTTCGCCCGACTGCGGTTTGTCTGCCATACGCGACGTTTCTCCACGCCGCTGTATATCTCTTGCCGTCGACCTCGCCGACTCGAACTGATCGCCGACTCGGGTCGACCGTCGAGTCGAACCGACTGTCGACACACTAATCGAACCGGCCGACGAGTCGATACATCGGTTTACGTTAAACGTAGCGTCACGCTAGAGCGGACGTGTTGTCAGTACGATGACGTGCGTGGTGGCGTGGTCGACCGTCGGCGGCCGACAGGGCGACTCGTGATCGGGGGTGTCGCGGACACGGAGGTGGACGGGGAGATCGTCCAGATCGTCACGGACAGCGCGGCGACCGTCTCGGCCGTGTTCGAGGAGAAGGTGCGGCACGTGCTCGCCGCCAACGGTATCACGGGGGTGTCGGACACGGCGTGGTACACGGTCCCACCGGTCGCTTGGACGCTCGAACGGATCGGTGAAGCCGCAGGACGGACGGTTCTCCGCCGAATCGGCGGGCGAGTGGTGACCGACGACCGGTCGCTGTCGGTGCCGCCGGAGCCAGGGCGGGCGTTCGTGGCACTCGCGGAGTTCGTGAGCGAGGACGTCCACCGGGGGCCGGCGGCAGACCGTGTGGCGGCCTGTCGGGCACGTCGTCGGGAGCCGGGGCGTTGGCGGTTGGCGGCGGTGGACGGCTACCAGTACCCGCCGGCGTTCGCCGAGGGCGTGTTCCGGGCGACGGCCGCGACGGCCGCCGGCGTGGCGCCCGAGCGGGTCGCAGTCGAGGCGGTCACGCCGGCGGCGGACGAGCGACACGCGGTCGCGCTCTCCTGGTAGCCAACACACAAGTGCGCCCCCGGCGAGGTGTGCGTGTGCCAGCAGCAATTGTCACCGGCTCCTCTCGGGGGATCGGCGCGGCGACCGCGATCCGGTTCGCGCGTGACGGCTACGACGTGACCGTCAACTATCACACGTCACCGGACGCGGCCGCGGAGACGGCCGCGACCGTCCGCGAGGCCGGCCGGGAGGCGACGGTCGTGGAGGCGGACGCCAGCGACCCGGCGGGCGCCCGGCGACTCGTCGACCGGACCGTCGAGGCGTTCGGCGGCGTCGATCACCTCGTCAACAACGCCGGCATCGACCAACACGTGTACACCGACGAGCTGTCGCCCGACGACTTCGACCGGGTGATGGACGTGAACGTCAACTCCGCGTTCTGCTGTACGAAGGCGGCGCTGTCGGCACTCCGGGAGAGCGACGGCGGCGAGGCGTCGACGGCGTCCGTGACGAACGTCTCGTCGATCCTCGCGTTCACCGGGGCACCCGTCGAGGTTCACTACGCCGCCTCCAAGGGCGGACTGATCTCGCTGACGAAGAGCCACGCGGCAGACTTCGCCCCGGAGGTCCGGGTGAACGCCGTCGCTCCCGGTCACGTCGAGACGGACATGACCGCCGACCGCACGCCAGCGGAGAAACGCGAGGAGTTGGCGGCGATTCCGGTGGATCGGTACGGCCAGCCCGAAGACATCGCCGAGGCGGTCGCGTACCTCCGTGACGCCGGCTTCGTCAACGGAGAGACGCTCCACGTCAACGGTGGGGAGCTGATGCGGTAGCTACACCGCGTCCGCCAGTCGATCCAGCCCCGTCTCCAGCCGTTCACGGGAGTTGGCGAACGACAGCCGCAGACGGCCCTCGTCGCCCTCGCCGAAGCCGGAGCCGGGGGCGAGCACGACGCCGTGCTCCGAGAGGAGTCGTTTCGCCAGCGCCAGGCTGTCAGTCGCGCCCTCGACGTCGAGGAAGGCGTAGAAGGCCCCCTCCGGTCGTGGTGCGCGCACCCCGTCGATCTCGTCGAGTCGGCGGGCGACGTAGTCGCGGCGCTCGCGGAACGCCGCGTACATCTCCTCGGCCGGCGCCGCCGGGCCGGTGAGCGCCGCCAGCGCGGCGTGTTGGGAGGGTGCCGGCGGGCAACTGGTCGTCCCCTCTCGAACCTTCGTCGCGCCGTCGACGACGGCGTCGGGGGCGGCGAGCCAGCCGAGCCGCCAGCCGGTCATCGCGTGGGTCTTCGACAGCGAGCCGACGGTGACGACACGCTCCGGGTGGTCGACGACCGCGGCGACACCGGTCGGGTCGCGGTCGTACGTCAGGCCGGCGTACACCTCGTCGGCGATCACGTAGGCGTCGTGTTCGGCGGCGGCTTCGGTGACGCGCGCCACTGGCTCCGGGTCGTACACGCGGCCGGTGGGGTTGGAGGGGGTCGTGAGGACGACCGCGGCGGTGTCGTCGTCGACGGCGTCGATCACGCGGTCGGCGTCCAGGTCGTACGGGTACGACAACGGCACTTCCCGGAGGTCCCCCCCGGCGAGGGCGGCGTGGATCTCGTAGTTGGGCCAGACGGGGCTGGGGGTGACGACAGTCTCGCCGGGGTCGACGAGCGTGAGCATGGTGACGTGGAGCGCCTCCATGCCGCCGACCGTGGCGACGACCTGGTCGGGGTCGTACGGGAGGTCGTAGTCGGCGGCGAGGGTGTCGGCGATCGCACGCCGGAGGGGGTCGATGCCGGCGCTGGCGGTGTAGTCGGTGGCGCCGTCGCGGACGGCCTCGAAGGCGGCCTCGGTGACGTGTTCGGGGGTGTCGAAGTCGGGCTCGCCGACCTCCAGCCGGACGGGGTCTTCGCCGGCGGCCTCGGCCTCGCCGGCGAGGTCGAACATGACGCGAATCTGGGAGCGCTCGAAGTCGTCGACGCGCCCCGCGAGTTCGTGCATACCTCTCACTGTGACGGCTGGGTGATAACTTCCTCGTCACGACGGTCGACGGGGGGTGAACGCGAGACCGGAGTGACCACGGCGGACCGTCTCCGCGACAGAACTCTGTGGGGCGGTTGCGGTGCGGCGGTGGCGGTGCCGCCGCGGCGGCGGCGGTGCGGAGGTCAGACAGACCGAGGTTAGGGCACGACTAACGGCCCGCTCGACAGGATCTGTGTCGCGGTCGCGGTGTGGTGGCGGGGCGGTGGCGGGGCGGTGGCGGCACAGCGACCGAACAACAAAATTCACCGGTGCGGTTGCGGTGCGGAGGCGGAGCGGAGGCAGTGTGGAGGCGGGACGGCACTAGAATCGGGACGCGAGCGAGGGCCGAAGGCCCGAGCGAGCGCCTTTTTAATCGACATTTTTGCTCCGAGTGGTGCACGCCGCAGGCGCGCACCCGAGGAGGAAAAGTGTCGGTCGAAGACTTTTCGACTGCGGCTGTTGGAGTCTTGATCGATGACCGACCACGACTACGACGACGTGGGACTCGTCGCCGGCTTGGAGATTCACCAACAACTGGACACGGAGACGAAGCTGTTCTGCGAGTCGCCGACGGAGCTACGGGAGCCCTCGGAGGCGACACGGACGTTCACGCGGTACCTGCACCCGACGAAGTCGGAGTTGGGAGAGATCGACGAGGCGGCCCTAGAGGAGTCACAGGTCGACAGAGAGTTCGAGTACCTGGCGTACGACACGACCTGTCTCGTAGAGGAAGACGACGAGCCGCCGGGCGAGGTGGACGAGGAGGCGTTGTCGGTGGCGATCCAGATCGCGGAGCTGTTGGACGCGGAGGTGGTCGACGAGATCCAGGTGATGCGGAAGATCGTGATCGACGGCTCGAACACCTCCGGGTTCCAACGGTCGATGTTGGTCGCCCGCGGCGGCGAGATCCAGACGGACGAGGGTCCCGTCGGGATCGAGGACATGATGTTGGAAGAGGAGTCGGCACAGAAGGTGGCCGAGACGGACTCGGGGGTGCGGTACTCCTTGGACCGGCTGGGGATCCCGCTCGTAGAGATCGGGACGGCACCGGACATCCGGACGCCGGCACAGGCGCAGGAGGCGGCAGAGCAGATCGGGACGCTGCTGCGGTCGACCGGTGCCGTCCGGCGGGGGCTGGGGACGATCCGACAGGACGTGAACGTCTCCGTCGCCGAGGGGGCGCGGGTGGAGATCAAGGGCGTGCAGGCGTTGGATCAGATCGACGAGATCGTCGCGCTGGAGGCGGACCGCCAGTTGGCGCTCGTCGAGATCGCGGAGACGCTCCAGGAGCGTGACGCGGCCGTCGGGGATCCGGTCGAGGTGACGGACGTGTTCGCGGAGACGGAGTCGGCGGTGATCGGCGGAGCGTTGGACGACGGCGGCGAAGTTCACGCCGTCGGGCTGGCGGGCTTCGACGGGCTGGTGGGACGAGAGATCCAGCCGGACCGGCGGCTCGGGACGGAGCTGTCGGACCACGCCAAGCGCGCGGGCGCCGGCGGTGTGTTCCACACGGACGAACTGCCGGCGTACGGCGTGACGGACGCGGAGGTGACGGCGCTGCGGGCGGCGGTCGACGCCGACGACGGTGACGCGGTCGTGTTGGTCGCGGACGACCCGGAGACGGCCGCGGCGGCGATCGAGAACGCGGCCGACCGGGCGCAGACGGCGATCGACGGGGTGCCAGAGGAGACCCGCGGCGCCAACGACGACGGGACGACACGGTACCTCCGGCCGTTGCCGGGGGCCGCACGGCTCTACCCGGAGACGGACGTGCCGCCGGTGGAGCCGGACACGTCGTCGGTCGAGACGCCGGAGGTGTTAGACGAGAAGGCGGCGCGGTACGCCGACGAGCACGGCCTCGATCCGGACCTGGCCGAGCAGGTCGCCTTCGGTCGGCGGTGGCAGACGTTCGAGGCGGCCGTCGACGCGGGCGTCGACCCGACGCTGGCGGCGACGACGCTGGAGTCGACGCTGACGGAGCTCCGGCGAGACGGCGTCGCCGTCGAGGAACTGGACGACCCGGCGCTGCGGGGGACGCTCGAACTGGTGGAGACGGGGGACCTGGCCAGCGAGGGGATCACGGAGACGCTGACGACGCTGGCCGAACGGCCGGAACTGTCGCCGTCGGAGGCGGTGGAGGCCGCCGGACTGACCGGCGTCGACGAGAACGAGGTGCGCGAGGCGGTCGTCGAGGTGGTCGAGCGCAACGAGGCCCAAGTGGCCGAGGAGGGGATGGGTGCCTTCTCCGGACTGATGGGTGAGGCGATGGGGGCGCTGCGTGGGAAGGCGGACGGCGACCTCGTCAGCGACGTGCTGCGCGAGGAGATCCAGAAGCGCGCCTGAGTCGGCGTCGGTCTACTCCGTCTCCCGTTCCCGCTCCGGGTCTGGGCGGGCCTCGCCGGCGGGGACGACGGTGAACTGGTCGAGATCGGTCGTACACCAGTGACAGAAGCTCAGCTCCGGGTCCACGTCGTTGCCGCAGACGGGACACGTCAGGAGGTCACCCTCGCTCGTGATCGTGAGGTACTGTTGGCTCTGGCGGGCGATGCCGACTGCGTCGACCGTCGCGGCGACGACGAGGAGGTACACCGGGGCGAGCGCGACGAGGTCGAGACTGCCGTTCGACAGCGCCGTCAAGGCGGACTCTTCGACCCACAACCCGGCGGTGGCGACCGTCAACAGCATCCACGCCGCCCCGCGGCGGAACCGCCGGAGGTAGAGGTGGCCGAGCCCGACGACGAGCAGCCCGAGCAGCCCGGCCGTCAGCGGGCGGCGCAGGCGGGAGACGTTCACGTCCCGACAGTGACGAGGTCGGGGCTTGAACCTTGTGACCAGTCTCACCGTCGGGGCTCCGACACGCTTACGACCGCGAGGCGCCGAGTGACGGTCGATGAGCGGCACCGCGGCGGACGGCGACGACAGCGAGGAGCCACCGGCGTTCAGACGAGTGTGTGAAGAGCTCGTCGAGCGCATCCTCCAGGGAGAGTTGGACCGCGACGGGCTGGAGTCGGCGAAGCTCGACGTCTGTTCTGAACACTCCTCGCCGAAGGTGCCGAAGAACACGGACATCCTCCAGCACGCGCCGAAGGGGCGCCGCGAGGAGGTGAAGGAGGTGGTGCGGCGCAAGCCGGTGCGGACGGCGTCGGGTGTCTCCCCGATCGCGATCATGACCTCCCCGCACACCTGCCCACACGGGAAGTGTCTGTACTGTCCGGGCGGGCCGGCCTCGGAGTTCTCCAGCGCCCAGAGCTACACGGGCCACGAGCCGGCGGCGGCGCGCGGGAAACAGAACGACTACGACCCGTACGGCCAGGTGACGCTCCGACTGGAGCAACTGCGACACATCGGTCACCCGGTTGACAAGGCGGAGCTGATCGTGATGGGGGGGACGATGACGTCTCGGAGCCACGACTACCAGGAGTGGTTCGTCAAGCGGGCGCTCCAGGCGATGAACGAGTACGACACGGACTCGCTGCCGGCGCCGTCGGACTCGGAGTCGTTCGCCCAGGCGCCCGAGGAGTACGACTTCGAGTACCTGGAGGACGTGAAGGCCCGCAACGAGACGAGCGACGTGCGGTGTGTCGGGATCACGTTCGAGACGAAGCCGGACTGGTGTGACCCCGAACAGATCGACCGGATGCTGCGGCTGGGCGGCACGAAGGTGGAGGTGGGGGTCCAGACCACGTACGAGCGGATCAACCGGGAGATGCACCGCGGCCACGGCGTCGGCGCCTCCCGGGACGCCAACCGCCGGCTGCGTGACGCGGCGTTCAAGGTGGGGTTCCACATGATGCCGGGCCAGCCGGGCATGACCGAGCGGATGGTCCGGGAGGACTTCCAGCAGTTGTTCGACAACCCGGACTGGCGGCCGGACTACCTGAAGATCTACCCGACGCTCGTCGTCCGCGGGACGCGGGTGTACGACCAGTGGCGCCGCGACGACTTCGAGCCGTTGGACAACGAGCAGGCCGCGGACCTGATCGCGGACGTGATGCGGGAGGTGCCGAACTACTGCCGGCTCCAACGGGTCCAACGGGACATCCCGGCCGACTTCATCGACGGCGGCGTCTGGAAGTCGAACCTTCGGCAGTTGGCCCAACAGCGCGCCGAGGAGAAGGGGTACACCGTCTCGGACATCCGCGCCCGGGAGGTGGGTCACAGCGACGAGACGCCGGAGCCGGACGACGTGGAACTGACCGTGACGGAGTACGAGGCCGGCGGCGGGGTCGAACAGTTCCTCTCGTTCGAGGACACCGAACGGAACCTGTTGGTCGGCTTCTGCCGGCTCCGGTTCCCGTCGTACTCGCACGCGGCCCCGGGGACGGGCGACGACGACCCGGTCCGGCGGGAACTGCGGGACGCGGCGCTCGTCCGGGAACTGCACGTCTACGGCTCGCCGGCGACGTTCGACGGCGACGACGGCGACTGGCAACACCGCGGCTACGGCCGACGACTGATCGAGGCAGCCGAGGAACGGGCCCGCGAGGCCGGCTTCTCCAAGCTGTCCGTCATCTCCGGAGTCGGCGTCCGGGGGTACTACCGGGAGAAACTGGACTACTACCAGGACGGCCCGTACGTGAGCCGCCGGCTGTGACCCTCGCGCGGGAGTGGAACTTTTACCCCGTGGCGACGGACCGTGAGCCGTGAGCCAATCGACACCGACCGCCACGCCCGCGACCCCGACACCGACGGGTGAGCCGGCGGAGGGGGGGAGCCTGGTCGGCTCGTTGGGCGAGCAGACACTGTCGACGATCGCGGCGGCCGTCGACGGACTGGCGTCGACGGAGGCCAGGGTCGCGGTGACGGTCGCGGTGGTGGGCGGGCTGGTGGTCGTCGGGCTGTTGGCCGTCCCGGCGGGGGTGCGGCTCGTCGGTCGACTGTCCGTGCGGCTCGTCTTGAGCCGCGAACCTCCGCCGGACGAGACGCACGGCTACGACTACGTGCTCGCGGAGACGCTGGTCGTCCGGACACTCCAGTTCGGGCTGGGACTGTTGGCAGTCGTCTCCCTGTTGTTCGTCTGGGAACTGGACACGATAGCGGCGGCGTTCGCGGATCTGTTGGGCGGCACTGCGCCCAGCATCGGCCGAGTGTTGGTGACACTCCTCCTGTTCGCCGGCGCGTTCGTCGGCGCGGACCTGTTGGAGACGAAGATGACGACGTTCGCGGAGCGGTCGACCCTGATCAACCGCCACCAACAGGGGATCGCCTTCCAGGCGATCCGGGTGTCGTTGCTGATCGCGGTCGGGTTGACGACACTGTCCGTCTGGGAGTTCTCGTTGGACGGGCTGCTCGTCGGGGCGGGGTTCCTCGGGATCGTCGTCGGGATCGCCGCCCAACAGACTCTCTCCGCGTTGATCGCGGGGTTCGTCATCATGTTCTCCCGACCGTTCGAGCTGGGTGACTGGGTGGAGATCGGCGGCACGGAGGGTGTCGTCACGGACATCACGATCATGAACACCCGGCTGCGAACCGCCTGGGGTGACACGGTCGTGTTGCCCAACGACGCCGTCAGCAACGCCACCGTGACGAACCACACGGCCCAGAACCGACTCCGCCTGTCCGTCGACGTGGGCGTCGACTACACGACGGAGTTAGAGAAGGCCCGGGAACTGGCGCTGGAGGGAGTAGAGTCCGCGGACAAGGCACAGCCAGTGCCGACACCGCAGGTGTTGCCGAAGGCGTTCGGCGACTCCGCGGTCGTCCTGGAGTGTCGGTTCTGGATCGAGAACCCCAGCGCCCGGACCCGGGCGTTGGCGACGGCCCAAGTGGTGTCGGCGATCAAGGCTCGCTTCGACGAGGCGGGCGTGAAGATCCCGTTCCCACAGCGGGAACTGTCCGGGCGGGCGGAGACGGGGGGCTTCCAGGTCGCCGACGACCGGACGACCGTCCCGACGGGCGACGGCGAGCGAACCTCGCCGCCGGAGGGGGCCGAGGCGGACGAGTGACACCCCACCGAGCGGCACACTGATAGTTCGCAAGCCCGTGACACTGGCTGTGATTCGAGCAGGCGCGACGGCACCGGAGTTCGAGGCGTCGCTCGTGACGACCGAAGGGGAGTTAGCCCGGACACGGCTCTCGGAGTGGACCCAGGAGCCGCCGGTGGTGCTCGCCTTCTTCCCGGCGGCGTTCTCGGGCACCTGCACGGACGAGGTGAGAGCGATCCAGACGGACATCGAGCGGTACGCCGACGCCGGCGGGACCGTCTTGGGTGTGAGCACGGACCTCCCGTGGACGCTCCGGGCGTTCGCCGCCGAAGAGGGGTTGTCGTTCCCGTTGGTCGGCGACCACGACCGCGAGGCCGTGCGGGCGTTCGACGTGGTCGACGACTTCCCCGACCTGGGGCTGTCTGCCGTCGCCCGCCGGTCCGTGTTCGTGCTCGACGGCGACGGCACCGTCACGTACGCCTGGGCGGCCGACGACCCGGACGCGGAGCCGCCCTACGAAGACGTTCTGGCGGCTGTCCGGGGCACACAGTCGTAGTTCCCTCTCGGTTCACTGTCGGTCGCAGTCACGGGTCGGCCGACTCGGAGCGGTCGCGCTCGCACACCGCCCGGACCACGTCGACGAGCGCCTCGCTCGCGGTCGACAGTAGCTCTCCGCCACGGTCGGCGTCACCCTCGCGCGGGTCGCCGACGACGCCGTTGTCGGTGAACTCGTGGCTGTCGTGTGCGAGGTTGACGCCTCGAACCCACTCCCCCCAGCCGTCGGCGGCGTCGGCCGCGGCCGTCTCGACGCGGTCCTCGCGGACCAGACCCGGCGCGACGTGACGCAACAACGCCGTCTCCAACGGGCCGGCGTGGCCCATGTCGCTCGCGTGCTCGCCGACCGCCTCGAACCAGGTGAACGCGACCGTGTACGGCCCCGTCTCCGACCGGGAGAGTCGACGGGCCGTCTCTGCCAACGCCTCCACGTTGCCGCCGTGGCCGTTGACGAGCACCGTCCGGGAGACCCCGTGGCTCGCCAGGCTCTCGACCGTCTCGCGGACGTACGCTCGGAACGTCTCCGGCGACACCCAGAGTGTCCCGTCGAACGCCCGGTGTTCCTCGCTCACGCCGACGTGGACCGGCGGCGCGACGACCGCCGTCGGGTCCGTCTCGTCTAATCGGTCGTCGGCGGCTTCCGCGACCGCCGCGGCCGCCGTCGCGTCCGTCCCCAGCGGGGCGTGTGGGCCGTGTTGCTCCGTGCTCCCGACGGGCACGAGCGCGATCTCGGGTGTCGTCTCGCGTACGTCCGTCCAGGTCGCCTCCGAGAGGTTCACACGGACGCTCGGACGGGCCGACACTTCAACGTCGTCGGTGTCAGATCACATCCATCTCGTCGAGCCGCTCGGGGAGGTACGTCTCCGTCACGAAGTCCAGCCCCTGGGAAGCCAGTGACTGTTGTTCGGCTTTCCTCTCCAAGTCGAGTTGGAGCTGGATCTGTTCTTCCCAGAACTCCGTCTGGAAGCGGGGGTCTTCCAGCTCCGACTCCAAGGCGTTCACGTCGGAGTCCGACAACGGATCCGTCGGGAGGTCGTAGTCGACGATGTCCTGCGGTCGGATACCGACGAACTCCGCCTCGGGGGTGGCGAGGTACTCCGAGAGGTGAGCGGACTTGATGGAGCCGTAGGCGACGGAGCCGTAGATCCGGTACGACCACGGGTCACTGTCCGTGAACACCACCACCGGCACACTGAGTTCGTCGTGGACCCGTTTGGTGATCCGACGGGTCGCACGGGCGGGCTGGCCCTTGAGGTGGACGACCAGACAGTCGTACGCCTCGTCGAACCCGTTCTCGATCAGCCGGTCGCGCATCCCGCCGGTCTCGACGGCCAACGCGAACTCGATGTCGTGGTCGAGGAACTCGATCATGTCCGGGTTGTTCGGAATCTGGTAGCCACCCTCGCCCACGTCCTCCTGGCAGTGGATGACCCGCTCCCCCCGGCGGGTCTGCTCGCGCAGCTTCAACGGCCCCATCAGCGTCGCGCCGGACTCCTCGGGCCGCATGTGGAAGTCCTCGCGGGTGACCCCCGACACCACCTCTAAGTCCTCCACCAACTGGTTGGACTCGTCCTGGCTGTCGAACTGCGCTTCCTCGGAGTCCCACGACTCCGAGAGGTAGTACAGCTCCCGCAGCGTCGACGACCGGTCTTCCGCGAGCTGTTGATCGAGGAACTCCACCGTGTAGATGGACTTCAACAGCTTCCGGGCGCCCCGGACGGAGTTGGCCGACCGCGTGGACGTGCGGTCACCGTACACCCACACGTCCGACTCCTCGTCGTACTCGATGTTGCTCTTCGTCCGGGTGGGTAGAGACAGCGAGGGCACGTCGCCGGACTCGAACTGCTCGTACAGCTCCGAGGCCAGTGACAGCAGCTCCTCGCGGGCCCGTTGTTCGTTCAGTCGCGTTCCGTCGTCCGTCTCGTCCGCGTCTGTGTCCGTGCTCATGCGTCCGTCTCCGTGGTGAGTTTCTCGTCTGTGACGCCGTCTACGCTCAGTTCGACCGTGGCGTCCGTCGGGAGGTCGACGGCGACCGTCTCCGTCTCGCCGCCGGCCACCTCCGGGTGCCACTTCAGGAACCACTCGCCGTCCACCTCGACCACGGTCGCCCCCTCCGGGGTCTCCGCCGGCTCGGCGGACAACACGGCGGTCACGTCCGGCGACTCCGTCGTGTCCGTGTGGTTGCGGACCGCGACAGTGACCGTCTCCCCGTCGCGTTCCGTTTCGACGGCGACGTTGTTCATGATTCGGGCGAGCGCGCCGCCGATCTCCGGCCGGTCGCGGTCGGTCACCTCCGCAACCTTCTCGGCCATCTCCGGGAGGATTCGGCCGAGCACGTCCTGCTTCTGGCGGCGCTTCCGGAGCGACCGCCGCTCGTTGAGGAACGACTTCAGGTCTCGGGCGGCCTCCCGGATCGCCAGTTCGATCTCGTCTTCGATCTCCGGCACGTTCGCCACGGCGTCTTTCGACTCGCTCGTGAACGGGACGTTGGTGGAGGCGACGTGGACGCTGATGACCGCCGGCCCGTTCGGCAGCCCGCTGCCGCCGGGGTGGTCCAGCCCGTAGTTGCGCCAACCGATCCGTTTGACCACGTCCGTCGTCGCACACGCGCCGCGCTGGTAGACGAGCGGCACCCGGTTGGCGAACCGCAACACGTCCACCTGGCCGCCGTCCTCCAGCTCGCCGCCGTAGGCGATCCCCGCCTCCACGACGAACGGGTCACCGCCGCTCACCTCCGCGTCGCGGGTGGCGGCCGCGTAGAAGTCGGCGTCGAACTCCTTGCGGAGCCCCTCCTCGACGAGTTCCTCCGTGATCGGTGCCAGACAGTCCGTCGGGGGCGAGATCACGTCTGTCGCCCGCATCGCCTCTAGGAGCGCCGACGCCGTGTCCCGCTCGCCGGCCACCGTCGACACCTTCGGCGGGTCGTCCGGCACCGCGACCGTCCGGTCCCACAGCGCCTCCGTCACGTTCTCCCGGGCGGTGTCGCCGAACGTGGCGTCGTCGTACTCCTGCGTGTCGTCTGCGGCACCGTCGACGTACCCGCGGAGCCGGGCGCGGGTGAGCCGGTGGCCGTCGTCGTGGTCCGCTATCCGGCGGGCGAGCCGCGTCGCGACGCCGTGGACCACCTCGTCGTCCTTCTGGGTGGTCGTCGCGTCGTCAACGACCGTGTACAGGTCCGGCGTGAGCAGGTCGAACTCACCGCCGTCCTCGCGGCGGTCGGCGCCCGCCGAGACATCGATCGTCTCGCCGAACGCCGTCAGCGCCGCCCACGCCGCCGCCACGGCGTTCTCGCGGACGGTGTCACCGAACGTCGTGTCGTACTCTTCGGCCACGTCGTCGGCGACTGTGCCGACCACGTCGACGACCTGCGAGCGGCTCGTCCGCTCGCGGCTCTGGAGAGTGTCCGCCACCCGGTCGGCGAACGCCGCCGTCGCCTCCGCGCCCTTGTTGGCGACCGCGTCCTCGACGGCCCGCCCGAGGTCGACCGGCTCCGCCGACCCGGGAGCGCTCCAACCCAACTCCCGGCCGACGTGCCGGTCCATGAACCCCTCGATGATGCTCGCGGCGGACTTCTTGCCCACGCGGGTGAACTCCTCCTGGAGGAAGCCGGACAGCGAGTACGACTCCGTCGACTCCAGCATCTTGATGAGCGTCCCCAGCTCCACCCCGTGGGGGTGGGGACGGATCTCCTCCGTCTCTGCCGGAAGGTCGTCCGTCGCCCGTTCGAACTTCATCGGCTCGTCCAGTCCGGGTTCGTCTAACTCCAGCCGGGCGTGTGGGTTGACGACCGCCGTCTCCTGGATGTAGTCGCGGAGCTGTGACCGCGCCCGCATGTTCGCCTCCATCTCCAGCTCGATCCGCGTGCCGTAGCGGTCCCACGACCGGTGTTCCTCCCGACGGATGTCCGGCTCGTTTTCGTCCGTGTCGATGATCAGCTCGAAGTACTGCGCGTCCGACTGTCCCCGAGGGCGCGAGGTGATCTTGGCGGGCTTGCCCGAAGTGAGCTGAGAGTAGAGTACAGCGGCTGAGATGCCGATACCTTGTTGACCGCGGCTGTTCTTCACACAGAGTCCGCCCTCGTTGGCGACGACGAAGTTCTCGTCGTCGCCGTTGACGCCGGGCACCGAGATGTCGTAGACGTACTCCGGCGGCTCCGTCTCGGTCACGTCTGTCACCTCCAGCAGACACAGGTCCGTCTCGGTGAACCCCTGGATACTGTGGAGGGCGTCCCACAGCGACTCCAGCCGTCCCGTCGGCTCGTTGTCCTCGGTGAACAGCCCGTAGTCGGTTAGACGTGTGGTGAAGCGGTCCGACGGCACGTCCTCGCCCGCCAGTGCGGTCTCGATCCGGTCCCGGTACTCCGCCGCGAACGTCGGGCTGGAGCCGACGCCACAGCCACACAACAGCCCGGGAATCGTGTCCGGCACCGTCTGGTGTGACGGCTCTCCGACGGCAATCGGCTCCAAGACACGAGTCGGAATCCGTTTGTGTGCTTGTTCTCCGGCCTCGGTGTGGAGGTCGAACCGGTCACCCAGCGCGGCGTCCTCGCCGTACACCTTCGTCCGGTGCACCTCCGTGTCGCCGTCACCGTACCCGTCGGACGTGGTCGTCTCGCTAGAGGCGACGACGCCCAGCGAACTCCACAGCGCCGACACCTGTCTGGCGAGGGTCTCGCTCGCGGTCGTGTGTGACAGTTCGTTCGACGGGTGACTGTCGGAGCCGTCCCCCTCGTGGAGCGCCCGCAGGAACGTCTCTCGGTGCTCCGGCGCTACGTCGAACACGAACCGTGGGACACGCTTGTTCGCGGCCGCGTCCCCGCAGGCGTCCTCCAAGAACGACGCGAGCGGGCTCCCGAACGCCTTCACCCGTGTCGAGTTCCGTTCCCGCTCGACGGTCGTCGTCTCCGTCCCGACGGTCGCCGCGACCGCGGTCTCCGTCGCCTCGACCAACTCCGGCTCGTGTGACCCGAAGGTGAATCCGACCTGGCGGTCGTCCGCGTGTCCCTCCGCGACGTAGTAGCCCAGCAGTTCCATCAGCTCCTCCGTCACCGGCACGGTCACCGGAACCTCGGTGGGCTCACCGCCGACCTGGTACGTCCGGAGGCGACAGTCGCTCGCACGCTCCTCCCAGCCCAGTCGCTTGACCGTCTCGGCCGGGAGGTAGCCCTGCTCGACGTAGTTCGACCGGAAGCTGTCCTTCAGCACGTCGACGCCGTCGTACCGGTAGTAGTACCGCTTCCGGTCGCTGTCCGGGTTGGGGTACTTCCGGACCGTCTCGCCGGTCTCGATCTCCCGCAGCGTCTCCTCGTCGAAGCCGTAGACGTACATCCGGCGGTCGGTCAGCTCGTCGACCGTGAGGTGGTTCAGGAGATTGACGGACGTGACCGTCCGACCCGTCTCCGGAAGCTGCTGGGGGGCGAGAACGACATCGCCGGCGGTCAACTCCGAGGCGGCGACCTCGCGGGTCTCCCCGCGCTCGTCGACGGTGAACACGCTGTGGTCGCCGGTGACTTCCGTGGTCCGGCCTCTCTGTGTGGTGATCTCGTACGTCGCGGCGTCTGTCTCGTGTCTGATCGCGTGGGTCACGTCCTGCCACGATAGCTCGTGTGTGTCGCGGTCGAACGACGGCGCGCGGATCTCGTCTGGAATCCGCGCCGTGCTGGCACCCTCCCCCGAGATGTAGGCGTCACACAGTCGACCGATGGGAACGGACTCCACCCCACCGTCTCGTTCGATCAGAATCTGTTGATCTGGCGTCAGTGACTGCTCGCGCTTGTGAAATCTCGACCCGTACAGAAGCTTACCGAAAACTTTCGGCAGTTGTTCTCTCGTGATTCCAGGACCGTTGTCCTCGATGACGAGTCGGTAGTAGTCGCCGAGATCCTCGATTTCGACGTAGATGTCGGGCATGACACCGGCCTCCTCGCAGGCGTCGAGCGCGTTGTCGACGCCCTCCTTGACGGCGGTGACGAGCCCGCGAGCGCCCGAGTCGAACCCGAGCATGTGCTTGTTCTTCTCGAAGAACTCGGCGATGGAGATCTGCCGCTGGCTCTCGGCCAGCTCGTCGGCGATCCCCTCTTCCTCCTCGCCGAGTGTCGACTGGAACGAGGTCATCTACGGACAGCTATCCCGGCTTCGGTTAAAAGGGTGTGGCCACCGAGGCGGAAGTGGAGCACGCCGGGGGCATTCGCCCTCAGTAACTCTGAGGTGATCTTATTTAGACCGGGCGCCCTCGCGCGCGCCTGCGAGGGGTTTATACCCGAAGGTGCCCTAACTGGAGTAGGTTCCTATGTCAGGCTCAGGCGAAAGCGAGTACGGAGCCGGCCAGATTCAGGTTCTGGAGGGCCTTCAGGCCGTCCGGAAGCGACCGGCAATGTACATCGGCTCCACCGACTCGCGTGGCCTCCACCATCTCGTCTACGAGGTCGTCGACAACGCTATCGACGAGGCGCTCGCGGGCCACTGCGACGAGATCGAGGTGACGATCCGCGACGACGGCGCCGTGTCGGTGGTCGACGACGGCCGCGGTATCCCCGTCGACACACACGAAGAGTACGACCGCCCCGCACTGGAGGTGATCATGACGGTCCTCCACGCCGGCGGGAAGTTCGACAACAAGTCGTACCAGGTGTCCGGCGGTCTCCACGGTGTCGGCGTGAGTGTCGTCAACGCGTTGTCTCGGTGGTTGGAAGTAGAGGTACGGCGCGACGGCTACCGGTGGCGTCACCGGTTCGACCACGGTGAGCCGGAGGAAGACGGCTTCGAACGGGTCGAACCGCTCGCGGACGACGACGACACCGGCACGGAGATCACCTTCTGGCCGGACACGGAGATCTTCGAGACGGACCAGTTCTCCTTCGACACGCTGGCGACGCGACTGCGCGAACTCGCCTTCCTCAACTCCGGCGTCGAGATCACGCTCGTCGACGAGCGTGACAGCACCGAGGAGACGTTCCACTACTCCGGCGGGATCAAGGAGTTCGTGGAGTACCTCAACGAGACCCGGACGCCGCTGCACGAGGAGGTGATCTACGTCGAGGACGCGGCCACAGTCGAGGACGGCGAGATCGAGATTCAGGTGGCGATGCAGGCCACAGACGAGCTCCAAGGCTCCGTCCACGCCTTCGCGAACAACATCAACACCCGCGAGGGAGGCACCCACCTCACCGGGTTCAAGACGGCGCTGACGCGGCTCGTCAACGACTACGCGGACTCTCACGATCTCGTCTCCGATCTGGACGACAACCTCCGCGGCGAGGACGTGCGCGAGGGGTTGACCGCAGTCATCTCTGTCAAACACCCGGACCCGCAGTTCGAGGGTCAGACGAAGACGAAGCTGGGCAACAGCGAGGTGCGAGGCGCCGTGGAGTCGACGATCCACGACCACCTCGGCACCTTCTTCGAGGAGCACCCGGACACGGCTCAGGCGGTCGTCCGGAAGGCTGCGGAGGCGGCGCGTGCCCGCAAGGCCGCGAAGAAGGCAGAAGAGCTGACGCGCCGGAAGTCGGCGTTGGAGTCGACGGCGCTGCCGGGGAAGCTGTCGGACTGTCAGAGCCGCGACCCCGCAGACTCGGAGCTGTTCGTCGTAGAGGGTGACTCCGCCGGCGGCTCCGCGAAACAGGGTCGCAATCCGGAGTTCCAGGCGATCCTCCCGTTGGGCGGGAAGATTCTCAACGTGGAGAAACACCGTCTCGACCGAGTGTTGGAGAACGACGAGATCCGCAACATGATCACTGCGGTCGGCACGGGGATCGGCGACGAGTTCGACATTGACGAGACCCGCTACGAGCGGGTGATCCTGATGACGGACGCGGACATCGACGGCGCTCACATCCGGACGCTGTTGCTCACTCTGTTCTACCGTCACATGCAGCCGCTGATCGAGGCGGGCTACGTGTACGCGGCTCAGCCGCCGCTGTACCGCATCCGGAACGGCGGGGAGACGTTCGACGCCATGACCGAGGCAGAACGCGAGCGTATCGTCGCCGAGGAGTGCGACGGGACGCCGGACCAGGTCCAACGGTTCAAGGGGCTCGGGGAGATGAACCCCGACCAACTGTGGGAAACGACCATGAACCCGGACAACCGGGTGTTGAAGCAGGTCACCATCGAGGACGCCGCCGAGGCCGACCGGATGTTCAACGTCCTGATGGGCGACGCGGTCGAACCCCGCAAGCAGTTCATCAAGGAGAACGCCCCGGAGGCGGACTGGGTGGACATCTGACCGCCCTCCGGCGACCGACGGTACAGTGACGCGACACAGACGGAGTCAGGCGGCCACGAGGTGACTTAATGAGTTCGAAACGAGGAGAACACGCAGCCCGGGTCGAAGAGGTCCGGATCGAAGACGAGATGGAACAGTCGTACATCGACTACGCGATGTCCGTCATCGCGGGGCGGGCGCTCCCGGACGTTCGGGACGGCCTGAAGCCGGTTCACCGGCGGATCCTCTACGCGATGCACGAGATGGGAGTCACGTCCGGCTCCGGCCACCGGAAGTCCTCCTCCGTCGTCGGGGAGACGATGGGGAACTACCACCCGCACGGTGACAAGGCGATCTACGACACGCTCGTCAACATGGCACAGGAGTTCTCCATGCGTCACCCGTTGGTGGACGGCCAGGGGAACTTCGGGTCGATGGACGGCGACCCGGCGGCGGCGATGCGGTACACGGAAGCCCGGATGTCGCCCATCGCGGAGGAACTGTTGGATGACATCGAGCGCGACACCGTCGACTTCCAGCCCAACTACGACGACCGGCTGGAGGAGCCGGGGGTGTTGCCCGCGGCGTTCCCGAACCTCCTCGTCAACGGCTCGACGGGGATCGCCGTCGGGATGTCGACGAAGATCCCGCCACACAACCTGGGCGAGGTGATCGAGGCGACGATCCACCTGATCCGGAACCCGGACTGTGACGTGCGGGAGCTGATCGACACGGAGGCGCTCCTCCCCGGCGAGGGCGGAACGGACGGCCCGATCCAGGGGCCGGACTTCCCGACGGGCGCCCAGATCGTCGGCAGTGACGGTGTCATCGACGCCTACACGACCGGCCGGGGTCGGATCCGCGTCCGGGCCACCTTCGAGGAGGAGACGAGCGCGAACGGCCGCGAACGGATCGTCGTGAAGGAACTGCCGTTCCAGGAGAACAAAGCGCGGATCGTCGAACGAATCGCCGAGGACGTGAACGAGGGGACGATCGAGGGGATCGCCGACCTCCGAGACGAGTCCGACCGGGACGGCGTCCGGATCGTGATCGACCTCAAGCGAGGCGCCTCTCGGGACGTGGTGAAGAACCAACTGTTGGAACACCACCTGGAGTCCACGTTCGGCGTCATCAACCTCGCGCTCGTCGACGGGCAACCCCGAGTGTTGACGCTGAAGGAGACGCTGGCGGAGTACGTCGACCACCGGAAGGAGGTCGTCACCCGGCGGACGGAAGACGAACTTGCGGAAGCCGAAGACCGTGCACACATCCTGGAGGGCCGGCTCCGGGCGTTAGAGCAGGTCGACGACGTGGTCGAGACGATCCGGGACAGCGAGGACCGCGACGCGGCGAAGGCGGCGCTGCGCGAACGGTTCGACCTCTCGGAGCCACAGGCGGCCCACATCGTCCGGATGCAGTTGGGCTCGCTCACGTCGATGGAGGCGACGGAGATCGAGGCGGAGTACGAGGACCTCACCGACCGGATCGAACGACTGGAGGAGATCCTGGCCGACGAGTCGGAGCTCGAAGACGTGATCGTCTCCGAGCTGCGGGAGGTGCGCGAAGAGTACGACGAACCACGCCGGACGGGGTTCGTCCGCGACGCCGGCAACGTGACCCGCGAGGACCTGATCGCCGAAGAGGACATGGTGGTCGTCGTCACGGAAGACGACTACGTCAAGCGGGTGCCCGCAGACACGTTCACGCCGCAGCGCCGCGGCGGTAAGGGAGTGATCGGCGCAGACCCGAAGGAGGACGACCGGGTGGCGTCGGCGTTCGTCGCCAGCACCCACGACAACCTCCTGTGTTTCACCGATCACGGCCAGGTGTACCGGATGAAGACGTACGAGGTGCCGGAGTACGGCCGGACGGCGCGTGGCACCTCGATGGTGAACGTCCTCGACTTGGACGACGGAGAACAGATCACGGCCGTCGTCAACTGCGGGGCGTTCACCGAGGGGAGCTACGTGACGATGGTCACCCGACGGGGCTACGTGAAACGGACCGCCGGCGAGGAGTTCGAGAACATCCTCTCGACGGGAATCCGCGCCATCTCGCTGGCCGACGGCGACGAGCTCGCGGACGTCGAGGTGACCGACGGGAGTCAGGACGTGGTGATCGGCACGGAAGCCGGGATGGCGATCCGGTTCGACGAGACGGACGCCCGGGCGATGGGGCGGTCGGCGCGTGGTGTCCGCGGGATCAGCCTCCGCGAGGACGACCGCGTCGCCGGGCTCGCGGCTATCGACGACGACGTGTCGTGGACGCTGACGGTGACGGCGAACGGCTACGGCAAGCGAACGGCTGTCTCCGCCTACCGCCGGCAGAACCGCAACGGCCACGGCCTGATCGACATCGACACCGGGGAGCGCAACGGGCCGGTTCGCGCCATCGAGACGGTGTCGCCCGGCGACCACCTGTTCGTGGCCAGCGAGCAGGGGCAGATTACCCGCACGCCGGTGGAGGAACTGTCCGAGCTCGGGCGCAACACGATGGGCGTGAAGGTGATGGAGACGGACGACGACGACGCCGTCGCCTGCGTCGCCATCGGCGAGCCAGACGAGGGAGACGAGGAGTAGTCGCCGTCAGAAGAAGTCGTTCAGCTTCTGGAAGAACCCCTCTCCGACGTCGACCTCCTCGCCGCCGGCCTCGGCGAACTGTTGGAGCGCCTCCTTCTGATCCTTGTTGAGGTCGTCGGGAGTGACGACCCGCACCTGGACGTAGAGGTCACCGCTGCCCCGGCCACGGAGCCGCGGCATCCCCTTCCGCTTGAGTCGGAACGTCTCGCCGCTCTGGGTGCCGGCGGGCACGTCCACGTCGATCTCCCCGTCGAAGTGGTCGACGCGGATCGTGTCGCCGAAGACGGCCTGTGGGAACGAGATCGGCTCCGTGACGTGGAGGTCCGTGCCGTCGCGCTCGTAGCGGTCGGACGACTCGATCTCCACGTCGATCAGGAGGTCGCCGTCGGGCGCGCCCCGTTCGCCGGGGGCACCCTCACCGTCCATCCGGAGCGTCTGACCGCTCTCGATGCCGCCGGGCACGTCGACGGTGAGCGTTGCCTCTTCGCGGGTGATGCCGGAGCCGTCACAGACGGCACACGTCTCCTCGGGCACCTCGCCGTTCCCCTCACACTCCGGACAGGTGGTGGTCTGTTGGACACGCCCGAGCGGGGTCTGTTGGACCTGTCGGACCTGGCCGCGGCCGTTACACTCCGGGCAGGTGTGGACGTCGGCGTCTCGGGGGTGTCCCCGACCGCCACACTCGTCGCACTGCCCCGGACGGGCGGCGGTGAACTCCTTGGTCGTGCCGGCGTACGCCTCCTCCATCGTGATCTGCATCCGAGTGCGGAGGTCTTTGCCGGCACGGCGACCGTTGCGACCGCCGCCGCCGCCGAAGAACTCCTCGAAGATGTCGCCGATACCACCCATGCCGCCGCCGCCACCGCCGCCGCCGCCGAACGGACCGCCGGCACCGCCGCCGAACGGGCCCTGCCCCGGGCCACCGCCACCGCCGCGGCCGTCCTCGAACCCGCCGCGCTTCTCCGCCTGTTCGAACTGGTCGTGGCCCATTCGGTCGTACGCCTGCCGTTTCTCCTCGTCCGTGAGGACCTCCTTGGCCTTCTTGATCTGCTTGAACTTCTCTTCGGCGTCCGGCTCGTCGCTCACGTCCGGGTGGTACTCCGTTGCTTTCTGGCGGTACGCCTGCTTGATCTCCTCTTCGCCGGCGTCTCTGGAGACGCCCAACACCTCGTAGAAGTCCTCGCTCATCGGTCGTTGTGTGGCGTTGGCGGCGACGGTATTTGAATCGCCTGCCTCGTGCCCCGAGACGACCGCGTGCAGTTTATCAACGGCGCGAGCCAACCCGTTCCGTGACGACTGTGGCGTCGGGTAACCACGACGGGGGGGTCGTCGTCCGGGAGGCGTGTCGTGAGGACCTGCTGTCCGTCTACCGGATCGAGAAGACCGCGTTCGAACAGCCGTGGCCGTACGCGGCGTTCGAGCGACTGCTGTCTGCGCCGGCGTTCCTGGTCGCCGAGCGGGACACCGACCGCCCGCCCGTCGACCCGGCGGCCGAGCAGTACGCCGACGGCTCCGGAATCGTCGGCTACGTCGTCGGCGACGTGACGCCGAACCACGGCCGCGACATCGGCCACATCAAAGACATCGCCGTCAGACCGGACGCCCAGGGGAGCGGGCTGGGGCGGCGGCTGCTCCGACGGGGGCTCCACCGACTCGCCGCCGCCGGGGCGAGCGTCGTGAAGTTAGAGGTCCGGGCGTCGAACACCCGCGCACAACGGCTGTACGACTCCGAGGGGTTCGAGCCCGTCCGGACGGAGCCGCGGTACTACGGCGACGGGGAGGCGGCGTACGTGATGGCGCTGGAGTTGGGCGACTGGATCCGGGGCGAACGGGGGTGACCTCGGTCAGTCGGCGGAGTCGAGCGTCGCCTGCTTGGCGAAGCCGTCCGTCGTCGCCGACGATTCGAACTCCGACAGCGAGCGGCCACCGGACCGGAGCCGGTGGACGCGCTCGCGGTCTCCACGCGACAGCGTCTCGCCGAACACGTCTCTCCGGAGGTAGTAGCCGACGGCCTCGGCCAGATACGGCGGCACGGCGTTCCCGATCTGTCGGCGAACGGAGACGAGCCCACCACTGAACCGGTAGTCGTCCGGAAACGTCTGGAGCCGTGCCCCCTCGCGGGGCGTGAGCCCGCGGTCCTCGAACGGATGGATACACCGGGCGCTCGACGGCTTGGACATGTTCGAGGTGATCGCAACTGCCGGCGCCGTCGAGTCCAGCCGAGAGTAGGAGTTGTGGTAGCCAGACGACGGCTGTAGCTCCGCTGGAATCGCCGTCCGGTCGCCGCCGTCTGGGATGTGTGAGATCATCTCCACCATGTCGTCGCTGTGGTTCGCAGCGACGTGTGCAGACAGTTTCGTCGTGTCGCCGCGGAGATCCGCCTGTAGCGCGGTCTCTGGCTGTGCCGTGTACTGGGTGGCTTCCTCGCCGGGAGCGACGCGCGGCAGATCGCCGATGGCGTCTGCGACGCCCGGTTCGGAGATTGTGTCGAGATCGAACTCGTCGAACGGACTCTCGGCAACGTCAGACTTCGAGGCCAACACGAGGAGCCGTCGGCGGTGCTGTGGGACGCCGAACTCCGATGCCTCGACCACGCGGTGTGTCACGTCGTAGCCGAGACGGTCGAACGAGGCCGTCACCGCCTCCAGAAACTCTCCGCCGGCGGTCTTCTGCATCCCACGGACGTTCTCGAACAACACCGCCGTCGGATCGAGCGCTGCCACCCAGTCGACGAAGTTCTCGAACAGGTGATTCCGCTCGTCGGAGCCATCCGGGCTGACAACCTCCGAGAACCCCTGACACGGCGGCCCCCCGACGACGAGATCGACACGGTCGCGGCCGACGACTTCTGGGATCTCGGCCAGCGCTACCTCGCGGATGTCGCCCGAGAGGTCTGTGGCCGCGAGCCCGTCCCGGTTGTCTGTGAACGTCTGGCGGGCGTCTTCGTCCACCTCGACCGCGTGGACCAACTCGAAGCCCGCCCGTTCGAGCCCGACGGACAGCCCACCTGCGCCCGCAAACAGGTCGACGTAGCTCAGCTCTCCGGCCATCACACGTCTTTGTCGCCAGATGCTGTTTAAGGATTCGCACCAGGGCAATAGTTGGTAACTGTCTGGTAACCATTTGGTAGCTTTTTCTTTACTCGGTGCTCGTAATGAGTAGACGGCAAGGTGACTGCGACAGTGAACGCCGGAGACGACGGCGAGGCGGAGCTACTCGAACTCGTCGCGTACGTCAGTAGCTCGAAGTACCGTCGTCTGGTGACCGAGTGTCTCGATGCTCGTCCGAGACAGCCGAGTCGAATCGCAGACGAGAACGACCTGGCGAGACCACACGTTAGCCGCGCTCTCGCCGAACTGCGCGAGAGGCAGTTAGTCCGCTCGCACTCGTCGGACTCCAGAGCCAAGCTCTACACTCTGACAGATTTAGGCGACGAAGTCGCAACACGACTCGAGGGGCGTTCGGATGACTGACCCGGAACTCCCGACGGAGGCCCGCGAATTTCTCTCCGACCACTTCCCCGAACGGGTGCCGGTGTTCGACGGGACGCCAGCAGAGCGTGACACAGTCCAGTCGATGGTGGCGACTGTCGCCGACTCACTCCACGACAACGTCGGGGAACTAGGAGTCGCACTCGACTTTCTGATCGTCGCGGAAGAACTATCACAGGTGGACGGCTGGCGGTCAGGGTTCGACCCGGATATCACGACAGACGACATCTTCGACCGATACGATACGAAGGACACGAAGACGCTGACGGTCCTCTATGATGGCAATCAGTACGGGATTCGCTCTGTTCAGAACGAGATCCGTGACCTGTTCATCTACGATCTCCGACGGACGAACTTCCCGAGTTCGCCAGGACACCACACTGGAAACTGGCGTGACTACAGTGATCTCCTGGAACAGGCGTTCAGACTCTCTCGGTCCGGCCGATTCGAAGCTACGGTGCGGCTGTTCGAAGTTGGACTGGAGAAGCTGCAAGAGAAGCGTCTAGAGTCGAGAGAACCGGCGTTTCCGACACCGTTCTCTGCCGTCGTCCGCGAGTACGAGCGGAGTCATCCGGACGAGAACGGCGGACTGGCGTTTCAGGCGATTGCGTACGGCTACAGTAAAGCCGAGTGGTCTCACCTCTCGTTCCGTGCCAGTAAAGTCCGCACTGGCTCGTCGAGACAGAACCGATACGGAGACATCGACGGATTCCTCGGCCCGGATCTGATGATTTCGGTCGAGGTAAAGGACCTTCTGATCGACGAGTCGAACGTCGACGGGGAGCTTGGAACGACAATACAACTCGCGGAAGACACGACGACAGTTCCGATTGCGATGTGTCGAGAACTGTCTGACGGAGCGAGAAATCACCTCCGGTCGCGTGGTGTGGAACCACTCGACGACGGCGACCTCCTCTCTGAACTACGCCGGTGGGACTACCACAAGCAGAATCGAGCTGTTCAGGCGACACTTCACTATCTCGCCAACGTGGAGGAGAATCCCGATGCCGTCCAGCGGTTCCTCCAGTTCATCGAAGAAGTCGACGAGGACAACCGCGCACTGGATCACCTCATCGACTGACGAGCGAACACCGACTCTATCCGCCCGCCTCCGACACGCCTACGGCCGTCGAACCCCCACTCGGGAGCATGGGCTACGCCTGTCCGGTGTGTGACACCCCTCAGCGGGACGCCGAACACCTCGCCAACCACCTCGCCTTCACCGCGATGCTGCGCGGCGGGGATCACGAGGCGTGGCTGGACGACCAGGTGCCGGAGTGGGAGGAGCTAGAGCCGTCGTCGCTGGCGGACCGCGCCGCCGACCACGCCGAGTCGGCGACGTACGACGAGGTGTTCGAGGACACGACCGAAGGCGACGACCACGGTCACGGACCGGACCACGGTCAGGGCGGGGACCACGCACACGGTCGGGACACGGTGCGACAGACGCCCGCGGGCCGGGGGTACGACGCCACGGCGGACGCGGAGGAGACGGAGAACGTGCTCGCGGAGGCACGGCGACTCACGGCAGCGATGTACGACGACGGCGACGACACGACGGGGGACAGCGACGCGGAGACGACCGACGGGGACGACGACGTGGACACGGCGGACGGCGACGACTCGACGGCGTGATACCGTCGGTGGACCGTTTGTCTCAGCCTGATTCTGGAGAAATGTGTTCGACGGGACCACAGTTTTCGGAGGTACGACAGGTATATCCGACCGGGCCGGGTTACACCGCTCGGTGACACGATCAGCCGCACCACGACGGCAGTTCACCAGATCACCATCACACCCCCGAGGAGGGGATCACAATGGAAGACACATCGAAGTACCTCATTCACGCACGCATCACCGCGGACGGCGTCGTCGAGCGGTCGGACGTCGTCGGCGCGGTGTTCGGACAGACGGAGGGACTGTTGGGCGACGAACTGGACCTCCGGGGCCTCCAGGAGTCCTCGAAGATCGGGCGTATCGACGTCGAGATCGACAGCGAACACGGACAGTCGTTCGGCGAACTGACGATCACCTCCAGTCTCGACAAAGTCGAGACGGCGATTCTGGCGGCCTCGTTGGAGTCGATCACGCGGGTGGGCCCGTGTGAGGCGCGCGTCGAGGTCGCGGAGATCGAGGACATGCGCGCCGCCAAGCGTCGGGAGGTAGTCGAACGCGCGAAAGAGCTGTTGGCGGAGTCGTTCGACGACGGCGTGATGGACTCGACGGAGATCCTCGCGGAGGTTCGTGACGCCCAGCGGGTCGAACGGATCGACGACTACGCCGGCTACCCCGCCGGCCCGCGAGTGACCGACTCCGACGCGGTGATCGTCGTCGAGGGACGCGCGGACGTGACGACACTGCTGGACTACGGTATCAAGAACGCCGTCGCCGTCGAAGGGACGAACGTCCCGAGCGAGGTGGCCGACCTCACCCAGGACCGTACCGTGACGGCGTTTCTCGACGGCGACCGCGGCGGCGACCTGATCCTGCGCGAGCTCGCGCAGGTGGGCGACGTGGACTACGTCGCGTACGCCCCGGAGGGGACGTCCGTCGAGGACCTCTCTCGCGAGGCCGTGATGAACGCGCTCCGGGACAAGGTGCCGTTCGAGACGCTGCCGGCGGCCGACCAGGAGGAGGCGACACGGCCGAGCAGCCGGGCGTCGACGAACGGCGCCAGCGAGTCGGAGCCGTCGGTGGCCGCGGACGACGAAGACAACGATCGGACGACCGGGAGCGTCCGCACGAGCGGCACGGACAGTCGCGAGGCGATCGGCGGCGTCGGGACGACGAGCGACGGCACCGTCTCCGTCGACCCGGAGGCAGTCGCCGACGAGATTGCCAACGACGGGCCGACGACCGACGGTGACGACACGACCGACGGTGACGATACGACCGACGCCGACGGCGACGGAGTAGACCAGAGAGTCGACGGTGAGGAGACGGACGGATCGGTCGACGGCGAGGCGGAGAGCGAGACAGGCGAGTCGGTCGACGGCGAGGCGGAGAGCGAGACAGACAGATCGGTCGACGGCGACGTGGAAAACGAGACGGACGGATCGGTCGACGGCGACGAGAGAGCCGACAGCGACGAGACGGACGGATCGGTCGACGGCGACGAGAGAGCCGACAGCGACGAGACGGACGGGTCGACCGACGGCGAGGAGGAGGCAGAGACAGACGAGAGAGCCGACAGCGACGAGACGGACGAGTCGGTCGACGACGAGGAGGAGCGTGAGACAGACGAGACGGTCGACGGCGACGAGTCGAGCGCCGGCACCCCGGCGACCCTGCGCGGGCACGTCGAGGCGGTGATCGACGCCGGGACGAACACGGCCCGACTGCTGGACCGCGAGATGGAAGTCGTCGCGGACGTGCCGGTCGGCGCGGCGTTCGACACGCTCGCAGACGAGGAGACGACGGGGTTCGCGCTCGTCGTCGACGGCCAGGTGGACCAGCGACTGTTAGACGTGGCCGCCCAACGGGGGGTCGAACAGATCGTCGCGCAGTCCAGCGGGGAGTTCGTCAAACGGCCGGCGTCCGTCCGGGTCGTCACCGCAGACCGGCTCGCGTCCGCGTGAGCGATCTGCGGGAGTGGCAACGGTTTTGCGGGCACGGTTCCCATCGACGGACATGTTGTACGACGCGTTGCCGGAGGCAGACGAGCCGACGCCCGCGGACCTGGAGGCGGCGTACGCAGCCGAGCTCGGGGCCGTGGTCGACGAACACGGCCGGGAGACGGTCGCGGACGCCAGCGGCGTCCCCGCGGAGACGCTCGCGGCGTTCCAGTCGGGGGAGGTGGCCGACGCGACCGTCTCGGACGCCGCGGCGGTGCTCGCCGTCGACGGACCCGACGCGGACGTGGTCGTCGCCGAGGTGCGCGACGACCTCATGATGGGGCTGTCGACCGCGATCCTGGACGTAGACACGGTGGCCGTCGAGATCGACAGCGAGCTGGACGGCCGCGAGGTGCGCCAGGCGCTGGAGGGGCAGATCAGACTGCGGCTGGACGAACTGGCGGCGATCCAGTCGTTGATCCGATCGCGGGAGTAGCCGTGCGGGTGACTGTCGTCGGCGCGGGCTACGTCGGGCTGGCGCTGTGTCGCCGGCTGGACGGCCTGGGCCACGAGGTGACTGGGGTGCGGCGGTCGCCGGCGCCGGTCCGTGAGGCCGGTGTCTCCGCCGTCGCCGCGGACGTGACGGACCCGGAGACGTTGGAGGCGCTGCCGGACGCGGACGCGGTCGTGTTCGCCGCCAGCAGCGGCGGCCGCGGCGCCGACGCCGCCCGGCGCGTGTTCGTCGACGGGCTACGGAACACGATCCGGACGTACGCCGACCGGTCGTCGCCGCCGGACAGGCTCGTCTACACCTCCAGCACCGGCGTGTACGGCGACCACGACGGCGACTGGGTGGACGAGGACACCTCGCTGGACCCACAGACGGAGAAGACGGAGGTGCTCGTGGAAGCCGAGCGGGTCGCCGTCGAGACGGCCGGCGAGGCGGGTATCGACGGCACGGTCGCCCGCTTCGCGGGGCTGTACGGTCCGGAGCGTTACCGCCTCTCCCGGTACCTGGAGGGGCCGGTGACGGAGGGGTACCTCAACTCCGTCCACCGCGACGACGCGGCCGGTGCGGTCGCGTTCCTCCTGACCGGCCGCTCGAACGAGGAGTCGGGCGGCGACCCGCGGGCGCGGCCGGCCGACCACGCCCGTGGCGAGGTCGTCGTGGTCGCGGACGACGAACCGGTCGACAAGTGGTCGTTCGCCGACTGGCTCGCCGACGAGTGTGGCGTCGAACGCCCGGACAAGCGGACGAAAGCAGAGCGACTGGCTGCGGGTGACCTGTCGGCGGCCGCGCGCCGACGGATCCAGACGAGCAAGCGCGTCGACAACGCGAAGCTCCGCGGACTGGGGTACGACCCCGAGTACCCGACCGTCCACGAGGGGTACCGAGCGGCCGTCGCCGACCACCGCGCGGCCGACGACGGGTGACGACGAACGTCGAAACTCGGGGAGAATCCGTCGCAGTCGGGCGGTTGAACGGTCGCGTACTTTCTTGTGTCTCGGTCTACTGCGTCTGTGTGTATGTTCCCGCCACAGATCGACCGACTGTCGCAGGCGACACGCGAGGCCCTGGGTGTCGGGCCAGACGTGCTGGCGGCGGCGGTCGTCGTCGGAGTGGTCCTCGTGGGGCTGGCGGTGGTCGTCGCCCGGCGACTGCGCCAGTCACCCGGCGAGCGACTCCGGGACGTGTTGCGGGAGTACGACGAGGTGTCGGTCCTGCTGCACCCGGACCCGGACGCGGACGCGATGGCCGCCGGCGTCGGCGTCGCGAAGCTGGCAGACTGGGTCGACACGGAGACGACGATCCAGTACTCCGGGCAGGTGCGGCGCCAGGAGAACCGCGCCTTCCGGACGGTGTTGGACGTCGAGCTGGAGTGTATCGACCACGTCACGGACATCTCTGCGGAGGCGGTCGTCCTCGTCGACCACAACGAACCCCGAGGGTTCGGCGGCGCCGACGGCGTCCTCCCGGCGGTCGTGGTGGACCACCACCCCGGGGACGGCTCCGCCGAGGAGTTCACCGACGTGCGGACGGACTACGGCGCCTCCGCCAGTCTCGTCGCGGAGTACTTCCGGGATCTGAACGCCACCCCGGTGCCGCCGGACCGTCACGACAGCGAGGTGGCGGACCCGGCGCTGCCGACCTGGATCGCCACGGGGCTGTTGTACGGGGTGTTGTCGGACACGGCCCGGCTCACTCGCGGGGCGTCGGACGCCGACTTCGCGGCCGCGGGCTACCTCTCTCCGGGCGTCGACGAGGACCTCCTGTCGCGTATCGCCGACCCGGACGTGTCGACGGAGACGCTGGAGGTGAAGGCCCGAGCCATCGCCGGCCGGGAGATCCAGGGGTCGTACGCCGTCAGCGACGTCGGGTCGGTGTCGAACGCGGACGCTATCCCGCAGGCCGCAGACGAGCTCGTCGGACTGGAGGGGGTGTCGGCGGTGGTCGTCGTCGGCGACAAGGACGGCACGCTCCACCTCTCCGGACGGTCGCGCGACGACCGGGTTCACATGGGTCGAGCGTTGGACGCGGCCGTCGGTGACCTCCCGAACGCCTCTGCCGGCGGCCACGCCCGAATGGGCGGCGGGCGCGTTCCGCCGGCGGTCCAGGCGGACGGCACCCGCGAGGTGACCGCGCCCCGGGGCGAGCAGCTGGAGTCGCGGTTGTTCGACGCGATGGACGGGGAGCTCCAGTGACCGGCGACGGGAGCGGTCGGTGAGTCCGGCGACGGGCGGCGACGAACGGGGCGTTTAATGAGTCCCCGACTCCAGAGACACGGACGTGAGCCACGAGGACTTTCCGACGGAGTCGCCGGCGGTGGTGACGTGTGGGCTGCCGTACGCCAACGGTGACCTCCACATCGGACACCTCCGGACGTACGTCGGCGGCGACGTGTACGCCCGGGCGTTGGAGTCGGTCGGCCAGGAGACGGCGTTCGTCTGTGGGTCGGACATGCACGGCACGGCCATCGCCGTCCTGGCCGAACAACGGGGGGTCGAGCCGGCGGAGCTGGCGACCGGCTACCACGAACAGTACCGGGAGACGTTCCCGGAGTTCGGCGTGGAGTTCGACAGCTACGGCCACACGGACGACGAGACGAACCACGCCACCACCCGGGAGTTCGTCCAGACCCTGATCGACGAGGACCACGTCTACGAACGATCCATCGAGGTGGCGTACGACGTGGCGGCCGATCAGTCGCTGCCGGACCGGTTCGTCGAGGGGACGTGCCCGTACTGCGGCGAGCGAGCCCGCGGCGACGAGTGTGACGACGGCTGCGGTCGACACCTGGAGCCGGGAGAGATCGAGTCGCCGGAGTCGACGATCACCGGCAACCCCGCGGAGTACCGCGAACAGGAACACCGCTTCTTCCGGGTGTCGGAGTTCCAGGAGTACCTCTCGTCGTTCCTCGACCGTCTGGAGGGGACGGCCAACGCTCAGAACCAACCCCGCGAGTGGATCGAAGGGGAACTGCGGGACTGGTGTATCTCCCGCGACATGGACTGGGGTGTCGACTACCCGGGAGACGACGAGGGGACGGACGATCTCGTCTTGTACGTCTGGGTGGACGCCCCCATCGAGTACGTCTCCGCGACGAAACAGTACACGGAGCAGGTCGGCGCCGAGACGTTCGACTGGGGCGAGGCGTGGGGGGTACCCGAGGCCGACGGCGGCTTCGAGCCGTTCGCGTCGCCGGAGACGGCCAACGACGGCGGGGAGATCGTCCACGTCATCGGCCGGGACATCATCCAACACCACACCGTGTTCTGGCCCGCGATGTTGCGGGGCGTGGGCTACGGTGAGCCCCGGGCGGTGATGGCCAGCGGCTTCATGACGCTCGACGGCGAGGGCTTCTCCACCTCGCGTGACCGCGCCGTCTGGGCCCAAGAGTACCTCGAGGAGGGGTTCCACCCGGACCTGTTGCGCTACTACCTCGCCACCAACGGAGCGTTCCAACGGGACGTGGACTTCTCCTGGGAGAAGTTCCGCGAACGGGTGAACACGGAGCTGGTCGGCACGGTCGGCAACTTCCTCTACCGGTCGTTGCTGTTCGCGTACCGCAACTTCGACGGCGTGCCGGACGCGACCGCCTCGGAGCCCGTCCGCGCGGAGATCGAAGACGCCGTAGACGCCGTCCGGGACGGGGTGAACGACTACTCCGTCCGGCAGGTGGGCGAGGCGGTGACGGATCTCGCACGCTTCGGCAACGAGTACATCCAGCGGGAGGAGCCGTGGAACCTCACGGACGACGACCCCGACCGGGCCGCACAGGTGATCTTCGACTGTGTCCAGCTGGCCCGTGCGGTGGCGGTGTTGTTCGAGCCGGTGGCACCCGGGAAGGCGGAGGAGCTGTGGACACAGCTCGACGAGGACGGGTCGGTCCACGACACGACCGTCGAGGACGCGACCCGGGCACCGTCCGGCGACCTCCGGGAGCCGACGGAGCTGTTCGAGAAGATCGAAGACGAGCGGGTCGAGGAACTCAACGAGAAGCTGGAAGAACGGGTGGCCGCCGCGACGGACGGTGACGAGACGGACGGAGACGACGCGGACGCGGCAGAGACGGACGAGACCGAAACTGACGAGACCGCCGCGGCCGACGGCTCGGACGTGACCGATCTCGACCCCGTCGCCGAGGACCGCATCGGCTTCGACCAGTTCCAGGAACTCGACTTGCGTGTCGGGGAGATTCTCGTCGCCGATCCCGTCGAGGACGCGGACGACCTCGTCCGTCTCGAAGTGGACGTCGGCGTCGAGGAACGCCAGATCGTCGCCGGGATCAAACGGCTCCACGACACGGACGACCTGCCGGGCACCCGAGTCGTGATCGTCGCCAACCTGGAGCCGACGGAGCTGTTCGGCCTGGAGTCGAACGGAATGCTGCTCGCGGCCGGCGAGGAGGCGGACCTGTTGACCACCCAAGGGGACGCCGTCCCGGGGACACAGGTGCGGTAGACTACCCGGTCTGCCGTCTGTGCGGTCCGTAGTCTGTGCCGTCACCTCTGTCCGGACGTTTATCCTCCGGGGGAGCGTAAGCGAGGGTATGGAGAGCGTGCGGAAGGGGCTGCGGAGAGGAGATCTGGCGAAGGACAACTACGAGCGGCTCCAGTGCGCGAACTGTGACGAGAACCTGAAGACGGAGAACGACCCGGACGAGGTGTTCACGCGACGGGTCTGTCCGGAGTGTGGCGGGGAGTGGAAGGAGATCGGGTAGCCTACTACTCGAACACTTCGTCGAACTGGCCCGCGCCCATCGGGTCGAACGTGCCCGCAGCGACGTTCTCGCGGAGGTGGTCGACCCGTCTGGCGCCGACGAGCGCCGCCGTCACCGCCGGCGCCGACCGAGCGAAGTTGAGCGCACGCTGTGCCGGCGTGTCACCCTCTAGCCTCGCGTCGACGGCCGGCGGGGTCGACCCCTCCGTCGTCAGCTCCCCCTGTGCGAGGCTGGCGCTCGTGAACACGGACAGCCCCTCGCGGTGGGCGAACTCCAGGGCACTCACCCGGTCGCCGTCGTGGTCGTGGGCGGCGACGGTGAACGCGTCGGCCATCCGGACGTTGAACGGGAGCTGAACGGCCGCGAAGCCGTGGTCGTCGGCGCCGACGGTGTCGGCGGCGGCCCGCGCCCGGGTGAGAATCTCCCCCAGGTCCAGGTGGGCCTCGGCCGACGGCGGGACGCGGAGGGCGTCCCAGGTGGCGACGCCGTACCGGCCCAGGTCGCCGGCGGCGCGGCGCCGCTCCAACAGCTCGAAAGCGGCCTCGATCTGGTCGTAGACGGCCGCACGGTCGCGGACGGCCAACTGCGTCTCCGGGTTGTGGAGGTAGTAACAGTCGACACGGTCGACACCCAGCCGGGACACCGAGCGGTCGAGTTGATCGGCGAGGAAGGCGGGGGTCAGGGCGTGGCTGCCACGCGCCAGGTCGCCGGGCGCCAGGGGGCCGTCGTCGACGAACTCCCGGCGGACGTACGCGGCGGGGTCGTCCGGCCGCTCCCCGTCGAACGGGACGAACCCGCCTTTGGTGGCGACGACGACCGCCTCGCGGGGGGTGTCGCTGTCGGCGAGCGCGTCGCCGACCACCCGTTCGCTGCGGCCGGCGCGGTAGTTGCTCGCGGTGTCGAGGAGGTTCACCCCCGTGCCGAGCGCGGTCTCGAGGCTCTCGCGGTAGCGGTCGTCGTCGTCGTCCGTCGGGTCACCGAGGTAGGTGCCGACGCCGACGCTGGAGACGACGCCCGGGCCGAACCGTCTGAAGTAGGTGCGACCGAACTCCTCGCCGAAGCGGTCGCGGAACCGCCAGGTGTCGTCTGCGGTGGCCATACGGCGGGTTCGCCCGGCCGGGTGTTGAACCGTTCGCTCGCCGGCTCGTCGACCCGGCGGCTCGCCCGCTCGCCGGCTCGTCGACGCGGCGGCTCACCGACTCACCGCACGTCGTCGTACACGTCCGCCAACACGTCGACGGCGTGGTCGGCACTGGCGACGGAGCGGTCGTCCAGACAGTTCCGTCGGAGCCGTTCGCGGTTCGCCAGCGCTCGGTCGACGGCGTCGGCGAACGCGGCGGTGTCGCCGGGCGGGAAGTGGAGGCCGTTGTGGCCGTCGTCGACGGTGTCGGCGAGGGCGCCGGCGTCGACGCCGACGACGGGGGTGCCGCAGGCGGTCGCCTCCAGCGCGACGAGCCCCTGCGTCTCGACGGGCGAGGGGAACAGGAACGCGTCCAGCGCGGAGTAGAACGTCGGCAGTTCCTCGCGGTCGAGGAAGCCGAGGAACCGGGTGTCGACGCCGTGGTCGTCGGCGGCGGCCGCGACGGCCTCTCGTGCGGGCCCCTCCCCGCCGAACACGAGCGTCGCGTCCGTCTCGGCGGCCGCGACCGCCGGCGGAATCGCATCGAGCTCCTTCTCGAACCCGTGGCGCCCCGTGTAGCCGACGAGCGGACCGTCGGGGAGGTCGTGGCGCTCGCGGAAGGCGGCCACGGCGTCGTCGCCGGCCGGGGAGAAGAACGCCGCGTCCACGCCGTTGGGGACGATCCGGACGGGGCTGTCCACGCCGATCTCGCGGAGGTGTTCGCGGGCGGGCTCGCTGGGGGCGACGACCACGTCCGCGCGGTTCATGAACCACCGTTCGTACCGACGGGCGGACCCCTCCACGACGGACGCGACCGGGCCGCGGGCGAGGTAGTCGGCGTACTCCGCAGTCGGGGTGTGGTAGGAGGCGACCAACGGAGCGTCGATCCGGCGCGCGAGGTACAGTGCCGACAACCCCAGCCCGAACGGGGTGTGGGCGTGGACCACCTCTGGCTCCGGCCGTCGGACGGAGTCGGGCACGCCCGGCAGCCCGAACCGGAACCCCTCGTAGAAGGGGAACCCGAAGCTGCGGGTAGGGTGTTCGCCCGCACCGCGGTCCGGGTCGTAGCTGGGCGCCTCCGGGAACACTACGTCCATCCGTCCGCCGCGGTCGAGCCACCGGTCGCGCCAGGTACTGACAGTGTAGGTGACGCCGTTCACCGTCGGGAGGTACGTGTCGGTGAAGGCGGCGACACTGTGCATCCGGGCGGGGGTATCCCGCCTCGCCTGTAAACCGTTGTGATACGCGACGACGACGCCGACACGACACTCCCGCGGAGTAGTTCACGAACCACACAACACTTTTTGCCGGGGGTGGCGTACCCTCGGGGGATGCCGGACGCTATGAGCGACTACCTCGGCCGGGAGATGACGTGTGAGGGGTTGTTGGACTGTTTTCACGGGCTGAAGGATCTCGACCGAGAGGTGTTCGAGGTGCTCGCGGCCGCCGAGACGGCGATGACCGTCGACGACGTCGCCGAGGCGGTCGACCGGGAGCGTTCGACCGCCTACCGCTCCGTACGCCGACTCGTCGAGGCGGGTGTGGTGGAGCGTGAACAGATCAACTACGACGACGGCGGGTACTACCACGTGTTCGCCCCCCGGCCGGCCGACGAGGTGGCCGACGAGATGCAACGGATGCTCAACGAGTGTTACGCCAAGATGGGCCAGCTCATCGGGGAGTTCCGCGAGGAGTACGACGAGGCCGACGCGCCCGTACCAGCGGAACACTGAGCCACCCCAACACTGACTACCCTCCAGGCAGTATTGTGCAGTGTGCAACAGAACGTCGGAGAGACGGACGGGCTCGCTCGCGTACTGGTCGGCGCCGTCGCCGGGGCCGTGTCGCTCGCAACACTCGTCGGCACGACCGGACTGCCGGCGCTCGTCGCCCCGGTCGCGGGGCTGGCCGCCGCGATCATGTTGTTCACCGGGCTGACGAGCAGCTGCCCGGCGTACAGTCTGTTGGGCGTGAACACGCTCCGCCGGTAGCTAGACCACCTCGACGACGCCGAGCATCCCCGCGCCGCGGTGGGGGGCGCAGTAGTACTCCACGACGCCAGTCTCTTCGAAGGTGTGTTCGTACGTCTTCCCCTCGACGACGTAGTAGCTGCTGGACAGCGTCCCGTCTTCGGCGGCGACGTTGTGTCGGCCGCCCTGGCCGGTCCACTCCCAGCGGACGGTCGTGCCGGTCGTCACCGTCACTGCCGCGGGGTCGAACGCCAGCCCCTGCCCGGCCCCGACGGCCACCGTGACCGTGTCCGTGTCCGTGCGGTCGGTGACGCCGTCGAACCCGTTCGCGTCCGCGAGGTAGCCGCCGTACGGTCCCTCGTTCGTCGACTCCAGACAGCCGGCCGCGGGGACGGCGACGGTCAGCGCCGCCAACAGTCGCCGCCGCGTCGGCCCCGTCTCCGTGTCTCTCATCGACCGTGTTACGGCCGCGACGGGCTTCACTCCCGTGGTGTCGTCTCGTGGCTTCCGGCGCGCGAAAGCTTTTGACAGACGCTGTCGTGTCACACACACATGGTGAATCTCGTCACCGAGGTGGCGGCGACGGCCGAAGCGCACCCGGACGCCCCGGCGGTCGCGTTCGACGGCCAGGAGTTCGACTACCGGGCGCTGTGGGGGCGGATCGGCGCGTTCGCGTCCGGGCTGGCGGACGCCGGCGTCGCCGCCGACGACCGGGTGGCGCTGTACCTGCCGAACCTCCCGCAGTTCGTCGTCGGCTTCCACGGCACCCTCCGAGCGGGCGCCGCGGTCGTTCCGACGAACCCCCAGTACAAGAGCCGGGAGATCGAGCACATCTTCGCCGACTCCGGCGCGAGTGTGGTGGTCACGCTCCCGGATCTGGTGCCGTTCGTGGAGGAGGTGCGCGAGGACACCCCGGTGGAGACGGTCGTCACCGTCGGCGACGAGACCGAGACCGGCGAGTCGTTCGAGTCGTTCCTCGGCGACCCGGGGTTCGAGACGGTCGCGCGCGACGACGACGACGTGGCGTGTCAGCCGTACACCTCCGGCACGACCGGCCAGCCGAAGGGTGTCCTCCTGAGCCACGAGAACCTCCGGTCGAACGCGGCGGTGTCGACGACGCTCGCACCCGACGACGGGATACGGTCGTCCGACCGGATGCTGGGCGTCCTCCCCCTGTTCCACATCTACGGCATGACTGTGACCATGAACGCCACGTTGTTCGCCGGCGGGACGTACGCCCCGTTGCCCGCCTGGGACGTCGAACAGGCGTTGTCGACGATTCAGGCGACCGGCGTGACGGTGTTCCACGGCGTGCCGGCGATGTACAACGACATCGTCACGACGGACGGGGGCGAGGCGGACCTCTCCGGGCTCCGGCTGTGTGGCGTCGGCGGCTCCGGCATCCCCGAGGAGGTGCTCCGGCGGTTCGAGGAACTGTACGACGCGGAGATCTACGAGGGGTACGGGCTGACGGAGACGAGCCCGGTGACACACTTCAACACCCCCGACGCGGGGCGTCGCGTCGGCTCCATCGGTAAGTCACTCCCGGGGATCGACGCACGCGTCGTCGACGAGTCGTTCGACGCCGTCGCCCCCGTGTCGGAGGGGCCCGTCGACGAGTCCGAGACGGATCTGGACGGCGTCACCGGGGAGATCGTCGTCAGCGGGCCGAACGTCTGTCTGGGCTACCACGACCGACCGGCGGCCAACGAGACATCGTTCACGGAGGCGGACGGCGAGCGGTGGTTCCACACGGGTGACGTGGGCTACCACGACGAGGACGGCTTCTTCTACGTCGTCGACCGCGAGAAACACGTCATCGTCACCGGCGGCTACAACGTCTACCCCCGCGAGGTGGAAGAGCTGTTGTTCGAACACGAGGCGGTCGCGGACGCGGCCGTCGTCGGCGTCCCGGACGAGCGCCGCGGGGAGACGGTTCGGGCGTTCGTCGTGCCGACGCCCGACGCCGAGGCGACGCCAGAGGAGCTGAAACAGTACTGCCTCGACAGCCTCGCGGAGTACAAACACCCCCGCGAGATCGAGTTCGTCGAGGAGCTCCCCCGCACCACGACCGGGAAGGTCCAGAAGTTCGAGCTGGTCGAGGAGTCGGAGTGAACGGACGACGGCAAGCCTGAAGTACAGTGCCGGGACCACTCCGGTCCCGTGGACGACTCGGACACGACGCCGGAGGACGACGAGCCGCACGGTGACGACACAGGGGGTGACGGAAACAGAGAGACCCGGCTCCGAGACGTTCGACGGGCGGCCGTCGTGGCAGTTTCGACGGTCGTCGGGCTGTGCGTCGACTGGGTCGAACGCCGGAGCCGTCTCTCGCAGTTGTTGCTCGGCGGTCTGATAGCCGTCTCGTCGGAAGCGACGGTCCCGGTCCTCCAACGGCTCGGTGCGCTCGCGCTGGCGAACCTCTCGTCGGTGACCGCGACCAGTTGGCTCTCGATGCTCGTCGGGACGCAGATCGGACAGACTGTGGTTCAGATGCAGAAACTTGATAAGATAGGTGAAGAAATGGAGGCTATGGAGGCGGACACGGGAACCACGGAGACGGACGGTGGCCGCCCCGCCCGCTCGTGGCGAACCGGCGGCGGGATCATCGGCGGTGCCATCGCTGGGGCCGGCTTCGGCTCGTCGTTCGGAACACGGGGACTCTTCGTCGGACTGGCCGTCGGTATCGTACTGGGCGACACCTTCGAGGAGTGGCTGTTGTCGTCGTGACCGACGACTCCGGCAGAGGCAAGTCCCCCCGCGACCACCCGCCTGACGATGGCGACCGACGAGATTCCCGACGAGACGGACCACACCGGCACCGACCGCGTCGAACTCACCCGCGACCCGGAGAGCCGGATCGCGCGCGTCACGCTGACTGACCCGGATCGACGCAACGCCCTGTCGACGGAGCTGGCGAGCGGCGTCGTCGCCGCCTTAGACCGCTTGGAGGGGACGGACACTCGGTGTGTCGTCGTCGCGGGTGAGGAGTCGGCGTTCTCCGCCGGCGGCGACGTGGAGGCGATGGTGGAACGCGCCGACGCCGACGAGCCGTTGGACGACGCCGTCAGACACGTGATCCAGGACACCGGGCGGTGTGTCCGGCGGCTGTACGAGTCGGAGTTCCCGACCGTGGCGAAGGTGACCGGGCCGGCGTTCGGCGCCGGGGCGAACCTGGCCATCGCCGCCGACGTGCTCCTGTTCCACGCCGACGCCCGGATCGGCTTCGGCTTCCGCAACGTCGGACTGGCGGTGGACTCCGGCACCTCCTTCCTCCTGCCGCGGCTCGTCGGCGACAACGTCGCCGCCGAACTGGTGTACACGGGTGAACTGCTGGACGCCGACCGCGCGCTGGAGCTCGGGATCGCCAACCACGTCTTCGACGCCGAGACGTTCGAGCGGGAGGCGGAGGCGCTGATCGAGGAGATCGCGTCCGGGCCCTCCGTCGCCTTACGTACCTCGAAGCGACTGCTCCGGGCCGACAGCCCGTCGCTCGGGCAGGCGATCCGCAACGAGGCGAGCGCGCAGGCGGCCGTGTTCGACACCCAAGACCACGCCGAGGGGGTCTCGGCGTTCGTGGAGAAACGAGAGCCGGAGTTCGAGGGGCGTTAGCCGAAACTGATAGTTGGTGTCCGTCCGGCTAGAACGGTGTGGGCAAGAAGATCTCCTCGAATCAGGCGCTGGAACAACGTTCCCGGACGGAACTGAAGTCGGCGTTCGAGGGCTGGGCCGTTAACGACTTAGAGAACGACTTCGGGCTCGACTTCGTCGTTCAACTGGCGAGCCCGGCCAGGCGAGAGGAGGAACAGCACACCGAACTGACACCGTTCAGCTGTTATGTCCAACTGAAGGCCGCCGAGTCGTTCGACGGCGGAGAGTCCGTCAGCCGTTCGATCAGCACCGATCTGTTCGACTCCTACTGGGGGAGTCCGGTCCCGATCGCCTTCGTGTTCTACGAAGACTCGACAGGGGACCTCTACTACCAGTTCCTGCAAGACATCGTCTGGACCGACCTCTGGGAGTCGACACCGACGTGGCGGACACAGGAGACGGTGACCGTTCGGATCGACAGGGACCGACAGCTGACGGACAGAGACGACTTCGGGGAGGCGGTCGAGGCGTGCCAGCGACGGATCGAGACACGTCGGTACAGGCAGCAGTTGGTCGAATCGGCGCTTAGCGAGCGTGTCGGTGGAAGAGGGGCCCTCGCCGGAACAGAGCATGTAATGGCCTACTTCGCTAACATCGTTGACAACGGTCCTCTTCCATACGAACTGAAACCGATACGACAATGTCTGAGCGAACTCGCCCCGCTTGACTTTCACACCACCGTCACGGGATGTGATCCGGCTGCACCGTTGTTCACCCTGTACGACTGCTGCCGGGTGGCGGCCCGCATTTGCACGGACGAAGTCCCAGAGATGGCCGAGTTCTTCTCGGGGTACGCAGACCGAACCCGCGCGTCCCTACGACACTGGCTCGTCGGGAACGTCTACCTGAACTGTGAGATAGACGAGACGTTCGTGATGCTCGACGTGTACGAACTCACCCAGGAACCGACCGAATTCGGTCTCTGGATGGCAACACAGCAGTACGAGGACGGAGTGTTCTGGGACGAGAACCCACGATCGATCTGCAACACACCGACCTACAAGCTCGTTGAACAGGTCCCGTACGAGGAGGCGACTGCTCCACACAACGCCTGTGAGGAGGGCGACCACGAGATGATCGTCACAAGCCCAGACGGTATCGATCCGTTTCTCTCCTGTGAGCGCTGCGGCCTCTCGATGGATGTTCTGTGTGAAACCCCGTGCCATGTGCCTGAACTGACGTGTAACCGATGCGGTGAGAACACCCTCGGAGAAGTAGTCGACGAGTCGGGGGTATACTGTAATGCCTGTGCGGCCAATCGGCGCTAAACCGCCTCGAAGGCGTGCCGGACGACCTCGCTGTCGTCGTCCCACTCGAAGTTGCCGCCGTGGACCATCTTCATCCGGCGCTTGTACGCCTCTAAGTCCTCGGAGCCTTCCGCCTGTGCGTCCTCGTCGGTGAGGTCGCCCAGGGTGCGGTGGGTGATATCCGTCACCTCGAAGGTGGTGCCGTCGATCTCGAAGGTGTCACCCTCCTCCGCGTAGGCGTGGCCGCGGTGGAGCTGTGTCACCTCGCCGTCGGCCGCCATCTGTTGGACGCGCTCGTTGGGCAGCATTTCGCCGGGGTCGATCTCTGCCATACGTTCGTCTGTGGGCTCCGGCACCGAAACGGTGTCGCCACGCGACGGGATCGGCGCCGTGGGGCGATCCCGACGCGAGCGGGATAACAAGGTTTTCGGGGGGACCACACCACCGAGAGAGTATGACCGACTACACCGTGGAGTTCGTCGGGACCGGCGAGGAGATCACGGTCTCGGACACGGAGACGATCCTCGCGGCGTGTCTCGACGCCGGGATCGCCCAGGAGTACTCCTGTCGCGTCGGTATGTGTCTGGCGTGTTCCGCGGAGATCGTCGAGGGCGAGGTGAACCAACGGGTCGCCGTCGCGCGGGCGCTCACGGAGGAGGAAGCAGAGGAGTACGCTCTGACGTGTATGGCGCGACCGGCGTCGGACCTGAAGCTGGACCGCGGGACGTACCCCCCGAGCATCGAGGGCGACGGCCGCGTCGAAGGCGAGGAGACGGCGGCCGCCGACGACTGATCCGGTTCGGGCCCGGAGTCGACGCCAGTCTCGGAGTCGACGCCAGTCTCGAACTCAATCCCCGGCGACGGCGCAGTTGTTCGGCCCGAGTTCCGCCTCGAACGCGTGGTCGTCGTCCATCGACCGCCGGCCGAGGTTGGTCGCCACAATCTCCGAGAAGTTGCTCGGCCGCGGCGGCAGCTCCGCGGAGACGGCGTCGACGAACGCCCCACGAGAGAGCGACAGGAGATCGAAGCCGAGATCGCCGACGCGGGCGGTGAAGGCACCGTCGCGGGTGTTCGCCACGTCGGCGGCGTGTCCCGGCGCGAGGACGGTGTGGTCGGGAACGGCCAGCAGTCGGTCGTGGAGGCTGTCGTAGGCGGCGGCCGCGAGGTCGCGGGCGGGCTCGCCGGCGCCCGCCTCCAGGTCCGGCCGGCCGACGCTCGTCGTGAACAGTGCGTCGCCGGAGAACAGGTGTTCGAGGCCGACGAGCGCGACGTGTTCGTGGGTGTGGCCGGGGGTGTGACGCACCCGGAGCGTCCGGTCGCCGACGGCGACTGTGTCGCCGTCCTCCAGCAGCCGTGTCTCCGGCGTCGCGTCGAGTCCCCGCTCCGTCGCGCCGGCGGGGACGGCCGGCGTCGCGCCGGTCGCGGCCGCTAGCGCCGGGACGCCCGAGACGTGGTCGGCGTGGACGTGAGTGTCGACGACCGTCCGGACCTCGACGCCGAGACCGGCCGCGTCTCCGCGGTAGCGGTCGACGAACGCCCGCAGTGGGTCGACGACGACTGCGTCCCCGTCGGCTTCGGTGTCTCCAGAGTCGCCGCCCTCGGCGCCGAGGTCACCGCCGACGGCGACGAGGTAGGAGAGACAGCCGGACGCCGGACGCTGGTACTGTCTGACCGTGACGCCCGTCGGCGCCGGGAGGTCGGTCGCCAGCAGCGTCTCGGCGTACGCCGCCGTGCCGCCGACGAGGTTGACCGCCCGTCGACCGTGTTCGCGGAGGGTCGCGGCGACGTCGTCGGAGGCGGCGCCGCGGGCACAGACGACGACGACGGGATCGGCGAGGTCGTCGGGCAGGGGGTCGAGCGGGTCGCCGGTCACGCCGGCGGCGACGAACTCGACGTGTGGCACCTGCCGGGCCGTGACGCCGGCGGCGTCGACGCCCCACGCCTCGAACTCGTCGCGGTCGCGGAGGTCGAGGACGGAGACGCTCGCGCCGTCGCGCAGCGCTCGTGCCAGCGTCTCGGCCGTCACGCTGTCGCCGGCCAACGAGTCGGGGGTGTCGTCCATGCCCTCACTCGGCGGGGGGACGGGGAAACGTTAACGCCCGGACACGCCGAGGGTGAAACATGGACGCAGAGACGTTCCAGACGGATCTAGAGTCGGCGAAACGGACGGAGTTGGACCGACTCGCCTCGAACAAACTGCTGATCGCGCTGACGGACGCCACACTGGAACGGACGGCGGTGTTGTCGGCGGCCGCCGACAGCGAACACGCCGCCCACGAGACCTTCCGGACGTGGGCCGACGCCGAGACGGACCCGGAGGCGGCCGAGGCGTTCGCCTGGACCCGCGACCGGGAACTGGAGCACCGCGACCGCGTGGTGTCGTCGCTCGCGGCCGACGACACGGACCACGACCCGGCCGACGGCGGCCCGTTGCACACGTACCTCCGCGAGCGGACGGACACGGTCGAACGGGTCGCCGCGGGGCTGGTCGCCCGGCCGCTCGTCTCCGAGAGGACCCACACGCAGGTGATCTCCTTCTTCGTCAACGACGCCGACGAGACCCGCGCGAATCTGTTCCGAGAGCTGAAGTCGGAGACCAGAGAGGAGTTAGAACGCGGACTGACGCTGTTAGAGTCGTCGTGCGACGGCGACGACGACTGGGAGCGCGCCCGGATGGTGGCGGAGTACACGATCCAGGTGGCGTACGACGACTACGCCGACGGGCTGGCGGGTGTCGGAGTGGACCCGAAGCCGATCTGTTAGCACCTCCAACGGCCGAACTCTCCGGTGTACGGACAGTCGCGGCGCGGTTCTGACGGCCGAACCGAGGCACAGTTCGTCAACGGCCGAACCGGCGCTGGCGTCGTTCGTACGCCAACACCGCCCGGAGGTAGTCGCGCCGCCGGAAGTCGCGCCAGTTCACGTCCGTGAAGTACAGCTCCGAGTAGACGGACTGCCAGATCATGAAGTCCGACAGTCGTTCGGCGCCGGTCTTGACGACCAGGTCCGGCTCCTCCGGGAACACGAGCCGCCGCTCTACGTCCTCGGCGTCGATCTCGTCGGGCTCTAACTCCCCCGCCTCCACGCCCTCGGCGATCTCTCTGACGGCGGCGGCGAACTCCCGTTTGCCGCCGAGACCGATGTTGACCTGGATGGGGGCGTCCGCTCGCTCCGTGTCGTCCGGTCGGCGGACGGTGAGCGGCCGCGGGGCCTCCACCCCCTCCAGTTCGCGTGCGAGCGTCTCGACGACCGCCTCGTCCAAGACGGACACGGAGACGGTCACGCGGCTGGCGCCGTAGTCGAACGCCCACGAGAGCACGTCCGAGAGGGTGTCGTAGGCTCCCTGTTCCAACAGGTCCCGCTCCGTGAGGACGACCGCGACGTGGTCCGGCGGGTCGGCGTCCTCCAGCCGGTGACGGACGGCGAGGTAGATGTCGTACAGCCCCACGCGCTCCGCTGTGTCGCCGGGAGACAAAAGCCGACCGGCTCGTCGGCCGCGTGGCCCCCCGACTCCGTGGATTTATAGCTACAGGCGAGCAACTCTGGTGCAAATGTCGTCTATCGAACTCACGTCGAGCCAGCGTGACATCCTGTCTGCGCTGGTCGACCTCCACCGGGAGCGGGAGGACTCGGTCAAAGGAGAGACCATCGCCGGGGAGGTGGGGCGCAACGCCGGCACCATCCGCAACCAGATGCAGAGCCTGAAGGCGCTCCAACTCGTCGAGGGAGTACCCGGGCCGAAGGGTGGATACCGACCGACGACGAAGGCGTTCGAGGCGTTGGACGTCCAACAGATGGACGACCCGGCGTCGACGCCGTTGGCGCTGGAAGGGGAACACCAGGAGAGCCTGAACGTCCAGGAGATCGACCTCACCTCCGTCCACCACCCGGAGCTGTGTCGCGCGGAGGTGACGGCACAGGGATCGATCCGTCACATCAGCGACGGCGACAGCGTCACCGTCGGCCCGACGCCGTTGTCGAAGCTCGTCATCGAGGGGACCGTCGACGGGAAAGAGGAGGCCGCCAACACGCTCGTGTTGAAGATCGACGGGATGCGAGCACCCGCGGGAGAGTCGTCACACTAGCCCGTCGCTCGTGGCCCGGGGTCAGGTTCGGTCGTCGAGGAAGTCCGTCGAGAAGGCGAGGTACGCCAACGCGGAACAGAAGAGGATCGGCGGGAGGATCATGAACCCCCACAGTGGGTTGATCCCCCACCACAGCAGGAGGAGCACGTCCGCGAGCCCGAGCGCGAGAAACGGGGCGACGTACAACACCGCCCGGCGACGCCGAGTCCTGTCGGTTCCCAGATCCGGATCGAGATTCGGGCCGTCGTCGACTGCGGCCTCGTCGCTCATACGCGCGGTTCGTCCCCCTGGGACAAAAGCGGCCCGACGCGTCGCCGTCACTCGGCTGCGTCGTCGAACCGCGACAGCACCCGAACGACGGTGAACAGCCCGGTCACGACGACGCCGGCGAGGGCGACGCCGTAGGCCGCGAGCGAGAGGCCGCTGACGGGCAACACGAGCACGCTGAGCAGTCTGACAGTCTCTGCGGGGCTGTTCGAGCCGAGGGTGTAGCCGGCGATTCCGGCGAACACCACGACTGTCGCGGCCGCTCCCAGGAGGTAGCGTCGGCCGTTGCCGCCCGGTTGGATCTCGTCGGGCCGGAGCGGCCGGTCCGTCTCGTCGGTCACAGCCACACTCTGAGCCGCGGCGGCTTGTCGCTGTCGAACCCCGTCTCGGTGTGTTTTTGCCCCGACCCGGGTAACCCCCGGTATGGACGAGGAGGTAGCCGACCTGTTCGAGGCCGCCGAGACGGCGATGGAGTCTGCACACGTCCCCTACTCGGAGTACCCGGTCGGGGCCGCACTGGAGACGGCCGACGGCGAGGTGTTCGTCGGCTGTAACGTGGAGAACGCGAACTACTCCAACTCGCTGCACGCCGAGGAGGTGGCCGTCGGCGAGGCTGTCAAGCGAGGACACACGGCGTTCTCGCGGCTGGCGGTCGTGTCGGCGGCCCGCGACGGCGTCACGCCGTGCGGGATGTGTCGCCAGACGCTGGCAGAGTTCTGTGCCGAGTCGCTGCCGGTGTTCTGTCTGGACGGTGAGACGGTCGTCGAGTACAGCCTCGGAGAACTCCTGCCGGCGGCGATCAGCGAGGAGACGCTGTCGGACAGTCGGTAGCTGCGCCGACGCTGTCGATTGCGCCAGCTCTGCCGATTGCGTCAGCACTGTCGATTGGGCCAGCTCTGCCGACTGCGTCGGCGTTGCCGGCTACGCCGTGTCGTCGTCGGGGAACCGGTGGATCACCGCCCCACAGTCGGCACACGCCAACACGTCGTCCGCCAGCGAGCCGTAGACGCCCCCGGCGCCGCCACAACACTCCGCCTGGGTAGTCTCCTCCACGTCGCCGCCACAGACGGGACACTCCGGGAGGAACAGCCGGAGCGGCCGTGTCGCCGGCTGCCAGTAGCGTGGCGGGACGCCCGCCGACGACAGCGCCTCCACGCTGGCGGTGTCCGTGATCGCCGCCGGCCGCGACAGCGCTGTCCCCGTCGGCCCGCCCACCTGGACGCCGTCGGCGACGACCGTCGCCTCGTCGGTGAAGCCGGCGGCGTCGGCGACCCGCGCCGCGAGCGTCTCGTCGCCGGCCGCCCGTAGCTCTCGGACCGCGTCGAGCCACTCCCGCTCGAACGACTCCCCGAGGTGGAGCCGTTCCTCGCCGGTCAACACGCCGGCCGACAGCAACGCCCGTGTCACCTCGTCGCCACTCGGCGCCTCGTCGTCGGCCGCCTCGCGGTCCGCGTCCGCGAGGGTGGTCTTGGGGTCGGCGCCGTCGCCGCTCCCGCCCCCTCCACCGCTCCCGCCGCCGCCGTGGTCGAACCGGATCGGCAGCCACGCGGCGACGGCCGGGGCGAACTGCGGCGTGTACGGGACGACGTACCCTCGGAGCGCGACCAGCGCCAGCCCGACCCCGACCGCGAGGCCGGCGACGACCGGCGAGACGACGGCCAGACCGGCCCCAGCGAGCGCCACGAGCGCGACGTTGACGACAGTGCAGGGAGTACACCGGTTCTCGCCGGTGTACTCCGGTCGGCGGATGGCGGAGACGACGGACATCGACAGTCGGTTGGTGACGGAGCCGCCTGAGAGTTTCGCAGGCGGCGAAGTCGCCTCGGCGACGGTGTCACTCGACGGCCGGGCCGGTCCCCTGCCCGATCTCTTCCCGTGCGTCGGGAACGCGCGAGAGCGACTTGCCCGCCGGTCGCCTACCGACCGAGTCGATGCACGGAGAGCACGCGCGACGGGAGGCGCTCCGGGTCGGAGGCACGGCCGTGGCGGTCGCACTCGCCGGGTGCTCCGGCGGCGGCGACGGAACGGAGACAGCCGGCGGTAGCGGCAGTGGCGGTAGTGCCGGGGCCGCGAGCGGCGACGACGGCGGCGAGCAGTTCGACGGCTACCTCTCGGACGTCGAGAACTTCGACGGGGTCGTCGACCGCACCGGATCGGACCGGACGACGGTGAAAGTCGGCGTGGAGAACGGCAGCGGCGCGTTCGGGTTCGGGCCGGCGGCGATCCGGGTGTCGGCCGGGACGGAGGTCGTGTGGGAGTGGACCGGCCGCGGCGCCTCGCACAACGTCGTCGCCGAGGACGCCGCCTTCGAGAGTCGACTCACCGCGACGGAGGGACACACGTACTCGCGGTCGTTCGACGACCCGGGGACAGTGAACTACTACTGCCAGCCGCATCGGTCCATCGGAATGAAGGGCGTCGTCGTCGTCGTCGAGTGAGGCTACGACGGCGACGTCCGGGCCAGGAGTCCGTCCAGCCAGCGGGCGAGTCGGCGACGCCAGACGAGCGCGGCGACCGCCAGGAGGTACGAGGCGGTCGCCAGGAGGTACGTGGACAGTCCGAGTCCGCCGACAGCGAGCCCGGCGGACCCGAGTCCGGCGCCCAACGACGCCACCACGGGCAGCGAGCAGCCGGCACACGACGCGACGGCGACGGCGCCGCCGGCGGCCGAGCAGACACCGGTCCCGTTGCTCTCGTGGCCCGCGAGCGTCTCCGCGGCCGCGACGGCGACGAGGTAGCCGACCGCGAGGTAGCCGGCGACGCGGTACGGCAGCAGCCGTGCGGCGACGAACGGGCCGTCCCAGCCCACGGCCGGCCCCCAGCCCGGAGGGAGCGTGAAGAGGTGGAGTTCGGCGGCGTCGCCGGTGGACACGGAGACGAGCCCGGTGAGCCACGCCAGCCCGAGGGTGTAGCCGGCCCCGACGACGGCCGCGACGACGCCGACACGGCGGGAGACCGACGGCGTGTCGACGACCCGGACCGCGGTCGCGGCGGCCGTCAGCCAGACGAACGGCACCGCGAGCGTCGTCGGCGCCGCCAGCCCGGCGTCCGTCGCCAGGAGGTACACCAGCGCCGACCCCGCCTGGAGCCCACAGACGCTCACGAGGAACCGACTGCGTCGGCCACGACCGATCACGGTGACACCTCGGTCTCTGTGTCGGGCGTGTCCCTCGTACCGTTCGTGTCTCTCGTCTCGTCTGTGTCCCCCGTACCGTCCGTGTCTCTCGTCTCGTCCGTGTCCCCGAGCGACCGAGTGGAGTTGGCGACGACGAGCAGGCTGGAGGCGGCCATCGCCACGGCCGCGAGCAACGGCGTGACGACGCCCAGCACGGCCGCGGGGACGGCGACGGCGTTGTAGCCGAACGCCCACGCCAGGTTCTCTCGAACCCGACGCCGGGTGTCCGAGAGGATCGACAGCGCGTCCTCGACCGCCCGGAGATCCGGGCGGACGACGACGGCGTCGGCGGCGTCTGCGGCCAACTCCGTTCCGGTGGCGACGGCGACTCCGAGGTCGGCGGCCGCCAGCGCCGGCGCGTCGTTGCTGCCGTCGCCGACCATCGCCACCGTCCCGTCCTCGCTCAGCCGGCGGACGGTCTCCGTCTTCGCCTCCGGCGGGAGCCCGGCGTACACCTCGTCGACGGCGTCCGCGTCGGCGACTCGGTCCGCGGCCGCGCCGTCGTCCCCGGTCAACACGACGATCCGACGGCCGTCGTCGCCGCCGGCCGCGATCTCCGACAGCGCCGTCTCCCACCCCTCGCGGTGGTCGTCGCGGGCGACGACCACCCCGTGGACCCGTGGTGTCGCCGTCGCCGGCTCGTCGGGGGCCGTCCAGCCCACGTACGCCGCGAGGTCGCCGTCGTCGTCCGCCCCGTGGTAGGCCCGGCGGAGGCGTTCGGGGACGGTCGCGTCCGCGAACAACGACGCCCCGCCGACCCGCACCCGACGACCGTCGACCCGGCCGCCGACGCCGCGCCCGGGGTGGACCTGGAACGAGTCGACCGTCGCGCCCGGGCCACCGACGGGAACGGACCCGAACCGCCCGTCGCGTGCCGCGTCCACGACCGCGTCCGCGACCGGGTGGTCGGAGTGTGCCTCGACGGCCGCGGCGTACCCGAGGACCGTGCCGGCGTCCGGCCGCTCGGCGGTGTCGTCGCCCGTGGCCGCGACCCCGCCGTCCGCCGTCGGCTCGCGGGCCGTCACGAGGTCGGTCACGCGCATCTCCCCGGCCGTGAGCGTGCCGGTCTTGTCGAACGCCACGGTGTCGACGTCGGCGGCCGCCTCGACGGCGCTGCCGTCCGCGAGGACGACCCCCGAGGCGAGCAGGTCCCGCGTGCCGGCCGCGGTCGCCAACGGCGTCGCCAGCCCCAGCGCACACGGACAGGAGACGACCAACACCGCGAGCCCGGTCAGCAACGCGGCCGTCGGCGTCGCGCCGAGCGCGAGGTGGACGGCGAACGCCAGCACGCCCAGACACAGCACCACCGGGACGAACACGGTCGCCAGCGCGTCCGCGAGCCGCTGTGGCGTGCCGCCGTCCCCCCGGGCGTCCCACAGCAGCGACACCACCCGGTCCAGCGTCCGCTCGCCGGCCTCGTCGGCGACGACGACGAGCCGGCCGTCCGTGACGAGCGTGCCCCCCCGGACCGGGTCGCCGGGACCCCGTCGGACGGGCAGCGACTCCCCGGTGACGAGCGACTCGTCGACGCCGGCCTCCCCGTCGAGAATCTCGCCGTCCGTCGGCAGCCGTTCGCCCGGCTTCACCACCAGCTCGTCGCCGCCGGACACCTCGGCGACCGGGACGGTCTCGGTCCCGTCGGCCGTCCGGCGACGCGCCTCCGTCACCCGTTCGCGGGTGAGGTCCGTCAGCTCCGACACCGCCCGCGACTTGACGCGGCGCTCGTAGTAGCTCCCGACCGTCACCGCGACGACGACCACGACGCTCACGTCGTAGTACACCTCCACGCGCCCGGCCAACAGAGCGACCGTGCTGTAGAGGTACGCCGTCACAGCCGCGAGCGACACGAGTAAGTCCATGTTCGGCTCTCCCGTCCGGACGGCGACGTACGCGCCGCGCAACAACGGCGCGCCGGTGTAGCCCAAGACGACACTCGTGAGCGCCCAGACGTTCGCCAACAGGAACCCGCCGGCTCCGCCCCGGAGGTCGAACAACAACGCGTCCGACGGCAGTCCGAAGTAGGTGGGGTACAGGAACAGGACGTACCACCCCATCACCATCATCCCGAAGAAGCCGCCCACGAGGATACGCCCCAGGGTCTCCGAGGCGGCGTCGTCAGTCGCTCCCGCGCCGTCCAACGGCTCGGCCGCGTAGCCGACGCCGGACACCCGGTCTGCGACCGTCTCCGGGTCCACGTCCGCGTCGTCGTCGACCGTCAGCCGCATCGCGTCGGCCGGGTAGCTGGCGTCGGCGGCGGCGACCCCGTCGACGGCCGCCGCCCGCGACTCCAGGAACGACTCACACGACGCACAGTGCATCCCCGTCACTCGGAGGTACGCCTCCTCGCCGTCTACGGACGCCGACGACGACTGCTCGCGCACCCGGTCGCGGGCGGCCGCGGCGTCCGTCCCGGCCGGGTCGTCCAGGGTGCGTGACACCTCCAGACAGCCGCGACAACAGAACGACCCCGGAGCGTCCGCGTCCGTGACGGGCGGGTCCGGGGTCGCCAGCCCACACAGCGTGCAGGTCGCGTCGTCGACGGTGGTGGTGTCGCCAGGGGGGCTCTCGTCCCCCTCGCCGCGCGCGCCGGCGTCGCTCCCGTCACGGCCGTCGCTTCCGTCCGTCACGGCGTCGGCACACCCCCGTAGTGTGGCAGGTGGAGCGTCGGCACCGGGGCGCCGAGCAGTGCGAGTCCGTGGAGCAACGGCGCCAGCCCGAGGAGGAGAAACGCGGCCCCGAGCGCGCGGTGGAGCCGCGACCGGTACCTGGCCGGCACCGCGCCGATCACGGTCGCGTACCCCACCATCGCCGGCGCGGTGCCGACGCCGAGCGCGGTCAGCGCCACCGCCCCGGCGACGGGCGACCCGCGGGCGAAGGCGTACAGGTACGCGGGGTACAGCAACGGACACGGCAGTATCGAGTGGACGGTTCCCAGCAACGCCACACGCGGGCCGTCGGCCCAGGCGTCCGCTCGCCGGCCGACCGCCCGGCCGACCCGCGCGAACGCGCCGCCGACGCCCGGCAGCGGCAGCCTGCCGGGATCCAACGGTCGGCCGCGGAGGTAGCCGACGCCGATTGCCAGCACCGCCACCCCCGCGAGCACGCCCACCGTGCCTCGGAGACTGTCGACGGCGACGAACAGCCCGCCGCCGCGGACGACGGCGTCGCCGAGCGCGCCGAACGCCGCGCCCCACGCCGCGTACGCGGCGATCCGACCCAGGGTGAACAGTCCCTGTTGGCGCACGTCCCGGAGCGTCACTCGGCCGTCTGGGCCGCCGCCGGCAGCCGCGTACCGCGTCACCAACGGGCCACACATCCCGAGACAGTGGGCACCACCCAGGAGACCGACGAGCGCGAACGCACCCACCTCCACTCCGACGCCCAGGAGACTCACGCTCGTCACCCCGTCACAGCGCGTGGCCGTCCTCGTTCGTCTCCTCGCTGCCCCCGAACATGAGGTACAGCGACGCCACGACGACGGCCACGGAGACGGCCGACGAGACGGCCGTCACCGAGCTACTCAACACCGCCAGCGCGTACAGCGTCGCGGGACCGACCACGACCAGCCCCAGCGCCGCGAGTGAGCTCGTCTTCACCATAGCCGACGGTTCGTCTACACCGACTAATCCCTTCACTCCGGTTCCCGCAGTTCGGGAACGCGCCGTTCGCGTCTCGTCACAGGCTGCAACTCGTCACGAACCGCGGCCCGTCACGGGTCGCGTCCCGTCACAGGTCGCGGTCGACGGGGAACGTCTCCCGTTCCGTCGTCGACACGGCCCCCGGCGTGACGGTCTCGCCGTCGACCTCGACGGGCTGGCCGTTCGCCAGCCGACCGAACGCCGGCCCCTCCGGGACGCCACGCTCGCGGGCCGCGGCGGGGTCGAACGACGTCTTCGTCGCCGTCACCGTCCCCTCGGCGCGCTCGACCTCGTCGTACCCTTCGCGCAACACCGTCACGAGTGCGTCGACGACGGCGTCGTACGCCGTAGCGGCGGTCACGTCGTCACTCCCGTCCGGGAGGGCGGCCCGGTCGCCGACGCGGTTGCCGTTCTCTCTGGTCTCGACGGCGACGGCGTGGTCGAACACGACCTCACGGGCCGCCTCGGCGTCGACGCGGCGCGCAGCCGAGAGGAGTTCCGTCGGTAGCTCGACGACGGCGAACCCGTCCGGGTCGGTGCGTCGGGCGCCAAATCGGAGCCCGTCTGCGACCGGCCGGAGCGCAGACTCGACGGCGTCGACGAACGGGAGCGCTCGGTCGTCGACCGTCCGCACCCAGGTCTCCGAGACGACCCGGACGCCGGCGTCGGTGTCGGCGAGCGCGTCGACGGCGTCGTCGCCGCCGGCGTCCGCGAGCACCGCGACGGCGTCGCTGGCGGCGACCGCCCGTCGGAGCGTGTCGACGTTCGCCTCGGGGTCGCCGAGCTCCGACAGCTGCCACTCGGAGGCGACGTGACCGACGCCCCAGGCCGTCTCCCGGAGGACTCGCTCGAACCGCGGGGCGTAGTGGCCGCCGCCGACGCCGAGCAGGTGCCGGGGTGTCTCGCCGACCGCGGGCGACGCCGCCGACCCCGTGACGGCGTCCGTCGCCAGCGACCGGATCGCCCGCGCGACCGCCGCGGCGCCCGCGGGGTCGTCCCACGCCGCCTCGTCACTCCCGAGCTCGGCGAACAGGGACGGCACGGACACGTCCGTCGGGCCGTGGTGGGTACACTCCACGCCGACGCCGTACGCCTCGGGCGCGTAGGCGTCGAACGCGGCCACGAGGTCCCGCTGAACCCCCGGCGCCGCCGGCGCGAACGCGCGGTCGTCGCCGCCGTACTCCGCGTCGCCGAAGTTCCCGGTGAAGTGACACGTCAGGAGCCGGCCGGTGTCGCCGGAGTGACGCGACGCGAACACGAGCAGTCGTGGCGTCGCGGAGAAGGCGTCTCCGGGCGCCGCGAGCCGGAGGTGGAGGTCGGCGAACGTCCGCACCTCCAGGGGAACTACCGTGTCGACGGCGCGGTGGTAGACGCCACCCCCCTGGTCGCTCGGGCGGTCGCCGTCCTCGTGCGTCTCCCACTCGCCCAGATCTAGCAGTTGCTCGCCGACGTGCTCGGACGCCCGGTCGGCCTCGGAGACGACGACCGCGACGGGTGCCTCGCCGCTGTCGTCGCTGCCGTCGTTCTCGGCGGTCACTCCGCTCCACCCCCGTCTGCCGCGAGACTCTCGCCACGGACTGCCCGGACGGTGAGTCGGCCGAGTCGGCCGAAGTCGTCGCGTCTGACCACCACCAGCCCGAGCGTGGCGAGAGCGTAGACGACCGTGTACCCGGCCAACAGCCAGATGGAGTAGGTGGTCTCTACGCCCAGCAGGCTCGCGGTCGCCGACTCTCCGACGGTCTGTACGACGACGAACTCACCCACGACCTGGGTGACGAACAACACGAGGATCGCCAGCGCCTCGGGCACGGAGATCCGGAAGTCGACGAGCACGGCCAGCGCGAAGAGGCTCTGTGCGGCCGTCAGCCAGATCTCCGCCGACTGCTTCAGGTCGAAGGCCAACACGCCGTACTGTCCGCGCGAGACGCTGTACACGACCGCGAGCGTCCCGATCAGCAGCGTCCACTGGTTCAGCTTCGAGGAGATCAGGGCGTTGAACGCCGCGGTCGAGCGCGCCTTGTCGACGAGGTACGCCGTGACGATCAGCTCCGGCGACTCGCTGGCCAACGGCGCGAACCACTGGATCATAAAGAACTCCGGGATGCCGAGCGCGAGCCCCAGTTCCTCTAACCCGTGTGCGAACGGCTCGACGGCGGTGAAGATCAGGAACCCGGAGTAGGCGAACAGGGTCAGGACGGCCGTCACCCGGGGGCCACGCGGCAACTGTTGGAGGTAGGCGGGCACCCCCACCTGTTCGTCGTGTTCCGCCACGTCTCCCCGGAGGATCACGGCGATGTAGCCGACGTACAGTCCGACGAGCACGAGCGTGTCGACGCCGCCGATGCCGCCGCCCAACGGGACGAAGAAGGCGAAGATCGTAGCGAGGAACAAGAACAGGATCTCCGTGGCGATTCCGCGGTCCAGTTCCACGTAGCTCGTGGTCGCGCCGGCGTCGTCGCCGCCGGAGCGACGCGCCCGGAGGATGGAGAAGATAGCGATCCCGGACCACCCCAGCCCGATCAGAATGCGATTCGCGCCGGTCATGTTGGCGACGGCGAGGTTGCCGGCCTGTGGATCGCCCGCGCCGGCCTGCCAGGCGTACAGCGCGTCGACGGCGTACTCCGGCGCGACCGCCAGCACCGCCAACACCGCCAGCGCGAACGCCCGCGGCACGTCCTTCTCGGCCGTCTCTGCGCCCCACGCCAGGAGGAACGACGCGCCCAGCACCGCCAGCCCGGCCACGAGAACGACCGTCACGGGGGCGAACCCGGCCGCGCCCCCCGTGGCCCACGACCCGACCCACGGGAGGGTCGACACGACACCGAAGAGAACCGCCACGAGCGGGTGACGCAAGCCTCGACTCATCGTCCGGTGGTGAGCAGGCTCCGTCGTATGTGTTGTGCTTGGCGGCTACAGGAGGAGTGCGACGTACAGCCCGTAACAACCCAACAGGACGACACCCTCCGGACGGCCGATCCGGCCGCGAGCGACGAACAACGCGGCCGCCACCCCGGTCACACCGATCAGGAACGGGAAGTCCGTCTGGACCATCGCCGCCGGTACGGAGGAGGGGGCGATCAACACGAGCACACCCACGACGGCGAGGATGTTGTAGATGTTGGAGCCGACGACGTTGCCGACGCTGAAGTCGTCTTTCCCGCGAACCGCCGACACGACGGACGCCGCGAGCTCCGGCAGCGAGGTGCCGAGCGCCAACACGGTGAGCCCGACGAACCGGTCGCCGGCACCGATGTAGTACAGCGTCGTCCGCCCGCCCTGGATCAGCTGTCTAGCCCCGATCACGAGACACAACAGGCCGACGACCAGGAACGCCACGTCACGCAGCCGGAACGGGAGTCGGTCGGTGACGACCGCGACGCCGCCGTCGACGGCGACGGCGTCGTCGTCGTCCGACTCCTCCAGTTCGTCCATCCCCTCGATCACGTCCGACTCCGTCGGGTCGCTCGTCCTGATCAGGACGACCGTGAACACGACGAGCGCGACCCCGAACAACGCACCCTCGAGGCGGCCGAACGCGCCGTCTGCGCCCATCCCGACGAACATGACGGCCGCGAGGATCATGAACGGGAGGTGGCGCCGGACCGTCTCGTCCGACACCTCCAACGGCGTGATGAGCGCCGACACGCCGAGCACGAGCCCGATGTTGGCGATGTTGGAGCCGACGATGGCGCCGTACCCCAGCGTCTCCCCGAAGTTCAGCCCGGACAACACGGCGACGGCCAACTCCGGCGCGGTCGTGGCGAAGGCGACCACGGTGACGCCGGCGATGGCCGCCCGCATTCCGACGTCCGTCGCGAAACTGGAGGCGCCCTTGACCAACGCCTCCGCACCCACGTACAGCAGGACGAACCCAACGAGCATCTTCACTCCGGCGCCGCCGGAGAGGGCGGTCGTGATCGCGTCCCACCCCGTGTTCAGCTGTAGCCCGACCCCCGTCGCGTGAAACATACCTCCCTCTCCGGGTAGGTCGCCACATAAGCCCCCTGATCCGTCGCCGCCGTGCCCCGTCTCGTCGCCGGCTGCTACCCGCCGACGTGGCGGGGCGTGTCGGTCAGTGCCACACGGCGGCACGGTGACCGCCGCGACTTAGTGGCGCCCGCCCGCGGTGTCGGTATGGACGTGTACGCGCTGATCGGGCGCCCGGTCGAGCACTCGCTGTCGCCGCCGATGCACGAGGCGGGCTACGAGGCCACCGGGGTCGACGCCCGGTACGTCACCTTCGAGCCGTCGTCGGCGACGGACGCGGTGGCGGCCGCCGTCGACCTGGGGGTCGCCGGGCTCAACGTGACGGTGCCGTTCAAAGAGGAGGTGTTGCCGGCAGTCGAGCCGACGGAGCGGGCTCGTCGCGTCGGTGCCGTGAACACGGTGGACTTCGCCACGTCGCCGCCGACGGGTGACAACACCGACGTGGCGGGGGTGCGGCGGGCGTTCGAACACGCCGGCGTGTCGCTGTCGGACGTGCGGGCGGTCGTCGTCGGCGCCGGCGGCGCCGGGCGAGCGGCGACGGCCGCGCTCGGGGAGTCTGCCGCGAGCGTCCACGTCGCCAACCGGACGCTGTCGCGCGCCGAGGCGTTGGTCGCGGACCTGGACCCGGCGGTGCCGGCCACGCTGTCTGCCGGCCCGCTGTCGGACGTGGACGACCGAATCGCCGAGGCGGACGTGCTCGTCAACGCCACGAGCGTCGGGATGGAGGCCGACGAGACCCCCGTTCCGGCGGCTGCACTCCACGCCGACCTCGCGGTGTTGGACGCCGTCTACACCCCCCTGGAGACCCGACTGCTGCGAGACGCGGCCGCCGCCGGCGCGGAGACGGTCGACGGCGCCTGGATGCTGTTGTTCCAGGGTGTCGCCGCCTTCGAGCGGTGGACCGGCCGCGACGCCCCGGTCGACGCGATGAACGAGACGCTGCGGGCGCGACTGTAGGCGGCGCTGCGCGTCCGACTCCGGAAGACGCTGCGGGCACGACCCCAGAGGACGCTGCGGCCCCGGGGCTAGAAGTCGAGTCCGAGAGCCCCCGAAGACGGCGCCAACGGACTCGCCGGCAGCCGTTCGGGCACCGTCTCACCGTTGTAGGCTGCGGGCGCCACGTCGTTCGGCCCGGTCGGGTACAGCAGCGACGCCAGCGTCTGAACGTGGCTCCGGCCCACCCCCAACTCGAACTGTCCGCCGCCGTACAGCTCCACACCCTCCGAGTCGGCCCACGCCAGCGTCTCGAACAACGACTCCAGGCTGCCGAACCGCGAGGGCTTGACGTTGAGCCAGGCCGACTCGAACGGGGCTTCACGGAGGTCGGCGAGGCTCTCGACGGGGGCGTCCCAGGCGATCCGGTCGGCCTCGTCGGCCAGCAACGCCTCCGTCTCCGGTACGACCGCGGGGTCTTCCACGACGGCGTCCGGGAACGCCGTCAACACCCGTTCGTACAGCTCCGGGTCCGGCTCCTGGTCGACGACTGTGCCGTCGTAGTGGCCCTTGAAGTCGACCACTCGGACCCGGTCGGCCGGCAGGGCGTCGATCAACGCCGGCGTCCAGTCGCTCGTCGGATCCAGTTTCAACTCGACCCCGGGGGCGTGGTCCGTGGTGGTGTCGACCCGTTCCGTCGTCGGCGGGTCGCCCAACCGCATCGAGGCGACGAACCGGACGGGTTCCGGCGTCAGCCCCAACTGCTCGCCCAGGCTCGTGTCCGCCCGCCGCAGCGCCAGGTCCAACGCCGCGCTCTCGAAGGCCCACCGGCGGTAGTGGTGCGCGGCCGCCCGTTCGGGCTCGTGGGTCGGAAACAGGTCGATCTCGGCGAGTCGGTCGGAGAACTCGTCGACCGTCCACTCGCCGACGAGTTCGTCGAACCCGACCGCGACCGTCCCCGCGGCGGGGTCGTCGAACAACGCGTCGTGGTCGTCGGTGTCGTAACACACGTCCTCGCCGCGACCACGGTCACCAGGACCGTGGAGACTGACGGTCGTCGTCACCCGTTCGAAGCCGGAGGAGGTGTCTCTGCTCCGTCGTTCGAGGGCGACGGACTCCACGACGAACGGGAGGTCGGCGACGGCGTCGTAGTAGCTCACGGCCGGACGGAACAGCCCGAGAGAGTTAGCCCTGTGGGCGGCTCCGTGCGGTCGCCAGCGCGAGCGCGGCGCCGGTGACAGTGAGGAAGACGGCGCCGGCTGCGGCGATCTCGTGGGTCGGCGACGGGTGGGTGAACCCGAACCCCTCGGCCAGCCGGGCCTGCCCGGGGACGAGCGTGTGGTGTGGCGTCCCGACGATCGGCAGGAAGTAGTCGACGACGTCGTTCAGGACATACCACCCGACGGCGACGGCGACCGCCCGGCGCGGGAACGTCGAGACCCGGTACAACAGGAACCCCTCCACCGCCATCCCGAGGTGCGAGACGAACAGGAACAGGTACATCGGCAGCGGTGTCGTCGCCAGGAAGCCGTCTGCGAACGCCACGAGCACGAACGGCGTCCACAGCCCCAGCTTCCAACACCCGAGAAACGCCAGGGCGGTGACGTAGTCGTTCTGGCGGTCGACGAGCCACAGCCCCAAGGCGAGTGCGATGAACCCCGTCGCCACCGGGCTGTCCGGCACGAACACCCACATCGCCGGCGGCGTGCCCGCGAACTGCCAGACGATCGGCGGGTCCGAGAGCGGCAACGGGTGGAAGCCGTAGTACCAGAAGCCGAACGCCGTTCCGACGAGGTTGACCACCACGATCGGCAGCGCGAACCGGAGTCCGACCGACTCCAGCCACGCCGGCAGCGGGGCGACGTACCGGGGGACGGACGGCCGGGCGGGCGGCGACGGCAGCCACGAGGTCGACCTGTCGCTCATCGAGCGGTGTACCGCCCCGTCGGTCAAATGAGTGGTGGTCCCGGGTGTCGCTACGCGTTCAGGTCCGTCTCGTCGCCGACGGCCCGGACGCCGAACTGCTCGTAGCCGCCGTAGGCGGTCTCCAACGAGCCGATCCACCAGTTCCACCGCTCGACCACGTCGGAGCCGTCCGGCGCGTCTGCGAGGTCGTCGGCGATTCCGTCGGCGGTCACCGGCGTCCCGCGGTCGTCGGCGAGTCGGCCGGCGTCCGCCAGATCGCGGGCCTGTCTGGCCACCACGCGACGCTGCTCGTCCGTCCCCTCGAACTGCTCTAGTGCCGGGCGGATCTCTGTCGCGTCCACACCACCCATTCGGGCGCGAGCGGCTTGACTCCGTCGGGTCCGGCAGAGGTGGCCCCGGCCGTGACAGTCGCTACCAGTTGACACGGGCGAGAGGAGAGACGGCGTCTGGTGGCGCTGACGCCCGGCGACGGGCTACTGGATGTGGCCCTCGTCGCGGAGCTGGTCGGCCTCGTTCTTCTCGTAGCGGAACGTCACGTCGGCTTTCTCGTCTTGCCAGTCCCACGGCTCGACGAGCACCACGTCCCCCTCGCGGATCCAGACGCGTTTCTGCATCCGGCCGGGAATTCGAGCGGTTCGTTCCTCGCCGTCGACACAGCGAACCTGGATCCGGTTGGCGCCCAGCATGTTCGTCACCTCGGCGAACACCTCGTCGTCGTCTGGCATCCGGAGGTTCCTGCGCCCGTTTGACTCGCCGTCGCTCATCGTCGGCCGTTGGCCCGCTCCGGGCATAAAGCCGGTGGAGCCGAGCCGGCGGCGCCAGACCGCGGACGTTTTGACCGCCGGCGACGACGCTCCGGTATGCTGAAACGTCTCGGGACGCTCGGCGTGGTCGGCCTGTTGCTGGCTCTCGCCGGGCTCGGTCTCGTCGCCTACGTCGCGCCGCTCGTGGCCGCCGGCCTCGCGTTGACCCTCGCCGGCGTCGCTCTCGTGGTCAAGGGGCTCCTCGACGGACTGATGGCACAGTTCGGGTTCGCGTAGCGCCTCGTCACTCCCGCGCCCGGATCTTCTCTCGTCCGGGCGCGATCAGCTCGTCCAGGTACGACGCGAGCGCCGGCTTGGCGTCCGCGGGGTGGAGGTCACCGGACTCCAACGCCTCCGCGAGCCCCTCGTACGTCTCGTAGGTGAGGTTGCCGCCGTACTCCTCCGGGCGCTCGATCTCGACGGTCTCGAACCGCGGGAAGACGTGGTACTGGAACAGCTCCAACACGGGGTTCTCTCGTTCTTCCCCGTCGTCCGTCGGCTCCGGGTCCCGCGTCGGCGGGCAGTAGGCGTCGTTCACCTTCGACTCGATGTCTCCGGCCGAGTCCTCCATCGAGATCGTCACCCCGGACGAGGAGGACATCTTGCCGACGCCGGTCCCGAGGTCCGCCAGGATCGGCGTGTGAATACACGGCCGCGACTCGTAGCCCAAGCTCTCGATCTCCTCGCGGTGGAGGACGTGGACCTTCCGTTGGTCCAGCCCACCGACCGCCAGGTCCAGATCCAGGTACTCGATGTCCAACGCCTGCATCAACGGGTAGACGACGTGGCTCACCTTCGCGGTGTCGCCGCTCTGGATCTCCGCCATCGCGCGCTGGGCACGATTGAGCGTCGTCGACAGCTCCAGTTCGTGGAGGTCCAGCACGTACTCCTCGTCCGTCTGGAACTCCGAGCCGTAGACGAACTCCGTCTGGTCCGGATCCAACCCGTACGCGAGGAACTGCTCGCGCATCCGTTCGCCCGTCTCGCGGATCTCCTCGAAGCTGCCCTTGTCGTTGAGGTAGGCGTGGACGTCCGCCAGCAGGATCACGACCTCCATCCCGGCCGCCTGGAGGTCCAACAGCTTGTTCGCCGTCAGCATGTGCCCGAGGTGGAGCACCCCGGACGGCTCGTAGCCGACGTACGCCCGCTTCCCCTCGGGGTCGTCGGCGAGCGCGCGCAGCTCCTCGTCGGTGATGCCCTCCGTGGCCCGCCGGGTGAGCAGGTCGTAGGGGTCCGCGTCCGTGTCGGTGGTCACACCGTCACGTCTCCCGTGGAGCGATTACGTCTTTCGGAAACCGGGAGAGAACTGTCAGCCCTCGATCAGATCTGCCGCGACGGCCAGCAGCGTCTCGCGGTCCGTGTCCGCGACCACGCCGTAACGGGTGTCTCCCTCGGTCCACCAGACGGCCAGTCCGCGGTCCGTCTCGGCGACGGAGACGGTCGTGTCGGCGACGGTCGTCTCCGTGACGTTCTCGGCGGATGCGGTCTCGCCGGGCGCCCGGTCGGCGTCAGTCGTGACGACGGTCAGGTCGGCCGGCCCGGTGTACTGCTGGACCGCGACGACGCTGTCGCCGTACGCGACCGTCGACCCGCGGTCGAACGCGAACCGGTCGTCGGTCGGGGCCGGCAGCGTCAGGTCGGTCGTCTGCCTGAGCGCGTCCAGCGACTCGACGGTCTCGCCGACGGTCGGAGCGTCGTCCGTCGGCGGCTGGAACGTGCTGTCGGCGACGGAAGCGTCGAACTCCGTCCGCGTCACGTCCACGACGACCGTCCCGTTCGGCCCGGCCAGCTCCTGGCGCACCACCGTCGAGTCCTCCGTCGTGACCCAGACGGTCAGCTCACCCTCGGTGTCGTCGGCCGGGGTCACCCGGACGACGTACGCCTCGGTGCCGTCGACGGTCTCCGTGCCGATCCGTTCGACCGTCGCGTTCTCTCGGCTCCAGTCGTACAGCTTCGCGCGGTCGCTCGCGTCCCAGGAGGTGTTCTCCTCCCAGGCCGCACGGCGCTCTTCGGACTTCGCCTCCACCTCGGACTCGTCGTACACCCGAGTCAAGCCGGTCGCCTCGTCGTGGACCCAGGCGACCGTCCCGTTCGTGCCGAACACGTAGGTACCGTTGTCGCCGGTCACGGACACCCGCGACTCGTTGTCGCCGGTCGCCGCGAACGACACCTCGTACTCGCTGGTCGTCGTGTCGTTCTCGACAGTGACGACCGCCGCGCCGACGATCGACTCTGCCGACTCGTAGCGGTCTGCCGTGTCGTTCAGGATCGTGTCGCCGGTCGGGGCGTTCGGGGCCGCGATGCCGACGCCCGCCAGTCCGGCGGCCACGAGGGCCGCCAGCGCGAGCGCGATCACCGCGCCGTTCCGTGTCAGCCCACGGTCGCCGGCCTCGTCTGTTGCCATCGTCTATTGTGGGTGCCAGACGGTCAAAGGTGCTTCGCTCACCCCGTCGCCCGAGAGCGTCGTCACTGCCGGCCGGAGAGACTAAATCCAGTCCGGGAGACACGTCGGGTATGGCAGGCAAGAAGCTCCTGATGATCGTCGGCGACTTCGGGGAGGACTACGAGATCATGGTGCCGTTCCAGGCGTTCCAGGCGGTCGGCCACGAGGTCGACGCCGTCTGTCCGGAACGGGAGAGCGGCGAGGTCGTCAAGACCGCGATCCACGACTTCCGGGGCGACCAGACGTACTTGGAGGAACGCGGCCACGACTTCGAGCTGACGGCGACGTTCGAGGAGGTCGACCCGGCGGACTACGACGGGCTCGTCGTCCCGGGCGGCCGGGCGCCGGAGTACCTCCGCGGCTACGACGCGGTGTTGGAGACGGTGCGACACTTCTTCGAGACGGACAAGCCCGTCGCGGCGCTGTGTCACGGCCCGCAGATCCTGGCGGCCGCCGGCGTGTTGGACGGCTACGAGGCGACCGCCTACCCGGCACTCCAGCCGGAGGTGGAGGCGGCCGGCTGCACTTGGACGGACGAGGTGACGACCGACGGCAACCTCGTCACCGGCCAGGCGTGGCCCGACCACCCGGAGTGGATCGCACAGTTCCTCGACCTCCTCGGGACGGAGGTGGACCACGGGTCGGCCGCGGTGCCCGCGGACGACTGAGCCTCGCGACTCGGCGGCCGTCTCGCGGCGCGCGGTCGGCGACGCCGGCGCCGGCCCGAAGAACCCGAAGCCGACCTCGTCGGGGGGCTCGCCGAACACCTCCACGAACGGGGTGTGTGCGTTCGAGCCCGGCGAGGGTGTCGGTCGTCTCGCCGTCGCCGAGGAACTCGTCGCGCGCGGCGTCGAGACTCGTGTCGTTCACCCGTCGACACAGCCGACCCCGGCAGGTAACTCCACCACTCGGTCGCCACTCCGTAAGAATGTCTTGACCGCCGACACCACCCGAGGATTGACCACGCTGGTGGCACAAGCCGGGGTGTGTACGAGACGATCCTCATGCCGACCGACGGCAGTTCTCACTCGCGTCGCGCCGCCGACCACGCGTTGACGCTGGGGCGGGCGTTCGACGCCACCGTCCGGGCCGTCTCCGTGGTCGATGTCCAGGGCGCCGCGGGCGTGTTCGGGGCCGGCGGCGTCGGCTCGGAGTTCCGCGACCAGCTCACCGACGAGGCGAACGCCGCGCTCGACGCCGTCCGAGAGCGGGCCGACGACGCCGACTTGGAGACGGCGGTGTTGGACGGCGACCCCGCGACGGCGATCCTAGACGACGCCGTCGACTGTGACGCCGACCTCGTGGTGATGGGCACCCACGGTCGCACCGGGATCCACCGCTACGTCGCCGGCAGCGTCACCGAACAGGTCGTCCGTCGGGCGCCCGTCCCGGTGTTGACGGCCCACGCGTACGACGACGACGACGGTCCGGCGCCGGAGCCTGGGCGCTTCGACCGGGTGTTGTTGCCGACGGATCGGAGCCCCGCCGCCGAGGCGAGTGTCCCTCACGCGATCGCGTTCGCCGAGATCGCCGACGCCGAGGTCAACGTGCTCAACGTCGTCGACGTGTCCAACACGACCGGCGGGGCGACCGTCGCGGTGGACCCGTCCGACGAGTTCCACGAGGCTGGCGAAGCGGCGACGGAACGGATCGCCGACCGCGTCCGCGAGGCCGGGCTGTCGGCGACGACGACTGTCGTCGACGGGTTCCCGGCTCGCGACGTGTTGTCGTACGCGGACGACAACCCCGTCGATCTGATCGTCATGGGCACTCACGGCCGGACGGGCGTGAGTCGGTTCCTGCTGGGGTCGACGACGGAGCGGGCGATCAGACACGCCGACGCCCCGGTGTTGGCGGTAAACACGCGGGAGGAGGCAGAGGAGACGGCGGACGACGAGACGGTGACCGGACGAGAGCGGGGCGACGAGACGATACCCGGGGAGACGGGCGTCGCCGACCGCGACGACTCGTGAACCCGGAGCCGACAGCGCTTACTGCCGTCGCCCGCTCGCACCGAGCGTGACCGACAGAGACGATCCGGCGGCGGCAGCCTGGTTCGCCGCCGACGGGGAGACGGAACGCGCCGCCGCCGTGCGCGAGGGGACGGCGGCGGCGCCGGCAGACTGGCCGGCGTTGGCCGTCGAGACGGGCGTCGCCGACGACGAGGCCGACTACGAGACGGCGCTGCGGGCGGCGACGCTGTCGGCGGCCCGCGACACCGTCCGGGAGCGGGAGCGAGCGGACGACCGACAGCTGATCCACGCGGTCCGGGCGGCCGACGACGCCCGCCGGACGGCCAACGAACTCGCCGAGCGGGTCGCGGAGTGGGGCGGCAGTCTGTTCGAGTTGGACGACACAGACGACACCCGAGCAGAGGACGCAGACGCCGGTGTCGCCTACGCCCGCGAACTGGCGGCCCGCGAGCCAGACGGCCCAGCGGAGACCCGGGCCGTCTCGCTGGCCCAGCGGGTCGTCGACCTCCACGAGGAGGCCGAGCGGCTGGAGGCGTCCGTCGCCGACAACGCGCCGGCGGTGGCGCCGAACCTCGCCGCGCTTGCGGGGCCGACGCTCGCGGCGCGACTGCTCTCGCTGTCGGGCGGGCTGGAGTCGTTGGCGAAGAAGCCCTCCGGGACACTCCAGGTGTTGGGCGCCGAAGACGCCCTGTTCGCGCACCTCCGGGGTGACGCCCCGTCGCCGAAACACGGCGTGATCTACACGCACGACTACGTCCGCAACACCCACCCCGCAGAGCGCGGGTCGGCCGCCCGGGCGCTCGCCGGCAAGCTCACGATCGCCGCCCGGATCGACCACTACAGCGGGGACAGACGGCCGGAACTGGAGGCAGAGCTGGACGAACGGATCGAGACGATCCGCGCCCGCCGGGGTGGTGACGGTGACTGACGACGACCTCCCGGCGGGGGTGCGTCGTCGGCCGTTCGACGGCACGGAGTCGTTGGCGACCCGCGGCGAGCCGGTCTACGGCGAGCCGACGGACGGCGACTGGCGGGCGTGGGACCCCCACCGGTCGAAGCTGGCGGCGACGTTCGAGGCCGGCCTGGACACGGGCCTCGCGGGCGACGACACCGTGCTGTATCTGGGGGCCGCCAACGGGACGACCGTGAGCCACGTCGCCGACTTCGCCGGCCGGACGTACGCGGTGGAGTTCGCCGCCCGGCCGGTCCGGGACCTGTTGACGGTGTGTGAGAGCCGCCCGCGACTGTTCCCGCTCGTGAAAGACGCCCGCGAGCCGGCGACGTACGCACACGTCGTCGAGAGCGGCGTGGACGCCGTGATCCAGGACGTGGCGACCCGCGACCAGGCGGCCGTCGCCGCCCGGAACGCGCAGTTCCTCGCCGACGACGGCCGGCTCGTGCTCGCGGTGAAGGCCCGCAGCGAGGACGTGGCCCGCGAGCCGGCGGCGGTGTTCGAGGAGGTGCGAGCGGAGCTGCGGGAGACGTACGAGATCCTGGCGGAGACCCGTCTGGAGCCGTACCACGACGACCACCTCGCCGTCGTCGCCCGGCCGAAGTAACTACTCGACGGTGCGTTCTCGTACCCGAATCCCCTTCTCGGAGAGGTGTTGCATCCGGCGGCGGGCGAACTCCTCTTCGGTCGTCCCGCGGGTCGCCAGAACGTACACGAGCGCCGACCCGGACGGGCGCATCGTCCGACCGGCCCGTTGTGTGCCCTGCCGGCGGCTCCCGCCCAACCCGGACGCGACGATCGCCAGCTCCGCGTTCGGGAGATCCAACCCCTCGTCCGCGATCCGGGAGACGATCAGCGCCTCCAACTCCCCCTGCCGGAACTGCTCGAACAGCCGTTCCCGCTCGCGGTGGCGGGTCTCCCCGGAGACGAACGGGACGCCGAGCGAGGCCTCCAGGTCTCGACCCTGATCCAGGTAGTCGACGAACACGAGCGTGCGGGCGTCCGGGTGGGCCTCGCGCAGCCGGCGGACGGCGCCCACCTTCGCGGGGTTGGTCGCGGCGATCTGGCGCTGCTCGCGGCGGTCTGCGGCCGCGAACTCCGTCTCGGCCGTCTCGTCCCAGGGGACGTACCGGATCTCCACCTCCGGCTCCACGACGTGGCCGGCGTCGAACAACGCCCCCCAGTCCGTCCCCAGGGGCGGACCGATCAGGGTGAAGATCTCCTCCTCGCGGTCGTCCTCGCGGACGGCGGAGGCGGTCGTGCCGAGCCGGTGGCGGCTCTGGAGGTCCGCCGTCCGGCGGAACACGTCCGACGGCAGCCGGTGACACTCGTCGAAGATCAACAGTCCCCACTCTCGAGAGTCGAACAACGAGCGGTGACGGTCCATCCCGGCGGTCTGGTAGGTGGTGATCGTCACCGGCCGCTCCTCCTTGCGCCCGCCGTGGTACTCCCCGACCTGATCGTCGTCTAAGTCGGTGTGTGCCAGCAGTTCGTCGTGCCACTGCCCGGCGAGCTCCCGCGAGGGAACCAGGATCAGCGTCTCGCCGCCCACCTCGCTCAACACTCCGATGGCGGCGATGGTCTTCCCGGAGCCCGGCGGCGCCGTGAGTACGCCCGACTGGCGTTCGAGGAACCGGTCGACCCACTCCCGTTGGTAGTCGCGCAGTTCCGTCTCCAGTTCGACCGTCAGCGGCTCTCCGGACTCCAGATTACGGTCGTCGCGGACGGGGTAGCCGGCGTCGTACAGCGTGCGCTTGATCGCGCCGACGGCCGCCTCGTTCACCCACGACTCCGTGTCGGAGATGGCCGCCCGGAGGTGGTCGTCGGCCAGCTTCTGGCGGGCGACGTTGCCCATCAGCTCCTCGCGGTCGGCCCGGAGCACGACGTAGCCGTCCTCGTGGGTGTCGAGGACGAACTGGTTGGCGCGCTTCCACTGCTCGCCGATCCACGACTCCAGGTCCGGCACCTGGCGCGGCAGGACGGACCGTACCCGGTCCAGCAGGGCGTCGAGTTCGTCGAACGGCGCCGCCCAGACGTCCTCCGGGCGGATCTCGTAGAGGTAGCCCCGCGTCCCCGGCTCCGTCCGCGTGGAGTCGACGAGGTGGGCGAACTGCGCCAGCGACGCTCGAGTGTACTGTGTGGGCCTGTCGGCGACGATCTCCCGCCGGTCCGGGAACACGACGAGCCGCTCGCGGTCGGCGAGGTCGCCCCACGACTGGGGGTAGTAGACGACGGGGTCGGCGTCCGTCTCCACCCGCGCCACGTCGCCGTCGGCCGCGAGTTCGTCCAGCGCCTCGGTAGCCGTGGCCTGCGAGCGCCCCGTCTCTCTGGCCACGGTCGTCGCCGTCACGACCGGGCTGCCGGCCGCCTCCACCGTGTCGTACAGTTCGTCGAGAGAGAGATCCGTCGCGTCGTCGTCGGTCATCGTGTGTCGTTGGCGGTCGGGGTGTAAATGGGGTGTGTTCGGCTTGCACCGGGTTCGCGTCCCCTGTGCCGACAGCGACAGTCGCCGTCGCCGACGGCAGCCGAAGCGTTTGTATACGTCGTCTACACAGTATACAACATGGGAACCGTCTCTGCGCGTCTCCCCGAGGAGATCGAGTCCGAACTGGAGACGTACCTCGACGCAGAACAGCTCGATCAGAGCACGGCCGTCCGCCGGCTCCTCGCGGACGGGCTGGAGCAGTGGCGGAGACAGCGGGCGCTCGAACAGTTAGATGCGGGTGAGGTGAGCTTCACCCGTGCAGCGGAGTTGGCCGACGTGTCGCCGTGGGAGTTCGCTCGCCTCGCGGAGAAACACGACGTGACCTGGGTGAGCGGCGACGGCCTCGACGCCGATCTCGACGCGTTGTGAATGTACGTTCTCGACGCGACACCGTTGATCTATCTCGGGAAGACACAGCGAGTCGGCGTTCTCGACAGCGTCCCGGAACGGTGTGTCGTTCCCGAGTCGGTGTACGAGGAGGTCGTGGTCGTCGGCCGCGAGGCGGGCCACCCGGACGCGCGGCGCGTCGAACGGGCTGTCGAGGACGGAACACTACCGACGGTCCCGACCCCCGAGACGGAGACCCGCGAACGGCTCCGTGAGAACCGACGGTTGAGCGACCCCGACGCGGCGGTGCTGGCAGTCGCCGCCGACGCGGACGCGACCGCGGTGATGGACGAACAGTACGGCCGCGACGCCGCCAGCGCCGAGGGAGTCCCGACACGAGGAACGGCGTATCTGGTCTTATCGGCGCTGAAACACGGCGAACTCGACGGGGAGACGGCACGCGAGACGGTCGACGAGATGGTCGACGCCGGGTGGTACTGTGCGCCCGACCTGTACGCGCGCCTCTGCCGGAAAATCGAGCGGCTGGCGGGCGAGTCGGGCAGCGAGTAACGGCTCGACTCGAATCCCCGACACCCCCGGCGGAACCCACAAGCCCGCGGCGCTCGTACCCGACGGCATGACAGACGCACTCCTGGCGGCGGGCGTGGAACAGTGTCGCCGCCGCGGCTACGAGGTCTCTCGCCCCGAGGACGGCGGGGAGCCTCCTGGGGTCGCGGTGCCGGGGACGGAGGCGGACCCGCCGTTCGGCCCCTCGCGGGCGCTCGGGCTGGAGCCGCTGGCGGAGGCGGACCCGACGACCGTCCTCTCGCGGCTGTGGACCAACCAGGAACACGACCGTGGCACCGTGTTCCTCGTCCCGGACGACCGGGTGGCGGCCGAGGTGGAGTCGATCCTGTCGGCGCCGGTCGGTGTCAGAGCCGACGACAACGGTCGGCTGTTCTACACCGGCCCGGACCGGGTGCCGTTGGCGGAGGGCGGCTACGCGGCCGTCCCGACCGGGACGGCGGTGGAGTGGCGCGAGACGGCGGCGTCGCTCCCGCCGGAGCTGACGGAGGAGGACTCGACGGACGGGCGGCTGGAACTGCGTGCCGACGGCGAGCCGTTGGCAGTGCTGTCGAGTGTCGACGCGCTGAACTGTCCGCCCCGCGAGCGGTTCCCGTACGCCTACGAGCGGGACGCGGACAAACGGATCAGGGTGCGGGACTACGCCGGGCGGCCGGTGGAGACGTTCTCCGGGGTGTCGGCGATGCGAACCGGCGGGTTCCGACCGGTCCCCGCGCCGCTCGTCCCCGAACACATGCTGAACGGCGACCCCACGGGGTGGTGGGGGGTCGTCGTCGCCGACTAACGGCGACAGCTCTTCTCGACGAGCGCACGCTTGGACCGGAAGCGGCCGCCACAGTCGTGACACTCCACGAAGCCGTCGCCGGACGCGGTGCTGACGCGGTGGTCGCCGAGTTCGAACGGTCGCGCGACCGTCCGGGGCCTGATCTCGCCGGGACACTGACGGTCGCTCTCGGACGCGAGCGCCGACCGGAGCGTGATGGTCTCGACGTCCAGCCGCGACCAACGGTCGCGTGCGAGTGCGGTCTCACGGTCGGCCACCTCCGTCCAGCCGGTGACGAGGACCGGCGAGTCCGTCCCGGTGTCGCTGACCACGGTGACGAGTCTGACGCCGTCGATCACGGCCGCGAACCGCCAGCCGTCGGCGGAGTTGAATCGGAGTTGGCCCTCTCGAATCGTGTGTGCGACGAGCGGGAGCGAGAGGTACCGACCGGTCTGGCGCAGACGACGTCGGAAGTGGTCCGTCTGCGCGTACCGTGACGGCTCCCGGGGCGGCACCGACGCCGCCTGTCGGCGGTCGGTGGCCGCGGCGGGGTCGGCGGGGGCGTTCGTGAGCGACACGCCGTGTGAGTCGGTGGCCGACACGCCGTCGGTGTCGGGGCCGCCCTGTCGGGATGCCACTACGACACGCTTGGGCGGTCCGATACAAGTGATTTGTGCCCGTGGCGAGGTATGACACACCTCACTGGGGAGCGACCGTCAGTTCAGCAGGCCCAGCGACTCGATCCGGTCGACGATCTCGCCGACCGCCTCCTCGGCGTCGTCCGTCCGCTTGCCGCCGGTGATGACGATCTTCCCGGAGCCGAACAGGAGGATCACCACGTCCGGCTCGTCCATCCGGTACACCAGCCCGGGGAACTGCTCGGGCTCGTACTCCACGTCCTCCAGCCCCAGGCCGATGGCCAGCGCGTTCAGGTTGAGCTGGTGGCCCAGGTCGGCCGACGAGACGATGTTCTGGACCGTGATGTCCGGGTCGTCGTCGACGGGGATCGAGAGGCCGCGCAGCTTCTCGAAGATGATCCCCAGCGCGTCGTGGACGTCGTCGATGCTCTTGGCGCCAGTACAGACGATCTTCCCCGACCGGAAGATCAGTGCCGCGGCCTTCGGGTCCTGGGTGCGGTAGACGAGACCGGGGAAGTTGTCCGGGTTGAAGTCCGCCCCCGGGAGGTCCTCCGCCAGCGCCTCGAGGTCGAGCTCCTGCCCGATTCCCGTCGATGCGACCACGTTCTGAATCTCGATGGAGTCTGCCGGGTCCGTCATTCGTTCTTCCTCGTCCACGTTTATAAACCGACGGTTTATAAAGACGGGGGCTCCGGGGCGAGACCGAGCGCCGATTCGGCGCCGACGGAGGGACTTTCCGGCGCGAACCGGGCGAGCCGTGGGTTTATGAGGGTCGCGGCCGTTTCGCTCGACGACTCTGTCTTTATTTCCTCACGTTCTGTCACTGGTACTGTCCTCGTCGCCGCAGTGGCTCGGGAGTCGGCGGGCGACGCGCGCGACTGTCTCCGGCGGCGTGTCGGCGACGGCCGCGACGCGGGTCAGCGGCGCGTCGAACCGGCGACAGGCGACTGCGGCGCCGACCACGACCGGCGCCGCCTCGGCCACCGGGTCACCCGGGGTCGCCGGCGACGGCGGCGTCGGCGGCGGTTCGCGTGCGGCGGCGACCGACACGAGCGCGACCGTCAGGTCGTCGACTGCACCCGGGCTGGCGGCACACGCCGTCCGTTCCAACAGCCCGGTCAGTCGGAGCCCGACCGCGTCGCCGTCTGCGGTGAGTGCGCGGTCGACCGCGGCCGACTGGACCGTCGTGAGCGGAGTCTCTCGGTCCGTCGTCACTACACTCGAGTGGGGGCTGGAGCGTAAAAACCGCCTCGATAGCGTTGCTCACCGGACTTCTCTACGGATTCGCACGATTGTCTGACGGGATGAGACGTTCCGGCAATTTTATAATGGTAGAATACGTTGTAAAACCACATGGCACTGGAGGGGAACGGACGGGGGGAAACCGTTCTTCACGCCGACGTCGACTCGCTGGCTCACGCGACGGGCACAGCGGAAGGGCGTCACGTGGGGATACTCTCCGACTACTCCGTCCAAGAGTGGCAGCGTCGTATCGACAGCACACCGTCACCCGCCGACGACCGGCACTTCCTCAAGCTCGGCGGGAAGCTCCGGAGTGCGACCGCGACCGCGGGCGGCATCCAGACTCGCCCGATGGGTCCGAACCTGGACGTCACCGTCGTCGAAGAGGCGACGACGGACGACCTCGAGGACGCACTCGACACGGCACTCGGCGACGCCGACGGGGGCGTCCTCGCGGTCGAGGACCCGTCGTTCCTGTTCACGCAGGAGACGGACGCCGGCGAACGGCTCGACGAGTTCATCGAGCTGGCGACGGAACGGTGTGACACGGTCCACGCCAGAGTACCCAACGAGCCACGGGCGATCACGACGCTGGCCCGCCGGTTCGAGTTCGCGGACGACCGCTGTCGTCGGTGGATCGCGGAGACCGGCGTCACCCAACTCCGCGAGGACGACCCGACGAACTTCGGCTACCTCCGCAGCAACTGGCGGGAGGCCCGCCGCGGACTGGAGACCGTCGACATGGCGTACCCACAGTCCAAACAGATCCACGAGGCCATTCCCGACCCCGAGACGACCCCCCGGACGCTGGGAGCCGCGCTCCAGGCGTTCGTCGAACTGGGCGCGCTCGGCGTCTGGGGCGACACGGTCGCGGCGAACCGCTACGACATGACCGGCTACGACCCGGAGATGATCTCGGCCATCGGCCGCGCGGTCGAACAGCTCCACGACGAGTAGCCCGGTTACTCCGTCTTCGGCCGCGACAGTGACTCCGCAGTCACCTCACCGTCCGGCCGCATCGTCACCGTCCCCAGTCCGACAGTGTCGCCCGTCTCCGCGAGGGACGCGACCGCCGCCAGCGTCGCTTCCCGGTCCAACTGCTCCCAGGTGTACGACTCGATCTGTCGTTGGAACGTCTCCGGGTCCGTCCACCCGGCGTCGATCTCCGAGGGGACGTGGACGACGAGCCGGAACTCTGCGTCCGTCACCCGGATGCCGACGCCGAACGTGTCGCCGTCGGCCGCCGTGTCGTCTGTCACGCAGTGTAGTTTCCCCCCCGCAGAGAAAGGCCCGTCGCTCACTCCTCTGCGTCGACGAACGTCTGGTACTTCAGGTCGTCCTCGCGGATCTCCTCGACGATCCGGTCGGTCAGGAGCTCGCAGGGGTTGTGGAGCCCGGACACCCGTTCTTCGATGTCGTCGAACGACTCGAACGGCCCGCGCTTTCGCTCGTCCAACACGTTGTTGCGGAGCTTCTTCCCGATCCCGGGCAGGAGATTGAGCTGGTGGAGCCGCAGCGTGATCGGCTGTGCGTCGTTGTAGAAGTCGACGAACCGGCGTTCGTCCCGTTCGACGATCTCCTCGACGGCGTACTCCAGCTCCTGACGAGCGCCGCGAGTGAGGTCGTCGAACTCGATGGTCCGCGACCGGGCGACCGCGGTCTGTTCTTCGGCCGGCTCCACGACGAGTCGGTCGCCGATGCCGACGCGGTCGTCCGTGTCCAGCGTGAGTTCGTACAGCCGGAAGTCGGCCTCTCCCAGCGCGTGTGCCAGCGGCGACTTCTGGTACTGCGGCCGGTCGTCGTCCGGGTGGCCGTGTGCGAGGTAGTCCAGGACGACCGTGTGACTCGCAGTCTCTCCGTCGGGCGGCTCACTGTCGCCGGTCGACTCGTCTGTCATACGGTGGCGTTGTGTGCCCGGCCTCTTAAACGCCGACCTCGGCTCCCGGCGGTGACGCCGCTCGCGTTGAGGTCGGAAGACGGCAGAGTCAGGGGTGTTACAACCGCGCGAACGTCGTCAGCGAGGGCGTTACAGCCGTGCGAACGCCGTCGCGAGGGCGAAGCCGGCGACGACGCCGACCGCGGCGGCGGGGTACGCGATCGCCAACAAGACGGCGACCGGGAGGGCTGCCGCGACTGCGGTGGCGGTCAGTGTCGGCTCGGTGTGGTGCGGCTCGTGTGTCGGGGTTAGTGACTGGTACATCGTGTGGTGTGTGGGGGACAGTCGGAACGCGGTACAGGAGTCGACGGACAGACAGGAGGGCGAACGCAGTCGAACGGTTACGGCGCCGTGACGACGCGGCCGTCGATCCACGTCGTGGCGACGCCGGGCCGAGTCGGCCCGTCGCAGTCGCCGCGCGAACACAGAACTTCGGTGTTGCAGATCATGTCGTCACCTCCACTCTCTCGTAGGGGCGCCGACTACTTCAGTCTCTCGCGCACACGGTACCAACCCACACGGGACCGAGACACACTCTACCGAGAGAGAGGCTCACACGGAAGACTGGGCGACGCCGGTACAAAACCAGTGTGGAACGATACAGAAAACTAATCCGACCCTCTCGGTGTCGTCGCGGCCGTCACTCCACGTAGGTGAACCACTCCTCGTGGTCGTCCGTCTCCCGGTCCACGAGCTCGAAGAACGCCGTCTGGAGCTCCTCCGTCACCGGGCCGCGGCCGCCGTTCCCGATCTCGACGTTGTCCACCTGGCGGATCGGCGTCACCTCGGCCGCGGAGCCGGTGAAGAACAGCTCGTCGGCGGTGTGGAGCTCACCCCGCGAGATCGACACGTCGTCGTGGACCTCGTAGCCGCGCTCCTCGGCGAGCGTGATCAGGGTGTCGCGCGTGATCCCGCCCAGGATCGACTCCGACAGCCCGGGGGTGTACAGCTCCCCGTCGCGGACGAGGAAGATGTTCTCGCCGGGGCCCTCGGCGACGTTCCCCTCCTTGTTGAGGACGATCGCCTCCGTGTAGCCGTTGCGACGGGCCTCCTCGCCCGCGAGCATGGAGTTGACGTACAGCCCGGTGGTCTTCGCGTTCGTCGGGATCTGGCTGGAGGCGTGCTTCCGCCACGAGGAGACCATCACCTCGACCCCGTTCTCCAACGCCTCCTCGCCCAGGTACGCGCCCCACGGCCACGCGCCGATCACCACGTCCGTCGGGCAGTCACCCGGAGACACGCCCAGCGAATCGTAGCCGTAGTAGGCGATGGGCCGGACGTAGGCGCTGTCGAGATCGTTCCGGCGGATCACCTCCATCGCCGCCTCCGTCAGCTCCGCCGGCTCGTGTTCGATCTCTAAGTCGTACGGCTTCGCGGACTCGTACAGCCGTTCTAAGTGCTCTTCCCACCGGAACACCGCCGTCCCCTTCTCCGTGTCGTACGCCCGGACCCCCTCGAACACGCCGGACCCGTAATGGAGCGCGTGGGTCATGACGTGGGTAGTCGCGTTCTCCCACTCGACGAACTCGCCGTTCATCCAGACGACGCCGTCCTCCTCCATCTCCTCGAAGGCACTCATACTCTCTGGTGACACCCCGACGGGTATAAATTGCCACGGATTGCGGTCTCTCCGGGGAAATCTGTCACTCAGATCCGAGTTGTCGAGCGTGGACGTGACAGCGGGAAGCTCACCACGCTGGGCGTCGACGGAAGCCGACCCGATGCTCGCCTGTTCTATCGGCATCGACGGCCGGGTTCACGTCGTTCCCGCAGTTGCCGTCGGCCGGTGCCGATCCTCTCCGCGAGACGGCCGACGGCAACGACTGCGTCGGACTCTGGGCGTACGAGCTACTGACCAGCTACTCTAGCTGAGACGGTTCGGGTGTGTGGGGGCCGGCAGGACAGTCTGTAGCTCACCCTTGCTCTGGTGATAGCCGCCGCCGATCTGCGCCCCGTACAGGGTCTGTGTGTAGCCGAAAGCAGACTTGTCGAACTCGATTGCTCCGAACGTGAGGGTGTACGTGTTCGTCACGTACGCTGCGAGACCCCCGACGAGGGCGATTGCCCCGGAGATGAGTGCCGTCAGACCGCCACTGAGCGCAGACGACCCGACGAGCGCGATGAGTGCCGTGCTGATAGCTCCCCACCCGATGTCACCGACTTTGTTGGGGAACTCGGCAGTGATCCCGACCCACTTGTGTGTGTAGTCGTACGCATTACAGCTGCCGTTGGTGTCCGTGTACACGTCCGAGCGCTCGATGATGTCCTTCGCCTGGACCGTGACACCGTTCGCAGACACCTGCACACCGTCGTCGGTAGCCGTCGTCTCTACGGCCTCGTTGGCCGTCACTCTGTCTTCATCAGCGAGTGATGCCATTGCCTGGAACTTCTCCTTACTGACCTCACTCACACTGGCTGTGTCTGCTCTGTTGTCGACGACGGCGACGAACCGCTTGCGTTCCCGCTTCTCCTTGTTGGTGACGTCGACGACGTGGACATCCTTGCTCCCGCTGTCGGCGATGATCGCCTTCTTGTGGATGTCCAGAACCTTTTCCGCCGACCGGTCGCTGTCGCTGCTGGCTGCGGCGACACCTGGGAGACCGGCCATTCCGATGCCTGCACCACATCCGCGAAGGAGTTGCCTCCGGTTCAGATCTGTCATGGGTTTGTACCCGACACATGGTTTCTCCCGAGACAAAATAAACCAACCGATTTTAGCTTGGTGTAACTCACACAGATAAATTTCCTGTGGCAGAAAGTGCTATCTACTAGATAGACAGAGAACGACTACTCGCAACGAAGTGTTAAGTATAATATAGTCAAAAGAAAGACTTTGAGCCGCCGTCCGAACCGGATTCGCTAATATCGTCTATCTGTTTCCTGGACCTTCGTGCTCGGGGCGTCGTCGCAGGACGCAGTTGTTGACGTTCCACCTGTAGTAGACCCCCCCAGCGTCTCGGATCGGCGAGGCAACTGTACGTGCACGGACACGGCCTACCCACCGACAGTGCAGTGCCCCTCACTCGGCCAACGAGAGCGTAAAGGCAGCACCGACCGCGCTTCCGAGGCCGATTCCGACAGCAACTCCGAGGATAATCTCCGGCGCAACCACTCCGTAGACGAACAGAAACGTGACTGCGATAGCCCCAATCGTGACGAGCCACTGCCCACGCTCGAACACGGCCTGTAACGGGCCAACCCGCTCGGCGACAGCAGTTACGGTTGCGAACCCACCTCCGAGGACGACGCCGACGGGTGACGCCGACCACACGGTGAGATCACTCGCCACCACTGCCACGCCCGCAGCAGTGACGGTGACGACACCGACGAGTAGCCGCAACAACACGCCTTCGAACCTTTCTCTTCGACTGATAGCACTCATCTTGTCGAGGTCCACCCCAGCGACGTGGTGTGTTTACGGGCGAGGTTGCGTGTGTATTCAATTGTCTGTAGATTAGTCGAGCGCATTTGTCACCAGCACGTACCCCCGGGAGAGGTATATGTTTGTCTCTTACGCTCCCACATAAGGCAAACCAGAGGCAGTCCTGACGCTTCAGAGTCGCGTGTCCGGTGGCCCAGGTGTGAACAGGCGACCTACTGCACCCCGGTCGACGACATACCTAGGAGTGCCGACTTCCGTCTCCTCTTGTTCGTCGCCGTCGAACCCCCAGACGGATGTCGTCCGGACTGATTGCGAGGACACGCACACGGCTCCGACGACTCGCCGGCTTCGACGCCCTCCTGTTGTCGGCGGCGATCTGGTTCCTGGCGAAGTTCCTGCGGTACGCCTTCCCGCCGTTGTTCCCGACGTTCGGGGAGACGTTCGCGGCCTCGAACGCAGAGTTGGGCGCCGCCTTCACCGCGATGATGACGGTGTACGCCGCGATGCAGTTCCCGAGTGGTGCGCTCGCGGATCGAGTCGGTGCCGTCCGCGTCGTCGTCGCGGGCGCGGTCGTCGCCGCGGTCGGCGCGCTCGTGCTCGTCGTCCCGTCTCCGTTCGCGGCGCTCGTGGGTGCGATGCTGCTCGTCGGGTTCGGGACGGGCGCGCACAAGACCGTCGCCGTCCGACTCCTGTCGCGCACCTACCCCACACACACCGGGCGAGCGCTGGGAGTGTTGGACACGTTCGGCGCGCTCGGCGGCGTCGCGGCGCCCGCGGCGGTCGTCGTCGCGCTCGCCCGGGCCGACTGGCACACCCTGTTCGCGGTCGCCGGCGCCGTCGGGCTGGCGCTGGCGGTCGCCTTCGCCGTCCGGGCCCCTCGACGCGTGCCGCCGCCGGCCGAGGACGCCGGCGACGACGCCGGACTCCGGACGTACCTCGGGCTGTTGACCGACCCGTTGTTCGCGGCGTTCGTCGGCGTTACGCTCGCCTTCTCGTTCGCGTACAACGGTGTCGTCGCCTTCCTCCCGTTGTACCTCGCGGAGCGAGGCGGGCTGTCGTCGGCGACGGCGTCGCTCGTCTACAGCGGCCTGTTCGCCGTCAGTCTGGTCCAGCTCGTCACCGGTGACCTCTCGGACCGGGTCGGTCGACTGCCGGTGATCGGCGTCACGCTCGGGCTGGCGGCCGTCGGGCTGACGGCGTTGGTCGCGGTCGGGACCGCGCCGCTCGCGGTCCTGGGGGCGGCGGTCGTGGCCGTCGGGCTCGGCAGCCACGGCTTCCGACCGGTCCGGGGAGCGTACCTCGCGGCAGTGATCCCCGAGACGGCCGCCGGCGGCGGACTGGGTGTCGTCCGGACGTTGTTGATGGGGGCGGGCGCGGTCGCGCCGGCGGTCGTGGGCGTCGTCTCCGAGCGGGCCGGCTTCGGGGTCGCGTTCGGGCTGTTGGCGGCGTCGATGTGCCTCGCGGTCGTCGGGGTCGGGGTGGTCGCGGTGTTGGACCGGCGGTGACCTGCGCCGCGCCGGCGAGGGTCTGCGCCGTGCCGCGCGCCGGCGAGGGTCTGCGCCGTGCCAAAATCTCTCCCGCGTGCGGACACGGAAACGAACCGACCACGACCCGTGGTGTTTTCACCCTGGCTCCCTCAATCCAACGTAGAGGCACGGGCGTGTCGTGGGCCGCGGTCGGCCGTGGTGCCACGGACGCCCGAACCACGACGCACCCGCCACAACGATGAACGAAGTTCAACTCGAAGTTGCGAAGGCGTACCCGAACGACTCGGGGCGCGGTATCGCTCGGCTCGACCCCGACACCTTGCTGCACCTGAAGCTGTCGCCCGGCGACATCATCGAGATCGAGGGCGCAGAGACGACGGCCGCCAAGGTGTGGCGGGCCGACCGGCAGGACTGGAACACGGACACCGTCCGCATCGACGGGTTCACCCGCCAGAACGCGGACGTCGGGATCGGCGAACGAGTCACGATCCGGAAGGCCGAAGCGGAGAAAGCAGAGAGCCTGACGCTGGCACCCCCGGAGGAGGCGTCCGTCCAGTTCGGCTCCGACGCCGCGGGGATGGTGAAACGCCAGATCCTCAAGCGGCCGGTCGTCGAACGCGACATCGTCCCGGTGATGTCCTCCACGAACCACCCGTTCATGCGCTCGCCGGGGCAGGCCATCCCGTTGATCGCCGTCGAGACGGAGCCGGAGGGGGTCGTCCTCGTCACGGAGGACACGGACGTGGAGCTCCGCGAGGAACCCATCTCCGGGTTCGAGAAGACCGGCGGTGGGATCACTTACGAGGACATCGGTGGGCTCCAGGGGGAGATCCAACGGGTCCGCGAGATGGTCGAGCTGCCGATGAAGCACCCCCAGATCTTCAAGAAGCTGGGGATCGAGCCGCCCAGCGGCGTGCTCTTACACGGCCCGCCGGGTACTGGAAAGACGCTGTTGGCGAAGGCCGTCGCCAACGAGACCTCGGCGTCGTTCTTCTCCATCGCCGGGCCGGAGATCATCTCGAAGTACTACGGGGAGTCGGAACAACAGCTCCGGGAGGTGTTCGAGGACGCCAAAGACGAGTCGCCGTCGATCATCTTCATCGACGAACTGGACTCCATCGCGCCGAAACGCGAGGACGTGACCGGCGAGGTGGAGCGTCGGGTCGTCGCCCAGCTCCTGACGATGATGGACGGGCTGGAGTCGCGCGGCCAGGTCGTCGTGATCGCGGCGACGAACCGCGTGGACTCCGTCGACCCGGCGCTGCGCCGGCCCGGTCGCTTCGACCGCGAGATCGAGATCGGCGTCCCGGACGAGGCGGGCCGCAAGGAGATCCTCCAGATCCACACCCGCGGGATGCCCCTGTCGGACGACGTGGACCTGGGACGGCTCGCAGACGAGACCCACGGGTTCGTCGGCGCAGACATCGAGAGTCTGACGAAGGAGTCTGCGATGAAGGCACTGCGGCGTTACCTCCCGGAGATCGACTTAGACGAGGAGGACATCCCGCCGAGCCTGATCGACCGGATGATCATCAAGCGCCAGGACTTCTCCGGCGCGCTCGCGGAGGTGGAGCCGTCGGCGATGCGGGAGGTGCTCGTCGAGCTCCCGAAGATCACCTGGGACGACGTGGGCGGGCTGTCCGACGCCCAACAACAGGTCAAAGAGGCCGTCGAGTGGCCTCTCACGTCACCCGAGAAGTTCGAACGGATGGGCGTGGAGGCGCCGAAGGGGGTGCTCCTGTACGGTCCGCCCGGCACCGGCAAGACCCTGATGGCGAAGGCGGTCGCCAACGAGACGAACGCCAACTTCATCTCCGTGCGCGGCCCGCAGCTGCTGTCGAAGTGGGTCGGCGAGTCGGAGAAGGCGATCCGCCAGACGTTCCGGAAGGCGCGGCAGGTGTCGCCGACCGTCATCTTCTTCGACGAACTGGACTCGCTGGCGCCCAGCCGCGGCCAGGAGATGGGCAACAACGTCTCCGAGCGGGTCGTCAACCAGCTCCTGACGGAGTTAGACGGCCTCGAAGAGATGGGTGACGTGATGGTGATCGGTGCCACCAACCGCCCGGACATGATCGACCCGGCGCTGATCCGGTCGGGCCGCTTCGACCGGCTCGTGATGATCGGCGAGCCGGACGCCGAGGGGCGCGAGCAGATCCTGAAGATCCACACCCGGGACACGCCGTTGGCACCGGACGTGAGCCTCCGCGAACTGGCGGAGCTGACGGACGGCTACGTCGGCTCCGACCTGGAGTCGATCGCCCGGGAAGCCGCCATCGAGGCGCTCCGGGAGACGGACGACGCCGAACACGTCGGGATGACTCACTTCGACCGGGCGATGGAGAGCGTCCGGCCGACCGTCACCGAGGAGATCCAGGAGTACTACGAGAACGTGGAAGACCAGTTCCAGTCCGGCTCTCGCGAGCAGCTCCGGCGCGACGCCGGCGGGCCGGTCGGGTTCCAGTAATACGACCTTTTTGCTCCTCGGGTGAGCGCGCTACGCGCGCTCACCGCTCGGAGCAAAAATGTCGATCAAAAAGGCGCTCGCTCGGTCGCTCCGCTCCCTCGCTCGCGTCCGAATCCTAGTGCCGCACCGCCCCGCACCGCAGGGTTTGGCCCTCGGCCGTCGCTCGTGCACTGGATCGCAGTGCCGAACCGCAACCGCTCTGCAGGACTTGCTCTTTGGCTCTCGCCTGCGTCCGAACTCTGGTGCCCTACCGCTCCGCTTTGCAGTGTCTGGCCTACCCCTCTCGCTCGTCCTTCGAGCGGACGACCCGCGCCCACCGGTGGGTGGTTGGCGCACGACGCCGCTGAAGCAGTCCGCGCGTACGCGAAACTGCGCCCGCGCGACTCACAGTGACTACTCTACTCTGCTCGCGCCCGTCGACGGCGTGTTGGACGACTGACAAGCTACCGGTGGCGGTGGCACGTCGTCGCCGACGAGTGACCGACCTCGAACGGATCGAACCCAACAGACTCGGCGCCGTCGTGGTGCGGAACGGCAGCGGAGGAGAACGGCTCGACACGGGCGGCAGGTGGACTGGCGACAGGAACCAGACAGCAGCAGAGGGCAGTGTGGACGATCTAACGTCCAATTCGAGCGTGAGCGGCCCTCTTCCTCGCAAAATCTCCCAATTGTGGTCGCGGTGCGGGGGCGGTGCGGTCGCGGTACGGCACTACGATTCGGAACGCGAGCGAGGGAGCGGAGCGACCGAGCGAGCGCCTTTTTCATCGACGTTTTTTCCTCGGGTGGCCCGCCGAGGCGGGGCCGAAGGCCCCGCCGCAGGGAGGCCACCCGAGGAGTGAAAAAGGTCGTGCGGCAGCGTTAGGTTCCTCCAGAACGAGTGTCGGAGTGTGACTCACTGCCACCACGGTCGCGTGCCGTTCGGTGGGGTGGGCTGTTACCATGAGTGAGAGCGACGTCGACGTAGACGGAGCCGAGCGCACCGCCCTCCCCGTGGACGAGGCCGCGGCCCTCGTCGAGCGGGTGAGCGACAACGTCGCAGACGTGATCGTCGGGCACGACGACGCAATCGAACACGTCCTGGTGACCGTGTTGGCGCGCGGCCACCTCCTGCTGGAGGACGTGCCCGGCGTCGGGAAGACGATGCTGGCACGCTCTATCGCGCGGTCAGTGGAGTGTGAGTTCAAGCGCGTCCAGTTCACCCCGGACCTACTGCCGGCGGACGTGACCGGGTCGAACGTGTTCAACCAGAAGACCCAGGAGTTCGAGTTCCGGCCGGGGCCGGTGTTCGCGAACGTCGTCTTGGGCGACGAGATCAACCGTGCGCCGCCGAAGACACAGTCGGCGCTGCTGGAGGCGATGGAGGAGACACAGGTGACGGTCGACGGCGACACGCGGTCACTCCAGGAGCCGTTCACCGTCATCGCCACACAGAACGACGTAGAGCCGGGCCGGACGTACGAACTGCCGATGGCGGAGATCGACCGGTTCATGAAGAAGCTCCGGCTGGGCTACCCGGACTCCGCAGAGGAGACGGAGATGCTGGACCGGACGGCCGGCGACCACCCCATCGAGGCGTTGGAGTCGGTCGCCACCACGTCGGACCTCCGGCGGGCGCGTCGGACGGTCGGCGACACCGAAGTGTCGGAGCCGGTGCGGTCGTACGTGACCGAGCTGGCGAACTACACCCGCGAGGAGGCGCAGTTGGGGGTCAGCCCGCGCGGGAGTATCGCGTTGATTCGGGCGTCACAGGCGCGGGCCGTCGTCGACGGCCGCGGGTACGTCACTCCGGACGACGTCCAGACGGAGGTTCGGACGGTGTTCCCCCACCGGATCAGGCCGCGCACCGGCAGCGAGACCGGACTGGACGTGACCGAGGACGCGCTGGAGGCCGTCCCGGTCGAGTGACGGAATGCGACTCACACGACGCGGCAAGACGGTGGTCGCCGTCTGTCTGGTCGCGGTCGCCTCCGGCGTGACCTTCGGCCCGCGGTCGTTGGACGCGGTCGTCGTGCCGGGTGTGCTGGCGCTCGCGGCCGCCTACGTCCAGGTGTCGCGGACGGAGACGCCGACGGCCGTGCGGGAGACGCCCGCGGACGGCCACGTCGGCCGGGGCGGGACGGCCTCGCTGTCGTTCGTGGAGCGGGACGGCGCCGGCGCGGGGTCGGATCCGTTGTCCCGGCCGTTCCTCGGGCGCGTCGAGGAGACGGTGTCGGACGGGGTCGCGGTGGAGACGACGACCTACGAAGTGGTCGTCGGCGCGGAGCCGGCCGACTACGAGGTGACCTACGAGGCGCGCGGCCAGCACACGCTCGGGCCGGCGACCGTCTGGATCCGAGACGTGCTCGGGCTGTTGGAGGAGCGACGCTCCTGTCCGGGGACGGACACGGTGTTGGCGTACCCGGAGCCGAGAGCCATCGCGGCGTGGGCCAGACGCGACCTGCGGGCGCTGCACGAGACCGGCGTCCACGAGGAACGGTCGCAGTTCGACCGGCTCCGGGAGTACACGGACGGCGACTCGCTGCGTGACGTTCACTGGAAGACGACGGCCAAGCGCGACGAGCTGATCGTCAAGGAGTTCGCGGCCGAGGCGGAGACGGAGGCGGTGTCGCTGTCGGCGGGCGCGACCTCCGGCGGCGCAGACGGGATGGCTGTCGCGGCCGCGAGTCTGGCGCTGGCACTGATCGAGGACGGCGTCCCGGTGAGCGTGACGCTCCCCGACGGGACGGTGGAGGCCGGCCCGGACCGCGGGAGTCGAGTGCGGCTGTTGGAACGGCTCGCGCTCGTCGGCCCGGGGCGGACCGGCACGGACGACGCGGACATCGTCGTGTTCGGCGAGCCCGGGGAGACGACCGTCACGGTCGGAGAGACGGAGACGACGTTCGACTCGCTGACGGCAGACAGACTCCCGGCGTACCGCACGGTCGGGGACCACACGGCGCCGGAGCCGGACAACGACCGCCGAGAACGCGAGGTGGCCGCGTGAGCGGCACGACCCGCGGCGGCGGCGCGGGCGCCAGCGTCGGCGGTCGGATCGGGAAGCCACCGGGCGCGGACGACGGGGCGTCCGTCGGCTCGCTGCGTGAGCGACTGTCGACCCCGGCGACCGCCGGCGTCGTGGCGGCGACACTGGCGTACCTCTCCGTGTTCTACCACGTCACCGACGTGGTCGGCGGGGTCGTCCCGCTGGGCTTCGAGATCGCCGTCGCGGTCGGACTGGGACTGGCCGGCGCGGTCACCCTCCGCGAACGGACGGCGCTGGCGGTCGCACTCGTCGGCTTCGCGGCCGCGCTGGGTGCGTACGTCCTCTCCGTGCCGGAGAGTCAACGGGCGTTGTTCACGGTCGGCCGACTCGCCCGGGACCTGCTCGCGTTGGCCTCCGGACTGTCGGTGCTCAGACTCGTCAACGCGGGAGCGTGGGCGCTGTCTCTGGCGCCGGTGCCGACGTTCGTCGTCGCGTACCTGACCGGGCGTGGGCGACACGTCTGGGCGGCGACGCTCGCGGCGGCAGCGACCGGCTTCTTCGTCCTGACGGGCGACGCCGGCCTGGGAGCGACGCTCGCGGGCGCGGTCGGGCTGACGGCCGCAGTCGGGCTGGCCGGGCTCGCCGCCGGCGGGCGGCGCGGGCTGGCGGGACAGTGGGACACGGTCGTCGTGATCGTGACGGCGATGGTGGTCGTCACCTCGCTCGTGACGGTCGTCCCCGGGAGCGCACAGAGTCCGATCGTCCCCGGCGGCGGTGCGCCGTCGGTGGAGTCGAGTCTGGTGTCGAACGACCAACGAGTGGCGGTGTTGGGGAGTATCTCGCTGTCGCCGTCCGTGCGGTTCACCGTCGAGTCCAACCGTCCGGCCTACTGGCGTGTCGGCGCGTACGACCGCTACACTGGTGGTGGCTGGGTCAGGACCGGAGAGTCGTCGCCGTACCGCGGGGCCGTCGAGGGCCCACCCGGCGAGAGCGTCCGCGTCGAGCAGACGTACACCGTCCGGACGAAGTTCGACGCCGTCCCGGCGGCGTACAAGCCGGTCCGGATCCGTGGGGAGACACGCCAGATCGCCCAGGTGACGAGCAACGGCGGGTTCGCCCCGGCGACGACGCTCGCGGAGAACGAGTCGTACACGGTGATCTCGCGGCAGCCGTCGGCGACGACTGCCGAACTCCGGCGCACGGGCGTCGACTACCCGGCGGGGATCCAGAGCCGGTACACGCAGCTGCCCGGCTCCACCCCGGATCGGGTGCGCGACCGCACCCAACAGGTGTTGCAACAAGCGGACGCGAGCACGCCGTACGACGCCGCGGTCGCCGTCGAGCGGTACCTGGAGTCGACGAAGGAGTACTCGCTGAACGTCCCCAACCCGGACGGGAGCATCGCCGACAGCTTCCTGTTCGAGATGGAGTCGGGCTACTGCACCTACTACGCGACGACGATGGTGACGATGCTCCGGTCACAGGGGATTCCCGCACGGTTCGTCACCGGCTACACGACCGGCCAACGGGTCGGTCCCGACGAGTACGTCGTCCGCGGGCTCGACTCACACGCCTGGGTCGAGGTGTACTTCCCGGACGTCGGCTGGGTGCGGTTCGACCCGACGCCGGCGGCCGAGCGGACGGACGCCGAGCGGTCGACCGTCGCCGAGGCCCGGGAGGCGGGTGCGTCGAACGTCGACACGGCCGGCTCCGCCGACGGGGTGTACACCACGCCGGCACCGACGTTCGAGGAGACGGCAGACATCGGGGGCGCGAACGGGACGGACCCGAACCAGGTCGGGGCGATCGCCTCCCCCGGGCGTGCAGTCGACAACGGCACGCTGGCCGACAACCCGTTCGGCACCGCGCCGGGCGGTGGCGGCGGCAACGCGACGACCGGCGGCAGCGGTGACGGTGCCGGCGACGGCGGCGGCGGCCTCCCGTCCAGACGCGAGACAGTGCTCGGCGTGACGGCACTCGCCGGTGTCGTCGCCGGCGCCCGTCGTCTGGGGTTGACCGCCAGAGGGTACCGACTCCTGTGGACGGCGTACCAGCCGTCGGGCGACGACCCGACTGCGGCGGCGGAACGTGCCTACCGTCGCCTGGAGGCGACTGCCACGCGGCGCTACCGCGAACGGCGTCCGGGCGAGACACCGCGCCAGTACGTCGACAACGTCGTCCGGCGCGGGCTGGACGAGGACGCCCAGGCGGTCGCCCGGGCGTACGAACTGGCCCACTACGGTCCGGGAGTCGACGAGACGACGGCCGCGGAGACCGTAGCGACGGTCGACCGCATCGTCCGTGACGGGCTGCCGGTGATCCGTCGGCTGCGGTGACCGCTCGCCCGATCGAAGACCGCGCGCGAGTCTCGTCGGGGGTCGACGCCGTCGTCACGCCGGCCACACTCCCCACAACCGGTCGTGCGAGCGCCGGTTCGTTTAACACACGACGGTGACCGTCGCCCGCCACTCGGTCGAGTGCCGACGACTTGCGCCGTCTCCTGTCGGTTCTCCGACAGCCGTTCGCGGGGGCTCCCGACACTATTTAATAGGACGCCGCAGTACCTACGATCCGAATGTCCGAGGTATGCTCGACGTGCGGACTGCCTGACGAACTCTGCGTCTGCGAGGACGTGGCAAAGGAGTCTCAGGAGATCGAAGTCCGCATCGACGAGCGCAGGTACGGCAAGGAGGTAACGATCATCGAGGGATTCGACCCGGGCGACGTGGACATGGACTCGCTGTCGTCGGACCTGAAGTCGAAGTTCGCCTGTGGCGGCACCGTCGAGGACGGCTCGATCGAACTCCAGGGCAACCACACCGGCCGCGTGGAGGACTTCCTCCGCGACAAGGGGTACAACGTCGCGTGACCGTCCGTACCTGACTCCCGCACGTCGAGCCTCGCTCGCTCGGCGACTCCACACACCGCTCACAGTTCCCCAGTGGCGTCGCCGTGACCGCCGGACGTATCACCCGGTCGTGTGAAGCTGTCACTGTGTTGCGTGGACTGACAGCGCTGCTCGTCGCGCTCCTCGCAGTCGGTGCCGTCGCCGGCGTGGCGTCACCCGCCCCGGCCCCGACGGCTGGCGAGACGAACGCGACAGAGACGACCGACGGTAAGGCCCCGACGGCTGGCGAGACGAACGCGACAGAGACGACCGACGAGGAGACACTGACGGCCGGCGGGACGAACGCGACGACCGTGGTCGCCGACGAGACACCGACGACCGGAGCGGCGAGTGGACCCACCGAGGCGACGGTCGTGACAGCCGCGACTGCGACCGCGACGAGAACGGCCGACGCCGTGATCGAGCAACGGGTGACGCTCTCGCTGACGCCGGCGACGCCCGGCCGGATCAGGGTGCAGTACGGCTACGAGTTTCCGTCGTACCTGGGGGAGTTCCGGGTTCGACTGTCGAACCGGACGACCCTCCAGTCGGCGACCGGGTTCGACCGGTCGAACGGGCAGTACGTCTGGGACGGGACGAGCGACCCCACGATCACGGTGACGTACGCGGCCAACCGGACGGCCCGCGAGACGGGCTCCGAGGCGTCGGCCGCAGACGGCGACCACGGGTTCCTGTTCACCGACCGTGGGCCGTGGGCGCTCGTCCAGGTGCCCGGCTACGAGGCGGCCTGGCGCTACGAGCGGGGCCGCGAGCCGCCGGAACTCGTCCAGCGTGTCCGGACGGACGGCCCCGGCGTCGCCGGCACGAAGGTGGCGTTCCTCGGCGCGCACACGGTCCACGAACGAGTGGCACACGGGCAACGACTGCGGCTGGTCGTCCCGGGGGCGGCGACGCTCCGCCCGTCGCCGACGGCGGTGTTGAACGCCACGGCGACCGCGAGCGACGCGCTCCGGGTCGGCGACCGCGACGAGTCCGTCTGGCTGTTCGCGGCGCCGACGAGCGTCGACTGGGCCGTCCGCGGGCTCCAGACCGGGCCGACGGACGCCTGGGTCCAGGCCGACACGCCGGTGACGACGCCCGACAACGTCTGGATCCACGAGTACGTCCACACCCGGCAGTCGTTCACCCCCGCGAGCGAGACGGCGTGGCTGACGGAGGGGTCGGCGGACTACTACGCGGCGGCGCTGTCGCTGCGGGCCGGTACCGTCGAGTTCGACGCCGTCGCCGACACGCTCCGGCGTGGTCGGGCGCCACGAGTCGGCGACACGGTGCTCACCCGACCGGAGACGTGGGGCCAGTACGGCGCCTACCACGTCGGCGCACTCGTCGCCGGCGAGCTCGACCGTCGGCTACGGGCCGACGGTGACTCTCTCGACACGGTCCTGGCGGCCGCCAACGCCGCCGACGACACGTTCACGCCAGCCGACTTGGAGGCGACGCTGTCGGCCGCCGGCGACGACGACCTCGTCGCGGCCGCGACCCGCTACACCACCACGACGGAGCGACCGACGGTGTGGAACCGGTCCGTCCACGCGGCGACGTTCGGCGGCGTCGCCGCCTTCGAGACGGCGACGACCACACGTGTCGCCGGTCCGTACCGCGAGGGCCCGCTGTCGTCACCCGTGGTCACGGGCGAGACGGTCGTCGTCGACACCCGGGTGCAGAACACCGGCGACACGGCCGGCGACTACCGGCTCGTCGTGAGTGTGGACGGCGTCCGGACGGGAACTCGGACGGGCCGACTCCGCCCCGGGGAGTCGACGACCGTCACCGTGAACCGGACGTTCGAGACCGCCGGTGACCACACCGTCGTCGTCGGCGACGAACGCGTGACAGTCTCGGTCCGGACGCCGGCGAGCCCCCGCGTCGACGAGCTCACTGTCCCGTCGCAGGTCGCCGTGGGCGACGAGATTCCGGTCCGTGTCGGCGTGTCGAACCCGATGTCGTACCCTGCCGTCGGCAACGTCACCGTCGCCGTCGACGGCCGGGCGACGGCGACCCGCCGGGTGACGCTCCCGCCGAACGGGACGGCGACGCTCTCGGTAGCCGTCGCGGCGCCGGACGGCGGCGACCCGACGATCACCGCCGGCAACCGGACGGCGACCGTGACGGTGACGACACCGACACCGACGAGCTCTCCGACGGCGACGAGGGGAACGCCACGGGCGACCAGAACGCCACAGAGGACACCGACGGCGGAGACGACCGTGCCGGCCGGGACGGCGACCTCGTCGCCGTCGGCCGGCACGACACGCTCTGCGGCGCCCGTGCTCGGTGTGGCCGGGACACTCCTCGCTGTGGCACTGGCGGTCGTGGCGGTGTGGCGCCGCCGAGCGTGAGGTAGCGTCGGCTAGAACGGAGCGTCCTCGGTGCCGTCGGGCGAGGCGGCCGTGTCGGCCTCGGCCAGCGGGCCGTCCCAGGCCTCCAGCCCGCCCGCGAGGCTCTCGACGGTCGCGTCGGCCGACCCCTCGAACGAGCCGATCAGTCGTGCGGCCCGGACGCTCGCCTTCCCGTGTGGACACACCGTGACGACGTGGTCGGCGCCCGCGAGGTCGGCGACGCGATCCGGCAGCGCCTCCAACGGGACGTTCTCTGCGCCGGGGATGTGTCCACGCCGGAACGACCGCGGGTTCCTGATGTCGACGATCCGGCGATCGGTGTCGTCGCCGTCGTCGAGACACTCGGCCAGCTCGCTCGGCTCGATTTCGCCGTCCATACCGGTTGCTGGGACGCCCCCGACAAGAGCCCGTCGTCACGAGGAGGCGGTGCCGTCACCGTCCTCCACTCTCGGAGTCACAACAGTCCCTCGTCGGCCGCGAGCAACACCCCTTCGACGGTGGCGTCGTTCGCCGGCTGCTCGCGGGCCACCGCGACCGCCTCCGACACGGGGACGCTCCGCGGCGTCAGGAACTCGTTGTCGTCGAGTTCCTGGCCGACCGGCTCCAGCCCCTCCGCGAACACGAACCCCCGCTTGTGTCGGAGCAGTCCGGTCGTGCAGTCGACCGCCTGGAGCAGCGAGAGGCCGTCGGCGGCGAAGCCGGTCTCCTCGCGCAGTTCTCGTTCGGCCGCGGCGGTGAACGACTCGCCGGCTTCGACGATTCCCGCCGGCAGTTCCGTCTGTGTCGACCGGATCGTCGGACGGTACTGCTCCACGAACAACAGTTGGTCGTCCGTCCGCGCCAGGACGACGACCGCCGTCGCCAGCTCCGCCCAGTAGTAGCGCTTGCGCGTCCCGTCCGGCTGCTCGACGAGGTCGTAGCCCGCCTGGACCCAGCCCGTCTCGTACTCCGTCTCACTCTCGATCACGGGCCAGTCCGGGTGCGGCTCCCCTCGGGGGTCGTGTCGCCGGCCGTCGTCGAACGCGGGTGTCGTCGCCGGGTCGTCGGTGTCGTCTGTCACGCTCCGTCGGTAGGTCGGGACGGGGCGTCGGGCTTTCGGTTCAGTCGGCCGACTCTGTCGCGGTCCCGAGGCCGATGTTGTCGTGGTCGAGATCCGCGACGCGGGGAAGTGTTCTGATTCGGCCGTTGGCCGCGAAGTACACCGCGAGCACCATGGTGGTGGCCGCTAACAGGTACAGTCCCGCGCCGGGACTGAACACGTCGCCGACGATCCCTCCAATCAGACTCCCGACTGGCAGCGTGACCATCGTGAGACTGGAGAACGCCGAACTGACACGGCCGAGGTACTCCTGTTCGACCGCCGACTGGAGGAGCGACCCGAGGAGTACGTTGAACGCGCCGATGGGGAGGAACGCGACGGCGAGCGCGAGAGGGGTGACGATTGGCCCCTTGAACACGACTGCCACAAGTACTCCGACGGCGGCCAGCCCGTACCCGAAGACGGCGAACAGCCCGTACGGCACGTCTTCGACGAGCCACGAGCCGGCGGAGCCGCCTAGGTTTCCGGCGACGAGCGACGCCATGAGGATCCCGTACATCCCTGCCCCACCGATTGTGTCTGCGAACGCTGGGAAGATCGCAGTGACGACACCCGCCCCGAAGTTGGCGACCATCCCACCGATGCCGATTGGGACGAACAGAGAGCCACGGAGGTAGCTCACGCCACCCTTCAGGTCCGACAGGTACTCGTCGGTGATGTCGCCCGGCTCCGGATCACTGTCCTCGCCGTCGTCCGTCTCTCCATCCGCGTGCGGGAGTTTCAGGCCGAGGAACATCAGGGTCGCAAAGGCGAACGTGATGGCGTCGAACACGAACAGTGCAGTCGTTCCGATTGCGACGATGAGGAACCCCGACGCGGCGTTGAACGCGATGTCGGCGGACCGCCCCGCGAGTTTGAACAGTGAGTTTGCTCGGACGAGCTGCTCGTCCGAGACGATCTGTGGGAGCAGAGCGCTCTGTGCGGGGTACTGGAACCGCGAGACGGTCGCCAGTGTCGGGATCACGGCCAGGAGAACCCAGACACTGAGCCTGTCGAGGAAGCTAGCGACCGGGATCGTCAGGACGAACACGCCCTGTATCACCTGTGTGAGGACCAGCGTCCGCCGTCGGTTCCACCGGTCGACGAGCGGGCCGACGAGAAATTCGATCATCTGTGGGCCGCGCATCAGGAACCCGGCGACACCGGTGAACAACGTCGAACCGGTGAGATCGTGGACCAACCACAGTGCTCCGATGAGATAGAGACTGTCTCCGAGGTTCGTTGCGACTCTCCCGAGGAAGAACCTCACGAAGGGGATGTTTTTGTACAGTTTCTCAGTCACTATTGGCCCGATAGAGAGAACACAGATATGTCTTTTGAACAAGAACAGCATTTAAAAATGAGATGTAGTCGAACACCAACGAGCGTCTACATACCCTCCCCGTCGCCGGCGTCGAGCCACGCGCACCGGTGGGAGAACTACCAGAAGCTGTTCGTCTGTCGAGCACGGACGACGAGGACGACTGAGACGCGCGGTCGAGACGCTCTAGTCGCCCTCGCCCGCCTGCACCACCTGCACTCGGTACCGCTGGCCGTCGAACTCCACGAACACGCTGTCGTCGACGGTGGCGTTCTGCGGGGCGAACGACCGGAACGACTCCATCTCGTCGAACGGGGAGTGGGTGAACGACTCCTTGATCCCGATCGATCCCTCGCGGTACGGCTTCGAGCGGCCGTCCGGAGCGTCGACGGCCGAGAAGAAGAACTGGAACCGTCTGCGCGTGAGATCGTCCGTCCCCTCGGCAGTGAGATTGTACGCCGGTCCCTCTGCCGCCGTCGGCTCGGCGGTCAGGTGGTACGGGTCGCCGCTGCCCAACAGCGACGGGAGAGCGCCCAGCGCCAACAACACGACCACGAGCGCGAGGAGGCCGTAGGCGAACTTCCGCGTGATCGGTCGCACGGTCGCCGTTCGAGCGGCGACGGTTAACCGATTACGACCCGTCGCCGGCCCCGCCGTCGTCTGGGTCCACCTCGTTGCCGTCGCCGTCCGCCGCGTCGCCGACGTCGCCCGTCTCCACGCCGTCGTCTGCTCCGTCATCCTCGTCGACGACCCCCCGGTAGAGCCGTCCGAACGCCTGTCGCCGGAGGGTGCCGACGGCGGCCTCCCGTTCGTCGGCGAACGTCGCCGCGACGACACTGTCGGCGAACCCCGGGGCGTGCCAGACGACCCGCGGGGCGTCGTCGTGCCCGACGAGGACGGTCTCGCGGCCGTCGTCGTCGGCCCACGCCTCGAACGTCTCCCGGTCGGCGACCTGCACCCGCAGCGACGAGGCGAAGACGGCGTCTCTGACCGTGCCGACCACGTCACTCGTCACGCGGCGCTCGTACTCCTCGCGGTCGAACGACATCGCCTTGGTCGCCTCGCGGGTCGCGGTCTTCGCCGTCGGCACGGCCTCGGCGTAGCGTTCGCGGGCCGCGGCGACGGTCGCCGGCGCGAGGTAGCCTTCCGTCTCGATATCGCCGTCTGCGTTCGTACCCGTGTCAGTCTCCATACCGTCGTATCGGGCCGCCGGGGTGTCGTGTGTTGCGGTCCTCAGACCAGTCCGGAGCCGACGGCGACGACCGGGACCAAGACGGCGACGTAGACGGCCGCGGAGACGGCCCAGTCGCGGCCGACCCGGCTGCGTCGGTCCGGACTCAGCCCGTCGGGGCGGGGTAACACGACGACCACGAAGAAGGCGACCATCACGACGAACAGGACGGCCCCCGCGGCCGCGGTCGCGGCCACGCCGTCGAGCACGGACTCGGCGACGTACAGCGTGTAGACGAACAGGGGGCCGGTGAGCAGCCCGGCGAGGTAGTGGACGACGGACGCCAGCCGCGCCGGCGCCCGGTCCGGGTGGCTCCGGGTCAACACCCCGGCCGCGACCGTCGGCGGGGTCTCACCCTCTGGCAGTCTGGCCATCACGCGATCCATCACGAGCGTGGCGAGGACGGCGGCGGCCAGCCCCAACGGGAACCGGACCGCCGGCGAGACGATCTCCATCGGTGTCACACCGAGGGGTAGAGCCGAGCGCCCGTCAACCGTTCGAAGCGCCGGCGATCACGTGGCCCGTCGGTAGCCGTCCGCGACGAAGGCGACGACGACGGCAGCCGCCGCGGTGAAGAACAGGTCGAGACCGAACGCCCGGTGGCCGACGCTCGCAACCACGACACCGAGCAACACCGCCGCCAACACTTCGAGGAAGCCGGGGCCGGGGGCCGTGTCGAACACGGTGGTCCGTCTCCTGCCGTCTCTCTCACTCTTCGGGTGTGTCTCGCCGGCTGCGAACGGCAGTCTCTGCCCGGCGACACACCTCCCGCACCGGGAGCCCGGTCGCGTCCGCGACCGCGAGCGCCTCGTCGTACTCCGCGCTCTCGTCGTACGGCACTCCGTCCCCGGTCGTCGCCACCTTCACCGCGACGGTGTGTTCCTCGCCGTCGACGGACAGCGTCGCCTCCTCGAACCGGCGGTCGGCGATCCAGCGGTGGGTCGCGCCGGCCTGTCGGACGCCGAGCGTGCCGGTCTCGTGCGCGAGCAGTTCGGCGAGCCGGCCGGCGTCGTCCGGGTCACACAACACCTTCACGAGGTGGCCGGGGCGGGACTTCTTGGCGGCCGTCGGCACCACCGTCACGTCGTACGCCCCGGCGGCCGGCAGCGTCTCCTGGAGGCTACCCAACACCTCCGGGGTGGCGTCGTCCAGGTTCGTCTCCAAGACGGCCACATCGTCGTAGTGGAGGCCGTGCGAGTGACCGTCGTCGTGGTCGTGTCTACGGTCGTCGTCGTGGTCGTGTCCACGGCCGTCGTCGTGGTCGTGTTCGTGACCGCTGGCCGCCTCGCCGTCGTCGGCCGTCGTCTCGCCGACCGTCGCCCGCAGAACGTTCGGTCGCTCGTCCAGGTCGTACGCGCCGGCGCCGTAGCCGCTCGTGTCGACGGCCATCGACGGGAGTGTGTCGACGCCGTCCGCGACGGCAGCGAGAATCGCGGCGCCGGTCGGCGTCAACAGCTCCCGCGCGACCGGTCCACCCTCCAGCCGCCAGTCGGCAACGGCGGCGATCTCCGTCACCGCCGGGGTCGGCACCGGGTAGGTGCCGTGGCTGAACGTCGCCTCCCCGCCGCCGGCCGCGACGGGTGTCGTCACGACCCGGTCGGGCGCCAGGTCTGCCAACAGGAGACACGCGCCGACCACGTCCGCGATCGCGTCGTCCGTCCCCACCTCGTGGAACGTCGTCTCCCCCAGATCCGTGCCGTGGACGGCCGCCTCTGCCTCGCCCAACAGCCGGAAGGCCCGCTCCGCGTCTGCTCGCGCCCGCTCCGGGAGCGTCATCCCGGCGAGCACGTCTAACACGTCGTCGTACGTCCGTTCCGGGCCGGCACCTTCCGCGTCGACGTGGCCGTCGTCGCCGTGGTCGTGGGTGTGCGCGTGATCGTCGTGGTCACCGTCGTGGGTGTCGTCGTGACCCGGTCCGTCGCTCCTCTCGTCCCGCGTCGACACCACCCGGGCGCGCGTCGCGGCGACGCCGCGTTCTTCGACGGACTCGAAGGCGTACTCGACGGGCAGTGCCTCGGTGACGGGAGCGAGCACGGCCGGATCCGCGCCGGCGGCGACGAGTGTGCCCAGGATCACGTCGCCGGCGGCGCCGGTCCGGCCGTCGAAGGCGAGTGTTCGCACGTCTCTCTGGAGACGGCGGGGGTACAAGTGTGACGCGACCGCCCGGTGTCCGGTCGCCGGTGGCTCACAGCCGGACGAGGCGAGAGCCGACCCCTTTGGCGTGGATAGTTGACGTTTCAAGTTCCCCCACCGACACTGTTCACTCGTGAGTGAGTACGATCTGACACAGGTGACGGCGGGGCTCTCGCGGCGAGACTGGGACGACAGTCACGACGGGACACTGCGATTCGCGCTCGTCGGACTGGGGTGGTGGACCCAGGAGTACGTCCAACCGGTGCTGTCGGAGTTGGACGCAGTGACGGTGACGGTGGCCGTCAGTGGGACGCCGGAGAAGCTGGCGACCGCCCGCGAGGAGTGGCCGGCCATCGAGGCGGCGGTCTCCTACGAGGCGTTCCAGGCGGGCGAGGCGACCGACCACTACGACGCGGTGTACGTCTGCACGCCGAACGCGACCCACTTGGAGCACGCCGAGGCGGCCGCCGACCACGGGAAGGCGGTCCTGTGTGAGAAGCCGATGGAGGCGACGACGGAACGGGCGGCCGCGATGGTGGACGCCTGCGAGACGGCGGGCGTCCCGTTGCTCGTCGGCTACCGGATGCAGACGGACCCGGCCGTCCGAACCGTTCGAGACGCGATCGCCGACGGGTTCCTCGGCGAACCCGTCCACGTCCAGGGCCACATGTCACAACGGATCGGCGACCTGTTCCCGGAGGGGAACTGGCGACTCGACCCGGAACTGGCCGGTGACGGCGCGTCCGTGACGGACCTGGGGATCTACCCACTCAACACGACACGGTTCCTGTTGGACGCGGAGCCGGTGTCTGTCCGTGCGACCGCGACGAGCGAGACGGAGCGGTTCGACGACGTGCCGGACGAGCACGCGACCTTCGAGGTGACGTTCGACGACGGGACGGTCGCCCACTGTGCGGCCTCACAGAACGCCGCCTTCACCGCCGGGTTGGAGATCGTCGGCACCCGCGGCTCCGTCCGGCTGGCCCCCGGCTTCTTCGACAACGAGACTCAGCGGCTCAGCCTCGTCCGCGACGGGGAACACCACGAGGTGACGTACGATCCGGTCGACCAGATGCGCGAGGAGTTCGCGTACGTCGCCCACCACCTCCTAGACGACGGCGACCCGGAGCCGACGGGCGAGCACGGGCTCGTCGACGTGGCGACCATCGAGGCGGTGTACGAGGCCGCCGAGACCGACGAGCGCGTCGACGTGGAGTGGTAGACGAACGGGGGGCGTCGACGTGGTGCGGTAGACGGACAGACAGACGGGGCGTGTCGCCGCCGCAGTCGATTACTCGTAGCGCAGTGCCTCGATGGGGTCCACCTTCGAGGCGCGCCAGGCGGGGTACAGTCCGGCGACGACGCCGGTCGTCACTCCCATCACCACGGAGAAGCCGATCCAGTTCCACGGCAGCGTGAACGCCACGTCGGCGTACTCGGCGGCGCCGAACCCCACGAGCAGCCCCAGTGGGACGCCGACGGCGGCGCCCAGGCCACCCAGTAACACTGCCTCCGTCAGGAACAACTGCATCGTGTCGCGGTTGGTCGCCCCGACGGCTTTCATGATACCGATCTCTTTGGTGCGTTCCGTGACGGACACGAGCGTGATGTTGGCGATCCCGATGGCGCCGACGACGAGCGCGATCACGGCGATCCCGGTGACGAACCGGGTGATCCGGTCGATCACGTCTTGGATCTCCTCGATCACGTCCCCGCTGGTCTGGACCGACACCTCGAACCCGGTCGGCAGCAGCCGGACGGCGTCGGAGGTCGGGACGTACGCGGCCACCCGGTCGCGGGCCGTCGTCGCCGCCGCCGGCTCCGTCACGACCGTCACCTGCGGGTAGGCCCTCTGGTCGACGCCCAGCGTCGGGCTCTCCGTCGTCGTCCGGTAGTACGGCTCCGTCGGGACGTAGTACCGGGACTGTGCGCTCCCGAAGGAGGTGAGGAAGCCGCCGCGGGTGCCGGAGACGATCCCGACGACGGTGAGGTTCGCCGGCTCGCCGGAGGTGAATCGGACCGTCACCTCGTCGCCGACGGTGAGGTTGCCCGGGAACGACGCGGCCGCCCGTTCGTTCAACACCACTTCCGCAGCCCCCCGTTGGAACCCACGCCCGGCGACGACCGACTCAGCCCGGAAGGTGTTGGGCGTCGTCGCCGTCACCTGGCGCTGGGCGACCGTTCGCCCGTCGTGTTCGACCGACGATACCTGGACGATCCCGCGGGGGATCACCGTCCGGACGCCCTCCAGTTCGGACAGTTCCCGCACGTCGCGCTCGGTGAACACGGGCTGTGCGAATCCGGCGCCGCCAGGGGGCCCCTCGTCGTCCGTCTCCGCCGGCAGGAGGTAGACGTTGTTGGCGTTCGTCCCCCCGATCTGACCGACGACGGACGCCTCGACGCTCGCGCCGAAGCTGGCGAACACGACGACGGAGGCGATCCCGATGACGATGCCGATCACCGTCAGTGTCGACCGGAGTCGGTGCGCTCGGATCGACCGGCCGGCGATTCGGAGCGTCTCTCTGGGGTCCATCAGGCGTCGCCTCCGGTGGCGTCGGCCTCCTCGGCTCCTCCCGTCACTTCGGTCGCTTCGAGTCGTTCGAGTTCCTCGATCTCGCCGTCGCGGAGGTGGACGATCTGTTCGGCGTGTTCGGCGATCCGGCGCGAGTGGCTCACGAGCAGGATGGAGTTGCCGCGGTCGTTGATCTCCGCCAGCAGCCGCATGATCCCGGCGCCGGTCTCCGTGTCGACGTTGCCGGTCGGCTCGTCCGCGAGGAGGATCGACGGGTCCGGCGCGAGCGCCCGGGCGATGGCGACCCGTTGGCGCTGGCCGCCGCTCAGCTGGGCCGGCTCGTGGTCGTACCGGTCGGACAGCCCGACCTGGTCCAACACCTCTCGGGCACGCGTCAGCCGTTCCTCGCGGTCCCAGCCGTCGAACACGAGCGGCAAGGCGACGTTCTCGACGGCCGTCAGCCGCGGCATCAGGTTGAACGTCTGGAACACGAACCCGATCTCCGTCCCGCGGACGCCCGCCCGTTCCTGCTCGGTGGCCGCCCCCAGGTTCCGGCCGCCGACTCGGACGTCACCCGCGTCCGGCGTGTCGAGCCCGCCGATCAGGTTGAGCAGCGTGCTCTTCCCGGAGCCGCTGGGCCCCATCACCGCCGTGTACGAGCCGTCCGGAAACGCGAGTGAGACGTGATCCAGCGCCGTCACCGTCCCGCCGAGTTCGTACGTCTTCACCACGTCGTCCAAGGCGACGACAGGCTCCGTGTCGCTCTGGTCTGCGGACGCTCTCGTCGTGGACTCTGTCACTGACCGCACTAAGCGGTGCGGCTGTATCAACGTAGTGGGAGGCGTCTGGCTGCGATATCCCCAGTTCGCCTCCGTCTGGCACGCTCACGGCAAGCGACAGCGTCGTCGTACACGACGGGCAGAGCTAGCGATTTTTGTATCGGTACCCGAACTGTTTCAGTGGAGACAACGCCGAACATGGACGTAGTTATCGCAGCGTATCTCGGTTTCGGCCTGTTTCTCGTCCAGGCGTCACACACAGTTCACGCCGCACAGACGTACTTCCAGAAACAGGTCCGGCTGTTGGAGGGTGTGTTCGGGTGGTTCGAGCGGACCGACCCACGGAGTCTCGACCGCGTCTGGCTCTCGTGGCTACCGACGCTGTCGTCGGACAGTCCCCAGCGACGGCTCGACGAGTTCCACGGCGACGCCCAGGGGGAAGCGCGGTTCCCGTGGGAACTCGACCCGGTCCAGCAGAACCCTGATGCGCTCCCGGGGCCACTTGCCGAGCTGTTCGCGCTGCTGGGACTCCACGCGACGAACCTCTACTACTGTCTCGCCATGTCCGTCGTGTACGGGGCGCTGGGGTACGCAGCCGTCCGGTGGTTCCCGCCGCTGGGGCCGGTGACGCTGTCGGCGGTGGTCGTCATCCTGTCGGGGTTCACAGTCCTCCACCTGTTTTCGTGGTACGCGGTCGGATCGAGCATCGTCTTGACCCTGCTCGAAGGGAATCTTCTGTTCAACGTGCTCGTGTTGTCGGCGATCAATCGGGGCACAGTCGAGTTGGGTGACGCCGTCGGACTGCTCCAGTTCGGTGCCGCGCTCGTCGTCGCACCGCTCGTGTTCTGGCTCCAGTTCCAACGCCAGGAGGGCAACATCAACTACGGCCAGTTCGTCTCCTTCTACAACGTTATGGTTCCGATCCTGTACGCGGAGTTCTTCGTCCTCGTGTTGAGCCTCCACTTCAAGTGAGCCACCGAACCAGGTGGATTGAAATCCTCGGGTCGGCCCCTTTCGGTATGGACGCCCGCATCATCGGTGCGCCGAGCGACTACGGCCAGGACAGACGTGGTGTCGACATGGGGCCGTCGGCGATCCGGTACGCCGGTCTCGCCGCCCAACTGGAGGCGGCCGGCGTCGACACGGAGGACGCCGGCGACCTCCCGGTCCCGCGCGCGGAGGAGCGCGACCCGGACTACCGGGAGCCGAGTGAGGGACGCGCGAAGTTCCTCCGCGAGACGGAAGACGTGGCCGACGGGCTCGCCGACGAGGTGGCGGCGGCGCTGGAGGCGGACCAGACCCCGCTGACGCTGGGCGGCGACCACTCCGTCGCCATCGGCACGCTGCGGGGTGCCGCCCGGGACGCGGAGATCGGCGCCGTCTGGTTCGACGCCCACGGGGACTTCAACACTCCGAGCACCTCACCCTCCGGCAACGTCCACGGGATGCCGTTGGCGGCGACGCTGGGGATCGGAGAGTTCGAGGGTGTCGAGTGGGCCAACGCCCCCAAGCTCCGAGAGGAGAACGTCGTGATCGTCGGCCTGCGGTCCGTCGACGACGCCGAACGCGACCTGATCGCCGACTCCGACGTGACCGCGTTCACGATGTCCGACGTGGACGAACGCGGGATCAGAGCGGTCGTGGACGACGCACTCCAGATCGCCGGCCACGGCGTCGACGGCGTCCACGCGAGTCTCGACTTGGACTGGCTCGACCCCAACGAGGCGCCGGGGGTCGGGACCCCCGTCCGCGGGGGTGTCACCTACCGCGAGGCCCACCTGGCGATGGAGCTGTTGGCCGACACCGAGCTGCTCCGGTCGATGGAGTTGGTCGAGGTGAACCCAACGCTGGACGACTCCAACGAGACTGCGGGGCTGGCGACGGAGTTGGCCGCGAGCGCGTTCGGCAAGACCGTGTTGTGAGCCGACGGCCGCACAGTTCTTTGCGACTCGGTCTCACACGACAGTGTGCACGAGACGGCAGCCCAGTTCCAGACGGCGGCGCGCGAGCGGTACGACTTCGACCCCGACGTGCGGGAGTTCCAGGCGGGAACCCGGACGGCGGCGGACGCGGCCGACGCGGTCGGCTGCGAGGTCGCACAGATCGTCAAGAGCCTCGTGTTCGTAGTGGAGGGACGGGAACCCCCGGCGGGCACTCCAGACGTGGTGGTGGTCCTGACCGCGGGCGACCACCGGGTCGACACGGACGCGCTCGCCGACCACCTCGGCGCGACGCGGGTGACCCCGGCGGACCCCGAGGTCGTCCGGGCGACGACTGGCTGGAGTATCGGCGGCGTCCCGCCGTTCTGTCACGACACCGACCTCCCGGTGTACCTGGACGAGCGGCTCCGAGACCGGTCGCTGTGGGCGGCCGCCGGCACGCCCGACGCCGTGTTCTCCGTGACGGCCGACCGACTGATCGAATTCGTCGATCCGGAGTCGGTGGCGACGTTCACGGACACGGCGTGAGCCGCCGTGGTCGCCACGGTCGACCTGGCCGTTGTCTCGTCGTGCCGCTGCCCCGTTCGAAGTGACTAGAGTGTCGTCTCGCAGATTCCTGGCGCCGTCTAGATCATTTCTAGGCCGAAACAGAGGATATATCCCTGCCGGGGCTAGCGCCTAGTCCGATGGGACCCGACCCCGCGTCCCGCGAGACCGCCCACCGGGTGTGCCTCGGCGACGCTCGACAGCTCCCCCTCCCGGACGACAGCGTCGAGCTCGTCGTCACCTCCCCGCCGTACCCGATGATCGAGCAGTGGGACGACCAGTTCGCGGCGATGGACGACGGCGTAGCGGCGGCGCTGTCGAACGGCGACGGCCAGACGGCGTTCGACCGGATGCACGCGGTGTTGCGCGAGGCGTGGGCCGAACTCGCTCGCGTCGTCGTCGACGGCGGTGTCGTCTGTGTCAACGTCGGCGACGCAACCCGGACGGTCGCGGGTGAGTTCCGACTGTACCCCAACCACGCTCGGATCACCGAACAGCTCACGAACCTGGGGTTCCGCCAGCTCCCGGGCGTGTTGTGGCGCAAGCCGACGAACGCGCCGACGAAGTTCATGGGTTCGGGAACGCTTCCGCCGAACGCCTACGTCACCCTAGAACACGAGCACGTCCTCGTGTTCCGTAACGGCTCTCGGCGCTCGTTCGAGGCTCGCGCGGACCGCCGCTACGAGGCGTCGTACTTCCACGAGGAACGCAACCGGTGGTTCTCCGACCTGTGGGACCTGAGCGGTGACTCCCAGGGCACGGCCGACGACACCCCGAGAGACCGCCGGGCGGCGTTTCCCACGGAGCTGCCGTACCGACTGATCTCGATGTACTCCGTCTACGGCGACACCGTGTTGGACCCGTTCTGGGGCACCGGCACGACCACGTTCGCGGCGATGGCGGCCGCCCGTGACTCCGTCGGTGTCGAGTCCGTCCCCGGTCTCCCGGCGCAGTTCGACGACCGTGTCGACTCAGTTCGGTCGTGGTCCCAGGAGCGAGCCCAGCGCCGGCTGGCCGCCCACCGCGAGGCAGTCGCCGACCAAGAGGACACCTACGAGGCGACCAACTACGACTTCGAGGTGGTGTCGAACCAGGAGCGCCGCGTCCAACTGTACGCCGTCACGGCGACCGAGCGCCGTTCGGGCGGTTACTACGCCCACCACGACCCCGTCACCGACGACGGTGAGTCCACCGACGCAGTCACCGGCGACGGTGAGTGAACCGAGCCGGTACCGCCGACGCGCGTGGCGTCTACAGGTAGACGAGGCGAGTGCCCCGGGGCTCGACTCCGAGGTACTTCACACTCCGAGCGTCGCGCTCCCAGCCTGGAAGAACAACAGCGTGACGACCAGCCGGCCGACGCTGCCGGCGAACGTCGCGGCCGCGAACTTCCAGTAGTCTTCCTCCAACACTGCGAACGCGTAGATCGACAGCGTGTCCGGGAAGAAAGGGACCGACAGCGCGGCCGCGAGCCCGGCGTAGCCGTACTTCTGTGCGATGTCGACAGTGCGGCGCTCCGACCAGCTGACCACGTCGAACCGAGAGTTCCGCAGGAATCGTATCACCGGGCCGGCCTGCTTCACCTCCTGACCGATGTGGAACGCGAACACGGAGCCGGCGGCCTTCCCTACCGCCGAGACGAGGACGATGACGGTGAGTCGGCCGAAGTTGCCGAGCCCCAGGTCCAACGGAGCGAACAACACCACCTCGCTCACGCCCGGCAGCGCGAACGCGATCAGGAACGAGTAGACGAACACGATCGCCAGGCCGGCCGGACCGGTCGCCGTCTCTACGAGTCGCTCCAGCCAGCCGAACTCCGTCAGGCTCACGCCGAGGGCCGTCTCCGCCGCCAGCGTCGACCCGTCGAGCGCGGGCGACACCAGCAACGAGAGACTGTCCGCGAGGGGGACGCTCACGGTCGTGTGGGGAGGCTGCGTGAAGTAAACTCCAGCGGTTCCGAGTGCAAACCATCGGGCGACTGTCACTACGGGCGCACTCTGGCTCGGGTCGTCAGCGCGGTTACACTCTGGCTCGGGTCGTCAGCGCGGTTACACTCTGGCTCGGGTCGTCAGCGCGGTTACACTCTGGCTCGGGTCGTCACACGACCGCTCGCGCCGGCGGCCGGGTGACGCTACCGCAGCCGGTCGAGATCCGTCAGGAACGCCTCCAACGCCGACCGATCGACGTGTGGCATACAGACGACTCTGGCCTCGCCGGCCGCGGTCGGCGACAGCTTCCAGCCCGCCTCCCGCAGCGCCGCGAGCAACGACTCCGGGAGCGCGACCGCGACGATCGGCAGATCTCGCGGGCGGACCTCGTACCCCCGCTGCCGGAGTTCCGTGTCGAGCCACGCCGCCAACTCCGTCGCACGCTCGTGTGCCGCCCGGTAGCCGTCCGGGTACAACGCGTCGAACGCCGCCCGCGCCGACGCCACACCCGCCCCGGAGCGCGTCCCCGTCAGCGTCGCCTGGGCGTGTGTCTCCAGGTACGGTGTGTCGACGGCCAGGCTGTCCAGCGTCGCCGGCTCGCGTGCCAGCAGCCCGCCGGCGGGGACGGCTGCCTGCCCCAGCTTGTGTGGGTCGATCGTGATCGTGTCCACCGGCGCGTCCGCGAACGACCAGTCGTGGTCCGTGAACGGGAGCGCGAACCCACCCCAGGCGGCGTCGACGTGGACCGCGGCGTCGACGGTCTGGGCGGCGTCCGCGACCGCCGGTACCGGGTCGACGCGTCCGTACTCCGTCGACCCCGCGACGGCGACGACCGCCGCCGTCTCCTCGTCGACGGCCGCCGTCAGCGCGTCGAGGTCGACGCGCCCCGCCTGCTCCGGGTTGCCGTCGACCGGATGGGTCGGCACCTCGCGGAGCTCCACGTCCAACACCGCTGCCGCCTTCTGGAAGCTGAAGTGTGCCGACGCCGGCACGACCACGTTCGGGTCGTTCGCGTCCGTTTGCTCCCGGGCCGCCCGCACCGCCTGGATGTTCGCCTCCGTCCCGCCGCTCGTGACGTAGCCGTACGCACTCTCGACCGTGTCCGTGTCGTCTGTGACCCTCTCGGTAGGCGCGCCTTCGGCGTCGTCGACGGCCGGGTGCTCGGCCAGCCGGGCGAGGTCCGCCACCACCTCGCGTTCGAGTTCGGCAACCGTCTCGTACGTCGCCGGATCCCCCGGGTTCGTGGCGAGGAACCGCTCTGCCGCCTCGCGGGCGGCCGGGTGCGGCTCCGTGCACATCGACGAGAGCACCCTGTCGAACGACTGTGGTCGACGGTCGGCGACTGGCGACTGCATCGGTGGGCGTTGGCGGTCGAGGTTGTTACTCGGTTCGATTCTGGTCTGGCGTGTCGCTCCGTCTGCTGTGGAGTCGTGGACTGCCCGGGAGCCCTACTCCCGGTCGTCTCCTCGGCCTGGCGCAGGATCACGAACGTCGTTAAATCTCCGCCACCAGTCGTCTCCTCGCACAGACGTGGGGACACCAACGCCCCGAAACTCCGGCGTCCACTTCGCTCTCACCCGGCGCCGCAGCCACAATCCTCCCCAGCCGACTGCGCTGCGTGCGCCCGGGGAGAACGTCGTCGGGAGCGTCGCCGTGTGGAGTTCGTCGGGAGCGTCGTCGTCTGCGAGCACCGACTTCCGGTCTCCACCCGCGAGCACGAGAGCTCACTCACTCGCTCAGTGGCGTCCCGTCCGCCCGCTTCGCTCCCTCGGAGTCGTGGACGACCACGCCGTCGGCGTCGGTCGGTTCGTACTCGTCTCTGACGGCGATGGCCTCCTCGATCTCCCGGACGGTCCGACGCTTGAGCGCCTCGGCCAACTCCCGCGCCTCGGAGTCGGAGATGTCGCGCCCGAGTCCTTCACACTCGTGAGCGCGGACGAGCCCGTCTTCGTCGACGGCTTCCCCCATCGGCTGGCTCGTGCCGCCGAGCGCCACGCTGAACGGGTAGGTCTGACAGACGAGCGGCCGGTCGTCGTGGACAGTACAGGCTCCCGTCCCGTCGGCGGCCTCCTCGTAGAACGTACAGTCCCCGCAGTCGTCCGTCGCCAACGCCCACTCGAACGTCTCGCCGCTTGGCCCGTCTTCTCCCTCGCTGATCCCGTACGGCATCGGCCGCGCCACGTCGCGCCAGTCGTACGACTCTGCGGTGTCGTCTGCGTCGCCCGTGTCGCCTGCGTCGCTCGCGCCATCCGTGTTGCCCGCGTCGTCCGTGCCGTCCGTGTCGCCCGTGCCGTCCGGCGAATCCATCCCCGCAGCGGCGGCCTGGATCTCCCGCACCTCGTCCGGAAACACCGTCGCGGTGTGGGGGTCGTCGGCCTCCGCCTTGCAGCAAGCGCCACAGCGCGTACACTCGAAGCCGATCTCCCGGATCGACGCCGCCAACGCCGCGGTGTCGAGTTCGCGCGCCCGTTCTAACTCCGACTCCAGTGACTCCACGCCGGTTCGTTGCGCGCCGGCAGACAAGAGGGTGGCGTCGTCGTGGCGCGCAATTCAAGTTACACCCCGCCCGCCTGTCGACTGTGCAACAGTATCTCGACACCGTGGGACGTGTCCTCGCCGGCGGCAGTCACGAGCCGAATCGGACGGGCGTGGACACGATTGCGGGCTTCTCCGAGACGTACGAGGTCGACCTCGCGGACGGTTTCCCCCTCCTGACGACGAAGGATCTCTCGGGATTCCGGTGGCACTCCCTGATCCACGAGTTCCTCTGGTACATCTCGGGGGAAGAACACGTCCGGAGTCTGCGCGAGGAGACGAGCATCTGGGACGCCTGGGCCGACGAGGACGGACGGCTCGACACCGCTTACGGTCGGTTCTGGCGACGCTACCCGGTTCCGGACGACACCGACCAGCTCCCGGGAGAGGCGTGGCCCGACGACGGCCACCGCTGGGTGACCGACGAGGAGACGGCCGACGGTGGGACGCGCCGAACGTTCGACCAACTCCAGTACGTCCTCGACACGCTGCGGGAGTCCCCGGAGTCGCGCCGGATCGTGGTGAACGCCTGGCACCCGGCCAACGCCGCCGTCTCCGGGCTCCCCCCGTGTCACTACACGTTCGTGTTCAGCGTCCAGGGCGGTCGCCTCAACCTCCAGCTCACCCAACGCTCCGGCGACCTGGCGCTCGGCGTGCCGTTCAACGTCGCCGCCTACGCGCTCCTCCTGACGGCCGTCGCCCAGCGCACGGGGTTCGAGCCCGGTCGGTTCGCCCACACCGTCGTCGACGCCCACGTCTACTGCGGGACGGGCGAACGCGGGGCGTGGTACGCCGACGCGCTGCCGGACCTCCAGTCCCGACTGGCCGCGGTCGACGACCGGTCCGAGTACACGGCCGTCGCCGACTGGGTGGAGACGACCGCCCCGCCGGAGCCCGAGGGCGACGAGCGCGCCGACCACGTCCCCGGGCTGCTCCGACAGTTGAGCCGCGAGCCACGCGACCGTCCGACGATCCAGGTCGCGGACGCGCCCTTGGACGAACTCACCGCCGACGACGTGACGCTGTCCGACTACGACCCCGCCCCGGGGATCGAGTTCGCCGTCGCGGAGTGACCCACGAATGACGGACACCGAACCCACCGACACCGCAGACGACACGGACCCGACGACGGTCGAGACGGACGCGACGGTGGTCGTCGTCGTCGCGGCGGACCCGGACGGCGTGATCGGCGCGGACGGGGAGATGCCGTGGCACTACCCCGAGGACCTGGCGCACTTCGAGCGGACGACGACCGGCAACCCCGTGATCCTCGGGCGACGGACGTACGACTCCATCGCCGCACAGGTCGACGGGCCCCTGCCGGACCGGACGAACGTCGTGTTGTCGCGCGGTGACCCGGACGTACCCGGGGAAGTGCGGGTCGTCGATTCGCCGGCGACGGCGCTGCGGGTCGCCGACGACGCGCCGACTGCCGACGGCCGGATCTTCGTCGCCGGCGGCGCGACCGTCTACAGACAGCTCCTGCCAGCCGCCGACACCCTCCTCCGGACGGAGATCCACGACCGCTACGAGGGTGACACTTACTTCGAGTGGGAGCCGGACCGCTGGCGAGAGACGGACCGGGAGCCGTACGACGGGTTCGACGTGGTGACGTACACTCGACGGTAACACTCTCGGTACCGAGGGCCAGCGACACGGGACGAGCGTCGACGTGGCTCACTGTCGGCGACCACCACCCACCGGAGACGCGTCACGCTCAAGACCCGAGCGGACCACCGTCGGAGTATGTACGATCCGGACGACCTGGAGGCCATCCGCGAGGGGAAGTCCGAGTGGGAGTCGGAGACGCTCGGCCCCACACTCGACCGATTCGGGGAACGCGAGGAGACGTTCACCACGGACACCGGCGGTCAGGAGGTGAAGCGACTGTACACCCCCGACGACGTGGCGGACCTGGAGTACGACGAGGACGTCGGGTTCCCGGGCGAGGAGCCGTACACGCGCGGAGTGTACTCCACGATGCACCGCGGGCGGCTGTGGACGATGCGGCAGTACGCGGGGATGGGGACGGCCGCGGAGACGAACGAGCGGTTCCAGTACCTGATCGACCAGGGCTCGTCGGGGCTGTCGATGGCGTTCGACCTGCCGACACAGATGGGGTACGACTCCGACGCCGCGATGGCGCAGGGGGAGGTGGGGAAGTCCGGCGTCGCCATCGACTCGCTGGCGGACTTCGAGCGCGTGTTCGACGACATCCCGTTGGACGAGGTGTCCACCTCGATGACGATCAACGCGCCTGCGTCGGTGTTGCTGGCGATGTACGTCGCCGTCGGCGACCGTCAGGGTGTCGACCGCGAGCAGCTCCGCGGGACGATCCAAAACGACATCATGAAAGAGTACATCGCCCGCAACCTCTACATCTACCCGCCGGAGCCGTCGATGCGGCTCATCACGGACATCTTCGAGTTCTGCGCCGAGGAGACGCCCAACTTCAACACCATCTCCATCTCCGGGTACCACATCCGCGAGGCCGGCGCGACCGCCGCCCAGGAGATCGCGTTCACGCTGGGCAACGGGCTGGAGTACGTCCAGGCGGCCGTCGACGCCGGGCTCGACGTCGACAGCTTCGCGCCCCAACTGTCCTTCTTCTTCGCGGCCCACAACAACATCTTCGAGGAGGTGGCGAAGTTCCGCGCGGCCCGTCGGCTGTGGGGTCGGCTGATGGAAGAACGGTTCGACCCGGACGACCCGGCGTCCAAGCAGCTGAAGTTCCACACCCAGACCGCGGGGTCGACGCTGACGGCTCAACAGATCGAGAACAACGTCGTCCGGGTGGGGTACCAGGCGCTGGCGGCCGTGCTCGGCGGTACACAGAGCCTCCACACCAACGGGAAAGACGAGGCGCTGTCGCTGCCGACCGAGGAGTCCGTCCGCACCGCGCTGCGGACCCAACAGATCCTCGCCCACGAGTCCGGTGCGGCAGACACCATCGACCCGTTGGCGGGCAGTTACTACGTGGAGTCGCTCACGGACGACGTGGAACAGGAGGCCCACGACCTGATCGAAGACGTCGACGAGCGCGGGGGGATGCTGGACGCCGTCCAGAGTCAGTACGTCCAACGCGAGATCCAAGACGTGGCGTTCGAACGGCAGGAGGAGATCGAACGCGGCGACCGGGTCATCGTCGGCGTCAACGAGTTCGAGGTCGAAGACGACGAGCCGGAGATGGACCTAGAAGAGGTGAGCGAGGAGGAAGAACAGAACCAGATCGACCGCGTGCAGGAGTTGCGCGAGACGCGCGACCAGGAGGCGACCGACGAAGCACTCGCGGCGCTGCGGGACGCCGCCGCCGGCGACGCCAACGTGATGCCGTACATCGTCGACGCCGTGAAGGCGTACGCGACGGTGGGCGAGATCTGCAACGTGTTCCGCGACGAGTTCGGAGAGTACCAGCCCGGGCGGTGACGACGGCCGCGCCGGAACGGCTCGATTCCAGTCCGAGACCACTCGACCGTGACCCGATCCGACGGCGATGTCGGGGTCGGTCGTTCGCCCCTGTCGAGCCTCGTCGTCGTGTGTCCCGGGAACCGAGCGATCCAAACTGACTTCAGACCAGTCTGTGGACAGAGACCGGTGAGACGGTCCATCGACCGCGGTCGAGCTGTACGCGCTACACTGTCGAACGCCGTCCCTCTCTTCGGTGTCGCCGCGCTCGGCTGGCCCGCCGGCGTCCTCCTCGTCGTCTACTGGATCGAAGGCGGGGTGGCGTTACTCCGCGGGGCCCTCCAGGCGTCGTTCGCACGACAGGAGCCGGAGTACGGGGTCATCCCGGGTGCAGTGCCCGGGAAGGCGTTGGACGACAAACGCGGGGGTGTCTCCGTCGGCCCACTCCCGCCGATCTACCCACGGAACGCCCGAGCGGTGTTCGCTGCGGCCAGTGTCCTCCTGATCTTCTGGCCCGTCGGCGCCGGTGTGGTGGCGGCGGCGACCGTCGACACGACTGTTCCGGTCGGCCCCGTGTCGCTCGCGGTCGTCGGGGTCGTGTTCGGGCACGCGGTCGGGCTCGTGGAGTACCTCCGGAGCGAGCAGTACGCGAGCGTGTCGGTGCGGTCGGCACTGTTCGGTCGGTCCTCCGTGGGCGTGCTCGTGGTCGGTGTCGGCGTCGTCGGGCTCCTGTCGGCCGCCTCCGCGCCGTCGGCGGTGTTGCTCGTCGTCGTGTCGATCAAGTTCGTCGCCGACCTGTCGATCGGGGACCACGAGGAGACGAGCGACGACCCGACCGAGTGGGACGACGACTCCTCCGAGGTCGAGACGCCGGACGGTCCGCCGACCGCGACGTTCCGAGCCGACCGACGGAGTCTGCTCGCCCGCGCCGCCGGGTTCGGGCCGTTGTATCTGCTCGTCCCGCCGTACCTGTTCGGCGCGATCGGTGCCGTCGGTGTCGGGCTGCTCGCCGGTCTCGGGGCCGGACTCCTGGCGCTCGGAGCGGCGGTGGTCGTGACGGCCGTCGCCGTAGCGGTACGGACCGACGTGGAGGTCGGCCACCTGGAGTACCGGGTGTACCGCGACCGGATCGTCGCGTACGACACCTTACTCGACGCGTCACAGTGGGCACTGAAGCGCAGGACGATCGAAGACGCCACGGTCGCGTCGAGCGTGGTCGACTCGATCCGCCCGGGCACACGGACGGTCGTCGTCTCGACGTTCGGCGACGACCGGCGGCTCCGCGCGCTCGAACGACCAGAGGCGTTCGTCGAATCCGTCACTACGGATCGTTGAACTACGGGACTGTGGCGGTGCGAGGAGCCGTGGGTCGTCGAGATCACCCCGTCTGACGGCCCACGCACTCGCTGCGCTCCTCGCCCCGTTCGGTCGCTACGGCGTCGTGCCGGCGACCCGTGAGTCGCCCGCACGGCCGGCGAGACCGAAGTCTTCGCCGTGCTCGCGTCGTCGGACGACTCTGCCGCCCGACTGCAAGCGGAACCTCCGCCCGTTGCTTGCGCCGGCACGAGGCCGGCGCTGCGCGCGCCTCGCGGTGGCCCGGACGACACACCGACCGTTCAGTTCCGCTCTCGACACGACGAGCTATTTGCCCCACGAACGCGAACCGTCGCTCGATGCACCTCGATCACGTCGGCGTCGCAACGGACGACGCCGCCGAGCTCGCGGCACTGTTCGCGGACCTGTTCGACACGGAGATCGCACACGAAGAGCAGTTCGACGGGATGCACGTCGTGTTCTTGGACGTGGGCGGGGGGAGCGACGAGCCGACCGACGACGGAGCGACGGACGCCGAGGAGAGCGACGGTCCGTACCTCGAACTGCTCGAACCGAAGAGCGACGATGGTGCGGTCGCGCGGTTCCTCGACCGCGAGGGGCCGGGACTCCACCACGTCGCGCTCGCGGTCGACGACGTCGCCGACGCGCTGACGACGGCCGAGGGGATGGGCTTGGACACCGTCGACGACGAGCCGCGACCGGGCGCGTGGGGCCACGAAGTGGCGTTTCTCCACCCTGGCTCGACCGGGGGCGTGCTCGTAGAGTTCGTGGCGCACTAACGGCCGAATGGGTTCACCGGAGCGTTCAGACGGCTGACCCCGTCTGGAGCGTCGAAGTCGTCGTCAAACGAGTACAGGTACTCTCTGCCAGTTCGACGAGCGTACGCGACGAGCGTCGCGTCAGCCAACGACAGTCCGGCGTGCCGGCGAAACAGACGGCGTGCGTCAGCGAACTCTTCCCGAGCGGGGTAGTCGATCTCGAACCCTCGACTACGCTGGAGTGCGTCGAGTGTCTCCGTCGCTCTGCCCTGTGAGAATTTCCGGAGGAGAAAATCAAGCGTCTCCTTCAGGACGGGGGCGACAACGATCGCTCGGGGAAGTTCGCCGGTGTCGAGTGCTCGAACGATCTCCCGTCCAGCGGGGAAGTGCTGATCCTCCTCGACCCGACTCCCGACGAGCACGTTCGAGTCGACGAGCGCCTTCTGCGTCACTCTTCTTCGGGTTCGTCGACAGCCTCGACAGAGTCGAACGGCTCGCCGCCCGTCGACAGCGTCTCCAGTCCGGAGAACGATCCAGTCGTCTCGCGGACGATCTCGGCAGACACGGAGCCGTCGTCGCCGACGCGCCAGCGGACGGTGTCGCCCGGCCGCACGTCTGCCGACTCGCGGACAGTCTCGGGCACGGTGACGGTGCCGTCCTCGTCGGCTCGGCTCTCGTCTGTCCGGGTCACGTCCGGTCTTTCGCCGGCCTCGGTCGAGAAGAGTGGCCCGACCGCACCCGGAACCACTACGTCCGTCCGGACCCACCCACGGCGTATGCGCGACTGGCTGGCGCAGCGAGCGGCGTCGACGCCGGACGCAGAGGCGTTGGTCGCGGCCGCCACCGGCACGACCTGGACGTACGCGGAGCTGGACGAGGCCGTCGAGAAGATGGCCGGCAGCCTGGCGGCGTTGGGGCTGTCGACCGGCGACCGGCTCGGCGTGTTCCTCGACACCCGCGTGGAGTACGTCACCCTCGTCCACGCGGCCATGCGGCTGGGGCTCCGGCCGATTCCGGTCTCGGACCGGCTGACGGACGCCGAACTCGCCCCGCGGCTGGAGCGGGCGGACGTGACGGCGGTCCTCTGTGGCGCGGCGACGGAACAGCGCGCCGTCGAGGCGGCGACGACGGACGACGACGGGCTCGCGGTGCCGGTCGTCTCCCTGGACGAGCCGCAGTGGAAGCGTGTCACCCACCTCCGGGCGGTCGAGCAGACCGACTTCGAGCCACACGACTGGGACCGGTCGGAGCCGTTGTTGTCGTTGTTCACCTCCGGCTCCACGGGCGAGCCGAAGCTCGTCGTCCTCCGGGTCGGCAACGTGCTCTCGTCTGCCGTCACCTTGGGGTTCCGGCTGGGCGTCCACCCGGACGACCGCTACCTCCTCACGCTGTCGCCCCACCACACCGGCGGGATCATGCCGCTGTACCGCGCCGTCCTCGCGGGGACGAGCGTCGTGCTCCGGACGGAGTTCGACCCCGGCGCCGCCGCCGACGACCTCCGGACGTACGACGCAACCGGGGTGTCGCTCGTGCCGACGATGCTGGAACGGATGCTGGACGCTCGGGGGACGCTCGCCGACTCGCTGCGGGTGGTGTTGCTCGGCGGCGCGCCCGCCCCGGAGCGACTGATCGAGCGGTGTCGCGACTACTCCGTCCCGGTCCACCCCACCTACGGGATGACGGAGGCGGCCTCCGGCATCACCGTCGCCACGCCCCAGGAGGCGTTCGACCGCCCGAGCACCGTCGGCCGCCCGCTCGTCTGGACGGACGTGAGCGTCCGCGACGACGACGGGGAGGAGCTCCCGCCCGGCGAGGTGGGTGAGCTCGTCGTGGACGGCCCGTCCGTGACGACCGGCTACTACGACGACCCGACGGCGACGGGCGACGCCTTCGGCCCGCACGGCCTCCGCACCGGGGACGTGGGCTACCGCGACGAGGAGGGGTACGTGTACGTCCTCAACCGGAAGGACGACCGGATCGTCACCGGCGGGGAGAACGTCGACCCCGGGGAGGTGTTGGACGTGTTGGGCGACCACCCACACGTCACGGCCGCGTCTGTCGTCGGCGTCCCGGACGACGAGTGGGGCGAACGGGTCGCGGCGTTGGTCGTTCGCTCCGAGCCGTCGATGACCGCGGGCGACCTGGAGACGTTCGCTCGCGAACGGCTCGCCGGGTTCAAGATTCCGAAGACGATCCGGTTCACGGACGCACTCCCGCGGACGGACTCCGGCTCCGTCCGCCGACCGGAGGTCCGGGAGCGGCTCGCGGCCGCCGCCGAGTCGACCATCGGCGACGCAGACACGACGAGCGGCGGGGACGACGACGGTGTGACCACAGACACGACGAGCGACGACGACAGTGCGACTGCCGACAGCGGCGACGACACCCCAGACGGCCGAGCGACCGACGGGGATTCCGGTGGCGACAACCACACCGACGACGCCCCCGCGAACGACACTCCCGACGACGGGTCTGGCACTACCGTCGCCGAGAGCGACGATACGGACGACGACACCACCACCGGCGACACGGACAGCGACACCGTCGGCGACACGGACGACGACACTACCACCGGCGCGGACGACACCACCGCCGGCGCGGACGACACCACCACCGGCGCGGACGACACCACCACCGGCGCGGACGACACCACCACCGGCGCGGACGACACCACCGCCGGCGACACGGACGACCCGGCGGCGTTGGTCGACGGGGACAACGACGACGATCCGACGGATCTCGGGATCGGGGAGAGCGCCGACGCCGACGACGGGGCGTGAGGCGTCGCCGAGAACTGGACCGCGGCGAGTCTACGACTCGATCAGGTCGGTGAGCCGGTCGAACACGTCGTCCGGCGACCCCTCGCCGGACACCTCGGCGAGCGCGCCCGTCTCGCGGTAGTGGTCGACGACCGGCGCGGTCTCCTCCTCGTACACGCGGAGCCGTTCGCGGACGGTCTCTTCGGTGTCGTCCTCGCGCTGGACGATCTCGCCGCCACACTCGTCACACACGCCCGCCTCCGCCGGCGGGTCGAAGTCGACGTGGTACGTCGCCCCGCAGTCGTCACACACCCGACGACCGGTGAGCCGGTCGACGAGGACGGACTCCGGTACGTCTAAGAACACGACGTGGTCCAACGCCGTCTGCTCGGAGAGGTACTCCGCCTGGTCGAGGTTGCGGGGGTAGCCGTCGAGCACGAACCCCTCGGCGCCAGAGAGCGCCGTCACGACGATCTCGTTGACGACCGTGTCCGGCACGAGTTCGCCGGCGTCCATGAACCCACCGGGGGTGTCGTACGCCACGTCCAGCTCGGAGATGTCCATCTCCTTGTTGTTCCGGAGGGCGTCGCCGGTCGTGATCACGTCGAGTCCGTACTCGGCAGCGAGTCGCTTCCCTTGGGTGCCCTTGCCCGCGCCGGGCGGGCCGAGCAACAACACGCGGTGGTCGTCTGTCACGTCTGTCCGGACTGCGGCCAGCGTAAAGTGTCTGCGGAAATCGGCGCGACGCTACGTGTTGACCTGTTCCAGCCGATTGCCGGCGACCACCTTCCCCTTCATCGTCAGGGTGGTCTCCTCCTGGGTGTCGGCGATGAGCCCCTTCTCGCGGAGCCCGCGCAACACCATGGTGAGCCGCTGGGGGTTGAACTCCACCACCTTCGACAGCGACACGCCGGGAGCGGTGTACAGCGCGACCAGGATCTCCTCTTCTTCGTCCGTGATCGTCGTCTCCTCCAGCTCCTCGGCCACGTCGGAGTACCGCATCCGGACGTACCGTCCGAGGAGGTTCGTCTTCCGGGAGGACTCGATTCCGGCTTCCGTCGTCACCGCCTCGCCGTCCGCCAGGTGCCGGAAGTTGACCACCGGGTGTCGACCGTAGCCGAGGTCTCGCTCCGAGCGATCCACCCCGATCACGTCGTCCAGGTCGATCTGGATCACGCCGTCGCTCCGCTTGAACCCGATCTTCTCCCACTTCAGGGCGAGCTTGGACTTCACCGCGTCCACGTCCGTCACGCGGCCGCCCTTCCGGGCGGGGTGGCGAACGAGCGTCGGCGTCCCGTTGAGCAACACCTTGAACAACACCGTAGAGAACCGCTCGATGTGTTTGTCCTCCCCCTCGATGGCGACGACGCGCCGCGCGTCCCCGTCGCGGTAGGCGACGGTGACGGTGTCGTTGAAGTACGTCCGAAGCTCGTCCGGCACGTCACCGACCTTCACGTCGAAGATCTCCGAGAGAGGGATGTTCTCGCGCACGTCGTCGGAGGCGACGACCAACTGTGACTTCCCCAGGATGATACGCCCCTTGGGCGGCTCCCCAGCCACCTGGTGGCTGTAGAACCAGCCGGGAAAATCAGCGACGACCGACTCGCTCATACCACACAGTTCGTGTCCCGCGACTTACCGGTTTCGGGTGTCCTCACCACGCGCCGGGGGTGTCAGGCGGCCTGCGCCAACAGCCACATCGCACCCCCGGCGCTCGGCGGGATGGAGAAGTTGTCGTCGACGACGTAGCCGGCGACGACCGGCTTCACCCCGTCCGCGAACGTCGCGCCCGCGGCGCCGGCGGCGGCGACGGCGGCCCCCGGCAGTTGGCCGAGTGCCCCGACCGCGAACGGCAGCGCCAGGGCGAAACACACCAGGAACATGACCGCCAGCACACCCGCCTCCTTGGCGGCCGTCGCGTCGGCCGACCCGAGCACGCCGGAGATGGGATCACCGACGGACAGCATCAACACCGCCGGCACGCCGATCCACGCCGGGAACAACGTCGCCGCCAGCGTCCCCCCGACGAAGAACAACGCGTACCCCGCGACGTTGTCCGTCTCGTACTCCCGGGTGAGCTCGTCGTAGATCCGGTGTTGGTAGCCGACGACCAACCGGACGAACTCCAGGACCGCCACGACGGCGAGGGCCCCCGCCAGCGCCAGCCGGAACTGAGCGTACGTCACCAGCCCGACGACGTACGCGCCGGGGAACGCCGTCCCGGCGAGGTGGACGGCCCGGCGACGCAGCTCGCTCACGGCTCCGTCGTCCCGGCCGCGACCACCTCGTAGCGGTCCCGCAGCGCTGCGAACGTCGTCTCCCCGTCGACTAACGCCTCGATCTCGTCTGGCACGTCCGTCGTCGGCACCCGCACCTGTGCGGCGGTGTCCCGTTCCCGCACCGTCACCGTGTCCGGCCCGTCGGACTCGATCCCGTCGCGGTCGACGGTGACACAGAACGGCGTCCCCACCTCGTCTTGCCGGCGGTAGCGCCGACCGATAGAGCCGGAGTCGTCTTCCGTCACGGCCAGCCCTCGCTCGCGCAGCCGCCGGGCCAGCGCCGTCGACCCCTCGACGAGCTGGTCGTCGTTCGACACCAACGGGAACACCGCGGCGGTCGTCGGCGCCACCGCCGGGTCCAGCGCCAGGAACGTCCGGGTCTCCCCGTCGACGACGTCCTCGCGGTAGGCGTGGTCGACGAGCGTCAACACCGTCCGGTCGACGCCGAAGGAGGGCTCGATCACGTGCGGGGTGACGTGCTCGCCCGACTCCGTCACGGTCTCCGTGCCGAAGTTGGCCGTCTCCGTGTCGACGGTGTGTGCCGTCCCGTCGACCGTGACGGTGACCGTCTCAGCGTCGAACGCGTCCGGATCGCGCTCGGCCAGGGTCTCCAGCGCGTCGGCCACGCTCCCGGCGTCGGCGCCGAACTTCGGCCCGAGCACGGACATGTCCGGGTCGACGGTCGTCCGCTCGACCGTCTGCGGCTCGTCGTACTCCCGGAACACCGTGTAGCGGTCGTCGGAGTGGTCGGCGTGTTTCGAGAGGTCGTAGTCGCCGCGGTCGGCGAACCCGGCGATCTCCACCCAGTCGCCGCCCTCGCCGTCCGGCCCTACGCCCAGCAGCGCCTCCGCGTCCCAGCAGTCGGAGGCGTAGTGTGCGAGCTCCCCGCTGTTGTGCTGACGGAAGCGGAGCCGGTCGGGGTCGACGCCGACCTGGTCGTACCACCGTCGGGCGACCCCGAGGTAGTAGGCGACCCACTCGGAGGCGACGACCCCCTCCGCGACCGCCTCCGGCGGCGTCAGCTCCCGGATGCCCTCGCCGGCCTCCTGTGCGGCCGCCGAGTACAGCGGGAGCGACACGTCCGCGACCGGCTCCAACGACGGGCCGTCGTCGTCCGGGTGGACGAACTGCTCCAGCTCGGCCATCGTGAACTCCCGGAGCCGGCGGAGCCCACCCCGGGGGCTGATCTCGTTGCGGTAGCCCGGGCCGATCTGTGTCACGCCGAACGGGAGGCTGTTGCGGGCGTACTGCTTCAGCCGGGGGAACTCCACGAAGATCCCCTGAGCCGTCTCCGGCCGGAGGAAGCCGGCGTCGCCCGACCCCGGACCGATCTCCGTCTCGAACATGAGGTTGAACTCCTCGACGGACTGGCCCGCGAGCGGCGTCGCACACGCCGGACAGCCGATCTCGTGGTCGGCGATCAGTGTCTCGACCTCGTCGGTCGGCAGCGACTCCGCCTCCTCGATCGCTGTCGCGTCCTCGATCAGGTGGTCCGCGCGGTGGGCCCCGTCACACTCCGGACACCGGACGAGCATGTCGTCGAAGCCGTCGAGGTGGCCGGAGGCCTCGAACACCGACTCCGGCATCACCGTCGGCGCCTCGATCTCCTGGTTCCCCTCCCGGACGGTGAACCGGTCGCGCCAGGCCGTCTCGACGTTGTCCTTCAGACTCGCCCCGCGTGGGCCGTACGTCTGGAGGCCGGCGACGCCGCCGTAGGCGTCGACGGACCCGAAGAAGAACCCGCGGCGCTTCGCCAGCTCCGCGAGGGTGTCGCCGTCGGCCATCTACACCGCCTCCAGGACGTGAACGTCTCTGAGGATCCCGGCCAGGTCGCCGCCGTCCACGAGCGGGAACTGTTCGACGTCGTTGCGGACCATCGTCTGTGCGGCCTCCGTCACCGTCTGGCCCCCGTAGACGGTCAACACGTCCTCCGTCATCACCCGCGACACCGGGTCCGAGGGGAGTTCCACGTCCCGGGTCGGGAGGTAACGGCTCCCGACCGCCTTCACGCTCTCCCACTTCCAGTCGTCGTCCTGATCGGCGATGGACTCGCCGGTCTCTTCTTCGCCTTCGACGATCCGAGCGACCTCCAACAGGTCCACCTCGGTCAGCATCCCGGCGATCTCGCAGTCGTCGTCGAGACAGACGCCGTACGGCACGTCGGCGTAGGTGAGCTGGCGCTCGGCGACCGTCAGCGGCGTCTCCGTGTGTACTGTGACGACCGTGTCGCCGGCCACCTCGCCACACGTCGCGTCGGCCGCCACGTCGCCGTGGGCGATGGCGTGGATCACGTCCGTCACGGTGACGATTCCGACCAGATCCGTCTCGTCGTCGTCGGCGACGACCGGCACCCGGCGGGCCCCCTCCTCGACGGCGAGCCGGGCGACCGCCCGCACGTTCGCGTCCGGCGTGACCGTCGGCACCTCCCGCATCAGGAGCGCGAGTTGGTCTTCCGTCGGATTTGCGATCAGGTCCTCTCTGGAGACGAGTCCGCGGAACTCCTCGCCGTCGTCCGTCGGCTTGACGACGGGCACAGACGAGAACCGGTTGTCCTGGAGGTACTCCAGCGCGTCCTTTCGACCGCCGGGCAACGGGACCGTCACCAGGTCCGCCCGCGGCGTCATCGCGTCGGCTACGTCCATACCCCTCCGTACCGACCGGTACCCCTTGTATACTGCGAAGCCACGGGCGGCCGTGCCGGGTGACTACTCCAACAACGCGTAGAAGACGGCGACCAGGCCGACGATGTCTAACAGCTCCGCGACCCCGGCGATCACCACACCCAGCGGCACCCCCAGCCCCAGGTCCAGCCCGCCCAGCAACGGCGACACGAGCCCGAAGATGGACTGGAGCGTCAACACGGTCAGTGACAACACCGCCCGCCCGGTCGTCAGGAGGAACAGCCCGCCGCCGAACAGGAGTGTCGACCGCTCCCCGTCCCTGCCGTACGCTTGGAGCGTGTGGTAGGCGACGACCAAGCCGACGACCGCCAACACGACGTTGGCGAGCGCGACCGGCGCCCGTGCGTTCGGCCCCAGTCCGGCGCCGGCCTGGAGCGCGACCGCGCCGGCGGCGAGCCCACCCCGGGCCGCGTAGCTGTGCCCGTCGTCCCTGTCGACCGTGTCGTCTGTCATGGTCCCGAGCCTCCGCGGTCGTAGATCGCCCGCAACACGAGCAACGCTCCGACGATCCGCCAGCCGGTGCTCGCAATCGACGTGACGCCGACACCGACCCCCAACCCCGTGGCCAGGATGATCCGCGTCACCTTCGAGAGGAAGACGATACACAACACTCCGAGTCCGAACAAGAGCAGCGTCCGTTGGCCCCCGCGGCGGTAGCCCCGCAGGACGCGAAAGCCGACGAACAACGACAGCGCCAGCGAGACGAGAAACGCCGCCGCCAGCGCGTACAGGAACGCCCGCTGGGCGATCGTCCCGCCGGACTGGAGCAGTGCTGTCGTGGTGTAGAGTGTGTCTGTCATTTGAGCTGATCCAGCAGGTCGCTGAGGCGGTCGGCCGGGTCCGTCCTGCGTTCGACCTGGACCTCGAACTGGCCCTCCTCCAGCCGCACGGTCAACCCCTCGAACGAGGCGGCGAACGTCTCGTAGTGGTGGCCGTCCGGGTCCAGCTCCTGGTACGACTCCAGGAGGTCCTGTTCGCGCAGACTGTCGATCCGTCTGTAGGCGGTCGCCTTCGAGGTGCCGCACCGCTCGGCGAGGGTCGCTGCCGACAGTCGCTCCAGACTCGTCTCCCGGAGAATCTCCCGGGCGTACTCGTCTTCCAAGAGCCCGGCGACGGTCTCCAGTTCCTCGTCCGCCTCCTCCGCCATCGTCACGCTTCTTCGACTCCCGATATATAAAACGGGGGAGGATCACTCTGTGAGAGAGTGTGCCCCGCCGACGAACAACTTCCGTATCTCCAGTAGTTACTTCAGTTAGATCCGAAACGAGACGACAGTGAGTGAAGCGACACTGACCCCAGACGACCTCGGGACGCTCGTCCCGTCGTTGCTCGTCGTCGTCGGACGGTTCACCAACACCGTCCGCGACGAGACGGGCAATCCGGCGGACGTGGTCGGCAGCCGACCGTTGCTCACGCCGTCGTCGCTGCTGTCCGGCGGAGCGGTGACGCCGGCGACGAGACAGACGGGGACGAAACGGAGGACTCCTGACCGCTCTCTCGTCTCGGCCGACTGAACGTCGTCCACGCGACGAACGTCCCGATGCTCGGGGTGCCCGGGACCGACGACGACGGGGACGGCGACGACAGCGACACGGACCTGCCGGACCCGTCTCTGTCGTACGCCGAGCCGTGAGACGACGCTCGTGCCCCCCTCGCGCCCTCCTCGCGCCCTCCTCGCGCCCTCCTCGCGTGATCCGAGTCACAGACAGACGACAGAGATATACCCAACCCCGCAGACGGGCGGAGTGTGTCACAGTCCGGACTCGACTCGTCTGGGGGTGCGGTCGTGGCGCTGTTGTTGCTGGTGATCGTAGTGTTGCTGTCGCGGACCGCGAGTGCAGACGGCGACGACCCACTGTCGTTCACGGACCCAGAGACGTTGTTCGAGAGTGACGGCCCGGACTGGTGGCCCAGCCTGACGGGGTTCGCGTCGCTCCACTTCGGCAACCTGTGGCTGCTCACCGCCGCGTTCGCGCTCCTGGCAGTCACGGAGGGTCGGGTGGTGCGGCTCACCCTCTCGACGGTCGTCGGGCTCGTCGGGCTCGCCGTCCCGGCGCTGGAGCTCGGCCTGTACGGGACGATCAGACGGACGAACGTCCCGCCGTTGTCGCTCGCGGCCAACGCCGTCACCGTCGTCTCGCTGTCCGTGTCGGTCTGGCACCCCACGTACGGGTTCGTCGAGCCGCTGTGGCTCGTCGCGGGCGGCGCGTCCTGGGAGGCCGTCGTGTCGCTCGGTGCCGTTCGGTGGCTTCCGCGGCTGGGTACACTCGCCGGTGTCGTCGGGTCCGCGGTCGTCACCCTCACCCTGATCGAGTGGGAGCTGGCGGCGACCGTCGGCCGTCTCCACGGGACGCTCGCCGCGCACTCCGAGACGGGGCACGACGGGGAAGGCTGGCTCCACAGACAGTGGCGACGACACGTTCTCTCGAACGAGTGACCACGCCACTCGCTCACACGGCTCGCGGCGACCGTAGCTTGAATACGCCCGGAGCGCCGAGTCTCGGGTGTGCCAATCGAGATCGAGGGGGACGCGACCACCGCCCGCGTGATGGTCGACGACGAGTCGCTGGTCGAGGACAACGCCCTCGAACAGGTGCGGACGCTCGCGGACCACCCGGCGTTCACGGAGCCGATCCGGGTGATGCCGGACACCCACTGGGGGGCCGGTGCGCCCGTCGGGTTCACGATGCCGTTGCCGGACGCGGTCGTGCCGAACGTCGTCGGCGTCGACGTCGGCTGCGGGATGGCGGCGACGAACCTCGGGAGCGAACTGCCGCTGGACGACGCGACCCGCGAGCGACGCGTCCGCGAGGCGGTGCCGATGGGGCGGGCGGTCCACGACTACGACGACGCCGTCCACCTCGTCGACGAGTTCCCGTTCGAGCGAGCCAACGAGGCGTTCGAGCAGTTCGCGGCCCGTTACCGCGACCGATTCGACCGCGAGATCGACCCGGTCGGGTTCGACTTCGACGGCTACGACGGTGAGTACTTCCAGTCGTTGTGTGACCGGGTGCTCGCCGGGCGGTCGAGCGGCACGAGCCACGTGATCCAGTCTGCCGGGACGCTCGGCGGCGGCAACCACTTCCTGGAGTTCGCCCGCGGGCGGGAGTCGGGCGACCACTGGCTCGTCGTCCACAGCGGCTCGCGGTACCTCGGCCTGGCCGTCGCGGAGTACTGGCAGGAACGCGCCACTCGGTACCGCCGGGCCGACGAGATCCGGGAGTCGGTCCCGGAGGAGTACGAACGGTTCCTGAAGTTCGACCTAGAGACCGTCTCCGACGGCGACCTCTTCGAGTGGGTCACCGGCGGCAAAGGCGAGTCGCACATCCGGAAGGAACGCCTGCGGACGGAGTTGGACGGGAGAGCCATCGAACGCGCCTTCGAGACGCTGGGCTCGCTCGCGCCGACGGGTGACGACGCGGACGACACGGACGGCGACGACGCAGACGACACGGACGGCGACGACGCAGACGACACGGACGGTGACGACGCAGACGACACGGACGGCAACGACGCAGACGGCACGGACGGTGACGACGCAGACGACACGGACGGCAACGACGCAGACGGCACGGACGGTGACGACGCAGACGACACGGACGGCGACGACGCAGACGACACGGACGCGTTCGGCGACGACCTCGCGGCGTTGTACGGCCGCGAGGCGCACGGCTACTACGTCGACATGCTGTTCGCCCAACAGTACGCCCGGTGGAACCGGTCGCTGATCTCCGAGGCCGTCTGTACGGTGCTGGGGGTCGAGCCGGTCGAGAGCTTCCAGAGCGTCCACAACTACGTCGACTTCGCGGATCTGACGATCCGGAAGGGCGCGACGCCCGCCCGGGAGGGCCAGCGGCTCGTGATCCCGTTCGACATGTCCGAGGGGTCGGTGATCGCCCGCGGCCGGGGCAACGAGGCGTACAACGAGACGGCGCCCCACGGCGCCGGCCGGCGGATGGGCCGGCGGGAGGCACACGAGACGCTGTCCGTCGACGAGTTCGAGACGGCGATGGAGGGGGTGTACTCCGAGTCCGTCGGCGACGAGACGTTAGACGAGGCACCGATGGCGTACAAGCCCGCGGCGGCGATTCGGGCGGCGTTGACGCCGACCGCCGAGGTGGTCGAACGGCTCGACCCGGTTCACAACCTCAAAGCGACGGAGTGAGCTACGACCGCCAGTAGGCGTCCGTCAGGAGGACGAGCACCGGGATGATCTCCAGCCGGCCGATCCACATGAGAAACACCATCAGCAGCTTCGACGTGGCCGGGAGGGCGAGGTAGCTCCCGAACGGCCCGAGGCTGCCCAGCGCCGGCCCGACGTTTCCCAGCGTCGCCGCGACGCCGGCGGCCCCCTCCGCGACGGTGAGCGCGACGCCGATTCGGTTGGCGTCCACGATCACGACGACGGTCGCAGCCAGGAAGATCACGAAGTACGTCAGTGTGAACCCGGTGATCCCCCGGATCGCCCGTTCGTCGATGACCGTGCCGCCCAGCCGAACCGGCTGGACGGCGTCCGGGTGGATGGTCGTGAACAGCTCCCGACGGACGAGCTTGGCGACGACGAGCCACCGGACGATCTTCACGGCGCCGCCGGTGGAGCCGCCGGAGCCGCCGACGAACATCGCCGCCAGCAGGAGGAACTGACCGCCGGTGTCCCACTCGACGAAGTCGCTGGTCGCGTACCCGGTCGTCGTGACGATCGAGGCGATCTGGAACGCCGCCTGCCGGAGGGAGTTCTCCACGACGCCGGTGGTGGCACCGCCCAACTCCAGCGCCGGCGCCGTCCCGGTGAACAGGAGTCCCGCCAACACCGCCGTCAGGACGGCGACGATTCCGAGGTAGCCCCGGAACTCCGCGTCCTCGAACAGGGTCCGTGGGTCGCCGCTGACGACGTGCCAGAACAACGCGAAGTTCGTCCCGGCGACGACCATGAACGGGATCACGACCCACTGGACGACCGCCGAGAACGCGGCGATACTGTCTGCCTCCGGGGAGAACCCGCCCGTCGGCAGCGTCGTCAGCCCGTGGGCGACGGCGTTGTACAGCCCCATGTTCGGCGCGAGCCCGACCTGGTGGAGTCCGTACAGCAGTCCGATCTCCAGGAGCGTGAACCCCAGGTAGAACAGCCACAGCGCACGGGCGGTCTCGGCGATCCGCGGCGTGAGCTTCTCGATCCCGACGCCCGGCGCCTCCGCGTCGACGAGTTGGGCACCGCCGACGGACAGCTCCGGCAGGATGGCGACCGCCAACACGACGATTCCCATCCCGCCGAGCCACTGGGTGAGCTGACGCCACAGCATGATCGCGTGGGAGTGACGCTCCAACGAGATGGCACCCAACACCGTCGCCCCGGTCGTCGTGAAGCCGCTCATCGACTCGAACAGGGCGTTGACGGGGTTCGCAAGCGTCGACGCCGGCGACGTGGGGGCGACCAGCCCGGGAATCCCGTGGGCGGCCAGGAGATACGGGAGCGTCCCGACCACGGACACCGCCAGCCAGGTCGTGGCGACGATCAGGAACCCCTCTCGGTTGCCGATCTCCGGCTCGTCGTCCGCCAGCGACAGCACCGTCCCGAGGGTCACGGTGGCGAGCGCGGCGACGACGAACGTGACTCTGTCCTCGCCGTAGACGGCCGCGACGGCCAACGGGACGAGCAGGGTCCCGGAGAGGTACTGGAGCACGGTCCCGACGACCGCGATCGAGGCCCGCCAATCCACCCTGAGCCGAGACCCCGACCCACTGCCTCCGCCGATTCGGTTCACGCTTCGGCCCCCAGTGCCATCGTCTATCCGGTGACACTGCCAGCCGTGGCGTAAATGCGTCGTTGTCGACCGACGCTACAGCGTCGCCGCGACGGCGTCCACGTCGCTGGCCTCCACGAACACGACGAGGTGGTCGCCCGCCTCCACGTGACTGTCACCCCGGGGGATGATGAGTTCGCGGCCGCGGGTGATCGAGCCGATGACGACACTCGCGGGCAGTTCCTGCGCGAGATCACGGACGGACTGGCCGACCACGTCGCTGTCGGCGTCCACCTCCAGTTCCAGGATCTCCGCGCGGTCGTCCTCGATGATGGAGACGGTCTCGGCGTAGTTCGTCCGGGTGAACCGGGTGATCTCCTCTGCCGTCACCCGCCGGGGGCTGATCGCAACGTCGACGCCGACCGCCTCGAACAGGTCGGTGAACTCGCCGTTGTCGACGACGGCCGCCGCCCGGTCGGCGCCCAGCCGCTTGGCCAGGAGCGTCGCCAGGAGGTTGCCCTGGTCCGTCTCCAGGGCGGCGATCACGGCGTCCGCGCCGCCGACGTTCTCCCGTTCGAGGAACTCCTGGTCGGTGGCGTCGTGTTGCATGACCGTCACCTCCGGGAGCTGTTCGGCCAACCACCGCGCCCGGTCGGGGTCCTGCTCCACGAGCCGGGGTGAGGTGCCCTGTTCGGCCAACAGCTTCGCGGCCTGGTAGCCGATTTCGCTGCCGCCGAACACGACGACCTCCTCCGGGTTGGTCTGGTCCGGGGCGAGCGCGGCGCCGAACGCCTCCACCTCCTCCGGCTGGCCGATGACGACGAGGTCGTCTTCCGGCCGGAGCCGGGTCTCGCCACGGGGGACGATCACCTCCTCCCCGCGGATGATCGCCGCGAACGTGAGCCCGGGGAACCGGTCGGCCTCGCTGACGGTCTCGCCGGCGACACTGGAGTTGGCGGGAATCTTGAACTCCGCCATCCGGCAGGCGCCGTCGCTGAACGACTTCACGTCCTCTGCGGTGGGGACGCCGATCACCTCCACGATGGTGCGGGCGGCCAACAGGTCCGAACACACCATGAAGTCGACGCCGAACGCCTCGTTGCCTGCGTCGACGGCGTGCTCCCAGGTGGCGAGATACTGCGGTCGTTTCACGCGAGCGATGGTGAACGCCTCCGACTCCACCTTCGCCGTCCCGCAGACGACGACGTTCGTCTCGTCGTCGTCCGTGCTGGCGATCAGGAGATCCGCCCGCCCCACGTCCGCCTCCCGCAGCGTCTCCAGGTCGGCGCCGTCACCCTCGATTGCCAACACGTCGATGTCGTACGTCAACGCGTCGACGCGTTCCCCGTCTGTGTCGATCACGACCACGTCGTGTGTGTCCGCCAGGCTCTCGGCGATGTTGGAGCCGACCTGTCCGGCACCCACCACGATGACGTGCATACCTCTCGTCTCCGCCGGCGGAGGAAAACCTCTTTCCCATCCGTCGAGTCAGCGGTGATCGTACACCCGTTTCACCTTCCCGACCTCCGTGCGGTCGATCTCCCCGTGTTCGACGACCGCGAGTTCGTCCACGGAGACGTTCAGCGCCTCGCTCACCCGGTCGTGGAGCCGGTCGCGCAGCGCCGACAGGTCGCCCGCGAACCCCGGCTGCGTCTCCACAGTCAGCTCGATCCGGTCGAGCCCGTCGTCGCCGCGCCGGAGGTCGATCCGGTAGTGTGGCGCGACGGCGTCGACGGCGACGACCGCCTCCTCGATCCGGCTGGGGTAGACGTTCACCCCGCGGACGATCAGGAGGTCGTCCGTCCGACCGGTGACGTTGTCCATCCGGACGGAGGTCCGCCCACACGCACACTCCTCGTACCGGAGGCTCGTCACGTCGCCGGTGCGGTAACGGACGACCGGCAACGCCTCCTTCGTCAGGGTCGTCAGGACCAGCTCACCCTCCTCGCCCGGCGGCAGTCGCTCGCCCGTCTCCGGGTCGATCACCTCCGGCAGGAAGTGATCCTCCCAGACGTGGAGTCCGTCCTGTGCTTCGGCACACTCGATGGAGACACCCGGACCGATCACCTCCGACAGCCCGTAGATGTCGACGGCAGTCACGTCCAGTCGATCCTCGATCGCCGCCCGCATCGGGTCCGTGAACGGCTCCGCCCCGATCACGACCCGTTCGATCGGGAGGTCCCGCGGGTCGTGGCCGCGTTCCTCGGCCGCCTCCGCGAGGTACAGACAGTACGACGGCGTACAGCAGAGCACGTCCGAGCCCAGATCCCGCATCGTCTCGATCTGGCGGGCGGTGTCGCCGCCGCCGGTCGGGACGACCGCGGCCCCGAGTTCTTCTAACCCGGCGTGGAGCCCGAGCCCGCCGGTGAACAGCCCGTAGCCGTAGGCGTTCTGGACCACGTCCGTCTCGGAGACGCCGGCGGCGACGAGCGACCGTGCGACCACCTCGCCCCACAGGTCTAAGTCCGCGTCCGTGTACGACACCACCTTCGGCTTGCCGCTCGTCCCGGAGGAGGCGTGGACCCTAGCCACGTCGTCCCAGTCGACCGCGAACAGGCCGTCCGGGTACTCCGCCCGGAAGTCCGCTTTCGTCGTGAACGGGAACGCCGTCAGGTCCGACAGCGTCTCTAGGTCGTCGACGCCGACGCCAGCCTCCTCGAACGCCCTGGCGTAGAAGGGCACCTCGCCCGCCCGTTCGAGGGTGTCGCGGAGTCGGTCCAGTTGTCGCTCCGACAGTTCGTCTCGGTCGGCCCGCTCGATTTCACTGTAGGCCATACCAACCGGGCAGGCGGACGGCGTGTAAACTTTCGGGCGTCAGTGGGGGGAAGGTTCTCGGATGTGGTGGCGGGGGTGGGGTGTGAGGATACTGCGTCGGGAGCGAGAGGCCACGTCGGTGGTCGGGGGGCGAGAGACGCGCGAGGCTTCCGAGCGTCGGTCCCGCCGACTCGTCCGAGAGAAGCCACTCACGAGATACTGTCACCGGGCGCGCCGACGACGAACGTGTCCCGGCTGAACGTCTTGATCTCCCGGCCCTTCGAGTCGTACAGCGTGATGAACCCGCCTTCCACCTTCTTCTCGACGGCGTCGGGGAACGTCTGGTTCGTCACCCGGCGACCGTTGTCGTACCGGACAGTGTAGGCCATGCGTCCTCCTACTGGGTCGGTCGACAAAACGATCCGGGTCGCCCTCGGCGGGTTTGAAGTAGTCCGGCGTGGAGGCTGGAGGTATGCGATTCGTCGCAGCCACGGACGGCGACCGGACGAGCGAACTGATCGCAGAGTACCTCCGCGGTCGAGTGACCGACGACGACGAGATCCACGCCGTCAACTCTCAGTTGGGCGGCGACGACACGACGAGCGAGGAGATTCGGCAGGGGGACGAAGCCGTCGAGACGCTGGCAGAGGCGTTGGAGGTGCCGGTCGAGACACACCAGTTCGTCCGCGGCAACCGACCGGAGGAGGACGTGTTGTCGTTCGCGGCGGCGGTCGACGCCGACGAACTGGTGTTCACCGTTCGGGACCGGTCGCCGGCCGGCAAGGCTATCTTCGGGAGCGTCGGCCAGCGGCTCCTCCTGGAGTCGGAGCTGCCGATGCGGGTCGTCCCACGGGACTAGCGGACCGGCATCCGCTCGCCGTGGCCGGTGCCGCTGTGTGCGGTGTCGCCGTACGGGACGGTACTGACGCGCCGAAAGACGGCCTCGGGGTCCTTCGTCCGGAACCACGCCCACCGGGTGCGGGCGAGCAACGACACCTTCCGGGCCGTCGACAGCTCCGGTGTCGCGGTGAGAGTGTCGTAGCCCCGTTCGCGGACGAGCCGGTGGTGGTCGGCGTACAACACGGCCGCCAACAGGACGGCGAACTGGCAGTCCTCCGGCAGGAGCTTGATGCCGGCGACCCCCTCCTTGTACAGCTGTTCCGTCCGACGGAGCTCGTGGCGGACGGCGGCGGCGACGTCGTCGTCGAACTCGAAGTCCATCAGCTGTTGTTCGGTGACGCCGTACGTCGACAGCGTCTCTCGGGGGAGGTAGATCCGATCCCGCTCCACGATGTCCTCGCCAACGTCCCGGATGAAGTTGGTCATCTGGAACGCCTCGCCCAGTTTCGTCGCGTGCGGCAGGGCCGCCTCGGCGTCGTCCGGCTCCATCACGGCCGTCATCATCCGGCCGACCGCCGACGCCGACCCGTCCATGTACGCCTCTAGCTCCTCGTAGCTGTCGTAGCGGTCGCGGTCGATGTCCGTCTCCATCGCGTCGACGAACGTCACCACGTCCTCGTCGGCGATACCGTGGCGGTCACACATCTCCGCGAAGGCAACGAGCACGTCGTCGTCGGTGTCGCGTTCGCCCAGCGCGGCCTCGCGGAGCCGCTCCAGTTCGGCGCGTTGCTCGGCCGGCGGGGCGGTGTCCGCGGCGTCGACGACCTCGTCGGCGACACGGAAGAAGGCGTACAGGACGTACGTGGGGTAGCGGACGCGCTCGGGCAGCAGCCGAGTGGCGAAGTGAAACGTCTTCCCCGTCTGCTGTTGGATACGCTTACTCCGCTCGATCTGGTCGTCCGCTACCATGGGTCGCCGGTCACACCCCACTCGGCTGTGACTCGACTCCCTCCACTCGGTGTCCCACACATATCTAATCTCTGTAGTATCGCCACCCCCATAACAGTTGGCCCACGCTTCCACGAGACGGCGACGACCCGGGCGGCAGAGAGGGGTACTTGAACCCGTCCCGGCGTCAGCCGTAGAACGTGTCCGAACAGTCCATCACGACTCCGTGGTTCGGACAGACGTACTCACAGTGTCGGTGGACCATCGCCGCCCCACAGGCCGGACACGGCCGACCGCGTGTCTCGGTATCGTCCGTGTCGTCGGTCGTGTCGCTCACACGCTCACTCCGGCCGGCTGGGTGAAGTCGTTGTCGCCGTCGGTCACGTCTGGCTGCGCCGGCGGTCCAGCCGCTCGGCGACGTGGCCCGTCAGGTCGGTGAGGTGGGCGGTGCCGTACAGCCCGACGAGGAACCCGCCGACGAGATTGAACGCCATGTCGAGCATCGTGTCGTGGAGACCGAACTGGGTGAGAACCGCCGCACCCCCCAGCGTCGCCGCGGCCCCGCCGAGTGCGAACTCGACCACCTCCCAGAAGACGCCGAAGGCGGCGACGAACACCAGGACGAACAGGAGGGTGAGTCGTGGCGGGAGAGAGATCGCCGCCGAGTGCTCGTCCAGCCCGCGAACGAGCGTGTAGCCCACGGCCGCGACGACGGACGACGACAGCGCGTGAGTCAGGTGGTCCCACCACCACAGCGAGCGGTAGAAGTTCACCCCGGCGCCGGGGAGTCCGACCACGCCGAACGCGTGGAGGAAGACGGCGCCGGTGATCCACAGCGTCAGTCCGGCGTCCATCGGCACCTCGTAGTCACGCTGTAGGATTGCCGGGAGGTAGGTGACGGCCAACGCCACCCCCGCGTTCACGATCACGCCGACACTCCGACGCTCGAGGCCGACGAACACCATCCCGACGAGCGCCAACTGCATCGCCCGCGACAGCTGTCGTTGCCGGGTCCGAGAGACGCCGAGGTACTCGCGCAGTCTCACGACTCGGTCACCTCCGGGGGGAGCCGTTGTCGGCCGGCGGCGCGTCGTCTGAAGTACAGTTCGAACAGGACGCCCGCCAACAACCCGACGAGGGTGGCGGCGACGAAGTCCCACATCAGCGCCGTCTCCACCTCGCGGAGCGGACGGCCGTCGAGCAGGAGCCGGGTACCCAGCAGGCTGTCCGTCGCGTACCGCGCCAGCGCCCAGACGCCGGCAGCGGCGGTCGTCGTGAGCGAGACGAACGCCACCGCGAACGACTCCGTCATGCGGACGGGGGTGAACACGTCCAACTCGACGGCGACGACGAGCGCGACCGCGGCGACGGCGAAGAACGTCACGACCCGCCCGGACAGCGTGACGCCGAACAGCTCTGCGCCGGTCAACAGCGTCCGACCGACGGCCGGCAGCGCCGCCAGCCCCAACACCTCCCACGGCAGCATCGCGGTCGCCCGTCGGGTCACCGCCGGCGGCACGCACGCTACGGCGGCGACGAGCAACACGAACACTCCCCACACCGGGTCGCCGGACAGCGCCGTCCCGACGGCCGCGGCAACGAGGAAGCCGACGACACCCCACGCCAGCCCGGCGTTGACCCGTTGCCGCTCGACCACGTCACGTAGTGTCGACCGAGCCATACCCGGCGTACCGCGCCGGACGTCAAAAACGGTTGCCCACGGGGCCGTCACCCACCGGGGAGAACCCCCGTGACGAGAGGATTCAGACAGTTCACAATAGGTTTTATTTGCTACTGTTCTCAACTAGCTCTCGTCTCCCATGACAGAAGAGACACACACGACGCGACGCGGACTGTTGCGACTGACGGGGGCAGCGGCGGCGACGACGGCACTCTCCGGTGTCGTCGGCGCCTCGCCGGGCGGCGGTGTCGGCCCGGGCTTCCGGGTCCAGGGACGAGAGAGGAAGCAGGTGAAGATCCGACCGGACGCGGTGACGGTCCGGACGCGCAAGACCAGCCCGGCGCTGAAGGAGCGCTACGGCTACGAGAAGGGGACAGTCTCGAAGACGGAGACGTACGAGCGGCCGAAGCCCCAGACGGACGACCTCCCGCAGCGCGACACGCGCACGATCGGCCGGAAGTGGGACACGGAGATCGCCACCGCAGACGAGTGGAAGGCGGCCTTCTCCGGCGGTGCCGGCGCGGCGACGGAAGCGACCGCCTACTCCACCGGCGCCTCCTACCGCGAGAGTGACTACGCCCACGGCGTGTTCGAGTACGAGGAGACGGACGGGCTGTACGAGAAGACGGCGCCGATGAACGTCGTCTCGCCGGAGTCGATGTCCGGTGTCGTCTCCACGCTCACGTCCAACGGTTACACGAACATCGTCGTCCAGTACGACCGCCACGGGTTCAACACGGACACCTGGCAGTTCGAGACCCAGCACGACTCGGCCGCGACCGGCACGTTCGGGTTCCTCGGCCGCCAGCACGCCAAGTTCTGGGAGTTCGGCGGCTACACCTCCTGTTCTGCCCACACGGACAGCTCCGTCCCGCACGAGGCAATCTCCCACGAGGAGGCGGAACAACACATCGAGGGCGTGTTCGACGACGCCTCCGGCTGGTACGGCTGGGACGACTACTACGACCTGAACAACGGGTCGTACCTCGACCACGACGGCTCCGCCACCGGACTGTTCTGAGCCGCCACGGCACGCTCACTCCACGGGGCGCTCAGTCCTCGGCACGCTCCACGGCCGCGGCGGCGCGTTCGGCGGCTCGTTCCTCGACGGCCGCCGTGTCGAACGGGAGCACCTCCCGGTCGCGCATCAACACCTCGCCGTCAGCGATCGTGTGGATCACGTCGCTGCCGCGGGCGGCGTACACCAGCAACGAGACTGGGTCGTGTTCCGGCGTGAGATGTGGCGCGTCCGTGTCGACGACCGCTAAGTCCGCGTTCGCCCCCGGCTCGATCCGTCCGGAGTCGTCGAACCCCAGGAGCCGCGCGCCGCCGGCCGTCGCCATCTCGATCACGGACTCGGCGGACACGGCCGTCGCGTCGCCGTCGGCGAGCTTCCCCACCATCGCGGCGTCGCGCATCTCGTCGAACAGGTCTAGGTCGTCGTTCGAGGCCGGGCCGTCGGTGCCGAGTCCGACCGTCACGCCGGCGTCGAGCAGCCGTTGGACGGGGGCGATCCCGGACGCCAGCTTCGCGTTCGCGGCCGGACAGTGAGCGACCCCGACCTCGCGGTCGGCCAACAGTTCGATCTCCGTCTCGTCGACGTGGACGGCGTGCGCGACGTAGCTGTCCCGCAGGAGCCCCAGGTCGTCGGCGTACGCCAGGGGTCGTCGTCCGTGTTCCTCGACCACCGGCTCCACCTCGCCGGCGGTCTCGTTGGCGTGGAAGTGGAGCGAGTGGCCCGCCTCGCGGGCACGCTCGGCGGCGTCTTCGAGGTACGACGCTCCGACGGAGGTGAGCGAGTGTGGCATCACGGCCGTCCGGATCCGGCCGTCCGCGGCGCCGTCGAACTCGCGGGCGACCCGCAGCGACTCCTCGACGTCCGCCTGTGCGCCCGACTCGTCTTTGGTGACTGTGACGACCCCGAACCCGAGTCTCGCGCGGAGCCCAGCCTGTGCGACCGCGTCCGCGACCGCCCCCGTCTCGAAGTACATGTCCCCGACGGCGGTGACGCCCGACCGGATCAGCTCTACGAGCGCCAACTCCGTCCCGGCGCGCACGTCCTCGGCGTCGAACACCGCCTCGACCGGCCCGACCTCCTCGGTGAGCCACGCCTGGAGCGGCTTCTCGGCGGCGTACCCCCGCAGCAGACTCATCGCCATGTGACAGTGTGCGTTGACGAGCCCCGGGATCACGAGCCCCCCGTCGGCGTCCAGCCGTTCGTCCGCGTCCGCCGCGGCCTCACCCTCGACCGTCAGAATCTCGCCGGCCTCGCGGTCCACGAGCACGTCCGCCCGCCGCACCGCTCCGTCCGGGTTCAGCACGCGACCGCCGACGACTCCGAGTGTGTCCATAGCGCCGTCCAACGCCGGGCGACTACTCAATCCGTCGGATCGCCGTCCCTCGTCTGCCCGAAGCGGTGGCTTTTCACCGTGTCCCCGCTTGAGTACGGTACGGACACGGCCGGCGAAGATCCGTAACGATTCTGGGACGCGTAACGGGAACGGTACGCTTTAGTCCGGCGCGGACGAACGTTCGGGCGATGGCAACGAGCGCATCGACCGTCGGCCACGCGGAGGTCGCCGCGTTGAAGACGGTCGCGCTGAAGGGCGGATTCGCCGAGCCGGTGAAGATCTCCTGTTCCGCGCTGGGCGAGCGCCTGGAGGCGTCGAGTCAGACGGCCTCGCGACGGCTCCAACGGCTGGAGTCCGCGGGGCTCGTCGACCGAGAGGTAGTGAGCGACGGGCAGTGGGTGTCGATCACGACGGACGGCGAACGACGGCTCCGCGGGGAGTACGCGGACTACCGCCGGATCTTCGAGGGCGGAGCCGGTGTCGCCTTGGAGGGGACCGTCACCAGCGGCATGGGCGAGGGGCGCCACTACATCGCGCTCCCGGGGTACATGGAACAGTTCCGCGAACGGCTGAACTACGAGCCGTTCCACGGGACGCTCAACGTCGACCTCACCGAAGAGAGCGTGCGGGCCCGCGCCGGTCTCGACTCCGTCGGGGGGGTCTGGATCGACGGCTGGGAGGGTGACGAACGGACGTACGGCCCGGCGACGTGTTACCGGGCGAGCGTCGAGACGGCCGACGGCGACAGCTTCGACCCGTGTCACGTGATCGTTCCCGAGCGCACCCACCACGACGAACAACAGTTGGAGGTGATCGCGCCCGTGAAGCTCCGCACGGAGTTGGACCTCGCGGACGACGACCACGTCACGGTTCGGATCGTCGAAGCGGGCGGCGGGAGTGACGAACCGGACGACGACAGAGGTGCGTCGGCGTGAGCCACCAGCGTGCCGGGCTGGACGCGGCCGTCGGGGCGTTCCGCGCCGGCGAGCCCGTCCTGATCCACGACTTCGACGACCGAGAGGGGGAGACCGACCTCGTCTACCCCGCCGGCGCGGTGACGGCGGCGGACGTGACGCGGCTCCGCAACGACGCCGGCGGCCTGATCTGTGTCGCGGTGCCGGACGACGCCGCGACGGCGTTCGGGCTCCCGTTCCTGGCCGACCAGCTCGACCACCCCGCAGCGGCCGATCACGACCTCTCGTACGACGACCGGTCGTCGTTCTCGCTGCCGGTGAACCACCGCGAGACGTTCACCGGGATCACGGACGAGGACCGCGCGCTGACGATCGCCGAACTGGCGGCGGCGACCGACATCGCTCGCAGCGACCGAGCGTACGACCCCGAGACGTTCGCCGAGTCGTTCCGCGCGCCGGGTCACGTCCACGTCCTGCGTGGCGCACCGGACGGACTCGCCGACCGAACTGGCCACACGGAACTGGGGCTCGCGCTTGCTGATGCCGCCGGCGTCTCGCCGGCCGTCGTCGTCTGTGAGATGCTGGACGACGAGACCGGTCACGCGCTCTCGCCCGAGGCCGGCCGGGCGTACGCCGACCGCCACGGCTTCCCGTACGTCGAGGGGAGTGAACTCGTCGACCGACTCGTCTGACCGGAGTCAGCCCCCGCGGCCGTCGCCGTTCTCCGATCCGTCTCCGTTCCCGTTCTCTCTCTCCGATCCGTCTCCGTTCCCGTTCTCTCTCTCCGATCCGTCTCCGTTCCCGTCCTCACCACGCTCCCCGTCGTCGCCGTTGTCTCCTCTGTCACCTCCTTCGCCACGGTCGTTCCCCTCGCCGCGGTCGTCTCCGTCGTCGTTCCCGTTGTCGTCGTTCGCGCCGTCGCTGCCCTCACCACGGTCGTTCTCGTCTCTGTCGTCGTCCCGGGCACCGTCGCCTTCGCCGCGGTCGTCTCCGTCGTCGTCTTCCTCACCGTCGTCACGCTCGTCTTCCTCGTCGTCGCCCTCACCGTCGTTGTCTTCGCCACGCTCGTCTTCCTCGTCGTCGACGGCCACCCCATCGACGTCGACAGAGTCGTTCCCGACGGCCAGCGACAGCGTCGCGCGGAACCGCCCCTTCTCCAGCCGGACGGTCACGGATCCGGGGTCGGCGTCGAACGACACCTCGCCGGCGGGGCCGGTGACGCCGACGCGGTCGCCGCCGACGCTGGCCCGCACCCCGGCCGTCGGCGACCCCTCGTAGGTCACTCGAACGGTGACGGTGCCGTCGTCGACGCGCCCGGTCGCGTCGATCCCGTCCGCGACCCGGCCGCGCTCACCCAGCGAGACGGTCAGACTCCCGGCGCTGCCGTTCGCCTCGGCCCGGATCGTCGTCTCCCCGGCGGCGGGGAGCGGCACCGTCGCGGTCCCGGTCGCGTCCGTCGTCGCAACCGCCGCGCCGTCGACGCTGACGGTCGCGTTCGCCACTGGACCACGGTCCAACACCGTCACGCGGACCGTCTCGCCGGCCGTGGGCTGTCCGGCGAGCACTACCGCGAGCCCGGCCGCGGCGCCGGCCTCGCTGCGGTCGTCGTCTGTGTCGTCTGTGTCCTCGTCGTCCCCTTCGTCGCTGCCACCCTGGTCACCCTCGTCCTCCTCGTCACTGTTCTCGTCACCTTCGTCTTCGCCGGTGTCACCCTCGTCACCGTCTTCGTCGTCACCGCCGTCGCCGCGGCCCGGAACGTCGTCGGGGGGGCCACGCTCGGTCTCGATCTCCTCTTCCAACGCGACGACTGCCCCCGTCGAACCGTCCACGGTCACGGACGCCTCTCCGGTCTCGTCGTCTGCGGCGAGTCGGAACTCGAACTCGTAGGTGCCGTCGGCGGCGTCGACGGCGGTCTCGCGGAGCGTCCAGCTGCCGGCCGTCGACAGCGCCCCACGGGCGGTCGCCAGCGCGGTCGCGCCGTCGACGGTCAGCGAACTGTTGCCGTCCGGCGGGCGCTCGAACTCCCGGCTCGCACCGCCGTCGCCGGCGACGGACAGCCCTCGCCCGGCGCCGGCGACGGCGACGCGGGAGTCGCCGCCGCGGGTGAACTGCCGGCGCAGCGCCGTCGCCGCCGGCCCGCTCGCGGACTCGGCAGTCGCCAGTGCCGCCCGCACACGGTCACCGTCGTAGCCGGCAGCGGCCAACTCCAGCCCGGAGACGTTCGTGGCCAGGCTCCGGAGCCGCCGGAGCTCCGCCGCGACCGACTCCGCTCGGACGGTCACGAGCGCGGTCTGGAAGGCGAACTCCGTCGCCGAGAGGTTCCCGGCGCGGTAGGCGGCCGTCAGATTCGCTGCGTCCGCGTCGACGGCCGCTACACGCGCCGTCAACACCGCCGCCCGGTCGGCCAGCAGCCCCGCTCGTACCGTCTCGTTGGCCCGGCGGAACCGTTCGCGGAACGTCGCCCGTGAGACGTTTCCGCGGACGGACTCGCCGGCCGCCGTCAGCGTCGTCGCCAACTGTCGCCCGACGCCGGCGGTAACGTTCTCCCGGTTCGTCTCGTTCGTCTCACTTCCAGCCGTCTCGTTGCCTCCGCCGTCCGTCGTGGTCGTGTCGTCTGTCGTCTCGTTCGCGGTCCCGTTCGTCGGGGCGTCGGTGGCGTCCACCGACGCGACGACGACGCTGTCGAGACCGACGCCCCCGTCGGTCGTGCCGGGCCGCGCGGCGACGACACCGCCCCCAGCTGCCGCCGTCACGAGCAGGACGACCAGTGTCACGACCGTTCGATCCCGGCTCACACTCCGGACGAACACCCCCACGGACCTAAACCCGGTCGACGCTCCCGCTCGCTCGCGTCCGTTCGTGCCCGTTTGCGCCGAGTTGCAGGCCCGAAGCGGGGACGAGGGCCGACCGACCCCGCACGACTTTTGAACCACCCTATCGTAGCGTTCGACAGGAGATGTCTGAGGACGCTGCCCGCCCCGTCGTCGACGACGACGCCGCCGATCTCGACTGGTGTCACGACGCCGTCAGGGGTGTCTCGCGGACGTTCGCCCTGACTGTGGACGTACTAGATGAACCGATGTCGTCGTACGTCTGTCTCGGCTACCTAGTCTGTCGAGTCGCAGACACCGTCGAGGACGCGGAACACGTCCCGCCGGCGGAGCAGGCGGCGTTGCTGGAGACGTACGACGCCGTGTTGGACCCGGAGGACCCGACGACCGCCGCGGAGTTCCGGCGGACCGTCGACGAGTGGCTCCCGCCGGAGTCCGAGCGGTCGGACGACTGGGCGGTGGTGGCCCAGACGGAGCGTGTCGTCGCCACCTTCGACGCGCTGCCGGCGGACGTGCGCGCCGCCGTCGTCCCGCCGGCCCGGGAGCTCGTCTCCGGGATGGCGGAGTTCGTCCGCCGGTACGCCGACGAGGGCGGGCTCCGGATCGACGACCGGGCGGAGCTGGACGAGTACTGCTACTACGCCGCCGGCACGGTCGGCAACCTCGTCACGAACCTCCTCACCCGCGGGAACCTCTCGGAGGAGCGCGTCGAGACGCTGTACGACACCGCAGAGGAGTTCGGCCTCCTGCTCCAGCTCGTCAACGTCGCCAAGGACGTCCACGACGACTTCACCGAGGAGAACAACGTCTACCTCCCGGCCACCTGGCTGGCCGACGAGGGGGTCCCACAGGACGAGGTGATCGCCTCACAGAATCGCACCGCCGTCGGCCGGGTCGTCGACCGGACGGCGTCGTACGCCCAGACGTTCCTGGACGACGCCCAGACGTACCTGGAACACGTCCCGATCGTGGACGGCAACACGCTGGAGGCGTGGGCCGTCCCGTTTCTGCTCGCCGTCGGCACCCTCCGCGAGCTGTCCACGACGCCGGAGCGAGCCGTCGACGGCCGTGGCGTGAAGGTGAGCCGCGAGGAGGTGTTCGCCGTCGTCGCCGCCGCCAGCGAGCGCGACCGCGACTCGCTCCCGGCGCTCCGGGAGGCCATCGCCGCCGAACCACTCCACGGAGCCGGTCTCTCTGCGGACTGAGGGCCTCAGCCCCGCGCTCGCTCCCGTTCTCGCCGTTCGTCGGCCCCGTCGTCCGTGTCGGCGACCCCGTCGCCCGTGTCGGCGATTCGTTCGACCGCTGCCAGGAGTCTGTCGACCGCGTCGTCGTCGAACTGGTCGCGCTCGATCGTCAGGTCCGGCCGGAACCGTGTCCGGGAGACGACGAGCTCGTCGTCCGTGGTCTCGACGTCCGTGATCGTCTCCGGCGCGTACAGACTCCCGTCGGCAACGACGCCGGCGTCCGTCACCGCCACTCGGTCGGGATCGCCGTCGAAGGCCGTGAGGAGCGTCGACAGGCTGCCGAGCGCCGTCACCACGCCGAAGGAGCTGTCGCCGCCGACGAAGGTGAGCAACGCGACGACGATCGCGATCCCGGCGGCGGCGAGGCTGGCGGCGGCGACGCCCTGGCCGACGCCCGAGAACGGACCGTCGCTCGTGTCGTCCGCCTCGGCGGCGGCGTACTCCGTCGCGGCCGCGATCCGGTCGCGGTTCCGACAGTACGTCGCAGTCGCGGCCGCAAACAGTCCGAGTCCGCTCGCGCCGACCCCGACCGCCGACGCGGCGAGCAGGCCGTCCGAGAGAGACTGTGTGAGCGGGAACCACACGAGCGACAACGGCGCCAGCGTCGCGGCGGCGGCGACCCCCGGCGACGCCAGCAGCCGGACGAGCGACGACTGGCGCGCGAGCCCGGCGCCGACGGCGCCGACGACGACCGTCGCGACCGCGATCGTCCCGACGAACGGGACCGTGCCGGCCACGAGCGCCGCGGCCGACACCAGGAACGCGGCCAGGTAGCCCCCGACTGTCACCTCGAACAGTCGTCGTGCGTTCGACATGTTCGAGCGGTCAGTCGTCGATCCAGGTAAATCGCCCGGCGGTGTCCCACGAGAGGAGACCCCGAACGACTCTTGCCCGCGGGCGGCAGAGTGAGGGTGTGACCGACAGCAGACGCCGCGACGGCGACACGGAGCCGTGTCCGAACGCCACCGTCGTCGGCGACCTCGTGGGGCGAGGACGACGCAGCCCGGCACCGGCAGTCCACGCCGCCGCCAGGGACCGCACGTACAGCTACTTCGACCTGTGTAACACGGCCGCGAAGGCCGGCAACGTCCTCAGACACGTCGGCGTCCGGCCGGGCGACACGGTCGCGGTCGAGCCCCGACGCGCGCCGGAGGTCGCTTTCACCGCGCTCGGAGCGTGGCTGATCGGCGCGACCGTCGCGCCGACCGTCGCCCCGGGCGAGGCCGGCGACGCCCGCGCGCTCGTCGTCGCCGCCGCGGCGGAGTCGGCCGTGACCGCCCCGCCGGGGACGAGTCTGGTCGTGTTCGGCGACGCACCGACGACGGACGGCGCCACCCACTGGGAGGCGGAGGTGTGGAGCGAGAACCCCGCCGCCCCGCCGGCGCCGACGACGGCCGACGACACGGCCGTCAGTCTCGTCGACGCGGCCGACACCCCGGACGCGACCCCCGTCTCACACGACCGACTGCTCGGTCTCGCCGGCGCGGCCGTCGACGCCGCCGAGATCGACGCCCGGACGGCGGTCGTCGCCGCCGGCGACCCCGCGAGCCCGCGGGCGATCGCCACCGGGCTCCTCGCGCCGCTCGCGGCCGCCGGGACCACAGTGTCGGTGGACGGCCCGACGCCGTCGGCGTCGGACGCGCCCGCGGCACCCGACAACCGTCCGACGGCAGACGAGACTGCGGTCGGGGAGGCCGTCGCCGCCGCTCGCGAACTGGACGGCGTCGAACGGGTCGTGACCGTCGGTGGAGACGGCGGCGCAGACGCGACGCTGTCTCCGTCGGAACTGTCGCCGTAGCGACGACTCGGCCGCCGTCTCACTCCGTCGCGTCACCGTCTCCGTCGATGGCCACCCTGTCGCCGTCCGTCTCGTCGCGGACGAGCGTCCCGTCGCGGACGCGGAGCCCGTGTTCGTGGACGAACGTCGCCGTCTCGACGGGGACGGCCCGTTCGGCCCGCACCTGTGACCGGACCAACGGAACCACCGACCTGAGGCCGGCGGCACTGTCGACGGCCGGCTGGGAGGGGAGGAAGTCGACGTCGTGGTCGGCGTCGCGGGCGCGGTCGGTCAGCGTCTCGACGGCCGGCGACGACAACGCCTCGTCGAACGCAGGCGGGTCGGTGAAGCCGGCGTACCAGACGCCGCCGCCCGTCGCCGGCCCGAGGACGGTCGCGCTGGATCGGAGCTTCATCGCGGCGCTGTCGACGTTCGACCGTCGGACCAACGGTGCGGTCGGCCAGAGGACGGACACGGAGTCGGCCTCCTCCTCGCGCAGGAGGTGGGTGACGGTGTTGCCGACGCGCGCGGACGGGGACGACCCCACCTGCGGCTCGAACCGGGCGGCGGTCACGTCCGACAACGCCTCGCTGGCCAACGCCCGCACCTCGGCGGCCGGCTCCGTCTCCGTGTGGAACGCCTCCGGAATCGTCTCCGGGCCGCGGTAGTTGACGAGCAGGTCACCGCCGGCCTGCTCTGCGGTCACGAGCGTGTCGGCCAGTGCGGCGGCGTACAGATCGGCCGCCTCGGCCGCCGACAGCGGCGACTCCGACTCCAGCTCCGGACAGACGAGTCCGGAACGCGGCGGCGTGGCGAGGACGACGACGACTGTCATGTCGGGCCGTGGGGTCGCGGTGGGTTTGAACCTTCTACTTCGGGGCGACCGACCGCCGACGGTGGATTGAAGCCCGCCGAGCCTCACTCGCGGCTGTGGACGCAGACCGAACACTCGCCGTCGTCTCCGTCGGCGGCGTCGTGGTGCTCGCCGTCGGCGCGGTGACCGCTGCACTGCTCGGCTGGCCGACGCCGGCCGCCGGGGACGACCCGTCGGTGGCGGGCGTCGCCGCCGTCGCCGGCTTGGTCGTCGTCGCCGTCCTCGCGGCCGTCGTCTGGGGCCGGCGGGGGACGGACAGCCCGGCGCGCAACTACTGGTAGCTACCGTTCCCGCCGCCCCTTCGTCTGGCGGTAGTCCCGCGCCATGACGTTCTCCAGGAGGTGGTCCCGCAGCGCGTCCGTCTCCGCGTCCGTCTGTTCGTCGAACGGCTTCGCCGGCACGAGTTCGAACCCACGACCCCGCACGGTCGTCGCGTGCTCGGCGGCGGCGTCGAAGCTGTCCGGCGACCGTGTGGTGTACTCCACCGCCAGCGCCTCCAACACGCGTTGGCCGACCGGGAGGATGATCTCGGGGTTGATCATCCGCACCTCGGCGTTGAGGAACGGCTCACAGTTGCGGACCTCCTCGTCGGTCGCCGACCGCTCCGGGTGCCGACACCGCGTCAGGTACGTGCAGAAGACGTTCTGGAGGTCCGGCCGGTCGGCGTCCGGCGACGACCGCGACAGCCCGAGATCACCCAGGAGGCCCTGGAGCCGCCGGCCGGCCGCGTCCCCGGTGAACGGCACCCCGTTCGCCTCTGCGCCCGCCGACGGCGCCTCTCCGAGGACGAGAAACTCTCCACCCACGTCGCCGTAGCCGTGGACCACCTGCTCCCGGCAGTCTGCGAGCGCAGGGCAGTTTCGACAGTCCGTGTCCATCCCGTACGGGTTCTCGAAGTCGCGCTGGTCGGCGTCCACGCCCCGTCTGAGGCCGTCCCGGCCTAAACTCCTCCGTCGTCGTCCGGCGGCTCGTCCCCGTCTGTCCGAGTCTCTTGGAGGTCGAGCCAGACGACACCGGTGGGCGCGGACGACTCGCGGGCCAACAACGCGGTCGACCGCCGGCCGTCCCACGCTCCGTCGCGGTGCTGCCACTCCTCGTAGGTGACGAGACAGTGATCGTCGAGTCGCCGGCGCACCCGGAGGTCACGCACGTCGATCCGGAACGACGGCGCCTCCGTCCCGCGGGCCGCCCGGACGCCCTCCAACACCGCCTCGCGGTCCGTCTCCGTCCCGTCCGGGCGAACGAGTCGGAAAGTCGGCGCCAGCGCCCCGGCGACCCGGTCGAAGCGCTCTTGTTCGCGGTCCCCCCGGAACCAGGCCGCGAAGAACTCGTGTAGCTCCCGTACCTCCCGGCGAGTGTCGTCGGCGACTGTCACGGTCGGCGTGGGGGGCGCGAACGGCTTCAGTCCTCGGGGGTGCGGCGTCGCCGTGACCGCCGTTGCGGTCGTCGTCGTCGTGACCGTCGTCACCACCTAGCTCACAAGCGACTCGAACAGGTAGGTTCCCGTGTGTTGGAACTGCTCGACGAACTGACCGTAGACAGCGGGCCGACGACCGAGGACACCACCGACGTCGCCGACCGAGTCGACCCAGCCTCGGAGCCGAGTTCGACCGGAATCGGGAGGCGTGAGACTCGCCGTCGACGCGAACGTGTTCTGCTCGGTCCTCCACGACACCACCGAGAGGCCGCCGGGCAGTTCGACAGGCAGACTCGACGGCTCACTCTCGTCCACCCCACACCCGCTTGTCGTCGACGAGCACCACCTCCAGCCCGTCGGCAACGGGGATCTGACAGGAGAGCCGGGGGTAGCCGAAGCGGTCGGCCAGCCGGTCGTGCCAGTGGCCGGGCGACTCCTCGGAGCGGAGACGGACGCCACAGGTGGCACACAGCCCGCGGCCGCCGCAGTTGGCGCGCTCGGTCAGTCGGGTGTACGGCGACAGGTCGGCGCGCAGGAGGGCGTCTCGGAGCGGCTCGCCCGACGTGGCGGACACTTCCGTCGTCTCGCCGTCCTGGTGGACGGTGACGGTCGTAGGGTCGTCGGTCGCGTCGTCGTCGGTCGTAGGGTCGTCGGTCGCGTCGTCGGTCACGACGGAACGTCGCGCCGGGAACGAAAAGCGGTGTCGCCGGGAGGCGACGACGGCGTCGCTTCAGTTCAGTACTTCGCCAGGTAACGGTCGATCTCCCACTCGGAGACGCTGGCGCGGTACTCGTCGTACTCGGCGGTCTTGGCCTCGACGAACTTCTCGGCGATGTGGTCGCCCAGCGCGTCCGTGACGACCTCGTCGTCTTCCAGCGCCTCGACGGCGGCGCCGAGGTTCGGCGGCAGCGTGTCGATGCCGTACTCCTCGCGGGTGGCCTCGTCGAACTCGTAGATGTTCTCCCGAACGGGGTCGGGGGCCTCCAGGTCGTTCTCGACGCCGTCGAGCCCGGCGTGGATCATCGCCGCCAGCGCCAGGTACGGGTTACACGACGGGTCGGGCGACCGGAGCTCGATCCGGGAGGCCGCGGGGACGCGCGCGGCCGGCTTCCGGATCAGCGCCGAACGGTTCACGTCCGACCAGGCGACGTACACCGGGGCCTCGTAGCCCGGAACGAGCCGCTTGTAGGAGTTCACCGTCGGGTTGCAGACGGCCGTCAGCGCCGGCGCGTGCTCCAGGATCCCGGCGAGGAACGACTTCGCCGTCCCCGAGAGGTTGAACTCGTCGTCCCCGTCGTGGAAGGCGTTCTCACCGTCCTCGAACAGGGAGAGGTGGGTGTGCATGCCGGAGCCGTTGATGCCGGCGATCGGCTTCGGCATGAACGTCGCGTGGGCGTCCGACTGAGCCGTCGTCGCGCGGACGACCGACCGGAAGGTGGCGATGTTGTCGGCCGTGGTGAGGGCGTCGGCGTACTTGAAGTCGATCTCGTGTTGCCCCTCCGCGACCTCGTGGTGGCTCGCCTCCACCTCGAACCCCATCGACTCCAGGTTGTAGATGATCTCCCGCCGGAGGTCGCTGGCGAGGTCCTTCGGCGCGAGGTCGAAGTACCCGCCGGCGTCGTGAGTGTCCGTCGTGGGCGCGCCGTCCGCATCCGTCTCGAACACGAAGAACTCCGGCTCCGGCCCGGCGTTGACCTCGTACCCCAGCTCGGAGGCGCGGTCGATGGCGTCTTTCAGTACGGTCCGCGGGTCGCCGGAGAACGGCTCCCCGGTGGACGTGTCGATCACGTCACACACGAGCCGCGCGGCGCTCCCGTCGCTGTCGGCACGCCACGGTAACACTGCGAACGTCTCCGGATCCGGGTCCAGCCGCATGTCCGACTCCTGGATCCGGACGAACCCTTCGATAGAGGAGCCGTCGAAGTAGATTCCCTCGGTGAACGCCTTCTCGGCCTGTGAGGCCGGGACGGAGACGTTCTTCACCGTCCCCAGAATGTCCGTGAACTGGAGCCGGAGGAAGTCGACCCCCTCCTGCTCGATCTTGTCGATCACGTCCTGCTCTGCTGCGTCGAGCCCGCCGTCGGGCGACGTGTGTTCGCTCGTCATTTTCTGTAGGCGTTCGGTTCGACAACGGCAGAGGAAAAACCTCTTTCGGTCGATGTAAGCTCCCCCGACACCTCGGCAGACTGGACGTTCGTAAAGTTTGTCTGTCCGAGACACGTAGGGGACACCGATGACGTACGAAAACCTCGACGCCAAGTTGATAAACGCCCTTCTGGGCGACGGGCGCGCCAGCCTCCGGAGTCTGGGGGAAGATCTGGACGTCTCCGTCACGACCGTCTCGAACCACCTCCAAGACTTGGAAGAAGACGGCGTGATCCGTGGCTACAGTCCCAGCGTCAACTACGACCGCCTCGGCTACGACGTGACGGCCGTGGTCCAGCTGAAGGTCGAGGGGGAGGCGCTCCCGGAGATCACCGACCGACTCCGCGAGGTCACCGGAATGACCTCCGTCTACGAGGTGACCGGTGACTACGACGTGATCGCGGTCGGGAAGTTCCGCGACACGGACGGCATGAACGACCGGATCAAGGACCTCCTGGCCGACGAGGAGGTACGAGAGACGAACACCTCCGTCGTGTTGAACACGGTCGTCGAGAACGAACAGTTCCGACTGGACGTGTCGGAGTGATCCCTCACCTCTGGACGACGCTGTGACAAGGGGGGTCGGGGAACTAACCCCAGTCTTCGGTCACGTCTTCGAGGTCCGTCTCGCAGAACGGACACCGGTACCGCGTCGAGAAGCCGCCAGACTGTGCCGTCGTCTTCGCTTCGAGCTCGTGCATTCCAATCTGACGACCACAGTCAGTACAGGTTATGTCCGGCACGTACGTCACTTCGATTACACGATCATAAATGCTACGAGATCCGTGTGGAGTGTTGGCACGGATCAGTTGGGTTCAGACACCGTTCGTTACCGCCCCGTCGAGATGATGTCGTATTCGCTACGCAGCTCCGGAGGGGTCAGGTGGTGGAGCATCCCTCCGACGTTGTCGAGAGTGATCTCGGATTCCTCCGTGATGTAGACGAGAAGCGGTTCGGTCTGGTCGTACCAGACGTGATCCGCCCGTGTGTGAACGAAGGTCAGTTCGTCGTCCATCTCTTCGAGCAGTTCGCCCGCCTGATCGAAGTCGAGGCCGTTCGTCAGCAGCCTCTGGACTGCCGCCTTCCGTTCTTTCGCGTCCTCGTGGGCGTGGTTGTAGATCAGCTTCTTGAGCGCGCCGTCGTAGTACGACTCCCACTGAGTCAATTTACGGTAACTGCATTTGGGTTGGTGAAAATCCGATCGGAAATCGGTTTCGCAGCTTCAGAAACTGTTTTCCGGGGGCAGCCAGAACTCTACGCTGAATGGCGCCAGATACCCCGACTTCCGAGGAGATCCGGGAGATGAGTAAGAAAGAGATTAGAAAACAGTTTCCCTCGGGCTGGATGGAGCTGGCGCGGTACGAGACGTTGGTCCTCGCACTCGACGCGCTGCTGGAGGCGCCCGTAGTCAGGGAGTTCACGCTCGAAGAGTTGGCGGAGCAGGCGGGGACGACACCGAAGAGCCTGGGTAACAGGATCGACTCGTTGGTCGACCTGTCGGTAATCGAGCCGGTTGAGCACGACGACGAGGTCCGGTACACACTGAACGGAGACAGTTCGATCGTCGATCAGTTGTACGAATTGAACGTGAGTGTTCAGCGAGTCCGCGACGGGAACGAGAAGCCGGCGACCGGCAGTGACGGCGCCAACAAGAGACTGTCGGCCGCATCGACCGATATCCAGCAGAATAGCCAGATAAACACCGGGGGTAGTCGGTACAGCGTCCCCGAGGGGACTCAGTAGATGCCGCAGTACAGACTTGACGACGCTCTTGACCGGATCGCTACGTACGTCACCGATGTCGGTGACGCCGTAACCGAGACAAACGTTGACGAACTGCTGGGGTTCACCAATGACCACGGCGAGGAGTACATGATGCGTGGCCATCGGTGCACTGCCGAGGAGCATATCTACTTGATAGCTGGGCACCCAGAACTCCGGTTTGTCGTGGTCGCGTATCAGTACGACATCCGTGCCAGTCTCGCGGATGAACTCAACGATACGGCCGTCGAAGCGCTAATCGAGGACTCTGAAAATGACTTCGAAGACGAGCCCGACGCGAATAGACAGATGGCGGCCGTTGAACAGCTGTTCGAGCGTGCCCAGCGTCGGGAACTGTCGGACTTCCACTACCGCCTCGCACGATTGTCCTCCGGGTCGGAGACGACGGTAGATTTCATCGGGCAATCCCTAACAGAGACACGGTACATTGTTATTACTGAAAGGCTGTTTCCGTACGAGCAGCGTTTCTCTATCGAACAATTCGCAGCGTGTCGGTCTAGGGTGGTTTCACTGGGCGACACAGTGCAGTCTGCGGTTGGACGGGCCGTGTCTATTGAACGGGGCGAGGCGGAGGTCCCAAGTCTGAGAATCGACACGGAACGAATCTGATCGGTGGCGTCGCCTCTACCGTCAGGAATCAACCCACTCCCACAACCCACGAAGAGAGTGACCCTCAAGTACCAGCAGTCCATAGCCCCGACAGAGCCAACCACATGTATGAACACGACGTGATCGTTGTCGGTGCGGGCGGCGCGGGACTGCGTGCCGCAATCGCCGCCCAAGAGGAGGGCGCCGACGTGGCGATCGTCTCGAAGCTCCACCCGGTTCGATCGCACACGGGCGCCGCAGAGGGGGGTATCAACGCGGCCCTCCGGGACGCGGACTCCTGGCAGGACCACGCCTACGACACGATGAAGGGGTCGGACTACCTCGGTGACGCCCCGGCCATCGAGACCCTGACCCAGGAGAGTCCCGAGGAGGTCATCCAGTTGGAGCACTGGGGAATGGCCTTCTCTCGGGACGACGACGGCCGAGTGTCTCAGCGTCCGTTCGGCGGACTGTCGTTCCCGCGGACCACCTACGCCGGCGCCGAGACCGGTCACCAGCTGCTCCACACGATGTACGAGCAGCTCGTCAAGCGCGGGATCGAGGTGTACGACGAGTGGTACGTGATGGACATGGCCGTGACGGAGGAGGAACGGCCGGCGGACCGTTCGTGTCACGGCGTCGTCGGCTACGACATCCAGACCGGAGAGATCTCCGGGTTCCGAGCGCGCGACGGCGTGATTCTCGCTACCGGCGGGCTCGGCCAGGTGTACGACCACACCACCAACGCCGTCGCCAACACCGGCGACGGGGTGGCGATGGCGTACCGCGCCGGCGTCCCCATCGAGGACATGGAGTTCATCCAGTTCCACCCGACGACGCTCCCGTCGACGGGTGTGCTCATCACGGAGGGGGTCCGTGGCGAGGGTGGTATCCTCTACAACGCCGACGGGGAGCGGTTCATGTTCGAACACGGCTACGCGAACAACGACGGGGAGCTCGCCTCCCGCGACGTGGTCTCCCGGGCGGAGCTGACGGAGGTCAACGAGGGCCGCGGAATCGAGGACGAGTACGTCCACCTCGACATGCGACACCTCGGGGAAGACCGGATCGTCGACCGGCTGGAGAACATCGTCCACCTCTCGAAGGACTTCGAGGGGGTCGACCCGTTGGACGAGCCGATGCCGGTCAAGCCCGGCCAGCACTACGCGATGGGCGGCATCGAGACGAACGAACACGGGGAGACGTGTGTCGACGGCCTGTACGCCGCCGGCGAGTGTGCGTGTGCGTCCGTCCACGGCTCCAACCGACTCGGCGGCAACGCCCTGCCGGAGCTGATCGTGTTCGGTAAGATGGCGGGCTACCACGCCGCCGGCAAGGACATGGGTGAAGCAGAGATCGACACCGGCCAGCGCGGCGACTACGAACTCGGCGAGGTCGACCCCGGCGTCGACGTCGGCGCCGTGCACCCGGCCGGCGACGCCGTCGCCGACGGTGGTGTCGCGGCCGAACCGGGCACGGGGAGCCCGACGGACGTCGTCGCCCGCGAGGTGGAGCGCCAGGAGGCCCGTGTCGAACGACTGATGACCCGCGAAGACGGGATCAGTCACTCTGCGGTCCGCGACGAGATCCAGGAGACGATGACGGAGTACGTCAACGTCTTCCGGGAGGAGGATGGCCTCCAGCAGGCGCTCGCGGAGATCCGCGAGGCCCGCGAGGCCTACCAGGACGTTGCCGTCTCCGACCCCTCGCGGACGTTCAACACCGACCTGATCCACACCATCGAGACTCGCAACGTGATCGACCTCGCGGAGGCGATCACGCTCGGTGCGCTCGCCCGCGACGAGTTCCGTGGCGCCCACTGGCGCGCAGAACACACGGAACGGAAGGACGACGAGTGGCTCAAGCACACGTTGTTGTCCTGGAACGACGGCGAGCCGGAGCTGTGGTACCGGCCGGTCGTCCTCGAAGGCGAGGACAAGGCGTACGAGCCGAAGGTCCGTTCGTACTGAGCCGCCGGTCCCGTTCTCTCGTCGTCTCCGCGTCGTTCTCGACGCTCTCTCTGTGTCACTCACGACACTCTCTCGACTACTCACGGTATCTCCCTCGGCTACCCACGCACTCTCTCCTCCTCGACCACTGACGACGCTCTCTCGATCGCTCGCGGGCGTCCCCGTTCGATGTCACTGTCTGACGGTGACGCGTCCGGAGACGGGGTGTGAGAAAGTTCCTCCGTCCGGCGGTCCGCTCTCTGCGAGGGGTGGCGCCGGCTACTCCTCGTCGAGGGCGAGCCCGTCGACGCGGGTTGCGACCTCGTCGTCGGTCAGCGTCCGGTAGCCCTCCTCGGTGGAGATGGTGGCGACGGTGAACGCGTCGGACTCCACCTCGTCGCCGACCTCTGCCAGCGCCTCCAAGGCGACGCTGACTCCGTCCTCTAACCCGAGGTCGGCCGTCCAGTTGTCTTCGAGGAACTGCTGGAGGTCACCGCGGGAGCCGCCGATGGCGGTCGCCTTCCACTCTCGCGGGGTGCCGGAGGGGTCGGCACCGAACAGGCGCGGTTCACCGTCCTCCACGCCGCCGATCAGGAGCGCGGCACCGTACGGTCGCGTCCCGCCTCGCTGGGTGTTCTCCTGAATGTGGTCGGTGACGTACTTCGCCACCGTCTCCACGCCGACCGGCTCGCCGTAGCGTAGCCGGTCACCCTGGGCCATCCGCCGAGCGTAGTCGATCAGCTGTCGCGCGTCGGCGACGTGGCCGGCGTTGGTCGTGCCGAGGTGGTCGTCCAGCTTGTGGAGCTTCTCGATGCTCTCGTCGACCATCAGCGGCGAGGACGACTGGGTCTCGGCGGCGAACACGATCCCCTCCTGGGTCCGGACGCCGACGGACGGCGCGCCACGCGACACCGCCTCGCGGGCGTACTCGACCTGGTAGATCCGGCCGTCCGGGGAGAACAACGAGGTTCCACGGTCGTACGCCTGCTGGTCGTTACCTCTCATCGGTCGCCTCCGGTCCGTGTCGTCGTGTGGGCACTCATCGACACACCGTACGTGGCCTGGCCGGAAAAAGGCTCTCGTACGCGGGTTCTCGGCGCGTCCCCGTCTCCCCGGCGCTCGCGGCCTGTCGTCGCCGTTTCTCGGTACTGGCGGTCTCTCCCGCCCGTCGCGTCTGTCGTCGTGGCGTCCGGGTCAGGAGGCGTCGCGGACAGCCTCCAGCGCGGCGGGGTTCTCCATCGACGAGAGGTCGCCGGGGTCCTCGTCGGCGTAGACGGACGCGATCGCCCGACGGATGATCTTCCCGGACTGCGTCTTCGGGAAGGCGTCGACGAACAACACCTCTCGGGGCCGGAACGGCTTGCCGTGTTCCTCCCCGACGAGTGCCGCGAGCTCGTCGCGCAGGTCGTCGTCGCCCGTCACGCCCGGCTCCGTGACGACGTAGGCGACGACGGCGGTGCCGGTGGTGTCGTCCGGGACACCGACGGCCGCAGCGCGGTTCACGTCTGGGTGGTCGATGAGGACGGACTCGATCTCGGCGGGACCGACCTTCCGACCGGCGACGTTGAGTGCGTCGTCGGCACGACCGTGGAGGAACCAGAAGCCGTCGTCGTCTCTCTGGGCCCAGTCCCCGTGGTCCCACAGGTCCGGCCAGGTGGACCAGTACTCCTCCAGATACCGGTCGTCGCCGGCCCACAGCGACTTGGTCGTCGCCGGACAGGAGTCTCGGGCGACGAGGTACCCCCGTTCACCCGTGTCGGCGACCGACTCCCCGTCGGCGTCGACGACGTCGATGTCCATCCCGAGTCCGGGCGTGCCGAGGCTACACGGCTTCAACGGCTGGTCCGGCATCGGCATGAGGAAACAACCGCAGATCTCCGTCCCGCCGGAGATGTTGACGATCGGCAGTTCGCCGCCGCCGACGTTGTCGTAGAACCACCGCCAGGACTCCGGGTCCCACGGCTCTCCGGTGGAGCCGAGGATCCGGAGCGACGAGAGGTCGTGGCCCACCAGTTGGTCGTCCCCGTGTTCTCGCAGCGCCCGGATCGCGGTCGGAGAGATACCGAACTGCGTCAGGTCGTGGCGGTCGATCATCTCCCAGAAGCGATCCGGACCGGGGTAGTCGGGTGCGCCCTCGTACATGAACACCGTGCCGGCGAAGGTGTGGTTGCCGATCAACGTCCACGGCCCCATCATCCAGCCGATGTCCGACACCCAGAAGAAACGGTCGCCCGGCTTCTGGTCGAACCCGAAGTGAATCTCCTTCGCACACTGCACTTGGACGCCGGCGTGGGTGTGGACGATCCCCTTCGGCTCGCCGGTCGTCCCCGAGGAGTACAACAACAGACACTCCTGGTCGGAGGGGAGTGACTTCGGCTCGTAGTCGTCGTCGGCCGTCGCCACCGTCTCGGACCACCAGGCGTCGCGGTCCTCGACCCAGGGAATCTCCGAGTCGTCCGGGTCGTCGGTCGTCGCCTCGCGGCCGAGTCGGTCGTACACGACCGTGTGCTCGACGTGACCGGCCTCCTCGATCGCCTCGTCTGCGGTGCCCTTCAGCGTCACCTCGCTCCCGCGCCGGTAGAAGCCGTCCGCGGTGAACAGGACGGACGCCTCCGAGTCGGCGATGCGCGCGGCCGTCGCCTCTCGGCCGAAGCCGGAGAAGATCGGCACGGCGATCGCTCCGACGGCGAAACAGCCGTACAGGATCGGCAGCACCGCCGGCACCATCGGCATGTACAGCGCCACCGTGTCCCCGGTGTCGACGCCGACAGACTCCAGATAGTTCGCCACCTGGGCAGTGCGGTTCGACAACTCTCGGAACGTCACCTTCCGCTCGTCGCCCGGCTCACCCTCCCAGATACAGGCAACCTGGTTGGCGGTCGCCCCCTCGGCGTGTCGCTCCACGACGTTGTGTGCGACGTTCAGTCGTCCGCCGGGGTACCACCGGGAGAACTGCGGGCCGTCCGTGTCGTCGCGCACCTCGTCGTACGGCTCGTCGAACTCGATGTCGAGGTAGTCGACGATCTCGTCCCAGAACCACTCGACGCCCGACGCCGGCTCTCCCTCGATCGACGTGGTCGTCCGTTCGATCAACGCCTCGTGGCTCTCGATTCCGTACGTCCGCCTGAACTCCCGGACGTTCGTGGCCGCCGCGAACGCCTCGTCCGGCTCGTGGACCACCTCGTCCGTGTCGGTGTCTGTCGATGCCATCTCTGTCGAGCGTTTCGGCCGCCGCTCCAAGTAGCTTTCCGGATCCGCCCGCCCTCCTGCGGTCGTCCGTGAAAATTCACTCGGAGCCGAGTCGTCATCCCGAGCGCCACACCGCCCCAAACGCTATTCCGCTCGTCCACGTACGCTGCGTATGTACGTCCGCGACGCTCGCAACCGAGACGAGGTGTGGTTGCTCGACCGGATGGAGGAACTCGGCCTGGAAGAGGCGTCCTTCCGGTCGCGGGACTACGTTATCGCGGTCGACGAGGAGACAAACGAGCGGGCGGGGTTCGGACGGGTGCGGGCCCACAAGCGGGCGGACGCCCCGGACGTGTGTGAACTGACGAGCATCGGCGTGCTCCCGACCTGGCGCCGCCAGGGTGTCGGCGCACACGTCGTCGAGCGGCTGGTCGACGAGGCCGGCGACGAGTCGTTCGACCGGGTGTACGCCCTGACCGACGAGGCGGCCTACCTCGGACAGTTCGGCTTCGCGGCCGTCGACGACCTGCCGACGCCGTTGGCCGACCGGTTGACGACGCTCCGGGAGGCGACCGACGACCCCGAGGCGATCACGCCGGTCGCCGTCCCCGTCGACGGCTTCGAGATGCCGACTGAACTGCGCGAGCGGTTCAAGGCCGCGACGCCGCGCGAGGGGGACCCCGGCGGCCCGGACCCCGAGGAGATGGCCGAGGAGTTCGGGATCGACACGGACGAGGCGACGTACAAGTACGACACCGGGAACTGACGCCGGTTGCGTCGGCCGACAGTCGTCGGCCGCTTCCAGTTGCGTCGGCCGACAGTCGTCGGATACTCACGACGGCGTGCCGTGGCGACCGCTCACGACGGCGTCACGCGGTCGGCCAGCACGGCGTTCACGACGGCACCGAGCAACACGAGCGCCGCGGCCGCGTAGAACCACGTCACCAGTAAGACGACGCCGCCGAGTGCGCCCGCCAGGCTCCCGCCGACAGTCCTGGCGTAGACGGCGAACCCCACTTGGAGCAGCGTCCACCCCGTGGCGACGACGACGGCACCCGGTAGCGCCTCCCGAGGACGCACCTGCGCGTCCGGGAACACGACGTACGCCGGCAGGAACACGAGCGTGAGTGCCGCCACCGACGCCGGCGGACCGACGAGTCGTGCGGCGAGCCCGCCGAGCCCCGCCGTCACGGCGCCGACGGCCACCGTCGTCGAGAAGCCGACGACGGTGGAGGTCGACACGACAGTTGCGTCCCGCAGCGACGCTGCAAACGACTCCGAGCCGGCCGTGCCGTACAGCCGCGAGAACGCCGCGTCGAGCCCTCGAAACAGCTTCAGCGTCCCCCACAACAGCGCCACGAGTCCGGCGACACCCGCGCCGCCGCGGCCCGCAGGGTCGCCGACCGTCTCCGCGACGACGTCCCGGCCGGCCGGCGAGAGGAACGAGCCGAGCGCCGTCGTCAGCCGTGCCGCGGCCGCCTCGCCGGCGAGCGTCGCCGCGGCCACGGACACCAACAGGAGCGCCGGGACGAGCGAGACGAGCCCGTAGTACGCCAGCGCGGCGGCGAGAAAGGTCAACTCGCGCTCGCGGGCGACGGCGACGACCGTCCGGAGGCGGGCGACCGCCGCCGACCGCGACCACTCGGTCACGCCCGACTCACATGTCCGTCCAGGCGCCGACCGCCCGACCGACGGACGACACCTGTGCGATCCAACGGACGGCGACGAACTTCTTCAGGAACACTGCGGGCAGCCCGCCGAACGTGGAGATGGGCATCCCCACGACGTCGTGTGCGACCGCCCGCTCGCCGACGGAGATCAGCGTCCCCTTGTCGTCGTGGGTCCAGGACTTCAGCGGCGCCCCCCGGACCTGACGCGCGAGGTTCTCGCCGGCCACCTCCGCGGCCTGCCAGGCGGCCTGTGCCGTCGGCGGCGCCACATTGTCCTCACCCTGCTCCACGAGCGCGGTGTCGCCGATAGCGAACACGCGCTCGTCGCTCGTCTGGAAGGTGGCGTCGGCGTGGACACGGTTCGACCGCTCGTCTTTCTCCACGTCCGCGCCGGCGAACTCGTCGCGACCGGTGATCCCGCCGGTCCAGATCAACACGTCGTACTCCATCTCCGTGGGCGGTTCGTCCTCGCCACCGCCGACGTACACCGTCTCGGCGTCCACCTCGGAGATGAACTCCCCGGTCTCGATCTCGACGTCCGCGTTCTCCAGGTACTTCCGGAGCTTCCCTTGGATCTCCGGGTCGTTGCCGGGGAAGATCTCGTCTAACCCCTCGACCAAGGTGACGTTCAGGTTCGCCCCGCGTTCGTCCCGCAGCTCGGCGATCTCGCCGGCCGTCTGGATCCCCGACAGCCCGGCGCCACCGACGACCACCTCCGCGGCGTCGTCGGCCGTCGCGGCGTCGGCCGCCTCCGACACCGTGCGGTTGATCTCGCGGGCGTCTTCGAGGCTCTTGAGCGTGAGCGAGTGTTCCTGGAGCCCGTCGATCCCGTAGAACGCCGTTCGCGTCCCGACGGCGAGCAGGCAGTAGTCGTACGGCACGGTCTCGCCGTCGTCCAACTCCAGCTCCCGAGCGTCGGCGTCCAGCCCGGTGACACGCGCCTCCCGGAACTCCGTCCGGGAGTCTTTGATCTCCTCGACCGGGATCGTGATCTTCGACTCCACCGTCGGGTCCCGGACACACCGGTGTGCCTCGTGGAGCACGAGGTGGTAGTCCGTGTCCGAGATCCAGGTCAACTCCGCTTCTCCCGGCTGTACTGCCTCTTCGAACGCCTTCACCGCACCGGCACCGGCGTACCCCGAGCCGACGACGACGACGTTGTCTGTCATGGGTGTGTCTACCGGTAGCCCCCGTAAATCGGTGTTGGAACGTCGCGCGGTGGGAACCGTGTTGGACGGTGACGCGTCACTGCTGTGGAGTGTCGAACGGTCGGTGTGAGCGACCCGAGTGACGAGACCGCGCGCGTCGAACGTCGCGCCTGACGGATCCAACTACCACGTCTGACACCACCGACGATCCTACTCGCCCGGGGTCCCCGTCGGCGAGATCGCCACGGAAGACGCAACTGGGACACCGGAAGCCAGAACTCCGGTCGGACTGGTTCGACACCGACGAGAAGAGAAACAGCTCAGAGTTAACGCGGGAAGCGAGCCGGCTCGACGCCGACGCCGGTCACGGGACGATCTCCGATACGTCGGTGTGGCGGTACCGCTCTCTCTCTGATGGGTCGATCCCGAGTAGCTCCAGCGACTCGCCGGCGAGTGTCGATCCCGTCTCGTCTCCGAACTGTTCGACGACTTCCTCGAAGTCGTCCGTCTCGAACTGTGACCCAGTGTCCATGTCGCCGTTCTGTTCGATCACCTTGCCACGTCGACCGTTGATATACTCGTCAGACTCCGACACGACGCCGTCTGATTTCAGTTCGTCGAAGGCGTCCATCACGTCCCCGCTGAACGGACCGTAATCGTAGATGTGGAAGTCGTCGAACACACCGAACCGTGGCTCGGAGACCAAGCTCCCCGTCGCCGGATCGAAGTGTTCGAGCACGAACACCAACTTCATGAACTTCGTTCGCCCAGACACCTCGCCGTCGCACGCCGCCAGCAGTGTGTCGAGGAACGACTGCTGCCGCTCGGTGGAGCGTGGGCCGAGGTCGAAGTCGTAGTGGTCGGTGTCCATCGTCACAGTAGGCTATCGGCTCTCGTGGAGTGTGAAGTTTGTTATCGTTGCGAAGTGAAATCATCGACGAACTTCGAACGTCCGATCAGATCGGCCACGAGACTGTTCTGTCCCCAGTTGCTACTGTCTACCCCGGCTTGGAGAAGACGAGGTGTCGTCCGACCTCTCGGTCAGACGCCCGTCACTTGTGCTTGTCGAGGAACAGGTCGGCCGAGCGCTCCCACTCGTAGTCGTCGTCGAAGTAGCGTTCCGCCAACGGCTCGTCCGGGAGTTCGCCGATGTTCTGCTTCTCCTGCTGGTAGGAGGGACGGTCGTCGTCGCGGTAGTAGACGCCCGTCAGCACCTCCCCGTCGTACAGCTTCTCCTCGGTCTCGCGCATCATCTCCTGGGCCTCCGCCCGGTCCGTCGGGTCGAAGTCGAACTCGTCGTCCTCGTTCACGTCCTTGTACGGGACGTACTGCTTGGCGTCCTTGTTCCAAGTCGGACACTGGGTGAGGAAGTCGATGTGGGCGAACCCGTCGTGTTCCATCGCCTCCACCAGGATGTCGCGCGCCTGGTTGGGGTTGACCGCCGCCGTCCGGGCGACGAAGGAGGCGCCGGAGGTGAGCGCCAGCGACAACGGCCGGATCGGGTCCTTCGCGGACCCGGACGGCTGGGTCTTGGACTTGTGACCCTTCGGACTCGTCGGGGAGGTCTGCCCCTTCGTCAGCCCGAAGATCTCGTTGTTGAACACGATGTACGTCATGTCGTGGTTCTCCCGGGCGGTGTGCATGAAGTGGTTGCCACCGATCCCGTAGCCGTCGCCGTCACCGCCGGCGGCCACCACCTCTAGCTCCGGGTTCGTCACCGCCGCCGCCCGAGCGACGGGCAGCGACCGACCGTGGATGGTGTGGAACCCGTAGCTGTCGAAGTAGCTGTTGAGCTTCCCGGAACACCCGATCCCGGTCACGAGGAGTGCCTCCTCGGGTGTGCGGCCGACCTCCGGCATCGCACCCTTGAGGGCCTTCAGCACGCCGAAGTCACCACAGCCCGGACACCACGTCGGCTGAGGCTCGACCCCTGGCGTGTACTCTTCCTGCTCGATCTCGCGGTCGTCGTCGAATGCACTGAACGCGCTCATTGTAGATCAGTCCCCTGCAGCGGGAACGAACTTCGTCTCGTGGCCGGGGAGCTCCCCGTCCTCGACGATGCTTGTCTCGAACCCTTCGACGATCTCTGCCGGCTCGAACGGGTTGCCGTTGTACTTCAACAGCGAGTGGAGCTTCTCTCCGAACCGCCCCAGCTCCTTCTGGGTGAGCCCCCGGAACTGTGCGGAGGCGTTCATCTCGACGACCATCGCGTCCTCGACGGACGCGAGGAACTCGCTGACCTGGTCGACCGGGTACGGAGCGAGCTCGTTGACCGCCAGCGCCTTGACGCTGTGGCCCTGCTCGTTCAACCGATCGACCGCCTCCTCGACGGTCCCTTGCTGGCTCCCGAACGTGAGGATGCCGTACTCCGCCTCCTCCGGACCGTACGGCGCCAACAGCGAGTCGTCGTCGAGATCGGCGCGGATCGCCGTCTCCTTCTCCAACCGCCGGTCCACCTGCGCGACCCGGTTGTCCGGGTCCTCGCTGATGTGGCCGGACGGGTTGTGTTCGTTACCGGTGACGAGGTAGCGACCACCCTTCTGCCCCGGGATCGACCGCGGGCTCACGCCGTCGTCGACGTCGTGTTGGAAGCGGTGGAACTTCCCGTCCGGCGTGTGCGGCTCGTCTTCCAGCTCCGCCTCCGTGAGCGTCTTCCCGAGCGACGGGTTGGGCTCGCGGTCGAAGTGGCTCGCCGGGACGTTCGTCGACTCGCCCGACAGCTTCTGGTCGTACACCAGGATCGTCGGGATCTGGTACTCGTAGGCGAGCTTGAACGCCCTACGGGCGTGGTCGTACGACTCTTGGACGGTGCCGGGCGCGAGCACGACTCGGTGGCTGTCGCCTTGGCTCGTGTACAGGACGTGCTCCAGGTCCCCCTGCTCCGGCTTCGTCGGCATCCCGGTGGAGGGGCCGGCGCGCATCGCCTCGACGAGCACGATCGGTGTCTCGGACATCTCCGCGAGCCCGAGCGGCTCCGACATCAGGGCGAAGCCACCGCCCGAGGAGCCGGACATCGCCTTCGCGCCGGCGTGGCTCGCACCGATGGCGAGTGCGGCCGCCGCAATCTCGTCTTCCACCTGCTCGGAGATCCCGCCCAACTGGGGCAGGTTCTGACTCATGATGGTGAACACCTCCGTCCACGGCGTCATCGGGTAGCCGGCGATGAACCGACAGCCCTCGTCGATAGCGCCGTAGGCGATGGCGTCCGACCCGGACATGAGCACCTGTTCTTCCTCGTGTTCTCCCTCCGGAGCGGACACGTCGGGCGCGTCGGCGTCGTACTCCTCCTGGACGTGCTCGTAGCCGAGCTCCAACAGTTCGAGGTTCGGCTCCAGGATCTTCTCCGGCATCGCGTCCCGCATGAGCGCCTCGATGTACGAGAGATCCATCCCGGTGATGGCGGCCGTCACGCCGACGCCGGCCGTGTTGCGCATGACCTCCCGTCCGTGTTCGCGGGCCATCGACCGCAGGTCCACGTCGTACACGTGCCAGTCGTTCTCCTCGACCCGTTGCTCGAAGTCCGGCACCTCGTCGGTGTCGACCAGTCCGGAGTCGTAGACGATCACGCCACCCTCGCGCAGATCGTCGAGGTTCTCCGACAGCGGTTTCACCTCCTCGTTGCCGTAGTACGCCTCCTCCTGGGGGTTCCGTGCGAAGGAGTCACCCAGCGCGAGGAGGAAGTTGTAGCCGTCTCCCCGGGACTTCACCGGGTCTGCGGACGCCCGTACCTCCACGTACGTGTGGCCACCGCGGATCCGCGAGGGATAGTGTCGGTGCGTGAACACGTTCAGCCCCGCGCGCATCAGCGACTTGGCGAAGTTCTGGCTGGTCGAGGCGATCCCGTCGCCGGAGCCGCCAGCGACTCGCCAGATGAGTTCGTCGTCGGTCATAGTTGTTCCTGGCCTCAGTGAGGCCGTCAGCGATACTTGCCACCGACCGGTGAAATGACTTGCTATGGCTTCACAAGGAACGTTCGTGAGGGTTTCGGGGGTTTCGCCGAGTGCCCTGCGACAGTTACTTCTGCTCGTCTGTGCAACAGCATAGTAGTCAATACCGCTGTGTAATACGGCTAGAGCTAGAAAATAATAAGACGGGTGCGGCACCCCCGACAGGTATGCAGGAGTCCAACGACAGCGGTGTCAGTCGACGCGACGTGCTCGAACAGACCGGCGCGGCAGCGACCGCGCTCGCGGGCGTCGGGACCGTCCCAGCCGTCGCTGCGATAGGAGAACGGGAGACGACGATCACCACCCTCGCACAACGGGACGAAGCGCGCGGCACCGAGCGGGTGAGCAAGCGGTGGCTCCAACAGACGAAGCGCGCGACCCGGGTGAAAGAACAGCTGATGAACGCCCACGAGGACAACGATGGTGTCCGGAGTATCGGGATCGTGTCGGCCGACCGGACCATCGGTGATCTCCGTGCGGAGGCTGTGAGTGTGGAGGTAACAGACCCGGTTCACGCGCAGTCGATTCCGAGTTCGGTGGACGGGGTGCCTGTCGTTACCAATATGGCCGGCCGGTCAGAACAGACCGGCGACGACTGTGCGAGTGACGACTACTGTCGAATCAACCCAGAGAGTATCTATGGTGGGCTGAGTGTGACGACGATACATCAAGCGGGGACAATCGGATGCCGAGTGGTGTACAATGGAGCGTACCACATGCTATCTGCGAGACATACTTTTATTGACAAAAACAAAGATGGCTACTGTGAAGATAGTATCGATGTCTCAACCTGGCAACGCAATGGCACGACACTCGGATCAGCCGCAGCGGACTTCCGAAAACACGACGCAGCCCTCCTCCGGCTGAACGACGGAAACGAAGATACAGGCTACTCTAACGAGATGGTCAACGAGTCCGGCAAAGTTGTTGGTCGGGTGACTGAGAGCGGACTGAAGTACCTCAACGGTAACGACAGCGAAACTGTTCATAAACGGGCCCGGACTAGTGGTGCGCAGTCAGGGCAAGTCAAAGCAATTCAACTCACTAATCGCGACTGCCTAAGTGACCTCCCACTCATTGAGGGAGTCGTTCGATCCTCCACAGCACAACAGGACAAAGACTCCGGGAGTGTAGTGTACTACAGAGAGCCGCAGTCGTCATCGACAGATCACCTGTACGTAGTCCACCTTGCAACGATAAGACGGTCTGACACCGGTTGGGCGGCCGGTTCGTCAGCGAACGATATGTACAACGATCAAGGTATCTGGTTCGGGGGTGAGCCGTATAGTGGATAATGTCTGATAATTTGAACACACCAGACTGGCGGGCCGTCCCAGGCTTTGTTGTCTCTGCTATTATAATCTTAATAGTCTTTATTGGCGCATACAATTCAATCAGTGGAGAAAACAGTGCGGTTGACTATCTACTTGGTGTGTACAGTATGGGAGACCAGTTCTGGACACTGTTCATGATGTCAGTTATGAGTATACTCACTACTTACTCAGTAA